>DASRCN010000119.1:0-82840 GCA_035653075.1 Chthonomonadaceae bacterium | reverse complement strand
TTCTCCTGGCTGCACCGGATGCGCCGCTTGCGTATCCGCTACGAGCGCCGAGACGACATCCACGAAGCGTTCCTGCTGTTGGGCTGTGTGCTCCTCTGCTGGAACGCTTGGCTGACAGGGTTTTGTTAGGTGCTCTTAATTCTGGGCTTACTGAGTTGTCTTTGTTATCGTTTCCTGGTGAAGCAGCCATACGTTTGTCTCCTGATTGAGATATAGCTGAACTAAGGTGAGTTGATAAGTTTCTGACCATCTTCCCGTAGAGTACCATCAGGCGCGACATGCCGATACAGGGTCTGGCGCGTAATCCCCGGTTCTTTGCACAGGTCTCCGACGTTGGTTCCCGGGTGTCCCATTGCTGCCATCGCTAGCCGCACGTTGGGAGCCGTCATCTTGAAGGGTGCGCCTCCTTTACGACCACGCGAACGTGCTGACGCCAGTCCAGCCCTCGTGCGCTCCGAGATCAATTCCCGCTCGAACTCGGCCAGCGCAGCAAATATGCCGAACACTAACTTACCGGAAGGTGTGGTTGTATCGATGGCCGCGCCGTGCCCAGTGAGTACCTTGAACCCGACGCCACGTTGGGTCAGGTCATGTACGGTATTCACCAGGCCCCGCAGGCTTCGGCCCAGGCGATCCAGTTTCCACACGACCAGAATATCCCCGTCACGCAGCGCTTTGAGAACGGCCTCCAGGCCGGGTCGTTCCTCCGTTCGCCCAGAAGCCCGGTCGTCGTAAATATGCTGCGCCTCCACTCCAGCAGCCAGGAGCGCGTCACGCTGCAGGTCCAGCGTTTGCGACCCATCCGCCTTCGATACCCGCATATACCCCACCAGCATGGCTGTCACCTAAGCGGACGTTTACGTGACAGACGAAAAGATGCCACGAAAACGCCTCTGCACTGTCACACTACCCATATTATAGACTATTTCTCGCAAACGGGTGCGAGACAGATTAAAGGACAACCAAAAATCCATGCCCAGCGCCAGCGATACCGCCTATCCACTCCTGAAAGCCGATCCAACAGACAAAGAACTCGCTGAGATCTACACGCCCAACGAAAGTGAGATGGTCATTGTGGCCAACCTGCTGGCGTTTCATACGCTGGTGAACATGACCCAGGCGCTTGCGCTTCTCGGAGAATCGTGGGCAGCGAAGCAAGAATCGTTAGTTCTAGAGGCGCCGAGTGCCATTGTCGAAAGCGAAAGCAACTACCTCATCAATCCTCTGCACCCCAGCTTCCCCGCTCTACATATCGAAGGGCCTTTTCCTTATGAGTTCGATCCTCGCTTGATGGGATAAAAGCGGCCCTTTGATTAGATCGGGTTGCCAGACATCGCTTTGAAGCCGAAGTAGACGGCTTGAGCGTCCCAGCTTTAGGTATACTAGCATATAGATAACCTAGCCTGATCGAATGGAAAGGAAGGACTCGTAATGAAACTTTCCCTACAGACCGTAATAGTGGTCGCCGGGCTGCTGTCGATGCCTGCCGGTATCCTGGCGCAGCCTCCCGTGCCCGTTCAGCGGCCTCAAGTCCACGTACACTCGGCGGGCAGAGCGCCCTACGCTGCGTCCGGCACAATGACCACGACGCAGGCGCTGCAGAAGGCGCCCAAAATGGACCCAAGCCTGGCGCCTCTGGATCGCACCTTCACAGCAGCGTTGGTCGCCGTCAAGAAGCATCCCAAAGACGCCCGGACCAAGAAGGCTTTCGTGGACGCCGGCAACCGGTACGGCAACGCCCTCATGTTCTACAAGGGCACGAAGCTGTCGCGCCCGGTGCAGTATCGGGCGGCGCTGGCCGTCTATCGTAAGGTTCTGGCCGTCGATCCGCACGATCAGAACAGCTCCAATAACAAGAATATGATCGAATCGATCTATCGGACGATGCCGGGAGGTATCCCGAAGTGAGGTAGGGATCATGCGGTATGAAATCTTGCTGCCATGCGCCTGCGGCGCGGTCTTCTTGCTAATGGCCGCTTCGGGCGTCGGGTGGGCGCAGACCAGCCATAAGAAGCCAGCACGGCCCGGCCAGGGGATCGGCCCGGTCTCAGGAAGCGCTCGGGCGACGCGGCCATCTGCTGTAGAAATCGTCGTCCCGGTGGCCCTCAGTGTGCGGACGGATAAGAAGATCTATCGGTCCGGCGCGCCGATTCAGATGACCATCACGGTCAAAAACGCGACCAAAGACCCCGTCCGGCTGACCTTTCCGACCGGGCAGCGCTATGACATCGACCTCCGGCGCGGGAGCGATCCTAAAAACCCGAAAATCTGGCAGTGGTCGCACGGCCAGATGTTTACCCAGATGGTCTCCTCCGTCTCGCTGCCGCCCGGCAAGGCGCTTTCCTTCTCCGAAACCTACCGGCCGGGACAGGAGCAAGCCCCCGTGCTGACACCGGGCACCTACACCTTCACGGCAACGCTGATGACGATGGGCCACGGCAATCATCCGTTCGGGACCACGCGCATCACGGTGCGCTAAAACTGGGGACTGGGGATTAGGGACTAGGGAAAAGCCGGTATCGAAGGCGTACACCTTTGCATGCAGGTTTTCCGAGTCCCCAGGCGCGAAGCGCCGAAGTCCCCAGTCCCTGCTTTTATCCCCCCAGCGCCCACTCCAGACCCGTATAGCGCCGGTAACGATAGCAGCGGGCGATGTAGATCGTCCGGATCGGCTCGGTATAGAAGGGCTGCCGCCAGATGGGGAAGGGTGGGTCCCACTGCACGGTCGTGAAGATTTTGCGCAAGTCCCCGTCGTCTGCCTGGCCATCGTTGACAAAGATGGCGTCCTCTCCCAGGAGTGCTTTTAACCGATCGACGTGCGCCGCGTACATGGTCAGGCGGAAGTGCAGGAAGAGATCGTGGGTTTCCGGGTGGTCGGGAAGATAGAAGGCCAGCAGCGCGCAGTACTGGTAGCCGTTCCCGGCCAGGAACACCTTATGGCCCTGCCGCTGCATCTCCTGGCGTAGCTGCTGCACGTGCGCCGCCAACTGGCGCCAGCCGGTGGTCGTGTTGGAGGGATCCGCGTCGGGAGGAAGACGAAGGCCGACCTCGGCGCGCAGGGTGGGGAAGGCCATCAGGACGGTGAGATCGCCGCTCGTGACGGCGAGGAGGCCGGCAAGCCCAGCAATCTTCCATGCGGCGCGCCGAGAGTTCTGTATGCGCGCCGCCGCCCAGCCGGACCACAAAACCGTCGGCGTGATCCAGGCGAACGGCAGCCAGTTCCCCTGCACCTTCGCCTTGAGCGCCAGCAGGCAGAAAAAGAGGAAGACCGGCAGGCCCAGGCAGGCGAGAAAGAGCGGCTTGTCCGCGGCGGTATGCTCCGATAAGCGGGCACGCCAGGCCGTGCGCAGCCCGGCCCAGCAAGCTGCCAGTGATGCCAGGAACAGCGCCGGGCCCAGCAGCAGCGCCTGCGAGCCGAGGAAATCTCCCAGGCGGCGCAGCGGCGTGCCGGAGCTTTTCCCCGTCAGGAAGAGGAGATGCTGGAAGGTCCACCAGTGGTGATGGGCGTTCCACCAGAAGACACCGCTGTAGAGCAGGAGAGTGAGGAGGAAGGCCAGATAAGGCTCCGGGCGGCGCAGCCAGCGGCGGTGCGCGGGCGAGAGGGCCAGAAACAGCAGCAGGCAGGGAATAATAAGCAGCATCGTGTGCTTGCTCAAAAATCCCAGGCCCGTCGCGACACCGGTCCAGAGCCAGGCCGCTCGCTGCTGCCGCGCCGACGGCGCGAATAGCGCCCGCTCCAGAAAGAGCGCCGCCAATGCCCAGAAGAAGACCAGCGGAGGATCGTAGGTGGCGATCAGGCTGCCCACCGCCATCAGCGGGGTCAGTCCCAGCAGCACGACCGTCAGGAAGCCGGCCAGCGGTCCGAAGATCCGCCGGGCCAGCACGTAGGCGCACACCAACGTGCCCAACGAGGCAGCCAGCACCCCGAAGCGCACCCCAAACTCGTTCGTGCCGAACAGGGCCGTGGTCGCCCGGATCAGATAGGCGATCATCGGCCCCTGATCGTAGTAGCCCAGCGCCAGATGGCGGGACCAGTCCCAGTAATAGGCTTCGTCCGGCGCCAGCTCCAGACGCGAGAGCGCGGACAAGCGCAGTGCTGTGGTGACTACCAGGAAGAGGATCGCCGCCCAATCCCACCGTCGAACCCAAATCTCCCCCTCTCCCTGGGAGGGAGAGGGAGTCAGGGGGTGAGGTCTCACTGAGATATAGAGAAAAGCGAATCGGGGAGGCCCTGGTTGACCTTGACGTCGCTCAGGGTCGTGACCGCTGCGATGGCGCCTTCGGCGTTTTTGACCTCGATGCGGCTGGGCAGCCACACGTTCGTGGAAACCTCCTGCGGCTGCTCGTAGTAGAAAGTCGCCTTCAGGTTGTTGTTGCGGTCGTACCAGGCGCGCTTCAGCGTCACGTCCGTCCTGGGATCGATCCACAGCCGGTAGTGCGAGCCGCTCGCTAAGCCCTGATAGGTCAGGTCGAAAACATCTGCCGGGCTTCCATCGACAGTCTCCAGCCGCACGAACCGGCCCTTCATGAAGCGCAGCGTATCCGCAGAGAGGAGGCCGCCATACTCTAAAAGCGACTGGCGCCGGCTGGGCGTGCTCTCCAGGTCCTCCGTCTTCTTCACGCGCAGCCGGGGAACGCTGAAGTAGCGGGTGGCGCCGTTGAGGATCATCACCGCCGTGCCGAGGGTAGGGGAGTGGCCCTCCAGGCGGATCTTGTCCGGATGCTTGTAGAGAAAGGTCAGGTTGCGGATGGAATAGGTCTGCTTGAAGTCCGGGCCGATCTTCTCCAGGGCGCCCGGATCGCACTGAGTGACCCGGACACTGGTTTGCAGATCCTGGATGCGGGTGGTGAAGTGGGCGATGTCGCTGGCCTCGGCGCTGGGCGGGGCGGCGGCAACGTGGCTCCAGCCCAGGAGAAGGCCGATACAGGCGCCGAGGGGCAGCCAGGGAATTTTTCGGGTGCGCGAAAGGATGCCGGATGCGGGCATGCCGGTGATGCCTCCTTGCAAGTCACGAAGTGGTGTGGTACACGTATAGATGAGTGTAAGCCTACGTGTGGTTCGACGACCGAGCCGTCGTTGTGTTACGTCGATTTTGCGACCGTATAGATCGGCCGCCTATTGTCTCGTATCTAGTATAATACATTATAGCAGCCTGCGAAGGATAAGCGCCCTTGTCTACCGATAACTCGATACCTTCTTCTCTGCCCGCATTTCCCTCTCCTGCGACACCGGAGAACGCGGCGCTCTCGGCCCCGGAGAGCGAATCGCCGCCGATCGGCGTCCCGGTGGCGGAGGCGGACGTGGAAGCCGCCGATCCCGGCTTTCCGGCGCCGGCCTATCCGGTCTTCTACGATGTCCGGCGGCGGCGCTGGCCCTGGGTTTTTAGCGGCACGGTGGCCGGGTTCCTGCTGGCCTTCGTCGGCCTGCTTCTGTTGATCGTCAGCGTGGTCGCGATCAAAGTCATGCCGACCGCGCCGCTGCCGAAGGTGGCGGAGGTCAAGGACATCGGCAACCTGGAGCCGATTCTGGAGGACCACCAGCAAGGCAAGCTCGTCTACAAGCTGAATAAGGATAAGAAGAGGCTCGCGAAGTACGCAGAGAACGAGCGGCAGACCCGGCTGGAGCGCAACCGCCGGGCCACCGAGTACGAGCGGCGCACGGCGCAGCGCCCCGCCGGAAACGGCGGGGCAGACGCCTTCCTGCCGCCGGCATCGGTGCCGAAGAATGCGCCCCCCGTCGTCGCCGGCTTCTATGTCAACTGGGACGAGACCTCGCGCGCCTCGATTCATCGCAACGTCGACTCGATCACCCATTTCATTCCGGAATGGCTGCACCTCAAGCCGGCCGGCAGCCACTACGCCGATCCCAGCGCCTCCGATCTGCCTTTTGTGGATGGCCGGGAAAAAGCGCTCGATAGGCAGGATGTGACTCCGCTGGTCCATTCACGCGGTATTCCCATCCTGCCCCTGCTCAACAACTACACCAAGCCCAAAGGCGCAGAGGAGGGCATAGGCCAGTGGGACAAGGAGGCTGTCCACGAAGTCCTCTCCGACCCGGCGGCCCGCGCCAATGTCATTTCCCGTCTGCAAAACTGGCTGCTCAGCAATCACATGCAGGGCATCAATATCGATTTCGAGGAAATGGATACGGACGACCGGGGGCCGCTCGTCGAGTTTATGAAGGAGCTTTATACCGCCCTCCACCCGCACGGTCTGCTGGTCACGCAGGACGTGGAGCTGGAAAACGAGGCTTTCGACATCCCCCAACTGGCCCAGTGGAACGACTGGATCGTGCCCATGTTCTACGACGAGCATGCGGGCGGTACGGAGGTCGGGCCGGTCGCAGGCATCGACTGGACGGCCCAGGACCTGAAGCAACTGCTTGCGAAGGTCCCGGCAGGCAAGATCGTCATGGGGGTGGGCAACCACGGCTACGACTGGCCCAAGGGCAGCACCGATCCGACCGACCTGACCTATCAGAGCGCGGTCATCACCGCCAAAGAGAGCCAGCCGGACGCCGTGATCCATCTGGCTCCTAAGAGCCTGAATCCGACCTTCTCCTATGCCGAAGACGTCACGGATGCCGAGGGCCGGACGAAGGAGGTCGATCATACCGTCTGGATGCAGGACGCCGTCAGCGTCTACAATCAGTTGCGCCTGGCCCGGCCGCGCGGCATCCGGGGCGCGGCGCTCTGGTACATGGGCGCGGAAGACCCCAGCCTCTGGAGCTTCTTCAACAAGCGGGACTGGAGTGCGGACTGGGGCAAGATCGTAGCTGGGGGCGCGCTGGACAGCCTTTCTTATGGCGGCCAGGGCGAGGTGGATTTCGAGGGCGAGGGCGAATTGCTGCAGCCCACGGCGCCGCCCAGCGAGGGCCGCCGGACGGTCCGGATCGATCCCAAGACCGGATACATCACCTCAGAATCCTATCTCAAGGACCCGCAGACCGGCGCGCCGCTGCTGCCTTCGTCCTGGGTCGTGCGCCGTTACGGCGGCGCCAATAACAACGCGCAGAAGAAGATCGTGCTGACCTTCGACGACGGCCCCGACCCGACCTGGACGCCCAGGATCCTCGACATCCTGCAGCAGTATCACGTGCCCGCTGCCTTCTTTGTCGTCGGCAAGCAGGCGGAAGAGAATCCGGACCTGGTGCGCCGCGAATGGGATCAGGGCGAGGAGATCGGCAACCACTCCTGGTCGCACCCGGACCTGTTCAAGCTTCCGCTGGAGGCCCAGAAGCTGCAACTGAATGCCACGCAGCGCATCATCGAGGCGATCACCGGCCATTCGACCACGCTCTTCCGCCCGCCCTACGGCGGCGACGTCGAGCCGCAGACCGGCAAAGAGGTCGTGCCGATGCTGACTGCGGCCGAGCTTGGCTACATCACGGTCGGCGAGACCAACGACCCGCAGGACTGGCGGCTCTATAATTACAAGGCCGGCACGGAGGCGATGGATCCGACCCGTCCGCGCGATTACGAGGACATCGTCAAGAGCGTGGTCGTCAACCGGGACGTGGGCACCGTCGTCCTGCTGCACGACGGCGGGGGCGACCGCAGCCGGACCGTCGCGGCGCTGCCGCAGATCATCACGCAACTGCGCCAGATGGGCTACACCTTTATGACCGTTTCCGACCTGCGCGGCCTGCCGCGCACGACGCTGATGCCGGTGGTCACCGGCCGGGATACGTGGCTGGCGGGCGCCGACCGGTATATCTTCGACACGACCTACCTCGTTCAGCGGACGCTTTCGACGCTGTTCATGCTCTCTCTCGTGCTGGGCATCTCGCGCATCGCGCTGTTTCTGGGGCTGGCCCTCATCCAGCGGGTTCGGGAGAAGTGGCGCGTCTTCCCGGCCGGCTTTATACCACCCGTCTCGGTCGTGATCGCGGCCTATAACGAAGAGAAGGTCATCGCCCGCACCGTGCAGGCGCTCCTGGACAGCGCCTATCCGGACCTCGAAATCATCGTCGTGGACGACGGCAGCAAGGACCGCACTGCCGAGGTGGTGCGCGAGACCTTCGCGAGCGAGCCGCGCGTGCGCGTCTTCCGGAAGGAGAACGGCGGCAAAGCGTCGGCGCTGAATCGGGGCATCCTGGCGGCGCGCGGCCAGATTTTGATCGCACTGGACGCCGATACCCTCTTTACGCCCGATACGATCTCCCGACTGGTGCGCCACTTCGCCGATCCGCGCATCGGCGCCGTTTCCGGCAACGTGCGCGTCGGCAACGCCGATAAGCTGCTGACGAAATGGCAGTCGCTCGAATATACCACCAGCCAGAACTTCGACCGGCGCGGCTACGACCTGCTTAACTGCATCACGGTCGTGCCGGGCGCCGTGGGCGCGCTGCGCCGCGCGGCGGTCATGGAGGTCGGCGGCTACACGTCCGATACGCTGGCCGAAGACACGGATCTGACCTGGAAGCTGCGCCGGGCCGGATGGCGGATCGTCAACGACAACTCCGCGCTGGCCTACACGGAAGCGCCGGAGACGCTGCGCAACCTGGCCAAGCAGCGCTACCGCTGGGCCTTCGGCACGCTGCAGTGCCTCTGGAAGCACCGCTTCGCGCTCGGCCAGCAGGGCGCGTTCGGCTGGCTGGCCCTGCCGAGCCTGTGGCTCTACCAGATCCTGTTTCCGGCCATCTCGCCGTTCATGGACATCGCCATCGTGTGGTCGCTGTTTCAAGGAAATTTCGCTCAGTTCGGCGAATTCTATCTCCTGATGTTCGTCATCGAATTGGTGGCGGCGGCCATCGCCATTCGGCTGGATCGGGGGAATCCGCGCCTGCTGCCCTGGCTCTTCTTCCAGCGCTTCGTCTATCGCCAGTTGATGTACTATGTCATCCTCAAGTCGCTGGTCTCGGCGGTCCGGGGCGGCGCCGTCGGCTGGAACAAGTTCGAGCGCACCGGCACCGCGCGCATCGAAGGCAGGGTGGCCTGACCCCTCGCTGTTGCCGTGCCGTAAACGACCCGTCTAGCAGGCGGCAAAGCCCCCGCTCCTGCGTCGCTGCCCTCACGGGCGGATCTTAACCGGAGGCTAGACCTCCGCCCAGGCCGTACCGACCCATCGTAAGCCCTTTCCACCAGGGCCACGCGCGGAATCCACGCAGGCACATGTCCAGAATCTCCCTTCTTTCGCGTCTTCGCTATGCGGCTCTTCTGCTTCTTGCGGTCGTATCCGCCGGCTCGATGATCGGATGCCCTCGTAGAAATCAGGCGACCGGGCTGCCGCAATCGGGCACGCCGGCCTATCAGCAGGTGGTCTCTGCCTTCTACACGGGCGTGCTCGCGCTGCAGGTCGGCACCAGCGCGAATGCCGGCCAGATCGCGGCCAACAGCTTGCTGGCGGCGACCCGGCTCGCCCCAAAGGAGCCGGCCACCTGGGCGGATTTGGGACTCTTTCGATTGCAGAACAACGATCTGGCGAGCGCCAGGTACGATCTCGACGTGGCCCATTCCCTGGCCGCCAATAACGGCCAGATCGAGGCGCTTCGGGGACAGTTGGAGATCCAGCAGAACAACATTCCGGCCGCCATCGACCATTTTCGGAAGGCCGTCCAGTTGGACCCGAACAACATCCAGACCCGCTACGTCCTCGCCACGGCGCTGGAGCAGCAGCCGGGCAGCGGCGCGGAGATCGAAGACGACCTCGAAAAGATTCTGCAAATCCGCCCGGATAACCTGGCCGCGCGGGCGGAGCTGGCTCTGGCCGCGGCACAGAACGGCGACGGCGCGCGGCTGCGGCAGGCGCTGGACGCGCTGCAGCCCTACAGCGCGCGTTGGCCGGAGACGGCCCGTTCCGCCTATGCCGCCGCCCGAAAAGCGGCTGCCGGCCCGGACCCGCGTGCGGCCGCCGGTCAAATCTTGATCCTGCGCAACGTGCTGCTGCCCATTCCCGGTTTTAAGGCAAGCGCGGACGTTCTCAAATCCCCGATCATCCTGGACCGGTTTCTCGTCCTGAAAGTCCCCCCGCTCACGCCCGCGCCGCCCGATACAGGGCTGAGCTTTTCGGAGCAGCCCATTCCCAACGCGGCCGGCAATCCCGCCGTGGCGCGCAGTGTGGTCCTGCACCCGGAGCTGCCCACATACCTCGCCGGCGAGTTCCGTCTGACGCCTGTGCCGGAGTCGCCGCCCTCCGTGCTGCTGGCCGACGGTCGCCAGGTCCGCCTCCTGACGCCGGATGGCAAGACCCTCTCCTTACCTTTCCCCGGCGGGCCGTCCGCGACCCCGCCCACGCCAGAAGGCGTGCTGCCGCTGGACATGGCCTACTCGTTCCGGGAGGATCTGGCGCTGGCCGGCGCAGGCGGCGTGCGCCTGTATGACCAGTCCGAAAAGGGAAGCTTTACCGACGTGACGGCCCGCTCGAAGCTGCCGGCTGCCGTGCTCGATGCGGCCTACACGGGCGCCTGGGCGGTAGACATCGAATCGGATGGCGACCTGGATATCGTGCTGGCGGCCGTCCACGGGCCGCCGGTGGTCCTGCGCAACAACGGCGATGGGACGTTCATCGCGATCGATCCCTTCCCCGGCGTGACGAACGTGCGCGCCTTTGCCTGGGCGGACCTGGACGGCGACGGCGTTCCCGATGCCGCCCTGCTGGACGACCAGGGACGCTTGACCGTCTTCCGTAACGAGCGCTCCGGCCATTTCCGCGCCCTGCCGCTGCCGCCGAATTTAGGCAAGCTCACCGCTCTCTCCGTCACCGACGCCGATCCGAACGGCGTGCTGGATCTGGCAGTGCTCCGCGCCGACGGCGATATCCTCCGCATCGCTCACCGTCCCGATGGCTCCGGCTGGGATACCAGCGAGATCGCCCGCTGGCAGCAGGCGCCTTCGGATGGCTCCGCGCGCCTCCTCTGGGCCGATCTGGACAACAATGGCAGCCTGGATCTGATCGCCACCGGCTCCTCCGGCTCGCAAATCTGGCTGAGCGACGGGAAAGGGAGCCTGCAGCCGCTCGCTGCGCCGCTCAACGCCCGCGCCATTTCCGTCATCCTGCCCTCCGACAACGGGCGGCTGGACCTGATCGGTCTCTCCGCGGCAGGCCAGCCCGTCCGCCTGATCAATTCCGGCACGAAGCCTTACCACTGGCAGGACCTCCAGCCGCGCGCCGCCTACGTCGCGCCGCACGAGCTGGTCGGAGACGACCGCATCAACTCTTTCGGGGTGGGGGGCGAGATGGAGACGCGGGCGGGCCTGCTTTACCAGAAGCAGCCCATCACCGGCCCGGTCGTCCATTTCGGCCTGGGAACCTACGCGCAGTTAGATGCGTTGCGGATCGTCTGGCCGAACGGCTCCCCGCGGGCCGAGTTCGGCTGGAAGGGCGATCAGCGCATCGTGGCGGAGCAGCGCCTGAACGGCTCGTGTCCCTGGCTGTTCGCCTTCAACGGCACGAAGATGGAGCTGATTACGGACTGCATCTGGAAATCGCCGCTGGGCCTGAAGATCAACGCGCAGTCTACGGCAGGCGTCTCGCAGACGCAGGACTGGGTCAAGGTTCGCGGCGACCAGCTTGCCGCCCGCCAGGGCTTCTACGACCTGAGCATCACCGCCGAACTGTGGGAGACCCACTACTTCGATTACCTGGCGCTCATGACCGTGGACCATCCGGTCGGGACCGACATCTATGTGGACGAGCGGTTCGCGGTCCCGCCGCCGCCTCTAGCCCTCTATGCTACTACGCCCGCGCGCCCCTTCGCCCGCGCGACGGACGATCTCGGCAACGACGTGACCGACATCGTGCGCGCGGTGGATGGGCGCTATCTGGATACGTTCGGGCGGGGAGAGTACCAGGGGATCACGCGGGACCACTATGTGGAGGTGGAGCTTGGCCCGGACGTGCCGAAGACGGGGCCGCTCTGGCTGGTGGCGAAAGGCTGGATCCATCCGACGGACAGCTCGATCAACGTGGCGATCAGCCAGGGGCATCACGATCTGCCGCAGGGCCTGAGTCTGGAGGTTCCGGACGGCAAAGGGGGCTGGGTGGTCGCCCGGCGCGGCCTGGGCTTCCCGGCGGGCAAGGTCAAGACCATCTTGCTTGATCTGACCGGAATCTTCCGAACCGGAGCGCCGCGCCGTCTGCGCCTGCGCACGAACCTCGAGATTTATTGGGACTTCCTCGGCTGGGCCGCAGGCCTGCCGAAGACGCCGCTCAAAATGCAGCGGATCGCTCCGGCGGTCGCCGATCTGCGCTATCGCGGCTTCTCGGTCACGCATCAGCCGAGCCGCTCCGCGCCGGAATGGCCGGACTACGACCACCTCTGCAGCAAAAGCCCGCAGTGGCTCGATCTGGAGGGCTACTATACGCGCTATGGCGACGTGCGCCCGCTGGTGAAGCAGATCGACGACCGCTACGTTATTATGAACGCGGGCGACGAGCTGTACCTGCGCTTCCCTGCGCCTCCGCCTCCCCCTGCCGGCTGGACGCGCGACTTCGTGATGATCGGGGACGGCTGGGAGAAAGATGGCAACCTCAACACAACCTTCTCCAGCACGGTTCTGCCACTGCCGACTCATTCTGTCTCTACCTACGACACGCCGCCCGGCCGCCTGGAGGACGATCCGGTCTACCGCCGTCACGTCCAGGACTGGCGCGACTACCAGACCCGCTACGTCACCTCTCAGCCTTTCCACGACGCCATGCTGCCGCTACCCCAACCATAAACCTTACCCCTATCCCATGCCCGAAGTCCTCTTCAGGCATGGGGTAGACCGGGCCGTGAACGACCCGTCTGGTAGGCCTTCGGCCAACCGCCCTCACGGGCGGACTTTAAGCGGAATAGAGTCCGGGCCGCCAGTTCCTTCCATCAGCGCAGGTTGCAAAATGTTAAAGCGTATCAGATCCAGCTTTTCGCTACCCTGCATCACTTTACGGAGTATTCGGTGGCGGCCACAACCTTCATTGAGAACGCTTTCAGGTCCTTCGTTCCATGTGGAAATGTAGGAAACGAAACTCCAAGGTTATTATACGAGGCGAACGTTAGCTTATCGTTACTTCATCGTCACAGGCCTGGCATGTGCAGCCATTGACCTTGATAGCCTCAATTACGAAAAAAGTGGGCCGCAGCGCGAAAGCGACACGGCCCGGACTCTATTCCGCTTAAAATCCGCCCGTGAGGGCGGTTCTCCGCGAGGCACGGTGCAAGCACCGGCTCGCTACGCATGCCGAAGGCCTGCCAGACGGGCAGCGGGTAGGGCCCCGCGGGCGGCCCGGCTCACGCTCCGTTCTGCTCCTTCTCAATCTTGGTACGCAGCTCCTGGGCCTGGTCCTTGAAGTTCTTGGGGCAGTCCGGCACGGCGACGGCCTTATCCAATTCGGAGAGCGCTTCTCCGAACTGTTTCTGGTCCTCATGGCAGAGGGCCAGACTGATGTGCGCGTAGGCCAGATCCGCAGGCTGCTTGCCGGACTGAGCTGCCTTCTGGAAGGCCACGATCGCTGTGTCTACGGGGCCGTGCTCGCGGTAGTAGTCGCCGAGCGCATTGTAGGCGATGGCAAGATAGCCGTTGGCGTTCTTCGGATCGGCCGCTTTGGCCTCGACGATCAGGTCCTTGGCATGCTCCGGATCGTCCCGCAAAGAGCTTGCCGCCGAGAGCTTGCAGATAGCCTCTACATCCTTGGGATCGCGCTCGTACTTGGGTTCCGCTTCCGAATAGTAGCGGTGCGCCATCACTAGCTTACGCATCGTGTGGGCAAACGGGCCGGCAGCCTCGTATCCAGGAATCTTCCCTTCGACCTGGCCGTCGGGATTGATGAAGAGAATGGTGGGATAGCCGCGCACGCCGAAATGCTTGGCGACGTCGGACTGGCTTTTTTCGGGATTGATTTTGACCGGGACAACCTGTCCCGCCCACTGGATAACGCGCTTATCGGGATATGTCTCGTTATCCAGCTTATGGCACCAGCCTCACCAGTCGGCGTAGAAGTCGACCATCATGAGTTTGTCGGCGGCTTTGGCCTTCGTCTGAGCCGCCGCATAGCTGGTCTCCCAGGAGATCGCTTCCTGCGCGCGGGCCGCCGTTCCGACCCATAAGAAGCAGGCACCGGCGGCGAGGCCGCCGATAAGCAGATTTGCTCTCATTGGCCGGACCCCTTGTTGGCGTTCTGCTTCTGGATCTGGTTCAGAATCGCCTGCGCCTGATCCTTGAGGTCTTTGGGGGCATCCGGCATGGCCGCCACCGCTTTCAGGTCCGGGACGGCTTCGGAGAGCTTGTTCTGCTGGAGATAGCAGACGGCGATGCTCATGCGCGCATAGGCCACGTCGTCGGGTTTCTTGCCGGTGTCGGCGGCCTTGCGGAAGAGGGGGATCGCCTTGTCGAACTGGCCTTGGTTTTGATGGTCGTCGCCGAGCGCGTTGTAGGCTTTGGTCAGATAGCCCTTGCTGTTATTGGGGTCGGTCTTCTCGGCTTCGGCGATCAGGTCGGAAGCCTTTGTCTCGTCGCCCCGCTTGGCATACAGGACGGCCAGCTTCCCGGTGGTCTCCAGGTCGTTCGGATGGTCTTTATGGCGGGCCAGGAGGATGGGAAACTCTTTGTGCGTCTGGACAATGTCTTTCAGGTCGTTGGCGAACGGAGCCGGGTCCTCATAGCCCCCGATCTTGTTCTCGACTTCGCCGTCGCCATTGATGAACAGAATGGTCGGATAACCCTGCACGCCGTACTTCTTGGCGATCGCCGGACCGCCTCCCTTTTCGGCATTGATCTTGATCGGGACAACCTGTCCCGTGGCCTGGATCACGCGCTTATCCGGATACGTATCGTGATCCAGCTTTTGGCACCAGTGTCACCAATCGGTGTAGAAATCGGCCATGACCAGCTTGTGGCTGGCTTTGGCCTGCGCCAGCGCGGCATCGAACGACGAGGCCCACTGGATGTGATCCTGGGCCTGCGCCGGCATCGCCATCGCGGCGATGCCGATACCCGCCGCGAGGCTGCTAAGAAGGCTCGCTCGCATCGTTGCTTCTCCTTTCGTGCGTTGATAACCGAACGTTTGTGCGGCGGTTAGCCGCCGTGCTGCTGAATCGCGCCTAACATCTGCTGGGCTGCCTGCTTGATCCTGCCGGGCGCGTTCGGCATTGCCAGCACCGCTTTCAGCTCCGGTTTCGCCTGAGCAGGCTCGTGCTGCTGCAGATAGCAGATGGCAAGGCTCATATGTCCGAAGGCCACGTCGAGAGGCTGCTTGCCGGTCCGGGACGCCTTGCGGAAAAGCGGAATGGCCTGGTCCAGGGACCCCTGCTGCACATAGGCGGCGCCCAGATCGTTGTAGGCTCGGGTCAGGCAGCCACGGCTGTTGTGGGGATCGCGCTGCTCTGCCGAGGCCAGAACGGCGCCGGCGCGGGCCGTATCCCGCTGCCGGGCGTACAAGTCTGCCAGCTTGCCGGCCGCCTCCACATCCTGCGGATGTGCCCGGAAGCGAGACTGCAGGACCGGTATCTGCTGGTGCTCCTGAGCGATGCGAGTCAGCTCGGTGGCAAAATTGGCCGGCGGCAGGTAGCCGTTGATCGTGTCCTCCACGCGGCCGGAGCTATTGATGAACAGGACGGTCGGGAGGCCGGTCACCCCATATTGGCGCGCGGCGTTAGCGCCCTCCCGATCCGAATTGACCCGCACCGGGATAAACTGCTGGGACAGCCGGATGACTTTCTGGTCCGTATAGGTGTCGCGGTCCATCCGCTTGCACCAGCCACACCAGTCGGCGTAGAAGTCGGCCATGACCAGCTTGTGGGTCGTTCGCGCCTGTGCCAGGGCGGCGGCATAGGAGGGCGCCCAGTGAATCCGGCTCTGGGCCAGCGCCGGCGCCGCCATGACGGCGATGCCGATGCCGGCAGCCAGGCTGCCTAGAAGCGTTGCTCTCAACGTGATGAGTCCTTTTCCGTAGTAGATTCCTTCGTAGAATAAGTCCGTTCGAGCGAGACGATCAGGGCGCGCTTTTCTGCGCGGCTTCGAGCGTCTTTGCCGCCAACTGCTTCATGCCCGGAGGGCAGTTGGGCAGAACGAGCACGGCGCGCAGCTCCGGCACAGCCAGCGCCGGCTTCTTCTGCTGCAGGCAGCAGAGGGCGATGCCGATATGCGCGTACGCCACGTCGTAAGGCTGCTTTCCCGTCCGGGCGGCCTTCTGGAAGAACGGGACCGCCTTGTCGAGCTGGCCTTTGTTTTGATAGTAGGCGCCCAGCCCGTTATAGGCGGTGGTCAGGTAGCCGCCCTTGTTGAGTGGGTCCTTGCGCTCCGCGGAGGCGACGAGCGCTTCGGCGTGCGGGATGTCGCCCTGCCGGATCAGATTGGCGGCCAGTTCTCCCGCCGACTGGGCTTCCGAGGGAAGGCTCCGACCGCGCGCCTGCGGGGTCGGCGCGATCTTATGCGCCTTCGCGATCGAGGCGAGCCTGGCAGCGAAGTCCGCCGGATACAGATAGCCGACGATCTTGTCTTGCACTTTGCCGGCCCCGTCGAGGAACAGGAAGGTCGGAAATCCGCTCACGCCGTACTGCTGGGCCAGCGAGCGGCCCTCCTGCTCCGCATTCAGTTTGAGCGGGACAAACTGTCCCGCAGCCTGGATCACGCGCTTATCCGGATAGTTGTCGCGATCCAGCTTTTTGCACCAGCCTCACCAATCGGTATAGAATTCTACCAGGACCAGCTTGCGGGTCTCGCGGGACTGGTCCATCGCGGCGGCATAAGAAGCCGCCCAGTGAATCTGGCTCTGGGCCTGGGCGGCAGCCATCGTGCCGAGCAGGCAGGCGACGGCGGCGATTCCGCTCAGAATCTTGGTTCGCATGGATGAGTCTCCTGAAGGTATAGTCTCCCTTGACGGAAAATCCAGAGTTTCTCATCCAATCATTATGGATATGCTGTATTGTATCCGTATGGTTGTTATCTGTCAAGGAGAGTTAACGATACAACTCCGGTCTGAGGGTGGCGATGCAGTCCAGGTTGCGGTAGCGCCCGCGCCAGTCCAGGCCGTAGCCGACGACGAAGACGTCCGGAATCTCGAAGCCGACGTAGTCGACGGGAATGTCTACGATGCGCCGGTAAGGCCGGTCTAAAAGGGTGCAGATACGCAGGGAGGCCGGCTCGCGCAGGAGCAGGTGGCGACGGATGTAGGCTAGGGTCAGGCCGGTGTCGATGATGTCCTCGACAATGAGCACGTCCCGGCCCTGGATGCTGTCGTCCAGGTCTTTGGTCAGGCGCACGGTGCCCTGCTGCTGGCCGGCGTAGCTGGAGATGCCCAGGCAGTCGAGCGAGAGCGGCAGGGCGATGGCGCGGGCCAGATCGGTGAGGAAGAAGAGGCCGCCGCGCAGGATGGTGATGAGGTGCAGATCCCGCTCCGCGTAGTCGCGGGTGATCCGCCGGCCCAGCGCCCGCACGCCTGCCCGAAGCCGGGCCGCCGGGATAATGATCTGCTCTAAATCCTCGTCCATGCGGTCGAAATCCCCCGAAAAAATATTTTCAAAAAATGTTTCCAGACCCCTTGACAAACGCGACGGCGTCCACTATAATGTCATCACGCTGTATGGAATAAACCCCGACAGCGCAGCCTGAGCGATAAAGAGCGCTCTGCACTGATAGCTCGTTGAGGCATCTGGGAGAAGATGGATCGATTCTGAAGATCGGCGCGATCTGCCGCAAGGTAGGTTGAGCGGTCCTCGGAGGATCTGCTTTCAAGCAGAAGCGGAGAGTTGCCCGCAAGGGTGGTATCGGTCAGACGGTTCACGCAGTTCTGCGCTTTGCCTGACTTCGATGGGTCGCAAGGTCTGTTGAGGCAGAAGAGGTGTCGTGAATTTCGGAACCCGATGCGGTGCAGTCGGTGAGAAGCTCCCCGTCGCTCAGGTTTTTTCTTGCCTGCCCCTCTTCCTCTACTTTCAACTGCACCTGCCGCCCGTACTTCATCAGCAGCGCCTCCACGTCCTTGAGCGCCAGCAGCTTGATCATCACGTCAGGGTAAAGTTCGCGAAGCTTGCGGATTTTGCGGTTCTTGCGGTGGGTGAGGCCGGGCTTGATGGTGGTCACTTCGAGGAAGAGATCGTAGTCGGGCAGGTAAAAATCGGGGGTAAAGGATTGCGTGGGACGCCCCTCCGCGTCCCATTCCAGGGGAAACGAGCGGGGCTCGTATTGCCAGGCAACGTGGTAGAAGTCCAGCAGATGAGCGATCTCGGCCTCACTCGGATGGGCGAATACGACGGGAGGCCGGGAGTCGGGCTTAGTGGGCATAACCACTCCTTCTCGGTCGCGCCAATACCGTTGTCCTCACGCATTCAGTATAGCAAATCCCATCCTCCTTTGTCAACTCTTGCCCGTTTGTCTGGGGACGCCGGCCTTGACGCGCCAGCGTCCCCGAAGTATTCGTTCACTAACCCCCAGCCCCGGCCTTTTCGATAGCCGCCAGCAGCGTTTCGTAATCGTAGGAGCCGTCGTGGCGGGCGCCATTGATAAAGAAGGAGGGGGTGCCGTTCACGCCGCTGCGTACTCCGCTGAGGAAGTCCTCTTGCACCCGGTCGGCAAAGACGCCCTCTTCCATATCCTTGATGAAGCGGCCGGTATCCAGGCCGATGGCGCCGGCATAATCGACCAGGTCGGGATCGTCCAGCGCCTCCTGGCGCTCGAAAAGGATATCATGCATGTCCCAGAAGCGGCCCTGGGCGCCAGCCGCCTCCGCCGCTTCCGCCGCGTGTTCGGCGTGCGGGTGTGCCTGGGAGAGCGGAAAATTGCGATAGACGAAGCGCAGATTGTCGCCGATCTGCTCCTGGATCGCCTTGACAATCGGGTAGGCATGGCCGCAGTGTGGGCACTCATAATCGCCATACTCGACCAGAGTGACCGGCGCGTTCGGCGGACCCTGCGTGTGGTCGCGCTCGGTAACGGGCGGGGTCAGGCTCATCGCGCGCCTCCCTCCGTGTGGCCCTCGTGCCGGGGCAGGGCTTCCAGGGCCGCCAGAATGCCCTCGCCGCCGGGATTGATGCCGACCGGGGAGACGTGGCTCCAGCGGATAATGCCTTCTCCGTCGATGACGAACAGCGCCCGCTCGCTGAAGCCATCGTGCGCGCGATAGGCGCCATACTGACGCGCCACCTCTCCCTTTGGCTCGAAATCGGAGAGCAGCGGAAAGCGCAGATGGCGGTCTTTGGCAAACGCCAGGTGGCACCAGACGCCATCGACCGAGATGCCGATCAATTCCGCGTTATAGCGCTGGAAGAGCGGGAGCATCTCATTGAAAAGGGCCATCTCGTCGCCGCAGACCGGACTCCAGTCGGCGGGATAGAAGGCCAGGATCACCGGCTGGCCGCGAAAATCGGTCAGGGAGACGGACTGATCCGGCGTGCTGTGCAGAGAGAAGTCCGGGGCGGGCGTGCCCGGCGGCAGGGCCGAATGTGCCGTCTCGTGCGCGGCCGGCTGCGTAGCCTGTTGGATGTTTGGGGGCATAGGTGCTCTTCTCCTTATCGCTCCCCCTCTCCTTACGAAGAAGAGAGCAGAGGGTGAGGTTTAGGCGAGAGAGGAGTTACCGCAGAGTTTGCCGAACTCCTCACCGGCTCCGGAATATGGAATATGTGTTATACGTTCCATACCGGGATGACAGCGCACTATTTTTCAACCGGAATTTTCCCTACTGCGAAGACGCCAGGAGGACTAAAGAATGGAAGCGCCCGCTTCGAGCGCGCCACCTGCCGAGAGCCGTACCCTGCTGCTGGATATGACCGGCTACCAGTGGCTGGTCCTCTTCGCGGCCTGGCTAGGATGGGGCTTCGACGTCTTCGACGGGCTGCTGTTCAACTACGTCGCGCCCAACTGCATCCCGACGCTGCTGCACCTCAAGCTCGGCTCGCATGAAGCGCAGCGGGCGACGCTGCAGTGGACTGGCGGCCTGACCTCGCTGCTTCTCCTCGGTTGGGCGACCGGCGGCGTCCTCTTCGGCAAGGTGGCGGACCACATCGGCCGTACCCGCACGCTGCTCCTGACCATGGCGCTCTACTCGGTGGGCACGGCGGCCTGCGCTTTCGCGCCCAACATCTGGCTGCTGATACTGTTCCGGGTAGTGGCCAGCCTGGGGATCGGGGGCGAGTGGGCGGCGGGCGCGGCGATGGTGGCGGAAGTCGTGCCGGAGAAGCGGCGCGTGGAGGCGGGGGCGCTGCTCTACACCTCCGCGCCGGTCGGTCTGTTCCTGGCGACCTACGTGACCTATCAGATCGCGGGCGTGCTCATGAAAGGCAGCCCCGAAATCTCCTGGCGGTACGTGTTCCTGTCGGGCCTTATACCGGCGGCGGTCGCCTTTCTGGTGCGCGTCTTCGTAAAGGAGCCGGAGCGCTGGAAATCGACAGCCGCGCAGGTGAGTCTGCCGCGGGTGTCCGAGCTGTTCAGCCCGCAGTTCCGCGCGCTGACGATCAGCGGTTTCGCGACGGCGGTGACGGCGCTTATCACCTGGTGGAGCTGCAGCGCGTTCATTCCGCTGATCGCCACCAAGCTGGCGCAGGCGAGCCCGCTCACGGCGGCCCTGGCGGAGCAGTGGAAAAGGATCGCCACCAACAGCTTCAACCTGGGCGGGCTGATCGGCACGATGCTGACCATTCCGGCGTCCAAATACCTCGGCCGCAAGAAGATGTTCCTGATCTACTTCCTGCTCTCGGCCGCCTCCGTCATGACCACCTTCGGCCTGGCGCTCGCTCCCGTGACGCGCCTCTACATGTGCTTCCTCATCGGCCTGACGGTCTTCGGCGTCTTCGGCAGCTTCACCTACTACCTGCCCGAGCTGTTCCCCACGCGCCTGCGGGGGACTGGCGCCGGCTTCTGCTACAACATCGGGCGGGTGATCGCCGCCGCCGGCCCGTTCCTCGTCAGCCGCTCTTCCGGCTCCCTCGAAAGCGCGATGCACGCCCTTTTCTGGGTCGGCATCGTTCCCCTTGTCGGCCTGCTGGCCATGCCCTGGGTCATCGAGACCCGCGGTCGCGCCCTCGCGGATTGACCCCCGATTCCCCCTTCCGAAAGGCACGGTTGCGGGCGGCTGAAGCCGCAGCAACAAAGGCGCAAAGTCCGCCTGCGCGGACTGCTACGATAAAGTTTTGCCTTTCCCTTTGAGCGGCTACTTACTCCAGAGCAGGGGAAAAGCCTGGCAATACCAGCCGCCCGAACAAGCCCTCTGTTATTAAATTCATCTAAATAATCGGAAAAGTCGCCTTTCCTGGTTGACAAGCAGGGGAAACAGGAGTACAATAGAGAAAGTTTACTAAGTTGACTAACTTAGTAAACTTTTTTAGCCCGGATGCGGTTCTGTCAGGAGTAAGCGATCATGGCGAAAGCGGACGTAGAGGCAATCAAGAAGGAAAAAGACGGCCTGGACGTGTGGCCGGACATCCTGCGCTACGCGCAGACCGGTTTTCATACCATCACGCCGGACGACTTCGCGCGCATGCGCTGGTACGGCATCTACCAGCAGAAGCCCAATGAGGGCCACTTCATGCTGCGCGTCAAGATCCCCAGCGGCGATCTGACGGCGGCCCAGATGCGCGCCGTGGCCGAAGTCGCCCGCGACTACGGCAACAACATCGCCGACATTACCACGCGCCAGAACTTCCAGTTCCACTGGCTGACCATCGAGAATATTCCGAAAGCGATCGAGCGGCTGCATGCCGCCGGCCTGACGACCACCGGCGCCTGTGGGGACATTACCCGTAACATCTGCGGCTGCCCGGTCTCCGGCCTCGATCCTAACGAGCTTTACGACACCCGCCCGATCATCCACGAGGTCACCCGCACCTTCCTGGGAAATAAAGAGTTCTCCGATCTGCCCCGCAAGTATAAAATCTCTATCTCCGGCTGCCCCATCCACTGCAACCAGCCGGAGATCAACGACCTGGGCATCACGGCGGTGCGCCGCCGACGGCAGGGCACATGGGAGACCGGCTTTCACGTGCGGGTCGGTGGCGGGCTGAGCACGCAGCCCTACTTTGCCCAGCGGCTCGACGTCTACGTCACGCCGGAGCAGGTGGTGGATGTCTGCCGCGCCGTGACGGAAATCTTCCGCGACGACGGCTATCGCCAGCGCCGCAACCACGCCCGCCTCAAGTTCCTGGTGGCCGACTGGGGCGCGGAGAAGTTCCGCGAAGTTCTCATCCAGCACCTGGGTTGGACCCCGGAGACGGCCATAAACTGGCTAGAGCCGCAGGGCAAGCGCCAGCAGGACCACCTGGGCGTGCAGCGCCAGAAGCAGGACGGCCTCTACTGGATCGGGGTTTCCGTCATGACCGGGCGTGTCAGTGCCGACCAGATGTTCGCCGCCGCCGGCATCGCCGAGCGGTACTGCCAGGGCAGCCTGCGCACCACCAACCAGCAGAACTATCTCTTCCCCAATATCGCCGAGGCCGATCTTCCAGAGGTTCAGGCGGCCCTCAAGGACGCCGGGTTCGTGTGGGAGGTCTCCGAATTCCACAAAGGCGCCGTCTCCTGTACAGGCAACGAGTTCTGCAATCTGGCAATCACCGAGACCAAGCACCGGCTGCGAGAGATCGTTTCCCACCTGGAGAGCGAGATGCTGTGGGACGAGCCGCTGCGCATCCACATCAACGGCTGCCCCAACTCCTGCGGCCAGCACCACATCGGCGACATCGGCCTGCAGGGCTGCCTGGCCCGTCTGACCGACGGAACGCAGGTGGAAGCGTTCGACATCGGTCTGGGAGGTCGTCTCGGAGCGGACGCTAAATTCGTCCGTCCGATCCAGCGCAAAGTCCCTGCCGACAAGGTCAAGTACGCCCTGGAGAATCTGCTGCACGCCTACAAGGCGCACAAGCGGCCGGAGGAGAATTTCGGGCAGTTCGTGGACCGGCATACCAATGAAGAGTTGGGCGCTTTCCTCGGCCTGCACCTGCTCGCCCAGGACGATCCGACCTGGACGCCGCCGCCCGCCCGTTCGCACGCGCCGGTGGGAGTGGAATGAAGAACAGTTGCTAGTCGCTAGCAACTTCGGAGTAAACGATGCTGACGTGGATAGGAAGCGGGGTGCCGCTGGAGCAGTCCTTAAAGGTGCTCAGCGATGCCCTGGAGGACCAGACACCGGAGGAGATTCTGCGCTGGGCCGTCCAGCTCTACGCGCCGAAGCTGGCGATGGCGACAGCGTTCGGCCCGGAGGGCTGCGTACTGCTTTCGATGCTGGCAAAAATCGCGCCGAAAGGTCGCGGGGTGCGCGTCTTCAACCTGGATACGGGCTATCAGTTCTCGGAGACGCTGGCGCTCAAGGAGCAGATCCGCCGGCAGTATGGCATCGCCGTCGAGGCGGTGCGCGCCGAGGAGCCGGTCGAGGTGATGGAGCGACGTTCCGGCGGGCCGCTCTACCTGACCCGCCCGGACGAGTGCTGCCGCATCCGCAAGGTCGAGCCGTGCCGCCGCGCGCTGTACGGCTACGACGCCTGGATCAGCGCCATTCGCCGCGACCAGACTCCGGATCGCGCCCGCGCCGGCATCGTTGAGTGGGACCCGACCTTCCATCTCATCAAGATCAACCCGCTGGCTAATTGGACCAAGCGCGACGTCTGGACCTATATCCGCGTCCACGACGTGCCTTACAACCCGCTGCACGACCAGGGGTATACGAGCATCGGCTGCTGGCCCTGCACGCGCGCCGTGCGTCCCGGCGAGGACGAGCGCGCCGGTCGCTGGTCGAATTTTATCAAGCTGGAGTGCGGCCTACATAGCCGCTCCTAACCTGTGCTTCTCCTGGATCCTCCTACCGAGGGGGCTGTCTTTATGGAAACGGGCGATCATCCCTATGTGGGATTTCGCCCGTCTTTTTGTTCCCCTTTTCGCCCCAAAGCTCTAAGCCAGATACGGTGCGAGGAAGCGGCCGGTGTGCGAGTGGGGATGAAGCGCGATCTGCTCCGGCGTGCCCACCGCGACGACCTCGCCGCCCTTATGCCCGCCTTCGGGGCCGAGGTCGATGATCCAGTCGGCGGTCTTGATGACGTCCAGATGGTGCTCGATCACCAGGACCGTGTTGCCGGCCTCGACCAGACGATTCAGGCTATCCAGCAGACGCTGGATGTCCGCCAGGTGCAGGCCGGTGGTCGGCTCGTCGAGGATGTAGAGGTTGCGACTGCCTCGCTTGATCTTGCCCAGCTCGTGCGCCAGCTTGACCCGCTGCGCCTCGCCGCCGGAGATGGTCGTCGAGGACTGGCCGAGCTTCAGGTAACCCATGCCCAGCGCGTTCAAGACCCCCAGCTTGTGCGCGATGAGCGCATGCGACGTGAAGAAGCACACCGCCTCTTCGATGGGCATGTCGAGCACCTGCGCGATGTTCTTGCCCCGGTACGTGATCTCCAGCGTATCCGGATTGTAGCGCGCCCCCTTGCACGTCGGACACGGCGTCTCCACGTCCGGCATGAACTGCAGGTGCGTGGTCACGATTCCCTGCCCGGCGCATTCTTCGCAGCGCCCGCCCTTCAAGTTGAAGCTGAAGCGGGACGCCGTGTACCCGCGCGCCTGCGATTCCGGCTGGCTGGCGAACAGTTGGCGGATCGAGTCGTAGACGCCGATGTAGGTGGCCGGATTGGAGGACGGCGTGCGCCCGATCGGGGACTGGTCGATGTCGATTACGTCGGTGAGGCGCTCGATTCCGGTGATGGCGTCGTGATCGCCGGCCAGGATGCGCGTGTCGTGGAAGTGCGCGGTGAGCCGCTTGTACAGGATCTCGTTGACCAGCGTGCTCTTCCCGGAGCCGGACGCGCCGGTGACACAGACGAAGATCCCCAGCGGAATCTCCACGTCGATGTTGCGTAGATTGTTCTCACGCGCACCCAGGATGCGCAACGCATGGCCGTTCGAGGCGCGCCGGGCCGCCGGCACGGAGATTTTCTCCCGGCCGCTCAGGTACCGGCCCGTCAGCGAATCAGGGTGCGCCAGAATCTCTTCGAGGGTGCCCTGTGCGACGATCTGGCCGCCGTGCGCTCCGGGACCAGGGCCCAGTTCCAGGATATAATCGGCGGAGCGGACCGTCTCCTCGTCGTGCTCCACGACGAAGACGGTGTTGCCGATGTCCCGCAGGTGCTTGAGCGTCTGAATCATCTTGACGTTGTCGCGCGGGTGCAGGCCGATGCTCGGCTCGTCCAGGACGTAGAGCATGCCCATCAGGCCCAATCCGATCTGGATCGCCAGGCGAATGCGCTGCGCTTCGCCTCCGGCCAGAGTCGTCGCCCGGCGGTTGAGGTGCAGGTAGTCCAGGCCGATGTCGAGCAGCAGATCCAGCCGGGTGCGGATCTCTCCCAGGATCTGCTCTCCCGCTTCCTGCAGGCGCGGAAAGGTGTGTACCGTCTCCAGCAGCTCGCGTAGATCGCAGAGCGGGAGCGTGCCCAATTCATGGATGTTGCGGCCCTCGACCGTCACCAGGAACCGCTGTCGCTTCAGCTTCCGGCCTTCGCAGTCCGGGCAGATGTGCTCGACCATCACCTTCTTGAGATACTCTTCCATCCAGGTGTTGGCGATCTTCTCCCGCCGGTAGTGCCGGTAGCGGCGCTCGATGTCGTTGATGATGCCATCGAAGCGGAACAGCTTCCCGATATGCTGATCGCCCTTCGTCGCGCCTTCCGGTAAAAGCAGCGGAAACCGCTCGCCCTTCGTGCCGTAGAACAGGATCTCGACGATCTGCGGCGGCAGCTCTCCGAACGGCGTGTCCAGGCTAAAGCAGTAGCGCCGGGACAGGCTGTACATAAGCCGGCCGCTCCAGGCGTTCTTGTCGTACTTGAACGCTTCCGGTAGGAACGCGCCGCCCTGAATGCTGCGGTTCTTGTCCGGCACGAGCAGGTCCGGGTGGACCTTCAGGTAGGTCCCCAATCCCAGGCAGGTCGGGCAGGCGCTGTCCATCTCGTTGAATGAGAAGTAGTAGGGCTCCAGATCGCCCCTCACAATGGCATGGTCCGGACAGGCGAACTCGGCGGTGAACGCCTCTTCGTCGGCCGGCTTCTCACTGTGGAGGATACGGAAGCGCAGGAACCCTTCGCCGACCTTCAGGCCGTTGGCGATGGAGGCGCGCAACTGCTTCAGCAGCTCCCGCTTCACCACGAACCGGTCGATGACCGCTTCCATGTCGTAGCCGACGCCCTCGTCCATCTCGACGTCTTCGCTGATGTCCACGAGGTCGCCGTCGATGCGCAGGCGGCGATAGCCCTTCTTGCGGATCTCGGCGAACAGGTAGGCGTAGTCCTCGCCATAGATCTTGAAGACGGGCGCGCTGATCTCGACCAGCGTGCCGGGCGGCAGGGAAAGTACGTGCTCGGCGATCTGCTCTACGGTCTTGATAGGAATCTCTCCCTCACAGTATGGGCAGTGGGCCACGCCGTTGGTGGCGTAGAGCAGGCGCAGGTAGTCGTAAATGTCTGTCATCGTGCCCACGGTCGAGCGTGGGTTCTTGCTCAGGGTCTTCTGCTCGATGGAGACCACCGGCGACAGCCCGAAGACGAAGTCCACGTCCGGCTTCTTGAGCTGCGAAACGAACCTTTTATTGAAGGCCGGCAGCGACTCCAGATAGCGGCGCTGCCCTTCCGCATAGATGGTATCGAACGCCAGTGAGGATTTGCCCGATCCGCTCAGGCCGGTGAAGACCACCAGCTTGTCGCGCGGTATCTCCACGTCCACGCTTTTCAGGTTGTTCTCTCTCGCATTTTTGACCGAGATGACCCCGCTCATACTTTCTCCTCTTTGTCGTCCCGCAATCACCTCGCGATGGACGAAAGTCCTTCGCTGTGAGGCGCTATCGCGCCGGGCGTGCTTCGCACACGTTCTCGTGGAATGTGAGGCAGAAACTAAAGATTCCCGTCGTAGTAGTAGGCTGCTTCGTCCATCGTCACCCGGCTTTTTTCGTGCAGCCGGACCGGCGCGGAGACTTTGCGAATCACGCCTTTGTCCGCCAGCCATTCGTAGGCGGAGGCCAGCGAGTGTGTCTGCACTTTCGGTCCGAGATAGGCGTCCAGCTCCGTCGTCGAGCGCGCGCCGCCCGATTCTGAAAGGAAGTCCAGGACCGGCTGGAACAGCAGCGGAACCTTCTCGTCCAGGTAGCGGTTGATCTGTTCCAGCGCGGCTCGCAGGACGGCCTCGTCCTTTTTGTCATGGATGAGATCGGTATAGACGGCTTTGAAGAAGCGCGGATTGTGCTTGAGGGCCTGATGGATCACCTCGCGGGCCGTCACTTCGCTATGAATCAGCGTCTCGATCCGCGCCAGACTGTTGACCGCGTAGAGAGTCCACAGGAAGCTGTAGGAGACATCATGCTTCACGAACAGCCACTTTTCGGCCTTGGCAAGCAGATAGACCACCTCGCTACCCGCTTTGAGGAGCTGCCACTGCCGGTCCGCCGCGCCGACCGAGGGAGGGTCGGCATAGTACTCCTTGATGCTCTCGTCCCAGGAGAACAGGAGCGTGCTCTTGGCAAAGCACGAGTGCATGAAGGAGCTCTGCAGGGCGCCTTCCAGCATTTTCTTGAACTGACTGCGCGGCACGAGGGTGGCGTGGATGTTGACGCCGTTCTCCACCAGGTTGAACGCTTTTTCGCCCTTCTTCTCCTCCGCGCTGATCAGCAGCAGATCAATGTCGGACTTCTCCCACACCTCGTCGTAGGAGAGGCTGCCGTAGAGGATGGCGGCGAGGATATAGCGGTCCTGCTTGAGCTTATTGACCAGCGCCTCCAGCGCCTCGTTGTAGAGGGCGACCGTGCTGGCAAACCGCTCGTCTTTGGACGGGCGCTTTTCCTGGAGCGTATCGCGAACGATATCGAGCATCTTTTCCCTCAGTTTCTGCCGCGCGCACCACAGCCGTTTCTTGACGGTGGTGAGGGGGACTTCCAGAAAGGCGGCGATCTCGTTCTGGGAGTACTCGCCGATGTAGAACAGGGTGGTGACCATCCGCTCGGCTTCCGGAAGCGCCTGGATGGCCGCCAGTACCCGCTGCCGGCGGTCCGCCTGCTCCAGCGCCTCCTGCGGTCCGGCTTCCGCAGAGGGCAGGTCCCTGGCAGCTTCGAGAGCCACCAGGGAAAGCGACTTGCCGCGCGTCAGATGGTGGCACTGCGTCAGCGCGATCCGTTTGAGCCAGCCGGGAAACGCTTCCGGCGCGCGCAGTTGGTCCAGGCAGCGCCAGGCGACGATGAAGGTCTCCTGCGCGGCGTCCTCAGCCAGGTGAAAGTCGCCGAGCAGGGCGTAGGCGCAGCCGAAGACCATGTCCTGAAAGCGCCGGACGATCTGCCCGAACGCCTGGTGCTTCTCCGCCTGCGCCGCCCGCGCCGCCGTCGCCTTATCGATGAGCCCGCGAATCTCTTCCACGCTTCCGCCTCTCCGAACGAAGCTCCCTGTAGAAAGAGCCACTTTGGCAGGAAAAGGATACCAGCCATTTTGCCAAAAAAGGCAAAAACATCGGAAATCTATTAAGGAGCGGGATCGAAACTTCCCGACAGCCAATATCTGGCCTATAATAGGCAAGGACCTATATTGGGGAAGGATGTGATCTCTTACGAGCATTACTATCAGCCTGGCGCCAGATGTGGAAGCCAGGCCGCGTGAGAGAGCGGCCCAGGAGGGGCAGACGGCGGAAGGCCTGGCTGCTACCCTCCTGCGGCAGCAACTGCAGAACGGCACAGGGAAGGAACTGCCCACCACAAATCCAGAAGCGGAGAAATCAGAAGGCGAGACGCTTTATGATTTTCTCAAAGACTTCATGGGCAGTGTCGATAGCAGCCAGACGACAGGCGGGGAGGTTTCTCACCTTTCTGAGCACTATGTATATAGGAGCCTTCCTTCTTCGGGCGACTGAAGTCGCAGCAACAAAGGCACGAAGTCGCCCTTCGGCGACTGGAGCCATCAGGCTTTCTCCTCTCACCCAAATAGCTTTTCCGCCCGCAGGGCGGTTGTCCGAAGGACCAACAGACGGGTCTTTCAAGGCCCGGCACATGGAGTAGCTGGAGAAGAATCAGTTAGGGCATAGTAGAGGACGATGACGCATACGCAGCCTGCGAGGAAGGCCGTCGTGACGACGCCGGAGTCTTTGAAGAGGAGGGAGGCGAGAGCGGCAGCCAGGGCGGCGGCCAATCCTCGCGTTGTCCAGGGACGGCGGCTCAGGGTTTCGCGGACGGCCTCTCCGACCAGAAATCGCGCGCCCAGGACCGTGAGAATCACGGCGGCAGCGGGCAAGATGAGCCAGGGCGTGCCCAGGATATGCAGGTTCATGGCGATCTTGCGGAGGGCGATCTGGAAGAGGTAGCCGGGTCCGCGCCCATTGGAGGCAGCTTGCAGGGTCGCGCCGAGATGCGAGCTGGCCCGCGCAGCCAGGGCGGCGTCTATCGCGCCGAAGACGAAGGCCAGCACCAGTCCCGCCAGCGCGCAGGCGATTCCGAGCCGGACGGTAGGCCGCCTTCCGAACAGGATGGCCGCGCCGACACCGAAGCCGGCCCCGGTGGCGATCAGGCTGCCCGCGTTCGCGCCCAGCCCCGGCCAGCCGAGCAGGAACAGCAATCCCAGCCACACCCCTAGTAGCGCCCATCTCCTGGCGCGTCCCTGATTACCAGGCGGATAGGGAATACGGCGGTCGTCCAACCAGGCAAAGCCGCCCGCCAGCGCAAATCCGAGTACGACCCCTAGATACTCATTCCCGACGCCATAATAGCGGATGCCGGAGAGCGGATAGTTCGAGAGCAGGGACAGCTTGAGAAGCGGCTGGCCGGCCAGCGTGTCCACCGCCACGAGAACGATACCCAGAAAGGCACAGGCGACCGGGGGAGCGATGCGGAGAAGGCGTGCCAGGAGATAGCAGGCCGCTGTTAGCCCGGCCATCCAGGCGGCGATGGTCAGACCGTATCCCAAAACCGTAGACGGCAGCCAGACCGTCGCCAGCAGCAATCCGGCCGGCAGGTTCTGGGTGAAGATCATTCCCGGCGCCAGCCGCCGCGACCATCGCGCTCCTCCCAGCTTTCGTGCGATCAGGCAGGCCAGCGCCAGCAGAAAACAGAACGCGCCCAGTCCGATCATAAGCGGAATGGTCGCTCTGTCGTTCAGGGTTCCGGTATCATCCAGGCGCGTGAGGGCTGCGATCCTTTCCGGGCCGTCGGCTGGGCTGCCGACCGAGCGCATGGGCCGTCCCTCCATCGTTGCCGGAATGGGCGCCTGGAACAGCGTTAGAAGCGTAGGCGCCAGGTCCACGTTGGCGACGAGGCCCGCCGTGCGCGTGGTCGGCGAGGTGAGCAGGCCGGGCGGGAAATCCGGGCCAGCGGCCAGGATGGGCGTCAGCCGGCTCCAGGGACCGGCATCCTCGGCAGGAGGGGTAGGGGAGACAAGCAGAATGTCGCTTTGGATGCCCGCCTTCGGCTCTGGCTCTGTAAGCATTCCGAGGAGGCTATCAAGCTGTTCGAGAGCCTGCGCGCGGGCGGTTCGATAGGCAGTGGAGGAAAGGTGTCCACGTTTCGCCTCGATGCGCGCTGTATCCCCAAGCTCAATAACGACAAAGTCCGCGTCCGTGATGCCGCTATAAGCATCCAGCGAAGACGGATCTGTGAAAGGAGTGAACAGTCCCCGGCCCGTGCCCTCGGCATCGACGGTGAGCAGGGCCGCGCGCCGTCCCCACAAGCCTCCGACATCGGCATTGCCAAAAACCAGGGAGCGCACCGGCGGTGTTGCCTGCGCCAGCGCCGCGCCCAGACGTGCGGTATCGAGGTCACGGCGGGCCAGCCCGGCGATGCCCAGGTGGAGGATGGGATAATCGACAAGATAGGGGTGGTTGGCAGTAGGGCCTGGCAGTCCTGTTCGCCTTTGGTAGACTTCCTGCGCTGTGCCGCGCTCTCCGGGAACGTGTTCCCAGGGATTGGCGGCCTGTTCGTCGGTAGGCTCCGCCGGCACGTGCTGGCCAACGGCCAGGGTCAGCGTTCCCGCCGCCGGCGTCTGCGGCCCGGCGACGACACAGTTCATCAAGCCGACCGCGCCTGCTTCCGCCAAGTGCGTGAGATGCGGATAAGCCTGGTTGTGGACATCCTCGAAGGTGAGCGCATCGCAGAGAACAAGAACGACATGGGGCTGCGCGAATCCCGGTGTCTGCACGAGGAGAAGCAGGAAGAGGATGATTCCTATCTTCCCAATCCTGCCTCTCATTTTTTGACCGGCTCGTGTAAGCCGAGCATTGAAATACCCGTCTGGAGGCTCTGCAAACGTTCGGTCGCTCAACGGTTCGCGCCCTCAACTTTGCGATACCGCCAACCATCCTTCGGATGGAGCACACGGTGTTGAAACCCCGTGCTAAAACCCAAAGTCCGCCTTCGCGGACTCCCTCCTTCTCGTCGTAGTGCTCTGACTCGAATAAAAAGAGGAATCAACCCTTTTTCCGCTGGGCTTCGATCAATTGCGGCACGGCATCGAGAGCTTCCTGCAGTTTATTCGGATCACGCCCGCCCGCCTGAGCGAAGTCGGGACGGCCGCCGCCGCCGCCGCCTGTGATCCTGGCAACTTCGCGCACCAGGTTACCCGCGTGCAGGCCCTTCTCCACGAGGTCTTTGCTCACTTTGGCTGTGAGGGACACTTTGCCGTCGTTGGCCGTGCCTAAGACGATGACGGCGGAGTGGTGCTGTTGCGCGGCGCGGTCCGCGAGATTTGCCAGCGCCTCTGCATCGGCTCCGTCCACACGGCGGACGATGACCGGAATGCCATGCACATCCTGCGGTGTCAGGTCTACGGCCTGTGCCGCGCCGCCCGAAGCCTTGAGCTGGCGGTTCTGCCGCTCCAGTTCCCTGCGCTGTTCGATCAGGCGCTCGACAGCGGTGACGGCGTCGGAGGGGTTGGCTTTGAGCAGGGAGGCGATCTCGCCCAGCATCGCTTCCTGCCTGCGCACATAGGCGTAAGCGCCCGCGCCGGTGACGGCCTCGATGCGCCGCACGCCGGCTGCCACGCCGGTTTCAGAGATGATCTCGAACAGCCCCACCTGAGACGTGTGCGAGAGGTGCGTGCCACCGCACAGCTCCAGACTGAAGCCCGGCACCTCGATCATGCGCACACGGTCGCCGTACTTCTCGCCGAAGAGCGCCATCGCCCCGCGCTGCTTCGCCTCCGCGATGGGTACGTCGGAATGGACGACGACCAGGGTGTCCGCCAGGATATGCTCGTTGACGATGTCCTCGACGCGCCGGATCTCGTCGGGAGTCATCGGCTGGTTGTGCGTGAAGTCGAAGCGCAGGCGATCGGGCGCAACCAGCGAGCCTTTCTGGTGGACATGCGAGCCGAGCACGGTGCGCAACGCGGCTTGCAGCAGGTGCGTGGCCGTGTGGTTACGCATAATATGGCGTCTCCGCTCCACATCAACCGCCGCATGGACAGTCTGCCCGACGCTGGCCTCGCCCTCCAGCACTCGCGCGGAGTGAAAATAGACGCCTTCCCGCTTCTGCGTGTCCGTCACTTCGATCTTGAGCGCGCAGGTCGTGTCGCCCGCCGGGGCCGTCAGCAGGCCGGTATCGCCGACCTGCCCTCCCGCTTCCGCATAGAAGGGCGTGCGGTCCAGGACGATCTCGACCTCCTCGCCGGGGCGCGCGAATTCCAGCGACCGGCGCTCCCGGTCGTAGATCGCCAGGATGGTCGCCTCCGCTGTAACCTGGCCGTAGCCGAGGAATTCGGTCGGTGGCAAAATTGTAAGGGCGCTGCCTACGGCGCCGACCGTAAAGACCTCTTTGCCCATGCCGCTGGCCTGCCGCGAACGCTCCCGCTGGTCGGCCATCGCCTGCTCGAATCCGGCCGTGTCCACGTTCACGCCGCGCTCTGCCGCGATGTCGCGCGTCAGGTCGAGCGGGAAGCCGAAGGTATCGTGGAGCATGAAGGCGTCCTCACCAGACAGCACGCCCAGCTCCTTGACGCTCTCGGATTCGAACATCTCCTCCAGCTTCCGCATGCCGTTGTCCAGCGTGCGCAGGAATCGCTCTTCTTCGCCCTGGATCGTTTTCAGGATCAGCTCCCGCCGCTCTCTCAGCTCCGTATAGAAGTCGCCCATCTGCTCGATCACTTTCGGCGCGACCTCATGCAGGAACGGCCGGTCGAAACCAAGCTCTTTCTTGCCGTAGCGAATGGCGCGGCGAATAATATACCGCAGGATGTATTCCCGGTCTTCATTGCCCGGCAGGATGCCGTCGGCGATGCAGAAGACCATGGAGCGCACGTGCTCCGCGACCACCCTCAGCGCAAAATCGGCCGGGTCCATCGTGCCGCCGTACTTGACGCCGGACAACTCCTCGATCTTCTCCAGGATCGGGCTGAACAGGTCGGTCTCGAAGACGCTGCCCTTGTCCTGCACGACCATCACCAGGCGGTCGAAGCCCGCGCCGGTATCGTTGTTCTTCTGGGGCAGGGGAGTCAGGATCGCCTTGCCATGCTCGTCCTCGCTGCGCTCGTATTGCGTGAAGACGTTGTTCCAGACCTCCACATAGCGGCCCGCTGCGTCGTCGATCTTGAACCGCTCCGTGGGCGTCAGGGTCGGGTCGGAGTTCATCTCCTCCGGCGGCGCGACGCGGTAGTAGATCTCGGTGCAGGGGCCGCAGGGACCGTTCGGACCTTCGGTGATGGCGTTCGCGGGCCAGTAGTTCTTGTCCTCGTCCAGGCGATGGATGCGGTCTTCCGGAATACCCACCATGCGGTGCCAGATGGTGAACGCCTCGTCGTCGTCCAGGTAGACGGTTACGCAGAAACGCTCCGGATTGAGCTTGAGCCATTCGGTCAGAAACTCCCAGGTCCAGGGGATCACCTCGGCCTTGAAGTAGTCGCCGAAGCTGAAGTTGCCCAGCATCTCGAAGAAGGTGCAGTGGGAGTAGTCGCCCACGCTATCGATGTCTACCGTCCGCAGGCACTTCTGGACGGTAGTAATGCGGCGACTGGGCGGCACGGCCGCCCCGACGAAATAGGGCTTGAACTGCTGCATACCGGAACCGGTAAACAGCACGGTCTTGTCCTCGTTGCCGAGAATATCGATCGGCACGAGCGGGGCGCTGGGCAGATACAGATGCTCTTTGCTCTTGAAAAATTCGATATATTTCTGTCGCAGCTCGTTGGCTAACATAACTCTCTTTCACTCCGGCATGGGTTGCGGCAGGCGCCTTTCATTATAGCATACGGCCCCCACCCCCGACCCCTCCCCCAAGTTTAGGGGAGGGGAGATTCTACTGCTCTCTTGTGCCTCTGCCTGCCGGCTAGAGGAGATTTAGGGCGAGCGCACAAGCTTTCAGTTTCGTCCCCCCTCTCCCAAATTTGGGGGAGGGGACGGGGGTGGGGGCCTATCTGAGCCTCTGCCGACATAGACCTGTCCAAGCACTCATAAGTTGCAAGCAGGTAGCCGGAAATGGGGAGAGAGGTGTTATTTATGCGACGGCAGAGAGGTATCCTCGCCGATCCAGAGGGCCAGGTCATCGACCTTATTACGCAAATCTGCGATCTGTTTCTGCAGGTCCTTATCGTTAGCGAACTGCTTCAGGAGTTGCCGTGTCTGCTCGGCGGAGAGGCGGACCGCAGGTGTGCCGGCCGGTGAGGTCGCATCTGGTCCTTTTGGACCGCGCGCGCCAGGGCTACCCATCGGCGTCCCCAGGGCGAAATCATCGGGGTGGTCATGAGGAGGGATCGGCGCTGCCAGCGCGTTTTTGATCGCTTCATCGAACGCCGCCCGAAATTCTGGTGTCAGCAAAACGATGCCATACGGGAGGGTCTTTGGCCGAGGCCAGGGTGGATCGGCAACGCGAGGCTTGAGGTAGGCCAACTTCTCCTCGATCTGCCGCAGGCCCAGGCGTGTTTTCATTTCCTCGAAAAGCAGTTGTCCCTTCTCATCGCGCAGAAGCAGAATCCCAGGTGGGAGACCAGATGCCCCCTCCAGGCCAGGAGGGCCGGCCGGACCTGCGAGGACCTGGTATGCATCATGAGGCGGCACATAATAGAAGCCGTAAGTCGGCAAATAGGCATTCATTTGGTTTTCTACGTCTTGTTCTTGTGCCGAGAGATCATCTATCAAAAGATCCAGGGCTAATCGCAGCATCTGGCTTGGGTTATCCACCGCCGCGTTCTGCGCGGAGCCAGCGTCACCAGGAGGACCGGGCGGACCGGGTGGGCCTGGGATCAGCATCACGATCTGCCCATCATAGATAGCAGGTGGCCGGACAGGATACAGAGTAATGCGCAATGTGCAGGTCTGATGCGCAAGAACCGGCGCCATCCGCCAGTAGGCCGCGACCCCGTTCCACTGCGGAAGTTTGATGTTCACCTGCAGCGCCTCGACCTGGATGGCGTGCCAGCCTGGCGGTAGGCGCAGCAGGCCGTTATGGCTGGGTACCGGCTTGCCATCGACGTAGATATGCGCGGCGGCGGGGAGATCGAGCAAGCGGACACTGCCTTGCTCGGAGGTCAGAATTGGCTCACCAAGAGGGATAAACCATGCGGCTGCCATAAAAAGGGAGAGGAGACGCACCGAATCACGACGCGCCGGTGTGCATCTATCGTGTTTTTTGAATGACCGGGGCAGCATCTTCTTCTGCAGACTGATTCACTTTTGAGAGGCCGAGTAGACCAATCAAGACCGCGCTGAGCATCGTTAGAATAATACTGGAGGCCAATGAAACCAGAAAATAGACGCCGAGAAGCCTGAAAAGGAAAGGCGTGGACACATGAAGACGCAACATATCTAAAATGACCGCGAAGGCGATCACTTGTGAAAGCGCGGCAGGACTGTCATCCAGAAATTTTCTCAGTCTGCTCCGAAACTTCATGTGGTTTCCTAAGAGGTACCGATGTCGAGCTGCTGCTTTTGATTGATGAGCAGGATCGCATCGGACAGGTCGTGGGCCATGTCCGTAAGCGATTTGTTCTGGCCGGAAGCGTCCGCTTCGGTCAGGATCGTAAAGCCGCGTGCCAGCACCGCCGTCTTTTCCGGATTGACGCGAATTTCAAAGGACTGCAAGTGAGCGTCCACGAGGCTGTTGAGGCGCCTGGCGATGCTCAGGCCGCGCTGCTCGGCGGTGAGGCCATCGGTGGCGACGACGCGGCAGAGGACGATGCCGCGCATCTTGATCTCCGCCACCTGCTGGCCGCCCGGAAGCCCGTTGATCGGCGTGACGACCGCCTGCAGAGTCGGGTCCACTTCCGTGAGGTGGATCGGAATGTTCAGATCGGCCAACAACTGCCTGGCCGCCTCGACACGATCGGGGCCGGTCGGGTGCGTCCGGTAGATACCCAGCTCGATCTGTGGATGGCTGCGCTCATCGGCGGCCATGCGGAGCATGCAGCTGTAGAGTCCGGCGGGATTGAAGTGCGTGTGGGTCAGCAGCAGGATCGCGCCGTGATCGGCGTCCTTTTCCGCATCCATCGTATACGAGTTCACTTTGGCCAGGGTATAAAGCTGGGAGCCTTCGAGAAGCTCGCCGGAGCCGGAAAGCCCGCCACGACCGATGATCGCAGCCATGGCAATCAGCGGGAGCAGTACGTTCTGGATCTTGTTCTGCTCGTGCATCAGCTTCATCAGGTGATGGTGGGCGGCGTGCGTGATCTCATGGGCCATCACCCCGGCAAGCTCGTCGTCGGAGTGGACGTAGTCAAGCAGTCCCTTGTAGAGGTAGATATAGCCGCCGGGCAGCGAGAAGGCGTTTACATCCTTGTCGTCGATGATCTTGAACGTATAGTGGAACTTCTTAAACTCGGGAGTGCCAAATAGCGCCTGGGTCGGATAGGTGTTGGCCGCCTCGGCAAGCTCCTGTCCGATGCGGTTGACCCTCCCCACCAGCACAGGATCCGTTATCAGCTTGCTGTGCTTGTCGGTCTCTGCGGCGGCCTCCCGACCCAGCTTGACTTCCGGATCTTCCGGCGGCGAGGGCGCGGCCCTGGCTTTGCCATGATGCCGGTCCGGCTTACTATCCGGCGGCGTGGTCGTGCCCTGCTGTGCGGAAGGAGAGGCAGAACCGGATGTTGCTGGAGGCGGCGGAGCAGGAGAAGGGGTTGTCTGTCCGGCATAGCCCGTGGAAGGCACGCTCCAGAGAGCGGCCAGGAGCAGAGACAGCAGCACGGTGGCCCGGCGATGTGGGGCACGCGCTAGAGACGAGGCCGACAAGCGGGCACAGAGCATTTCTGCTTCCCTTTCCACCGCCATCCGGAATGGAAGACGCTTCTCTACTTCTAGTGACGATCCGGCGAGGAGATCGTGACAGCCTGCTTCCCTCGCTTCTGGACCTTTCCGGAAGAAAAGCGTGTTTGCCGGACCATAACGGCCACCTATGAGATTATATCACACCGTTATTGGGGAAGCAAATCTTCCGTCTGGCCGTCTTCCCAGGTCACCTTGGCGTCGAGAATGCCTTCGGTAAGCAGAAACCGGAACGTCTGCAGGCCTCCCAACTGATAGGCTTCGCCGTTGGGTTTCAGGCCCAGATCCACCCAGGTGGACTGCAGGGAATTGGGGTCCGAACAGCACAGGTTGATACGCCGCTTGAGCGCGACGATCTCCAGCACGCAGGGAAACAGCTCGGTGCGCTGCAGGCTCCGTGTGCCGGTGACGTCGGTCCCATAGCGTGACAGTGTAGCGCGCAGCAGCCCATTCGGCTCGGTAGGCGTGGGCGCCTCGATGTCGATAGACAGGCTCTCCACGTCCGTCTGCTCGACGGCCTGGTCGTTCAAAAAGAGGTAGAAAGTCATCGGGTTGAGGCTGGTGACGATGAGCTGTACCAGCCCGCCACCCTGGATGCGCGCCCTCTCGTGGGCGGGAATCTCTTCCGGCTGGGGGCCGTTACGCGCCTGCGGCGTTCTGCCGAACACAGCAGCTCCTTCCTTATACTCCCCCTCTCCTTGGGAAGGAGAGGGGGTAGGGGTGAGGGCTAATCAACCGTAGCTGGTGTAACGGAGGCCCTTGCGGCCGAAGAAGAGCTTACCGATCAGCCACAGCAGGAACAGGATGACGACAATACCCAGGAAGAAGTGCGTCCAGTTGAATCCTCCTGGATAGACACCTCCATTATAATAGACCGGCGGGTAGTAGTAGAAGGCCGGATGGAAGGGTGTCCAGTAGTACCAGGACGGCGCTCCCCATGCATAGCTGTAACCGCTCCAGAAGCCATAGGAGTAGGCGGGCACGTAATGGCCGCCATAATAGATGTTAGTGCGACTGGAGTAAGGTTGGCCGTAATAGCTGGGCGCGACGCTCGACGAGTGGACGTAGCTGGAGGTGCCGAACGAGCCGCTGCGTCCGAACGATCCGCCGCCGGACGAGCTGCTGGACCGGCTGCCGAACGATCCGCCGGAGGAGCTGCGTCCGAAAGAGCCGCCGCTGCCGAAGGAGCTGCTGCGGCCACCCCCGAACAGGCTGCCACCGGGGCTGCGGCTGCTTCCAAAGGAGCCACCGCCGAAGGAGCCTCCAAACGAACGTCCTCCTCCTCCGAACGAGCCGCCAAAAGAACGGCCGCCGCCAAACGAGCCTCCGAAGGAGCGTCCTCCGCCGAAGGAGCCGCCGCGGCGCTGCGCCTGACTGGCGGTCAGGGGAAATACGAGCAGAGCGGCCAGCAGGCAGATAAGCCCTATCCGGCCCGTCCGGATGGAACGCGAAAGCATCGGTTTCATTCTCTTTTTCCTTTAACCGAAGATATTGTACGTGGCGACCTCGTCCGAGGTGAGCCAGTGCGGCTTATAGAGTGTTATGTAGGCTTTGACGATATTGTCGGGCGCATTGACATCGACGTAAACTTCGACCACGTTTTCGGTGACGTCACGCCCATTATACCAGACGCGGGTAAACTCGAAGGCAAAGGTCGGATGGGTGTTCTCGATGACGATCTCGTGACCGGGAAAGGTGATCTGCAGGCGGCCCGGAAAGATGCCGGTCTCCTGCGGATCGTTCTGGAGGCGCACGAAGGCCGACATCTCGCCGCTATCGGATACGCCGCCACGATCCGGATTGCCATACGCATCCCGGCCTGCGTGCAGTTCCACGAACAGCTCGTCCGCGAGTACTTCTTCGTTGTTATTGAGGAGCGTCGTGCTGTCCCAATCCCCCTGCGTGCGAAACACCATGTTGTTCATACACTGTCTCTCCTTTTGCCTGAGTTCCCTACCTCCTCATTCCCCCTCCCTGAAGGGAATGGGGAGCGCGTCGGCGATCGGGAGGGGAGGACCCAGCTATTTCGCCTCTACATTAGAATCTCCCCCTCTCCTTGACAAGGAGAGGGGGATTAAGGGGGTGAGGTCCATTAGAGTGAGGCCTCACATAGTCTGATTGGCTGGCGGCTGCGAATGGCCGCTGAAGGTCCCGATGATGTGGATGAGTCGCTCGTAGTCGAGCGGCACGAACAGAGTTGTCGTGAACGTTTTGCCGTCGTAGCGGACGCTGCCTACCAGGCCCGTCGTGCCCGTCGATCCGAAAATACGGGCCACGTCATCCGGCGTAATGCCGGACTGGCTGTTGGCGACCGTGCGCGCCAGCGATGGCCGCAGGGTATCCATGATGCCCGGCAGGTCGATGAGTAAGGCGCTCTGGGCACCCTGGGGGAGTTGTGCCCGCATGTTGCGATAAGCCGGCGAATCGGCGAGCGACGCGCCATGGCCCGCATAGGCCGCCAGTGCCCTGTCGAGCAGGGAGCGCGACGAGGCCAGCAAGATCGCCTTGCCCACTTCCGCGTAGACCGCACCCTTTCCCTGCGCCATCGTCGTGATACCGGAGTTAGCGGAAGAAGCCGCGCTTCCAGGGCCTTTCAACATCGGCGTCTGGGAGGTGACCAGGTCGGTCACAGCATGGGTGATCTGCTGCTGCGAGGCCGGGTCCAGCGACCAGATGGTAATGCCGTTACTCTGCTCCGGCAGGAACCGCACGCCCGGCTTGCCATTCTTGACGGTGGCGCGCTCCAGATAGGATCTCACTTTAGCCATCATCGCGGCCGGATCGGCGCCATTATTCGCCTCCAGGACGAGCAGTCCATCCGGGACACCGTGCGAGTCTTGCGAGCTGGGATACGCCGCCCAGAGACTCGTGCCGTCGAGCCCGTTCACGAGGTCGCGCTGTACGCTCAAGCCGGTCTGCTTCTCGAATGCGGCCATGCCGTCGTTGAGCTTCTTCTGCGTGTTCGGATCGCTTTCAATGACCTGTGCGACCCAACTCCAGTACTGGCCGGGCTGGGAGAGCGCCATCATGCCGTAAGCGCCTGCCGGTAGGTGGCGAAGCATCTGCTCGTCCAGGGGAGCGATCTGCGCCAGACTCTGCGCGCCGGGCGTGCCCTGTGCGCTCATGGGGACCTGCCAGACCGTCTCCAGGCCCTGGTTCCGCACCGTCACGCCGATGGCCGTCCAGCGCGTGTTGCGAAACGGGCTGTTTACACCGGCCGACCGGCTCTGCTGTTGCATCCGATCCATCCCACGCGGCGAGATAAAGACCATCAGGTTCGCGTCCGAGGGCAGGGCGGCCCGCGCCGCACGGTAGTCCGCCGACTGTGCCACCGAATCGGTCTCGCCCCGACGCACCGAGTCGATGCGCCCCAGGAAGATGGGCTTGTTGGAGACGACCAGGTAATCGCCCATAACGGCGGCTTTGACGTCCGGCTTATCGAGGGCGTAGTACGTCAGCCCATCCTGGCGGCCTTGCGTGCCATGCCGCGCCAGAATATCGGTGACTTTGCCCGAATCTTTGAGCGCGATGAGGGCGGCGAACGCCGGGCTGTCCGAAGGCGCGCTGCCGGCCGGCTGCCAGAGCGCGAAGGCGAAATCATTGCGCACCACCGGGCGAATCTCTTTGCCCACGGTGGAGTTCTCGAAGGCGGTGGTCATCAACTGGTCGGCCTGCGTGTCCAGTTTCTCACGCTGGAGAGCATTATGGATCCGCTCAAAGACCGGGACCTGCTGAGGAGAAGGGCTGGTGTCCAGCGTGACGACCAGCATGGCGTCGCTGGGAATCAAGCGGATCGCCGCCTCGCCGGGGCGATTGAAGTAATAATGGTAAGCCGCAAAGCCGCCCCCTACGGCGGCCAGAAGTATCAGCAGCACGGGGATACGGCTGCCTCCCCGGCGACGTTTCCGACGGAAGGGATGTGTTGCCATCAAATGAACCTCCTCTATCACTACGGAAAGCGGCGCGACCGGTTTCTGAATTGTACCCGAAGCCCGGCGAGGGCTTTCCGCCTCCTGTTCTTTCCACGTTTATTTGACAGTTCTAATAACTTCTTTGCCGGGCGTGGAAATACCCGTCTGTTGGGCCTGCGGCCAACGGCCCTGTCGGGCGGAAAAGCCCTACTCCTTCCGGCTCTTAAATTTAAAACTGCCCTGGGGTACACTGAGACCATGAGAACACCCGATCTCGCCTCTTTCTCCCAACCGAAGTGGCGGGCAACTGAACCTGCAGCAACCAAAGCCCTGAGTCCCCGTAGGGGACTCAATAATCAAAATTCCCCCTCTTCCGCCGCGAAGCGGATTCACGGGGAGAGGGGGACTAAGGGGGCGAGGATCGGATGGCGGTCTTCACGATAGCAGGGCTGACGCTCAAGGAAGCGGTACGCCGCCGCACGCTGCTCGGCGCGCTGATGCTGGGGCTGCTGGTGCTGGGACTCTCCCTGCTGCTGCTGGTCATCCGCTATCGCATGGAAGCGGCGGTGGCTTCCGGGCACATGTCGGTCTACCGCTATGCCATCCAGTTTCCGATCGCGCGCAGCACCATCACCTCGCTCTGCCTATCCTCCATTAAGATGTTAAGCGCCCTCTTTGCCGTGATGCTGGCGGGCGGCGCCATCTCCAGCGAGATCGAGCGCGGGCTGCTGGCCGTCATCCTCCCCAAACCGATCTATCGCGTGGAGATCCTGCTGGGAAAGTGGATCGGGATCAACATCGTTCTCGTCGGCAGCGTGCTGGTCTGGACGACGATGGTGTGGGCCTCGCTGACCTGGCAGGTGCATCAGGACATGACGGCGCTGCTGCACGCGGGCTGCTACCTGGCCCTTTTTCCGGTGGTCGTCTCGACGCTTAGCCTGATGTTTTCGACGTTCGCTCCCCGGCTGTTCGGCATGGCTCTGGCGCTCGTCGTGTGCGCCTTCGCCTGGTTCGACGGTATTTTCAATGCGCTCGGCGACAAAACCGCCTTCGACGTCGAGTCGCTACGCCAGTTGGCGGACGTGGCGGGGCTGGTCGTGCCACAGGGAACGATCGGCTGGTGGGTCGAGGGGACGACCCGGGATATTATCGTCGCAACGCCGCGAGGCGGGCTGGGCAATTCCCCTCAGTTCCTCAAGCATTGGGGCCTTGCCCATCTGCATTTCGCTCATCTGGACGCCGTCTACGTCGTTTTCTACGTTCTCGCCCTTTTTCTCCTCGGCGCCGTGATCTTCCATCTGCGTGACGTATAGTCTCGCAATTCCTTTTTCTGTTGATAAATCCTTTGAGAGTTGTAAACAGATGAATAACGAAGTCGAGCACGAATCTTGGTATAATGAAGCATCGGCGTCTCCTGTCAGGCGGAGTGTCTGCGAGGCGCCGGGGAATAGAGGAGAGTTCTGCCATGCAAGACCGTGCGCTTGAGAGACGCTGGAAGCGCGCTGTTCCCATGTTGCTGCTGGTTCTGGCCCTGCTGTGCGTGGGCGGGCGGCTGACGGCTGACGAGGCCAAAGAGCATTTCGATAAGGCCGTCGCGCTCTATAAGCAGAACAAGCTGAATGAGGCCCAGAGCGAGTTCGCGCTGGCCCGCAAGGCCAAGCCCAACGAGCCGACCATCCTCTTCTGGATCGGCTTTATCGATCTGCAGCAGCAGAAGTACGCCGACGCGCTGGAACCCCTGGAGCAGGGGGTCAAGCTCAAGCCGGACTCGGCGGAAGGCCACCTCAACCTGGGTAATGCCTACGACGGCCTCAAGCGCTATCCGGACGCCATCAAGGAGTTCGAGACGGTCTCTCACCTGCAGCCCGGTAATGCCGATGCCTACTACGACCTGGGCAGCATCTATTCCAAGCTGAAGCGCTATCCGGACGCTGTTGCGGCGTACCGCCGCGCGGTCGCCCTCAATCCCAACGACCCCTACATCCAGAACGACCTGGGATTTGCCCTGCAGGCGACGAACGACGTCGTCGCCGCCGAAGACGCCTACGAAAAGGCCACCAAGCTCCAGCCCGATAACGCTACGTTCTGGCTCAATCTCGGCCTGGCCGCCCGGTCTGTGGCGCGCAACGCGCAGTCCGCGCCGGACGAGCCGCCTTCTCCGGAGGCGCAGGCGGCCTGGAAGAAGGCGGGCTTCGCGCTTTCACGCGCCGTGCAGCTATCGCCCAACAACTACGCGATCCGCGAAGCCTATGGCGAGACGCTGTTCGACGTGGGGCACAACGACGACGCCTCCGACCAGTTCGAAAAGGCCGCGCAACTGGACCCCAAGCAGTTCAATCCGCTCTACAACCTGGGGCTGGCGCAGGCCCGGATGGGCCACCAGGCGAAGGCGGCCGATGCCTTTCGCCGCGCGCTGGCGCTGCAGCCCGACAGCCGGGAGGCGCTGAGCGGCCTGGGAACCGCCCAGTTCCAGCAGGGTGATTACGAGGGCGCGGCCAAAACGTTCACGCAACTGACCAAGCTCGCTCCGGATGATGCGACGGCCTGGATCGATCTGGGCTCCAGCCTGCAGCATCAGGGCGATAGCGTGGGCGCCGTCTCCGCCATGGAGGAGGCGCTCAAGCATGTCGGCAAGGGCCCGCGTACGGTTGCCGTGCGCCGCGCCCTGGCGGCCAGCTACTTGAACAAAGGGGATGCGGACAGCCTCAAGCGCGCCGAAGAGACCTATCTGCAGGTGCTTCAGGATGTTCCAGAAGATCCGGACGCCCTGAACGGCCTGGGCCTGATCGCCCAGAAGCGCGGTAAGACGGAGGACGCCATCGGTTACTTCAAGCGCGCCATCGCCGTAAATTCTCGCTTCGCGGATGCAATCAATAATCTCGCGGTTGCGTATGAAGCAAAAGGAGATACCGACCTGGCTATCAAAACCTACCGCCGGGCGCTCCAGGTCGATCCCAAAAACGCCCAGGCTAAGAAGAATCTCGCTCGATTCGACAAGGCCACCAACAACACCAAACCATCAAGCCCATGAAGGAAAAGCGACCATGAGACGTCAAGCCAGGACGCAAGACGCCTACAGCTCCGGATTATGTCCCGAAGACCGGGACTATCTGGAACGCATTCTGAAGATTTTGGAGGGAGGCAGTTCTTTATCCGCGACGGAGCGCGCCCGTTTTTTACAAATCTTACGGGACTACTGCAGCTTCAGATGCCAGGCGATCGTCGTCGATGACGGCGAGCATGAGCGGCGGACCTTCGACTACTGAGGTCCGCCTACGGAAAGGAGAAGCAACAATGCAGAAAAGGTCTCTCTGGATGGGGATCGCGCTCGCGGGAATGCTGTGGCCCCTCGCGGCACACGCGCAGAACGCGCCAGCGCCGCCGCCCGTTCGCACCAGCCTGGAAGTCTACCACGGCCAGTATGTGCTGGATATCGACACCTTCGATATGCGCTTCGCGCCGCTGGAAACCTACTGGGACAGCCTTGTCAACTACGAGTTCGAGCCGCCGCGTCTCAATCCGCCGTCCCACGGCCAGGACCACGACCGCATGCACTATCGGGGGACTTATCTCCTCGACTACGACTTTACGGAGTGGAACAACGCGGACCTGGATAACTACTGGGACAACCGTGTAAACTACGAGCTAAGCGGGCAGTAGATCGAACACGGCGATCTCGGGAGTGGCGCGGATGCGAACCGGGATGCCGACGACGCCGAGGCCGCGCGAGACGTAGAGCCGGCCCGGCCGATTCGGCTCCCCGTACCAGCCGGCTTTATAGCGGTTGTGCCGGCCTAGATAGATCTGCGTGACGAAGGGAAGATCGATCTGCCCGCCATGCGTATGCCCGGCCAGGGTCACGCAGTCGTAAACGCACAGGTCGCGAAAAAGATTCGGATTGTGGGTCAGGGTCACTGCCGGCGCGCCTGCGGGAACGCCCCGGAAAGCCGCCTCCGGATCCGGCCGGCCCGCCCAGCAATCGTCCACCCCGACCAGAAACAGCCCGTTATCCAGGCGCAGGTTCCGATTGGTCAGCATCTGCACGGAGACACTGGTGAGCGCCTCCGCCACGGCCGGCCCGCCCTTCCGGCTGTCGCACCAGTAATCGTGGTTGCCGAGCACCCCATAGAGGCCCAGGCGAGCGCGCAGCCGGGATAACTGCTGCACGCAGGAGGCGGCGTATTCCGAAGAGATCGTTACGAAGTCGCCGGTCAGCGCCACCACGTCAGGCTGCAGGGCGTTTGTCTCCTCCACGATCCGTGCGATAAAGCTTTCCTCCACGCACCAGGAGCGGTGCAGGTCGCTCAATTGCGCCAGCCGCATCGGCGCGGGCAGGCGGCGCACAAAGATCGTTTGGCGGGAAACCCGGATGTGGGTCCGCTCGTTGAACTCCTGGCCGATGGCCAGCGCGCCGACGGCGGCCAGCCCGCGCAGAAATCGCCGGCGGCTAAACAGCCGCCTTTTTTCGGCCGGATCGAGCTCGTTCAGGTTGGCAGGTTGTGTTCGTTTCTTCCGCATGCTATTATTATACGCGAATTCGATCTTCTCTGAAGTAAGGAATGCGCTTTTATGAAAGTCGGTATTATCGGGCTGCCGCAGACCGGCAAGACCACGCTCTACAACGCCCTCACCCGCTCGAACGTGGACATCCACCATTTCGGAGGCGGCGAGGTCCATGTCGGCGTCATTCCGGTTCCGGATCCCCGCTTCGACTATGCGGTCTCCGTCTGCCGGCCCAAGAAGGCGACTCCGGCGACCATCGAGTTCACCGAGGGCGGCGCACGCATCGAGCGCGCGGAGCGCCAGGGGCAGGGCGACAAGTTCGGTACGGACTTTTTTGCCAATGTGCGAACGATGGACGCCCTCGTGCTGGTCGTGCGCGCCTTCGAGGACCCGGCGGTTCCCCTGCCGCTCGGCGGACTGGACCCACGGCGCGAAGCGGAGGCCATTCTGGAGGAACTGCTCCTGGCCGATCTGACCGTGGTCGAAGGCCGTCTGGAGCGGCTGGAGAAAGCGCGCTCCCAGAAGCGGCAGACGCCTGCCGAAGCGGCCGAGCAGCAGGTGCTCGAAAAGATCAAGGCGCACCTGGATTCGCTTCAGCCCGTCCGCACGCTGCCTCTGACCGAGGACGAAGAGCGCTCCATTCGCAGCTATGCCTTCGTCTCCGGCAAGCCGCTCATTCTGGTCGCCAATGTTGGCGAGGACCAGATCGGCGCATCCATGCCCCCGTCTCTGACAGGGCTGGCCGGATTCGCCGCCTCCCAGCACATTCCCTTAGAGACCCTGAGCGCCAAAGTGGAGATGGAAGTGGCGCAGATGGCCCCGGAAGAGGAGCGCGAGTTCCTGGAGGCGATGGGCATTCCCGAAGCAGCCCGCGACCGGCTGATTCGCGCCTCCTACGCCGCGCTGGGACTCATCAGCTTCTTTACCGTCGGCGAGGATGAGGTACGCGCCTGGACCATCACGCGCGGCACGAACGCTCTCGGCGCCGCCGGCAAGATCCATAGCGACCTGGCGCGCGGCTTCATTCGCGCCGAGCTGATGGCCTTTTCCGACTTCCAGGAGGCGGGCGGCTGTTGGGATGAGGCCAAACACTCCGGCAAGATGCGCCTGGAGGGCAAGGAGTACATCGTCCAGGATGGCGACATTCTCCACGTCCGCTTCAAAGTCTGAACCTACAACCCCGGGAGAACGGTACGATGTCTCAGATTGTTGAGCCTGCTCGAGAATCTGGTGTTTTTGATGTTCGCATGTTCGGGCGCATAGCGCCTCTGTGGCGGGTTTGCTTGCGGACCGGACGGTGTTAAAACGATGATTCACCGCCCAGCTTAACCAGATTTTTGGCGAACCCATGCAGGCGGTTGACTCTGAGGCGCTACCCCTGCTATACTATAGATCGATAGCAGGATCGCGTTTAGCATCCTAACCATTATTCGGCACAGGCACGAAGAGGTGGCCTGTCGAAGGGAAACGTTCTTTGTCCCGGTGGGAATGTCCGCCGCGCGGCAAAGGCGTTTTTTATTTTACGGCAGAATCACTATCCTAAAGAAGGAGAGGCCCGCACATGGCACTTACGCCACGAGACGTGATCGATCTCGCCCGCGAGAAGGAGGCGAAGATCGTCGACATCCGCTTCACCGACCTGATCGGTCAGGAGCAGCACTTCTCGATCCCCGTCACCGAGCTGAGCGAGGACACTTTCGCCGATGGTCTCGGCTTCGATGGCTCCTCGATCCGCGGCTTCCAGGCGATCAACGAGTCGGACATGCTGCTTATGCCCGACCCCAACACTGCCTACATCGACCCCTTCACGGACGTCACCACGCTCAACATCGTCTGCGACATCGAAGATCCCATCACTCGCGAGCGCTACAGCCGCGATCCGCGCCAGGTCGCCAAGAAGGCCGAGCAGTATCTGCAGAGTACCGGCCTCGCCGACCTCGCCTACTTCGGCCCCGAAGCGGAGTTTTACATCTTCAACGACGTGCGCTTCGACCAGACCTCCCACTCCGGCTTCTACTATGTGGACAGCGATGAGGGCGTCTGGAACTCCGGCCGCGACGAGAAGCCGAACCTGGGCTACAAGATCCCCTACAAACGTGGCTACTTCCCCGTCCCGCCCGCCGACAGCCTGCAGGACCTGCGCACCGAGATGATGCTCAACCTGATCGAGTCGGGCATCGAAGTCGAAGTCCAGCACCATGAGGTCGGTACGGCGGGCCAGGCGGAGATCGACCTGCGATTCGATACTCTGCTGCGCATGGCCGACAAGATGCAGAAGTACAAATACATCATCAAGAACACGGCCTTCCAGAACGGCTACACGGTCACGTTCATGCCCAAGCCGCTCTTCATGGACAACGGCTCCGGCATGCACACGCACCAATCGCTATGGAAGAGCGGCCAGCCGCTCTTTGCGGACGAGCGCGGCTATGCGGGCCTTTCCGAGATGGCGGTCTACTACATCGGCGGGCTTTTGAAGCACGCTCCGGCGCTGCTGGCCTTCTGCGCCCCGACCACCAACTCCTACCGCCGTCTGGTTCCCGGCTATGAGGCGCCCATCAACCTGATCTACTCGCAGCGCAACCGCTCCGCCTGCGTGCGCATCCCGATGTACTCCAAATCGCCCAAGGCCAAGCGCGTCGAGTTCCGCGCGCCTGATCCTTCTGCCAATCCTTACCTGGCGTTCTCCGCGCTGCTCATGGCCGGCCTGGACGGCATCGAGAACAAGATCCTGCCGCCGGAGCCGATCGATAAGGACCTCTACGAGATGGAGCCGGCAGAGCGCAAGGGCATTCAGCAGACGCCGGGCAGCCTGGAAGAGTCGCTGCAGGCGCTGCAGCGCGACCACGAGTTTCTGCTGAAGGGCGGCGTCTTCCCACGCGATCTGATTGAGACCTATATCGACTACAAAGTCAACAATGAGTTCAAGCAGATCGCGCTGCGCCCGCATCCGTTTGAGTTCGCTTTGTACTACGACATCTAAGGCCCTTAGCCGGGCCATGAATGACCCGTATAGCCGGGCAATAAATTACCCGTCTGGGGGTCCTGCGGACAACCGTCCTGCGGACGGAACTCACCCCTATCCAATCGCCATCGGTGCGGGGTAACGGCCCCCCACCCTTCCCCTCTCCTTCGTAAGCAGAGGGGGAATTCTTTGTAGGGGCGCTAGGGCACAGCAAGCAGCGCCCCTACAAGGCGCCCTGAGAGATTTAGCCCGCTTGGGCGGGCTTTGTGTTTCAGCACGGCGTTTTAACGCCGTGCTTCCATTTGACTTCCGCGCCTTCACCTGATACACTGATTCAGGATCCCAGCAGACAGACGATTGGACGTGGATTTCAACGGCTGAGGCGGCAACGAAATCGGCGCGGGGAGGTATACTATTAGCGATAGCGACCAGGACCGTGGGAAGAGCATAGCGGCCTGCACGGAAGGACGCCGAGGATGTATGGGATAATCGTTTCGGCTCTGATTGCCGGGCTGGTGACGATGGCGTTGACGCCGTATGTGCGCCGTTGGGCCGAAAAGTGGGGCGCCATCGATCAGCCGGAAGCGCGCCGCGTCAACAAAGCTCCCATGCCTCGCGCAGGTGGCGTCGCCATCTTTCTCGGTATCCTCGTCGCCGTCCTCTTTACCGTCACCGTCCGCCAGTTTTCCAGGACCGGACAGCACACCTGGAACCCCCAGGTGGCCGGCGTGCTGATCGCCCTGGCTTTTATCGCCGTTGTTGGCCTCGTCGACGACCTCAAGAACCTCTCTGCGAAGTGGCAGGCGCTGGCGATCTTCGGCGCGGGCTTGATCCTGGTCGCCTTCGGCGTGCGTATCGAGGGCATCACCAACCCATTAGGCGGCACCATCGGCCTCAAATACGATCCCACGATCAACTGGCATGCCTTCAGCACAGGTATCTCCGTGCTGGTCACCGTCGTCTGGGTCTTTATCGTCACCAAGACGGTCGATGCCATCGACGGCGTGGACGGTCTGGCCGCCGGCGTCTGCGCTATCTCGGCCATCACGCTGGCGCTGATGGCGGCCCAACTGCATACGCCAGAGGGCCCGACGCTGGCGCTGATGGCCGCGGCCACCACCGGCGCGTGTCTGGGATTTTTGCGCTACAACTACCATCCCGCCAAAATCATCATGGGCACGGTCGGCGCGCAGGTGCTGGGGCTGATGCTGGCGGCTATCTCCATCATGGGCGCCTTCAAGGTGGCGGCGGCGGTCTCGGTCCTGGTTCCCGTGCTGGTGCTGGGCGTGCCGATCTTCGACTTCACGCACGTGATCGCCCGCCGCCTGCTGGCGCGCGCTCCGCTCACCGTTGCGGACAAGCGCCACCTGCACCATCGCCTCCTGGATCGCGGCTGGAGCCAGCCGCAGGTCGTCTGGTTCATCTATAGCGTGGCCCTCGTCCTCTGCATTACGGCCCTGGCAATCTTCCAGGCCCGCGGTCGCTGAAATTCCCTCCATGCCGGAAACCGTCACCCCAGCGCGCGTCCTCTGCGTTTTTGGCACTCGCCCCGATGCCGTGAAGATGGCTCCCGTCGTGCGGGAGCTGCGGCGCTTTCCACAGGATTTCGCCGTGCGGGTGGTCGTCACCGGCCAGCACCGGGAACAACTCGACCAGGTCCTGCGCGTCTTCGACATCACGCCCGACCACGACCTGGCGATCATGCAGCACGGGCAGACGCTGGCGCAGATCACCACGCGGGCGCTGGAAGGATTGGACGCCGACCTGGGCGATCATCCGGCGGACATCTGCCTGGCGCAGGGCGATACGACCACCACCTTCGTCGCCGGCCTGGCTGCCTTCTACCATAAGGTCCCGTTTGGCCACGTCGAAGCCGGGCTGCGCACGCACCATCGCTACGATCCCTTCCCGGAAGAGATGAACCGGCGACTGGCGGGGGCCCTCGCAACCTGGCACTTTGCGCCGACCGAAGAGGCCCGGCAGAACCTGCTGGCAGAGGGCATCGATTCGCAGAGCGTTTACGTCACCGGCAACACCAGCATCGACGCGTTGCAGTCGGCAGCAGCCCGCCCTTTCCGGTTTGAGGACCCTGCGCTGCGTTCTCTTATGGAGGGCGACCGGCGGCTGATCCTGGTGACGGCCCATCGGCGCGAAAACTGGGGCGCGCCGATGGAGTCCATTGGCCGCGCCTTAGCCCGCATCGCGCAGGAGTTTGCGGACTGCGAGATCATCGTCGCCCTGCATAAAAACCCGCTGGTGCGGGAGACGCTCTGCTCCCTGCTGGAGAGCGTGCCGCGGGTCCATCTGATCGAGCCGCCGGACTACGTGCCGTTTGTCAAGCTGATGCAGCGCTCCACCCTGATCCTGACCGACAGCGGCGGGGTGCAGGAGGAGGCGCCAAGCCTCGGCGTACCCATCCTCGTTTTGCGCCGAACGACCGAACGACCGGAGGGAGTGACCGCCGGCACGGCGAAATTGATAGGGACCGACACAGAGACGATCGTTACGGAGGCCCGCCTCCTGCTCACGGATGCCGATGCTCGCGCCGAGATGGCGCGCGCCGTCAACCCGTACGGCGACGGCCGCGCCGCCGAGCGCATCGTCGCCATTCTGCGCGATGCCAGGTTGTCGGGCGACTGAAGTCGCCCGATAAACCCGATGACTACATGTATAATATCAACAATGCGACTGGGGTAGGGAAGACCTGGTGAGACGCTACGTACCAAAACGCTGGCGCATGCTGCCCAGCGACGACGAGGCGGAGTGTACGCTGCAGAAAGAACTGAGCGTGCATCCTATCACGGCACGCCTGCTCGTGCAGCGCGGTCTGACCACGCCCGAAGCCGCCTGTGCCTTTCTCAGCCCCAGCCTCGACGATCTCCACGATCCCTTCCTGCTGCCCGACGCCGAGGCCGCCTGCGAGCGACTGAAGCGGGCGCTGGCCGGGCAGGAGCGCATCCTGGTCCACGGCGACTACGACAGCGACGGCGTCACTTCCGCGGCCTTGTGGACCCGCACGCTGCGCAGCCTGGGCGGCAACGTGGATGTCTTCGTGCCGCACCGCAAGCGCGACGGCTATGACATGCGCGTGCCGATCATCGAGCAGGCACGCCAGGAAGGCGTGACCCTGATCGTCACCACCGACTGCGGTATCCAGCGCATTGAGGAAGTCGAGTACGCCCGTCAGTACGGCATCGACGTCATCATCACGGATCACCACACCCCGAACTTGAGCGGCAAGCTGCCCCAGGCGGTCGCCGTGGTCAATCCGCATCGCAGCGACTCGCGCTATCCCTTCACAGACCTGGCGGGCGTGGGCGTCGCCTTCCGCCTGTGCGAGGGGCTGGTCCGGTATCTGGGCCATAGCGTCAGCTCGTTTCGGCGCAGTTATCTGGACCTGGCGGCCATCGGCACGGTAACGGACGTGATGCCGCTCCTGGGAGAGAACCGGGTCATCGTCAAGCACGGCCTGGAGGCGTTGCGCACGACCAAAAAGCCGGGCCTGCGCGCCTTGATCGACGTCTCCGGCTACGCGGGCAAGCCGCTCACGACCCACGCCATCGGCTTCGCCCTCGGCCCGCGCATCAACTCCGCCAGCCGCATTGACGAGACCCAGATCGCCCTCAATCTGCTGCTGACCAAAGACGAAGCCGAAGGCGGCGCGCTGGCCCGCCGCCTGAACGAGCTGAACCTGCAGCGCAAGGAGGAGCAGCAGCGCATTCTGGAGGAGGCGCAGGCGCAGGTGGCGGAGCAGGATATGGCCGAGGCGCGCTGCCTGGTCATCAGTGGGATCGGCTGGTCGGGCAGCATCGTGGGCATCGTCGCCAGCAAGATCGTCGAGCAGACTAACCGGCCCTGCGTGGTCATCGCACTGGATGAGGCCGGGAATGGGCGTGGTTCCGCGCGCAGCATCTCGCCTTTCAACATCTTCGAAGCGATCGACGCTTGCCGCGGCGTGCTGGGCGAGTACGGCGGCCATGCCCATGCCGCCGGCCTCTCGATCGAGGAGAAGTATGTCGGCGACTTCGCGGCGCAGATGAACGCGCTGGCCAGCGCCTTGCTCTCGGAAGAGGACCTCCTGCCCAGCATCGACGTGGCGATGGAGCTGGATGCCGGGGAGATCACGGCGGGCCTGCTCACGCAGTTGGAGGCGTTTGCGCCCTTCGGCAGCGGCAACCACGAGCCGTATTTCGTCAGCCGGGGCGTCCGGCTGGTGGATACCAAGCGCATCGGTAAAGAGAATCAGCACCTCAAGCTGTTTTTGAAAGTGGATGGCGTCAATCGCCGCGATCTGGTCGAAGGGCTTTTGTGGTCGCACGGGGATTTTGCCGACGCCCTGCAGCCGGGCCAGGCCCTCGACCTGTGCTACCGTCCCCAGTTCAACGAATACAACGGTTACCGCAGCATCCAGTTCGTCCTCGCCGACCTCCAACCCCCCGAATGGTAGCCTCTTCGCCGGATATGCGTCAGGAATAGAGCTTATTGCTTTTGAGGAATGGCAGTACGATGACACAGCAGCTTAATCATCCAGAAAAAACGACGGCCGAAATCAAAAAACTTCTCCGTCGTCTTGGCAGCGAGAAGGAAGATGTCCGCTTTGTTGCCGAACAGGAATTGTTCGATCTAGGGCCACCGGCGGTCGATCACCTGCTCGTCTATCTGAAAAAGCTGGCGAGTAGGCGCTATGCGCTCCCGTGGATTATGCTCGGCAGATTTGTCATCACCGGTACGCTGGGGAGCTTCATGATAGCAATGGTCGATCATTTGTTGGGTCGAGCTATCCACATCGGCGGATTTATTGGAGCCTTTATCGGAGGATCTGGGGCGGCAGCCTATCCAGTCTATCGAGATTTTAAGCGATCGCGGAATGCGGCGGCGCGCGTGCTGGCAAGGTTTGAAGACGTTCGTGCCGTCGGAGCGCTCGCGGTAGCTCTGGAATTTTCCGATGAAGAAACCTATTCGGCCGTGCATAGCTCATTGCTTCGGCTTCTTCCCCGCCTGCAAGCCAGCGATGCTTCCCTATTGAGCAAACGCCAGCGTGAATGCCTGTACAGGGCGCTTGGTAGTAATTCTCGCCTTACCGTTGCCATTCTCAAGGCGTTGGAGCAGATCGGAGATGAGGAAGCGCTGCCTTATGTCGAGAGCATGACTCATTTCTATATGCCGGATGTTCGGGAGGCTGCCATTGCCTGTCTGCCTTACATTCAGCAGCGTGCCGAACAGGAACGCATTCGCCAGACTCTCCTGCGACCTTCCAGCGCCAATGAAACTACACCGGTGTTCCTATTACGACCGACCACGGGAGCAGCGGAAGATAATCTGAAACAGTTATTAAGGCCCAATGAAGAATAAAATATTCGCATCCTGAGTGAGGTCAGGATAGCCCAGCAGTATCGCTCCTGACTTGCCGATAAGCAGATAGCGCACACCGTGGCGGTCGAAAGCATCCTGTATCTCCTGTGCCTGGCGGTACTCAAACGCGGCTATAGCCCAACCACTCCGGTAGATTTTCCTCGCACCAACGCCGATAGGCGTCCATAGTATCAAAGGCGTGGTAGGTCGCATCGTCCAGGACAGGCTTATACGTATGGATGAAGGCATAGCGCACGCGCATCGACAGGGGACGTCGTGCCGCCGCTTCAAATTCCTCCAGCCATTCGGCAGGGACAGGATATGTTGTTTCCAGACCGTTTGCTTGCATGCCGATAGTTTACAGGCCAAACGGATATTTGTCCAGACGGAGCGATGAATCAACGGTAGATCGGCAGGAGGTCGGCGTGAGCGCGCAGGCAGGCGTCGATGGCCCGCTTGCCTGCCGGTTTGTCCAGAATGGTCGGGTCCAGATCGACCGCTTCGTGCAGATGTGTGAGACGGCGCTCGCGAGCCGCGCGCACGATGGCAGCGGTGACCTGTGCTGCCGAGGCACAGAAGGGCTGTACCGATTCCGGTAGCGGGACCGTCTGCGGCTGCGGACCCGCTTCAGAGCAGGTGGCAGGCGTTTCGACGAAGACGCCGCAAGGCAGGTTGGGAATCTGGCCGGTGTTGACCAGGTTCAAGGAGTGAAGCCGGGTAGGGCGGCCATAGGCCAGCGCGGCAATCAGGTCGCCGGGCCGCTCCCAGGCAGGATGGGCCAGTAGCTCGTCCCAGGAAGTGTGGCCTTCTCCAATATCTTTCAGGAGCCTTAGCCGGCGCTCCCTTTCGTCCGGGCTGCCGTGCCAGGCGGTCGTGCGCGACGATTCTGCCTGCGGGACGAGAAAGTCTTTGGTGTGGTCGTCGCCCGGCATGAGCAGATAGCCGGTCTCGTGCGCCAGGGCTTCCGCCCGCGGATTCCCGCTCGTGGCGCCCTCCGCCAATTGCTGCCGCAGCGCGGGCATCAGGTCCGCGCCGGAGGCGCGGTCGCGCAGGTCGATGAGCCAGCTAAGGTGATTGGTGCCCGCCATGGTCGCCTGCCACTTCTCCCGCGCTGCCGTGAAAGGGTAGGAGAGCGCGCGGCCCGTGAAGATCCGCTCCAGCATTCCATAGCCGACGAGCGAGACGGAGCAGAAGCCGGCCGTGCGGATGCCCCTCTCATGCGCCGCCTGGCAGACGCGCGGGAGCGGGTTGGCGACATTGAGCAGCCAGGCGGAGGGGCAGAGCCGCCGCATGTCTTCTGCAATGGATTCGATCATGGCGATCTGGCGCAGGGAGTAGCTGATGCCGGCGACGCCGCCGAATTCGCTGACGAGATGGCCGGGGAGAAGGCGGTCGATGATCTCCACATCCATTTGAAAGCGCCGCTGCATCTGGGGCGCAGCCGAGCAGATCACAAAATCGGCGTCCGGAAGGGCCACGCAGCGATCCGTATGCGCGTGGACCTGCGCCGTTACGCCGGTCTCGCGCGCCATCCGGCGGCCGACTCCTGCCATCCGCTCCGCGACCTCGCCATCCACATCGACGAGCGCTAGATGAAGATCGTCCAGCCGGTGCTCCAGAAGAAGCTGGCTGAGCATGCTGGGGCCGAAGACAAAGCTCCCGGCCCCGATCAAGACGGTTTTGCATTTTACCATGTGTTGCTTGCCTCGGAGAGAGTAGTTCGGATAGGATATGGAATATCCTGTTCGGATAATCCCGGCTGCCACAGAAAAGGAGTTCCATCCTATGTACGTGTATCTGCCTACGGCGGTTGTCGGAAACGACCGTACCCTGATTACCCTGGGCCACTCCGGTGAGATCATGGACTGGTTCTACCCTTCCAAAGACCACGCGCAGCACATCTATCAGTGCATGCCCTGCGTCTACTTGGGGGCGCCTCAGCACGGCGCTCTGTACTGGACGTGGGGCGGGGAGTGGGAGCGGCATCAGGAGTATGCCGAGCAGACCAATATCTGCATGACGACCATCCGCTCGGAAGCAATGGGCCTGCAGATCACGTTCGAGGATATCGTTCCGCAAGAAGGCGCGGTTCTGGTCCGCCGGATCGCCGTCCGGAATCTGACCGACAAAGCGCTTTCCAGCGGCATTTTCCACTATGGCAACTGGTATTTATGTGGCATCCGTACCGGCAATTCGCTCTTATTTGACCGGCAGACGGGCACGCTGCAGCAGTCGTACCGGGATGCGACGCTGGTCGTCGGCGGCGACGCGCTCGAGACCTGGCAGTGTGGCAAGGCCGGCACGAACTGGGCCAATAACGCCCTGTACGATCTGCAGGATGGTCTGCTCGCCTGCAGCGATCTGGAGATCGGCGACGTGAACTGGGCCTTCGGCTTCTCCATCGGCCTGCCGCCCCAGGATACTATAGAGCGCACGGTCGTCTTCGCGCTGGGACACGGCGTTTCCGAGGCGCTGGCGGCCTGGCAGGCAGCGATCTCTCGGGGTGTCGCCGCATTGCGCGCGGATCGGCAACAGGCCGATGCCGTCTGGCTGGCGCCCGGTCTGCGCGCTCTGGAGCGGGCGCTGGATCGGCCGGGGAACAGCCTGGACTCGCAGGCGCTCGTGCCGGATCTGCCGCTCCCTGCCGAGCTGGTGACGGCCTATCGGCGCTCGCTGCTCTGCCTGCCGCTGCTCTGCGGCGAGGAAGGCGTCGCGGTGGCGGCCCCGGAGTTCGATCCGGAGTTCGAGTTCTGCGGCGGCTACGGCTACTTTTGGCCGCGTGATGGCGCGGAGTATGTCAGCGGGCTGATGGACGCGGGCTACCCGCAGCTCGCCGCCGGCTTTGTCGACTGGTGCGCGCGCCACCAGGACCCCGCCGGGTTCTGGCAGCAGCGTTATTTTTTGAACGGCGCGCCCGGCCCGAATTGGTGCCTGCCGCCCGACCGGCTGCAGATCGATCAGGTGGGGGCGGTTTTGTGGGCCTATGGGAAGTGGGCCAAGGAGGCTTTGTCTGAATCACGGATGGGCACGGATAACACGGATGGCACGGATAGAGATACCGGGAGCTTATCCGTGAAATCCGTGCCGTCCGTGATTCAGACGGAGATGGTCCGCAAAGCGGCCGATTACCTGCGCTCGCGCCTCACGCCGCTTGGCGTTCATGCCGACGCTTTCGATACGTGGGAGACGTTCATAGGCTCGTTCACGTACTCCAACGCGGCGATCTATGCCGCTTTACGGGTGGCCGCGCGGGTGCTGGACGCTCCTGAGTACGCCGAAGCGGCACAGAAGGTCAAGAACGGCGTGCTGCACTATTTCGTGCATGATGGTTGCCTGATACGTGGCTTCGACCAGTGGGGCAAGCCAGACCGGACCCTCGATTCGTCCGCCCTGGGCGCGATCGAGCCCTTCGGTTTACTGGACCTGAATGACGATACCGATCTCAAGATCGCCGAAGGCACGCTGCATGCGGTGATGGAGCGACTGGAAGTGGATTTCGAGGGAGGGAAAGCGATCCGCCGCTTTGAGGGCGATGCGTATGTCGGTGGGGCGCCCGCCTGCGTCAACACGCTCTGGATGGCCCGGTGTTGCTGCCTGGTCGCGGCGCGATGGGAGGAACTGGGCCGCCAGGACGATGCCGACAGGCTTGTGGAGCGCGCAAAGGTCTACCTGACGACGGTCCTGCGCCGTGCCACCCCGACCGGCCTGCTGCCGGAGCTGATGCAGGGTCCTTCCGGCCAGCGGTATTGGGCCGCGCCTCACGGCTGGGCGATGGCCTCTTTCGTCTCCGCCGTCCTCCTGCTGGCAAAACGACTCTCCCCTCACCCCCCAGCCCCCTCTCGCTCAAGAGGAGAGGGGGAGATTTTGTAGGGGCGCTGCATGGATGAGGGTGACTTTATTCGATTGGAAAGAGGTCGCGTAGCTCGGCTCGATCGGGAACGCGGCCGTATTCGCAGATCTGAAAGGCTTCCGCGTAGCGGATTTCCGCCGAGCCGTACTGCGCTTCTAAGAGCGCGCTTACCTGTGCGCGGCGATGCTCCCCGCGCGCCCGGATATTCCGGGCGACCATCTCGCGCCGGCCGGACGCGTCGCTTTCCGGCGGGACCTGATCCAGCCGGCCGGCATTATAGGGCAGCCACTCGAACACCTGCGAGACGTGGGCGCAGGCCATGTCGATCTTCTGTTCGATCACGTCGTCGATAGACACGGCCACATCGGCGCGGAAGGGGACCAGGTCGCGAAAGTCGTCGTACCAGTAGGCGAAGACGGGCATCCGGTCGAGATGGCGGGTATCCGGGCACATCAGCGGGACGGTGAGCATATAGGTGGCGTCCAGGACAAGCTGGGCGGTATACCGGTGGTCGCGGTGGTAGTCTACCGGGCGGTTGAGCAGCACGAGGTCCGGCCCTTTGCCCGGCTCGCCGAAGGAGCGGATGCAGCGCACCATCGCCTCGGTCGTGGGGCGATTGACGTAGACTTCGCCATCGTGGACGCCGAGAGTCTGGAAATCGGCCCCGATAACGGCTGCCGCGTTTTGCGCCTCGGCCATCCGCCGTGCCGCCAGCCGGGACGGATCGGCCTTATACTCCTCGTAAAAATGTCCCTTGTCCCCATTGGTCACGGAAACGAAGCGCACGGCGTCGCCGCGCGCCCGCAGCCGCGCCGCTGTCCCGCCCACGCTGAACTCGTTGTCGTCGGGATGCGCGCCGATGCATAGGATATGCCGCATTGCCTTCCTCCTGTTAAAGATGACTTTGCTCGTCCAACCTCCATTCGATGTCGGAAGCTGTTGAGGAGAATCGCGGCGGTCTTTAGTATCCCCGTTCCTCGACGCTGGGCCGTAGAAGCTGGACAGGGTCGTTCTCGCCAGGCACCAGAACCGAGCGTAAGAGCGTCTCTGCGGGCGGATCGGCCGGGCGAAGCAGCGGGCTGTTCTCCCGGATATGGCGAATCAGGCAGCGGACAGGCTCGATCCGGACGCCATATTGAGCCAGCAGTTGCCCTGCCAGACCCTCGCGCTCCCGGATCAGGCCCAGCAGCAGGTGCTCGGTCCCGATGAAGGTGTTGTCCAACTGGCGGGCCTCATCGTAAGCCAGGTCGACGGCCAACTGTGCCAGCGGACTCAATTCCGTATCGCCCAGCAGACGATCTCTACCCAGATCTAAATGCTGTTCGATCTCCTGACAGAGCTGCTCCGGCGCGATCCCCAGGGTACTCAGGACACGGGCGGCCATGCTCGCCTTCTGCCGCATCAGCCCGAGAAGAAGATATTCCGGGAAGACATAGCGATGGCGCCGACGCTCCGCTTCCTCCTGAGCCGTCCAGATAGCCAGACGCGCCCGCTGCGTGAACCGCTGATAAAGCATAGCTCCTCTTATTCCGTCGGTATTCTTTACCTATACGTTTCTGCGCCTGCCCATAGTAGCATCGAAGCAGCGAGGCCGCAGGATGGCGCCTGGAAGGCCCTATTATCGTCTGTATGAAGTCAGGTCTGGCCGCAGAAGTGTTTCCGGTTCTTCCTGTTGTTTCCCCTCGAAGGGTGTCATGATGAACGGTATCGTTCTTTATCCCCAGGATGTCATTATTCTGTTCGATAAAGACGAGTCTATTCCTGCCTGCGCTGCCGGAGGAGCAGGTTTTCTCTTCGGAGGTGACGTACATGAACGCAGAAGTGATCCCAACAGAATCAAAGGAGAGAGGTATCATGGCAAACCCGACCGCATCCATCCAACTGATCGTCTTCGGGCAGCGTAATCACACCGATTTCGCCGGCGTCCTCAAAGATGTTGCGACAGCCGGCTTTCCTGCCATCGAGGCGGGCAACCTGTTTGCGATGCACGGCGAGGATGCGGTCCGCCGCCTGCTGGCCGAAAACGATCTGCGCGTCTCGGGCGCGCACTTCGGCTATGGGGAGTATGGCGACGCCGGACGTCTCGATCAGCACATCGCCTACGCCAAAGCCCTTGGCATCCGCGACATGATGTGCTCCGGCGTGGCCGATTCAAAGTCCGTGGAGGGCTATCGTGAGTCGGCGAAACTATTCAATGCGATCGGCCGGCGTCTGGCGGACGAGGGGATGGCCTTTAATTACCACAACCACGCCTGGGAGTTCGAGGATCTGGGCGGCACGAACGGCATGGAGGTCCTGAGCGCGGAGACCGATCCGGCACTGGTCAAATTCAACATCGACGTGTTCTGGGTCTACTACGGCGGCAAGGACCCGGTTCGATTCATCCAGCAGCATGCCGCCCGCGCCGGCTACTTCCACTTCAAAGATGGCCGTAAGGTGACCGGCGATGATGGGAAGCCGCACCCGCAGTTTCTGGAGCTGGGCCGCGGCGACGTGGACTTGAAGGCAGCGATGGAGGCGGCGCGACAGGTCAACGCGCGGTGGATCGTGGCCGAGCAGGACAGCACCACGTTACCTCATCTGGAGTCGGTCCAGATCAGCCGCCGCTATATGCGCGACTCACTGGGTCTCTGAGCGCAAGGGTGGCAGCAGGGCAGTGTGGAGGGCGTCGTTGACGGTGGCGACGCCGACGACCTTCACGCCCAGATTCTTGGGAAGCCGCGCGGCGTTGTGCTTGGAGAGGACTGCCTTCGTGAAGCCCTGGCGCGCGGCTTCCCGCAGCCGCTTCTCGATCTGGGAGACGGCGCGCACCTCGCCCGCCAGTCCGACCTCGCCCAGGAGAATCGTCGCCGGGTCTACCGGCTGCTCCCGGAAGTTCGAGGCGACCGCGACGGCGACCGCCAGGTCTGCCGCCGGCTCGACGATACGGATTCCCCCCGCCACGTTCACATAGACATCCTGCTCGGCGATCTTGAGGCCGACCCGCTTCTCCAGCACCGCCAGAATCATGTTGACCCGGTTGGGGTCCATGCCGGTGACGGCGCGGCGCGGGCTGGCCAGGTTCGAGCGGGCTACCAGCGCCTGCACCTCCACGAGCAGGGCGCGCGATCCCTCCAGCGTCGAGGCCACGGCCGAGCCGGTGCCGCCTTCCGACCGCTCTGCCAGCAGCACGGCGGAAGGATTGTCCACGCCCAGCAGCCCGGTCTCATGCATCTCGAAAATCCCCAGCTCGTCCGTCGAGCCGAAGCGGTTCTTGGCGGCGCGCAGCAGCCGGTAGGCGTGGTAGCGGTCTCCCTCGAAGTAAAGCACGGTATCGACGATGTGCTCCAGCACGCGCGGCCCGGCCAGATTACCCTCTTTGGTCACGTGGCCGATGAGCACGACGGGCACGCCGACGGCCTTGGCGAAGCGGGCGAGATGGGCCGCGCAGGCACGCACCTGACTGACCGTGCCCGGCGCGGACTCCAGGTTCGAGTCGGACATGGTCTGGATGCTGTCGATGACGGCTAAGGCAGGCCGCGCCGATTCCAAATGGTGCAGAATGATGCCGATCTCCGTCTCGACGCTTACGAGGAAGCTCGGTGTTTCCGCGCCGAGCCGGGCGCTGCGCAGCTTGATCTGCTGGGCGCTCTCCTCGCCGGAGATGTAAAGGACGGGTTTCGGAGCGGCGGTCGTGTCGTCTTCTCCGATGCCGGCGGCGACGCGATAGGCCACCTGGGTCAGCAGCGTGGACTTGCCGATGCCGGGGTCGCCGCCGACCAGCATCAGGCCGCCCGGCACAATACCGCCGCCCAGCACCCGGTCGAACTCCCCGATGCCGCTCGACAGTCGCTCCTGCGCCGTCGCCTCGACCTCCGTGATCGGCACGGGCGCGCCGCCGCTGGCCGGCACGATCGCCCGGCCGCCCAGGCCAAGCCCACCCGCCTTCCCTGCCGCTCCAGGCTTCTCTTTGAGCGTCACCTCTTCGACGAAGGAGTCCCAGGCGTCGCACTCCGGGCACTTACCCATCCACTTGAGCGATTCGTAGCCACAGCTCTGACAGATATAGTGGGTTTGTAATTTAGCCATGTTTTCCTATATACCTATACGTTTGCTAACCTTCCATTTTCTTGGTTCGGGCGACTAAAGTCGCAGCAACAAGAGCACGAAGTCGCCCTTCGGCGACTGGAACCGCCAGGCTTATGTCTCTCCCTTGAGTAAGTAGCGACCTGGAGGGGAAGATAAATACCTGGCGGAAGGAGTCCCCTTCGGGGACTTTGGGCTCTTGTTGCAGCAGTTTTAACTGCCCGACAGGCAGAACGGCTCAGATATACAACCTTTATAATACCTGTACGCTGTCGCGTGAGGAAATTATTCTCGATCCTGGCTTTCGGTCTTGCGGGCCTGGATGCGGATCGGGGTGCCTTCCAGGGGATAGGTGGCGCGCAACTGGTTTTCCAGATAGCGCCGGTAGGAGAAGTGGAACATCTCGGCGTCGTTGCAGAAGAGGACCACGGTCGGGGGCTGGACGCGAGGCATCGTGGCGTAATAGACCTTGAAGGTCTTGCCGTGACTCTGCAGCGGGCGACGCTCGACGGCATCGCGGATAAGTCGGTTCAGCTCGCCGGTGGGAATGCGATGGGCGTGGTTCTGCGCGGCGGTGATGGCGGTCTCGACCGCCTCGCGGATGCTGAACCGCTCCTGCGCGGAGACGAACACCAGCGGCGCGTAGTCCAGAAAAGGACAGTCTTTGCGGAACGCCTCGGTAAACTTCTCCATCTTCGCCCGATCCGCTCTCGGCGCCTTGCCGGGCGCGCGGATCACGCCGGGATCGACCAGGTCCCACTTATTGACCACGATGATGCAGGCGCGGCCTGCCTCCTGCGCCATGCCCGCCACGCGCTTGTCGCCGTCCAGCACGCCCGCCGAGCCGTCGATGACGACCATGCCGACGTTACTGCGCTCCAGGGCCGCCTGCGCGCGCAGCACCATGTAATATTCGACCGTGCCCTGGATCTTGCCGCTGCGCCGGATGCCCGCCGTGTCCAGCAGGACCAGCTTCTGCTCCTCCCACGTAAAGGCCGTGTCGATGGTGTCGCGGGTCGTGCCGGGCAGCGGGCTGACGATGACGCGCTCCTCGCCCAGGATCGCGTTGAGGAGCGAGGACTTGCCGACGTTGGGCCGCCCGATGATCGCCAGGCGGATCGCATCCTCGTCCTCCTCCTCGCTCTCGAAGTCGGGCGGGAACAGCTCCACGACCTTATCGAGCAGATCGGCGACGCCGTGGCCGTGCGCGGCAGAGACGGTGTAAATCTCGCCCAGTCCGAGCGCGTAGAACTCGGCGGCGTCCATCTCCAGGCGCGGGTTATCGGTCTTGTTGACCACGAGCAGCACGGGCCGCTGGGAGGCGCGCAATACGTCGGCGATATCCTGATCGGTGCTGGTCATGCCGTCGGCGGCATCCACCACGAAGAGGATGACCTCGGCCTCTTCCATGGCGATCTCGGCCTGCGTGCGTACCTGCAGCGCCAGGGGGTCCGTCTCATTCAGGATGATGCCGCCGGTATCGATGACCGTGAACTCCCGACCGCGCCATTCCACGTTGTGGTAGAGCCGATCGCGCGTGATGCCCGGCGTGTCTTCCACGATGGCGACACGCCGGCCGATGAGGCGGTTGAACAGGGTTGATTTGCCGACGTTGGGCCGGCCTACCACGGCGACCAGGGGACGGGACATGGCTCTCCTCCTCATAGCTTCCCGCTGATGTTTACGCTTTTTCCGCCAAGAAAATTCACCACCCGCTCGCTAGGCTCTACCCCAAGCGTGTACTAGCCCCCAACTTGCCGAAGATTAAACCACCCGCTCGCTTCGCTCGCTAGAGCCACAGAGCACACAGAGGAAAAGCCAATGCGAGAAAAGCAAAGAGATAGGAAAGAGGTGGGTGCCATTAGAGAAGCCTGTGCCGCTGCTATCCACACCAGGAGAGCACAGAGAAAAACGCTCCTGCTATAGCGAGCATTAGCTTTTCTCTGTGCTCTCGCTCGTCATGAGGAAGAGATAGCGGCTTGCTATACGTATCACCTGATGCTCTTTTCTTTTGCTTTTCTCGCATTGGCTTTTCCTCTGTGTGCTCTGTGGCTCTAGCGAGCGAAGCGAGCGGGTGGTGACATTTTAAGGAGCTTAGGAATAAGTACAAGCTTGGGGTAGAGCCTAGCGAGCGTAGCGAGCGGGTGGTGAAAATCTATGCAGGTTTTGGGTAGGCATAGGCTTTGTGTAAAGGGGAGGAGATTGGGGCACAGATGCGGAATCGGCCTGGCAGAAGCAGAGAGGAGCGGAGGCATGCGTGAGAGGAAGCCGGTGACGCGGCGCCAGTTCATCAAAGCCGCTTCTTCCGGAGCGGCCGTCACGGCGCTGGGTCTGGCCGCCGCGTCCGCCGGAGCGGAGACCAAGAAGGGTAGGGTACGAGGCATGGGCACAGCAGCCAACGATAAGATCGTTTTGGGGTTTATCGGCGTGGCCGGACGTGGGTACGGCCATCTCGACTGGTTCGGGCAGCATCCGGACGTGGAGATCGGCGCGATCTGCGACGTGCATCAGCCGCACCTGGACCACGCCGTCGCCAAGACGGACGGCAAGGCGAAGGGCTATCATGATTTTCGGAAGCTGTTGGAGAACAAGGAGGTCGATGCCGTCGTGATCGCCACGCCGCCACACTGGCACGCGCTCATCACGCTGGCGGCGCTGGAGGCGGGCAAGGACGTCTACTGTGAGAAGCCGATGTGCCGCTACCCCAACGAGGGCCGCGCCATGGTCGAGGCGGCCAAAAGGTACAAGCGGGTGACCCAGGTGGGCACGCAGATTCACGCGACGGAGAACTATCACAAGTGCGTGGACGTGGTACGCTCCGGCACGCTGGGCCAGATCACGGCCGTGCGCAATCTCTGCACGATGAACGATAACTCCGAGGGGCTGGGCAACCCGCCCGACAGCGATCCACCGCCCGGCCTGGACTGGGACTTCTGGCTCGGTCCGGCGCCGAAGGTGCCGTTCAACATCGGGCGGTTCCGGGATGGGATGCACCGGTATTTTAAGGACTACGTGGATAGCTGGCTGCACGAGCTCGGCCCGCACATCGTGGACCTGCCGTTCTGGGCGCTGGAGCTGGGCCAGCCGAAGGCCGTCTCCGCTTCCGGTGGGCGTTTCGCCACGACCAGTATCGCCGACGTGCCGGATACGCTGGATGTGGTCTGGGAGTATCCCACCATGAACGTGACCTGGACGATGATGCAGGCCAACAGCTTCAACTTCGGAGTCGGCGAGCCGGGTCCGGGGCGGCGGCTGGGCATCCTGTTCCACGGCAAGCAGGGCACGCTGATCGCCAACTACGGCCTCTGCCAGGTGCTCGGCGAGGACGGCAAGGTGGTCGAGGGCCAGACCTACCTGGTTTCCGTGCCGCCATCTCCTGGGCACGAGCGCGAGTTCCTGAACGCCATCAAGTCGCGCGAGGAGTGCTCGTGCAGCTTCGAGAAGCATCTGCCGATGCACACCGCGCTCAACCTGGCTCATATCTCCCTGCGGCTGGGCCGCAAGCTGCACTGGGACGCTGAGAAGTGGGAGGTCACCGGCGACCGGGAGGCCACCCAGCAGCTCACGCCGCCCTACCGCGCGCCCTGGAAGCTGCCGCGTATCTGAGCGGCGCCCACGCTCAAAATGGTGCTGTTTGGTACTACCTGAGTCAAAGCGGAATGGGTAGGGGACTTATGCTCGGTCGCGCGCTTTGCGGGCCAGGAAGAGATTGCTTTGCGAAGGCAACCCGGCACGAAAGGCGACAGAAATAAAAAATCGCTTGACAGAAGCCAGAGTCCTCACTATAATGGGCGTAATCTCTCCGGCGATGTTTGTGGCTCAGGGTAACAGGCAATCTCCCGGAGATTATTTTTCCTTCCACAAATCAAACGATTGAACGAGCACGTCGTCTGGCGGGTGGGAGCAGGCGTCACGATAGAGGGCTTGCCGACGCGCCGTCGGAGCAGGCCGGGCGACCCTAGAAGCATGGCAACCATCAAAGACGTGGCAAAACTGGCGGGCGTGGATGCCTCCACGGTCTCTCTTGCCCTCAACGCGAACCCGCGCATCAGCGCGGCGACGCGGCTGCGCGTGGAAGAGGCGGCTCGCCAGCTCAACTATCAGAAAAACTACCTGGCGCGCGGCCTGCGGGCGCGCCAGTCGGCCACGATCGGGGTGGTGATCTCCGGATGGTCCTCCGCTTTCTGGGGAGAGATCATGACGGGCATCGAGAACACGGTGCGCAGCCGAGATTACCATATGATGGTCACCTTCTCCGGCGGCGACGTTCAGGCCGAGCACAAGCATATCGAGGCGCTGCTCGGCAAGCAGGTCGATGGTCTCATTATCGCGCCGGTTCCGCAGCCGCCGCACGCGCGCGCTTACCAGATGCTGCAGGCGCGTCCGGTCCCGTTTGTGTTCATCGACCGGTACGTGCCGGAGGTGCCTGCGGACCTGGTCTGCACGGACAACGTAGAGGCCGGGCGGCGCGTGGCCGAGCACCTATGGACACTGGGCCACCGGCAGGCCGTCTACTGCCACAATGCCAGCGAGCGCGCGACTTCCACGGAAGAGCGTTTCGAGGGCATCCTGCAGGTGTTCGCTCCGGAGCGGGTGACGCGCGTAGGGCTGACCTCGGAGGATCGCGCGCATCTCTGGGACCAGTTTTATGCCGGGATGCAGGCGGTCGTGCCGTTCTCCTCGGACGTGACAGCCGTGATCGCCGGCAACGACATGATCGGGGTCGCGACCCTGCGCGCGCTGCAGGATTGCGGCCTGCGCATTCCCGACGACGTGTCTGTGACGGGTTTCGACGACCTGGACATCGCGCGCATGACCAATCCGCCCTTGACGACGGTGGCGCAGGCGAAGGAGGAGATCGGCGCTACGGCGACACGACTGCTGTTGGACCGCATCGCCAGTCGCGGCACGGATGCGCCGTGCCAGGTGCGCCTATCGGCGTCTCTGATCGTGCGCCGATCGACGGGCGCCGCGGCTCAGGCTCCTCTTTGAATCAGGGCAGGCATCCCAATATGGAGGCGATGTAGTTGATCTGCCCCAGATGGTAGGTCATGTTCCAGTCCGGGTAGGCCAGGATCTGCGATAACCTCATCTTTCCCCAGGGCATTTCTACTTCCTCGTTCAGTTCCGCGTCGGCCACGGCGCCGATCACGGCGATGACTTTGCGGGTGTTCTCCTGCAGCAGCGCGTGGATCGGCTCCCAGCCCTGGGCGGTCATTTCCCCTTTTTTGCGCAGAAACTCTTCATAGCGGCCGGGCTGCCAGGTGCGCGTCTGGATCAGCTCCGCCGTGTTTCCATTGAGGATCGCGCATTCGGCCACCTGGTCGAGGGCGGTGCGGGCTTTCTCGTCGGGACGCCAGGCGCGCTTCTCCTCCGGCAGGCGCAGGAAGGCTTCGATCAGCTCGTCCGCCGCCTTCTGGGTGTCGTGGGCCAGAAACTCTTGCAGGGTGTTGGGCATCGTGTTGTCTCCTTTCCTTCTCTAGGCTTCTCTATGTAAGAAAACGCGCGGGAAGGCGTGAAAGTGGCGTAAGGCCTGTACGCACGCGCAGCTTCTATCCGTAGGTCGGTCTTTGGGGCCAGCCGGGCGGGGAATCCTCAAAATCTTCTTGCCGTCCATAAGGCGTCGTGTCAAGAAGGCTGTAGGCGTCGGTGAGCGACTCGGTGCCGCGGGCGTAGACCGAGTAGGTATGGAAAACGTCGTCCCCGATGCGGAAGAAGACGCTCAGGCCGTGATCCTCGCCTTCGACGTTGCCCGGCCCTCGCCGCGCCTCCAGTTCCGCTTTGGACTGGTAGTTGTATTCGATGGGGGCGATCTTCTCGTCGTGCGTGACGTGGAAGTCGTAGTTGAAATCGCTCCCGAAGGAGGAGTACCAGGGAAGGCTCCAGCCTTTGAGTGTCTTGTACGCCTCCAGCTTCGCTAACGGCGCACGGGAGATGAGGACGAAATTCGTGTCGCGGTCGCGCAGCATCGACAGGTCGCCCAGGGCGTCTACATACCCGGTGCAGCCGGAACAGCCTTTCTCCCACTCCGGATCGAACATGAAGTGATAGACGATGAGCTGGCAGCAGCCGTCGAACAGGTCGCGAAGGCTGCGCTTGCCTTCCGGGCCGTCGAAGGCGTACTCCTTGTCGAGCTTGACCATAGGAAGCCGGCGCCGCTCGGCGTTGACCCGGTCCCGCTGCCGGGTCAGCTCCTTCTCGTGTTCCAGAAGCTTTTTGCGCTCGACCAGCCATTCGTCTCTGGACACGATGGGCGGGTGTGCGATCGTCTGCTGTGTCATTCTGGTAAGTCCTTTCTTGTTAGCTGGTTAGCCGGGCCGCCCGCGTTATCCGGGTCGATTTAGCCGGGCCGCGTTAGACGGGCAATGAATTACCCGTATAGCCGGGTCGATTTAGCCGGGCATTGAAATACCCGTCTGGGGGTCCTTCGGACAACCGTCCTGCGGACGGAAAGACCTCACCCCCTTCATCCCCCTCTCCTTCGTAAGGAGAGGGGGAATTATAGTGAACCTTATTGGCTAACTATGCGGCTGAGAGAGAGATCGGAAGCCTGTCTTCTTTATTTACCGAGGAAAGGCATCATTCGATGCTATCCTATACAAGCAGCAAGGCATGATGACCGATCGATCCCGAGGTCGAGACAGAAATAGGAGGCAATGATGACCCTTTACCATCCCGCATCATCCGGACGCAGAAAGTTTCTATGGCGTGCTCTAGTCGCTTTGGTTGGCGGTCTCTTCGGGGGAGAAGCCCAGGCCAGACAACTAAGGACAGGGCCGGCTACCCTTCAGAAGAGTGGGGAACCGCTGACGACTCATATCCGCTCAGGGCAGCCTCCTGCTCAGCCGTTGGATAGCCTGGTGGTGTTCGAGCGGGGGGATGAGAATAACGGGCGGGCGATGACGCATGAGGTGCTGTCTTTGATCCACCAGGAGAAGGGCAAAAACTCCTATCCCTGGACCCTGTACGCCAGCCTGGAGACGCATCACGAAGTCGGCGATGCATGCGTGGTCTGCTCCCGGCTGCATAAATACGGGCCGGGATGGTCTGCCGGGCTGCATTCCGAGGTTTTCAATCACGGGAGGGCGGTGGCTTTAGGCGTCAATATCGAGGTGAGCAACGACTATGCCGGCTCGGAGCCGACCGAGGTCATCGGGCTGAACATCCAGGCGGTGAAGGGGCCGCGCCCGATGCAGTATGGCATGCAGATTCACGATAGCGAAGGCCGCTTTGAGACGGGCATCGGGCTGAATGGGCACAGCAAGGTCGGGCTGGATATGGCCGGTCAGTTCGAGGTGGGATTGAACACGCATAACAACCCTATTCGAGTGAACGAAGGAACCTGTATCGAGCTGGATGGCAAAGGGCTTATCAAGGTCCGCTATCTCAACGGCAGGATCGAGTTTCTGAACGGCGACCGCTGTTTCGGGCATCTGGACGTCAATGGAGAAGACCATCCGCTTTGACCTGGCGACCAGGTCCTCATAGCGCACCACAGTCCGCCGCTTCAGGTAGGCAGCATCCGCCAGGAAGATTTCGTGACTGATCCGTCAGTGCTCGATCAGGTCAGTCACGGTTATATCCCGCGCCCACTCCGACGATTCCAGCGCGTTGAGGGTCGCCAGCGCGACGGGGGCGGGATGGCGGATGATAATGACGAAGTATGCGTCTGGGAATAAGGCCTGGAACAGGCGGGTGCGCAGACGTGTGGGCGGCGACTTCTCCACCAGGTAGGGGTCGAACAGCGTGTCTCTGGCAGCCTGGGGATCGCTGCGGGAAGAATGCCCGGCCTATAAGAAACCATCAAAGAAGGACAAGACACTCAAGCGATAGGCGGCAACAGGTCCGCGACGCGCACGGCGTCGTTGGGGCGAGCCAGCGTTGCGATCCGCTCGTCAGGTCCGTAAGCAGTGATTTCCGCATAGCCTTCGGCGCTGGGCTGGCGATGGACGAATACCTGCCGTCCTACAATGTCCACGATCCAATATTCGACGATGTCCGCGCGGGCGTAGAGCGCCGCTTTCGTTGTGCGGTCGAAGCGCAGGGTCGTATCGGATACTTCGACGACCAGCACGAGGTCTGCCGGGCCAGGATGTCGGTCTGCGTAGGCGGTAGTGGGTTTAGCGGTTACAGCAGCATCCGGTTCCGGTTCGTTGTGGTCGGGATCGGCGTCGCCCACGTCAATAGTCGCCTGAGACTGCACGAACAGCGCGCCGAACACGGCGGTCAGCCAGGCGTGCAGCAAAACGACCGTTACGCAGTGCTGCGGCTTCTCACCCTTCTTGTAAATCACCTCTCCGTCAATGAGTTCGTACCGCCCGGTCAATACGCCGGCTGCAACAATAGCGTCGCACTGCGCCCGTGTCCAGCGGACACGGTTCGGCGCGGGTTCCTGGGTTTGTGGCATGGCCTACCTCTCATCCTGGCTTTGTCCGAATGTGCCTGCCCTTTGCAATCGTCTCTATGATACCCTGGCCGGATCGCCAAATCCGGAACCATCGGGTGTCCCTGCCCGTCTCACCCCATGCATGATGGGCATTGACACCGTGCAGAAAGGTGGTCATGTCGACCTGTCGAACATATCTCGCCCGCCTCTTCCTCGGACTGCTTCTCGGCTCTTTGTGCCTGCTCCCCTGCGGCTGCGCGCGGAACGCCGGTCCGAACGGCGGGCCGACGGAGATCGTCTACTGGACCGGCTGGTCCGGGCACGAGCTCGAATCGCAGCGGCAGCTTATCGACGAGTTCAACCGCGCCCACCCTCAAATCCACGTTCACCTGCTGACACAGTTCAATTCCACGGGCAGCTACCAGAAGGTGCGTATCGCCTTGGCCGGCGGCGCAACCCCGGACGTGATGTCGACCGTCTGGGCGAACGAGCTGCCGGCCTATGCCTTGCGCGGCGTGCTGCTGCCGCTCGACGCTTACCTGAAAGCCTCCGGGCGGGACGTGGACCGGGAGTTCACACCGGGCGTGGCCCGGATGCTGCACGTGGGTGGGCATGTCTATGCGCTGGCGGTGACGACCAACGCCAACTTCATCGTCTATAACAAGCGCATCTTTCGGGAGGCCGGATTGGACCCGGAAAAGTCCCCGCAGACCACTGACGCGCTGGACCGCGCCGCGCTGGCCTGTACCCGCTACGACACCCAGGGCCACTTTCTGCGCTACGGCTTCCGGCCGGAAAACCTGGAACTGTGGGCCTACGTCTTCGGCGGGCGCTGGTACGATCCCGCGACCGGACGCATTACGGCCGACGACCCGCACAACCTGGCGGCGCTGCGCTGGATTGTCTCCTACGCCAAACGCTACGATATCCGCCGCATGGATGCCTTTATTTCGACCTTCGGCAGCAACGAGACGATCAACGGCCCCTTCTTTGTCGGCAAGATGGCGATGTGGACGACGGGGGAGTGGTCCGAGGAGTTTCTGCGCCGGTACGCCGGTCAGATGGAGTACGGCTGGTTTCCGCTGCCCGCTCCGCCAGGCGGGCGGCCGGAGACGACGACGGCGGGCGGCAGCGTGTTTGTGATCCCGGCGGCCTGCAAGCACCCGGCGGAAGCCTGGGAGTTCTTGAACTGGCTGACCCAGCCGCACGCCGTCAGCCAGTTCTGCTGGAGCATCAAGAACTGTCCGCCGCTGCGCGTCCTCCGGACCGACCCGCGCTTTCACGCGGACCCGATGTTTCGCTTTGCGGTCGATCTGGTGAATGGGCCGGACTCCTTTGGCCCGCCGCCGCTTCCGAACGCGCCGACCTACAGCCGGGAGATTCAGCGCGTGGAGGATGCTGCCATGCACGGCGGCGATCCCAACGCGCTGCTGCACGATCTGCAGCAGCGCATGACCCGCGACCTTGAGGAGACGCTGGTAGACCTGCGTTGACTGCCCTCATCCCAAGTCTCTTCTCGCATGCTGCGGGAGAGACGGAGAGCGGTAGCGTTCGCATTGGAACCTGGAGGTGTGTTCAGGCAGTTGAAACTGCGGCAACAAAGGCACCAAGTCCCCGGAGGGGGCGGCCCCCACCCCCTTCCCCTCCCCCAAATTAGGGGAGGGGAGACTGTATTGGAAGCCAGTCGCCGAAGGGCGACTTTGGGCATGGGGTAGGGGTCCCCAGGGAGGTTCGAGGAAGGGCCCATGGGGCTGCGACTTCAGTCGCCCTGACATAAGGAGAGAGCCCGGAACGCGCTTTTCGTTCAGGAGTAGGCATCATGGAAGGACCGGAGAAACGCGGGGCGCGACGGCGCCAGGATCAAAGGAATGGGCTGCTGTTTGCCGCCCCCTGGCTGGTGGGGCTGGCCGTCTTTATCGTCTATCCCATTCTGGCTTCTCTCACCTATAGCTTCTGCAGTTACGATGCGATCCGGCCGCCGCATTGGGTGGGACTGCGGAACTATCAGGAGATGCTGTTTCAGGACCCGCTCTTCTGGAAGGCGCTCGGCAACACGCTCTATATGGTCGTGGTCGGTCTGCCGATCGGGCTGGCGGCCAGTCTGATCGTCGCCCTGCTGCTCAATCAGAAGGTGCGCGGGATCGCCTTCTACCGCACGCTCTACTTCCTGCCCTCCATCACGCCGGTGGTCGCCACGACGGTGCTGTGGATGTGGCTGCTCAATCCGGAGATCGGGCTGGTCAATATCCTGCTGGGAAAGGTGGGAATCGCGCATCCCCCTGCCTGGCTGCAGGACCCGGCCTGGTCGAAGCCGGCGCTGATCCTGATGGGCCTCTGGGGCGTGGGCGGAAGCATGGTGATCTATCTGGCGGGCCTTCAGGATATTCCGGAGGCGCTCTACGAAGCGGCCCGGCTGGACGGCGCGGGGATGCTGGCGCAGTTCCGGCACGTGACCCTGCCGATGCTCTCGCCGGTGATCCTGTTCAACCTCATCATGGGGCTGATCGGCATGTTTCAGTACTTCACGCAGGTCTACGTGGTGACCGGAGGGACCGGCGGCCCGCAGGATTCGACGCTGTTCTTCGCGCTGCACCTGTTCAACAAGGCGTTTACGGATTTTCGGATGGGCTATGCCTCGGCGATGGCCTGGGTGCTGTTCGCAATCACGCTGATCTGCGCGCTGGTGATCTTCCGCTCGTCGGCGCGGTGGGTTTACTATGCGGGAGAGTCGCGATGACGACCATGACCGCAGCCGTCCGTAGTGCCAGCCGTGTGAAAAAGGCGCGCTGGCGGGCGCTTGGCATCCATGCCCTGCTGCTCGGCATCGGGGTCCTCTTCGGGCTGCCGTTCTACTGGCTGATCGCCACGTCCCTGAAGCCGGACGCGCAGATTTTCCAGATGCCGCCGGTGTGGGTCCCGCATCCGGTGCAGTGGTCCAACTACCCGCGCGCCCTGACCTATATTCCCTACATCACCTACACGTTCAACACGCTCTTTCTCTGTTTGATGAACGTGATCGGGACGGTTCTTTCGTGCTCGCTGGTCGCCTACAGCCTGGCGAAGATCCGGTGGAGGGGCCGGGATCTGGTCTTCTATTCTCTGCTGGCGACGATGATTCTGCCCGGCCAGGTGACCTTGATCCCGACCTTCGCCATCTTCAAGTGGCTCGGCTGGATCGGCTCCTACAAGCCGCTGTTCGTTCCGGCGTTTTTCGGCTCGGCGTTCTATATCTTCCTGCTGCGCCAGTTCTTTATGACGCTTCCCAACGAGTTGTCGGATGCGGCGCGCATCGACGGCTGCACGGAATTCGACGCCTACTGGCGCGTCATTCTGCCGTTGGCCCGACCGGCCCTAGTTACGGTGGCTCTATTCACCTTTATCGGGACCTGGAATGACTTTATGGGACCGTTGCTGTATTTGAGCGACGAGCGCACGTACACGCTCTCGATGGGACTGCAGTTCTTCGTCAGTCAGCACGGCGCGGAGTGGGGGATGCTGATGGCCGCCTCGGCGGTGATGACCGTGCCGATCGTGGTGATCTTCTTCCTGGCGCAGCGCACCTTCATTCAGGGCGTTACCCTTACGGGTATTAAGGGTTAAGGTGGCTTTGCACAACAACCGGCCATTTCCTCTCTCAAACATATTCTGTTTAGAGGGAGGCTACTTCTTCTTGAGCTGCTTGTAGACAGCATCATCGTTGCGCTTGTCGATGACGACGATATAGACGACCTGGCTGTCGTAAGTGTAGACGATCCGGTATTCGCCTATATCCGTTCGTCTGCCCTCGAACCCTTTGAGCTGCTGGCTGTCGGCGGGAGTGGGGTCTCGCATCAGCTCCAATATCTTTGTGGCAACCTGCTTGAACTGTTTTGCGTCCAGGCCACAAAGAAACTTATGCGCGTCCCGCGTCATGTCCAGTCTGTGCATCGGAGGCTCCTAGTCTTCATCCAGGCGGCCTTTGAGAAAGGTCATCGTCTCCTCACTGCCGATATATCCGCTCTCCTGTGCCATCCTCGCCCGCTCCGACCAGTAGCGGTCTTCGAGCGCCTCGAACCGCTCGTAGTCGGCCTGACTGATGATGACGGCGACCTTACGGCCCGATTTCTGGACAATGACAGGCTCCCGTTGAGCCTTTTCGATATACTCGCCGAAATGGTTCTTGACATCGGTTGCTGTTGCTGTCGTCATGGTCACTCTCTGTTCTGCGCCAATGGGATAGTGCTTGGAAGGGGATGCCTTCCATCGACTATTATAGCCAGATCAGCTAAAATAGTCAAGGCCATTGGCGGGTTTTCGTTGTATCCCCTGTTCAGGATGGCTTTCCGGTACGAGCCGGGCGCTTGAGCCAGCCGCTCCGGCTCATCCCATCAGGCTGCGGAACATGAGGAAGACCAGCAGGAGGCTAATTCCGGTGGCGATCAGGCCGGCCTTCAGCCAGACCGACTGCACCGCGCGGAACTGCTCCACGCTTTCCCAGCGGCGTCCGCTGCGCCACGCCAACTCATTGCCTTTGATCAACAGATAGATCGAGACGACCAGGCTGATGAGGAGGAACAGCGGGGTGGGCAACAGCGCCAGCGCGCCGACCAGCCCGATCCAGACCTGGTTGGCGGGTCCCCAGACGAAGGGCAGCAGAAACGCGCCCCAGTTCAGGCCCTTCAACTCCTCGGGCAGCGCCTGCGTCTGATTGGCGGGCGCGGTCCAGACCGGCGCCGGCCCGCCGATGGTGTAGGCGTTCGGAGCCGCGACAGAAGGGTTGGGACCGGCGCCCGGTGTTCCGGACAGGACCGGAGGAACGGCATATTGCGGCGGCGCAAGATCGTAGGCGTTCAGTCCCGGCGCTGCCGGCTGGGCCTGCAGGATCTCCGCCATCCGGCTGCCGCAGTGGCCGCAGAAGAGCGCCCCTTCGGGGACATTAGTCGCACAGTAAGGACACGGTTTCATAAGAAGAGCTTCCTTTCTCGCCTTTGCAGGCGACGATCATTCGGTGTGGCTGTCGTGGGTATCGCAGGATGCGTCGTGGACGTCGCCGTGCGCATCGAAAGCGTGATCGTGGTCCAGGCCGGCGTCGTAGTGCTCGCCCGCGTGGCCGTGTTCGTCCGCCGACTGCTGATGGTCGGCGGCGGCCTCATGGTACTGGGCGGCGTGGCCGGCATCGCCTTCAGCGGCGTAGGCTTCGGCGGTATGGGCGTCGTCGTGGGCCTGATGCTGCTCGGAGACGGCCCAGTCCTCCTGCTGGTATTCCGCTGCGGCGTGGCCGGTGTGATCCGCGCCCAGGGCATCGAAGTCGGCCCATCCGGTCGCATCGACGGCGTGCGCGGCATCATCGCGGGCGGCCTCATAGTTGCCGGCCGCGGCATCCTGCGCTTCGTGATGCTCGTAGTGGGCCGCCTCGTCCTGGTGGTCGGCGGCGGCCTGCAGCTCGGCGGAGTTGCTGCCGTGGAGCATATCGTTACTGCCGGCGGCCCAGGCCTCGTTTTCCGCGTCCTCGCGAGCATGCTCGGCGGCCTGGTAGTCGCCGGAGGCGACGAAGGAGTCTGCCTGATGCTGGTAGTCCGCCGCCGCTTCGGCGTGGGTGTTGGTGTCTGCATGGGCATCCGACCCGGCTGCCGGGGCTGCAGCAGGCTCGGTATGGCTTGCGGAGCTCCCGTCGGGATCATGGGAATTGATATCGCCGGCATGGCTGACAGAATCCCCGCTGGAAGCGTGGGAGGCGTGCTCTCCGGCATGGCCGGCGGCGTCTACCGGCTCGATGCTCGGCCCCATCTCCGGCGCGGTAACATGATGCGCTTCCGCGCCGGCCGCCATGCCGGGCTCTATCGCGATGATCTCGCCGTAAGCGCCGTCGGGCGTGGTATGGAGGACTTCGATCACCTCCGCGCCGGAGGCCGGCTCGATCAGGGCTTCGACGATCTCGCTGCCGCGGGTCGCCGGATCGGAGACGGCGATGATCTCGAACAGGGTTTCGGAGGGCGCGTCGTGGGCAGCGCCCGGATGCAGAACGTCGTTACTCATCGTCGGTCATTCCTTCCTGAAGAGCGGCTGCCGCTGAAGCGGTCGCCAGGGTCAATGGTCTTGGTCTGCGCTGCAAGGTGAGGATCCTGCCGCACTGCGCGTTCGGGCAGCGGACGTCGATCCGGTCGCGATCCTGGAGGACCGTGTTCGGGACGCGCATGGGCGTCCGGCAGGTCGGGCAAGCCAGATGCAGATATTCGGAATCGACGGTCGGCAGCGGCGCCGGTCCGGCGCTGGTCCCGGTCTGTTCCGGCGAATGGGCTGCCGAGGCTGCCAGAGGAGTCTGGCTCGATCGGGCTTCGGGCGGCGTTTCCGGCCTGGAGACAGGCGAGGCCTGCCGGTCCAGCGGGGCGATGACCGCGCGTATCCGGGCCAGTTCCGGGCTGCATGCGAAGGCGTCCATCAGCTTCAGCCGGCGCGTGATGAATGGGGTGGGCGAGCTGACGGCCTCGGCCAGGCGGGTCATCTGGTCTTCGCCGTCTTCCTGCTGCTGCAGCCAGGCCTCGATGCTGATCTGTTTATAGAGCGGCACGGAGCGCAGCGACCAGGCCAGCAGCACGCGGCGCGCGATCTCCTCGCTGCCGACGGCCAGCAGGCCGGCGCGGTCGGCGGTGATCTCCGCCTGGCGCGCCCAGGCCATCAGCGGCACCTCCAGCGCGCCCTCGACCAGCTTATCGGGGTTGAGCAGCCCGACCAGGCCTTTGTCCATCATGCCTTTGCGCGGGCCTTGCTGGCCCAGCAGAAACGTGCCGACGGTCTTCCAGAGGGCGTGGCCGGCGCGGCAGTGGCCCATCTCCCGCGCCAGCAGGAAGAGCAGGTCCTCGTCGCGGAAGTTGTTGACCAGGGCGGTGCCCAGGATGATGAAGGCGCTGTTGTCGCTGCCGTAGGTGGCGGCTTCCCACATGCGGTCGCCGCAGATGTAGACATCGGGCATCGCCGGCATGCCGAGCAGGCGCGCGGCCCGCACGGCCTGGGCGTAGAGGGCGGGCAACTGGTTCTCGCCCAGCCGGACGGCGTTGAAGCTGGTCTCGACCCAGCGCCGTCCGGCCTTATCGGAGACGGAGCGCGCGAAGGCGTGCAGCGGCGCGAAGGCCCGCAGCTTCGCCATGGCGGCGCTGTCTTGCGCCCATTGGAAGGCGGAAGGGTCTACACTGTAACCGGGCGCCAGAGGCTGCAGCCAGCGACACTGCGGGCAGACCACCAGATCCTGCGCCAGGCGAGAGCCGTCCCCACCGCAACAGGGGCAAGGCGGCGCGGGCATCGGCGCAACCGCTATCGGGACCGCCTGGAAGATCGGCGCGCCGGGCGCTGCATAGACAGGCGGCGGAGCCGTATTCACCGCGACCAGGGCCGCGCCGCACAGCGTACAAAAGCGGTTACCAGGAGACGTGGCGCTGCCGTGCCCATTCGGACATATCATCACCGGACTGCAAACTGCCGTCATCGGGGTTTCCTCCGTCGTTCGTGTTGTCTGCAGTGTAGGGGACAGGCGTGAAAGAAATGTGAAATCCGGGTTAGAGATGTAGGCAGGAATTGCTATACAGCAGGGCGAAGGGTTGGAATGGGAGGGGTGGCTTGCTATGGGCAGCACACAGGAGCGTATCAAAAAGAGGCGAGAGTATATCAAGCGGGCAGGGATGGCTTATACGCAGTATAGTTTTGCCATGCTCCTGGTATCCGTGTTTGCCTTCCTTGCGCTTTGCCTGATTGGTTTGTTTATTGCCTACCTCAGTGGTAATTCGCGCTCTATGAAACCGGCTGGACCTTTCGCCTTAATAGCGGTGGCGGCTGTGTTCGTCATGGTTGGAGTGACTACCTGTGTCCTAGTTGCTTTATCAGATAAGGTCAGGCAACGAGCAGAGCAGATTCCCTACGTCCCACCTGTTACTGGCGATACCTTCCCCGCCGAGGAGGTTCTCGTGCGGGGATCGGAGGAGCCGGCTCAGGAGCAAAGCAAGGTTCTTCTGAGAGGTACAGACGGCAGCACGGGCGCGGGGGAGCTGGAGTTACTGCGGAGTAGTCAGCAGCAGGATACGCACTAGCAGGCAAGCAGGGTCTGACAACTGTGATGACCGCGACGAAGCAGGAGAGATAAAGAGCATGGATCAAACCGAACAGGAGCGAATTTTTTACGACTTCCTCAGCATCACTGGCTTTGATATGCGGAATGCGTTGACCCCCCTTTTTGAGATTAACCGCAGGCTGCTAGAGGATCTGGAAGAGCCAATCTATACTAAAGAGGAACGTCTGGAGTTTCACTCCTTCATCAACGACCATCTGGAACAGATCAAGCTTCTCATTGAGGATATGGTCACTGTCTCCCATATCAAGAGGAAAAGGGGGGCGGAAAGCAAGATTGATAGAGCAGGTATTACGCGGCTCTCCGTGCAGACAGACTTACGAACCGAAGTCGAGATGATCCTGGAGAAGAGCAGGAGTGATAGTCAGGAGAGCTTCATCGACTTCGAGCCAGAGCATATCCTTGTAGATGCGGAACTTAACACCCAAATCATCCTGCGCAATCTGATCTGTGGTGCCAAGTTTGCTGGTCCTGGCAGCCAGATGCGCGTTATTGGTCGCCTGGAGCCGAATCAAAGCTCTGTCCTGATCGGGGTGCAAGTTCGAGGCGTGCGAGCCTCGAAAGAGAGGCAGCAGGCCCTGTTCGACCCTGTCAGTCTCTATGTGGCGACAACCCTGGTTGGAGCCCATCAGGGAACGATCTGGACAGAGTGCGAGGTGGACAAACAAACTACCTGCTGGTTGCGGATTCCTCTCCAGCAAGCCAGCACAAAAGCGCAGTCCCGTTAGTAAGAAATCGCTAGATGACCGGTATGAGCACACCCTAGCTATAGGAGACATGCACTATGGATTTAGAGGAACGGAACCGGCTTTTATGTCTGATCATTTCCACGTTCATGTTCGAGACGTTCCAATTCCATGCCAACCTACAGCCTTTCATCGGGATGTTGCTGGATGAGCCGAAAGAGCAGGCGTTTACGCGGGAGGATCGTCTGAAATTCTATGGCGTTATTGAAGCCCAACTGGAGAAACACAAGAACCTCGCCCATGATCTAAACACTGTTTACAAGATCGTTATGCAAGGGCCGGAAGGCGTCCATCTGCACTATGAGCAGATAGACCTGCGCCCAGTGATTGAGGAGGTCGTTCAGAAGACCAGTCCCCTAATGCGGGAATTGGTCATCGACTTCGAGCCGGAGCATATTGTAGCGGAAGTGGACGCTGCCCACTTCCGGCACATCCTGCGAGACCTGCTTGCAAGAGCTATACAGTATGCTGTCAGCGGGAGCCAGGTATGTATTCTTGCACGCCAGGAGCCGAGTCCGGGTTCCGTGCAGGTTGGTGTTCAAGTGATAAAGGGCAGTTCCTCAAAAGTGTGGCGAAAGTCGCTGCTCCACTGGGATGAATTTAATGTGGTGAAAACTCTGGTAGAAGCCCATAAAGGAATGCTCTGGACGGAAAGCCTATCGGATACGGGAGCAATATTCTGGTTCCGGCTTCCGCTCCAGCAGGCCGGTGCTAAGGAGTAGCCCCTCGACCGGCAGAGGGTGTGTTCAAGAGAGCAATGAGGCGGCGGATAAGGGAGACGTCTTCGGGCAGGCAGGAATCGCTCCAGAGCGGGGCGAAGGGTTGGAACGAGAGGAGTGGCTTGCTATGGGCAGCACCCAGAAGCGGATCAAAAAGAGGCGGGAGTATCTGACGAAAAAGGCATGGGCTTATACTAAGTTGAGCGTGTCTGCTGTCTTTGTATTGTATTTTGCGTTCACGGCTGTACTCGTATTGCTATCTATGCTTCATTTTTCTCACAAAATGTCTTTCTTTTTTAAATGCCTTGCGCTTTTTGATCTTGTCTTTATGGGGATTTTCATATGGTGGTGTGCCCGCTCAGTAGCACATCTCGTCCGTCAAGACATTAAGCAACTTCCCTACGTTCCTCCCGTCACGGCCAACACCCTGCCCATCGAGGAGGTTCTGGTAAGAGGATCAGAGGAGACAGCCCAGGAACTGGGTAAGGTTCTTCTGAGAGGCACAGACAGCAGCGCGGGCACGGGGGAGCAGGAATTGTTGCGGGGCAGTCAGGGGCAGTCGGGCTTGTAACGGTGCTGTAACGATAGCGTAACGGGCGGGCCGTATAATGATGGTGAGACCCAACCTACGCATAAACGCCGTGTGCTCAGTTTGGGCTGCCCCTAAAAGGAAGTCCAGCACAATCAGGATGCTCCGTAGGAGGGTAGAGGGCATGGAACCTCCATCTGTAAACCTGCTTATCCTTCGGCTCACTTTTGCCGTCGCCTGCTTGACCGCTGTAATTTCACTCCTAGCACCGGGAATAGCCGACAACCTTGAATTCGTTTGTTTCTTCGTCTGTCCTTACCTTGTATGTAAACGGGCGAAACGGTCGCTAGTCTGGTATGGCATGGTTACCAATACGGCAATTTGCCTGTTTCGGTGGCTTATATTCTTCCTGATAGCCCTCTGCCTATTACCAGTGAGCAGGGATTACCTGCGATTGGCCTTGATCTACTTGCCTTTCAGCCTGGTATGGGCTGTTATAGCCTCCCTGCTTTCTCTCTTAGTCTCGGTGCCGATGCAGTGTCGAAAAGGGTCTTAGTTAACGGTATATTTGCCCGACCGCCTTCATGCTCCAGAAGGGAGCATGAATCGCCTTATTGAGGAAGGGCTGCAGAGGAAGGAGAGGTCCTCCGCGCGAGTTCCAGGCGTTTATGCTATACTGGAATCAAGCGCGCTTGCAGGCGCGTCCCCGTTCGCGGAAAGGGCCGAGCCCACTGCTTCTACGGACCGCTTTGTCCACCTTCTTTCTGCCTGTTGTTGCGGACGCCAGGCGCTCAAGAAAGGAGGCTATTATGCCCCGGCAACTGCCTGCCAACCCAAGCTTGAAACACCTCAAGAACCAGGCTAAAGACCTGCTCAAAGCCATCCGAGCAGGCGATGAAGATGCCACCCGTCGCCTCGAAGAACAGATTCCCCCACATAAACACGCCTTCAGGCAAAAGAACCTTCCGGTCCGATCAACGCTGGCAGACGCACAGTTGGTCATCGCCCGTGAGTACGGCTTTCCCAGTTGGCCGAAACTGAAGGCTTACGTGGACGCCTACGGGCTTGCTTCTATAGCCAGCAAGCAGAAGATCAAAACGGCGCACTGGATCGAAACGAGAACCCATTACAAGCCGTTTCCTGGTTCCATCACTCGCGAATACTGGCTGCGCATTGATCCGCCCGCCCAGGCGTGGAAAGATACTTATCCCACGGAGTGGTCTTATGATGTCCAGACACCTCGTGGCCGCTTCCATTTTGCTTCCTCCTGGGATGCAAATACCCACTATGTCGATCCACCATTGTTCACCAGGGAAAAAGCCCTGCTGGAGGTTCTTGCCCCTCTGGATCAACCATCAGGAGAACCCTGGCAGGTTGAAACGGTACAGCGCGATGGACGCTCCCTTCTGTGCTACCACAGGAAAATCTTTCGTCATCGCATTTCCGTCCATCAAGGGAAAGAGCATATCGTGGGTACTTTCCCCATTGAAGAGACAATCTGGGCGGATCCGGATACGCGCCGCATTGTAGGCAAGGAGACGAACTACTTTGACGCCAGTACAGGTGAGGTCGAGCATTCCTCAATCTCGGAGCAATTCACTTATAATGTGCGCCTTCCCAAAGGGGTTTTTAGGCTTCCCGAAGAGAAACCAATGCTCACCTCCCGCTCGCAACGCTGGAAGGACCTTTCCCTAGAACTCCAGCAAGCGATCCAGACGATCATCAACCGCTCGGATGCTGGCTGGCAGAAAGGCGATTTTTCGGAGTTTGGCTCCGTGTGGCGATTTGATTATGCGCCCCATCTACCCACGAAAGCGGACTGGCAGGCTCGGTTTGCACAACAGGCAGGTCGATGGCAGCGCTGGCAATCGGAATGTGAATACGCTTTCCGGCAAAATCGGATAGCCGTCTCCCTCGGTCGCAACACCTTTAACTGGGGCGAAGAACACTCTGTATGGCATGTGATAGTAAATTTGCACTTAGTATGGTCAGAGCATGGAGACGGCTTTCAAGGAAGCGAGCATTTTTTCCTCAAACGCATAGGGCGGGGCTTTCGGATTGTCCACTGGGAGTTTCCCTGGGAGAAGATCAAAGCAGCCCATGAGGCAAACAGATCAAAGGCCGACACGCTTTGAGAGTGATTGGAAGGAAAAGGCATAGAGGCAAGCGTATGATCCAGCAGGCGGGCGCAAAGGAGTAGTCGGGGATAGGGAACCGGTGTGCAGGAAATAGCTCTGTCTCATAACGGCCTTATCCTATCGGCTTCAAAGGTGAGGAGGCTTTCATGAACACACGAAAACATCTGCTCGCTTTATCCGTTCTCATAGCGGTTGGCAAAGGTGTTCTAAATATTGAACTAACCCGTGACAAAGTAGAAAGCGTGGTACACCTGGATATCGAAGCGCCAGGGACACGCATTGAACTGGTGCGACCTAACAGTGATATTTTACCTAACCCTTGCTATCTGCGTGTGTCCACGCCGCAATCTGTCTCGCCTCTTGAGTTTGATATACTGAATTGGCCCCTTTCGATATTCAGAATTGGCCCCACCTGTCTCGCACAAATCGGCTACCCTGTGACTGGAAGTATCCAGCACAGGAGGCCCCATGGACAGGAGTGCCAAAGTGGAACTATTCGAGC
>DASRCN010000118.1:0-74091 GCA_035653075.1 Chthonomonadaceae bacterium | reverse complement strand
ACCAGCGCCTGCAGATGCTGGCGCTGCGGGTCGGTAAGGGAGATCGAAGTATGTTTGCTCATGCTTTTAATCTACCTCCTCTGTGCTAAAATGACAAGTACCTGCTTGTCAGAGCACTAGCGAGCGCAGCGAGCGGGTGGTTTATTCTCTGCAACCTGGAGGTAGGTACAGGTAAGCGACAGGGCATCAAGCCTCGCAGAGGAGGGCGATGGGCCTGTCCGCCAGGCGCGTCAGGACCACGATGGCGCTCGCGTCCGCGTCCTCCGCGCCGGTCAGGCGTTTCCGCAGCGTCTCCGGCTCCAGCGGAACTCCCCGCCGCTTGATCGCCGTCACGCGCCGGCCCAGCGCCCGCAGCCGCGCCTGCACACTCTTGAGCTGGAACGGCAGCCAATCAAGGACCCGGTAAGCGGTGGCAAAGGGTGTGGCGACGAGGGTATCGGCGGTCAGATAGGCGATCTGCCGGTCCAGTTGCGCCGCATCGAGCAGCGAGGCTACCTGGGGTATGAGATGGGCGCGGATCACGGCGGGGTCCGGCTCGTAGAGCCAGGCGCGGGGTTCAGAGAGCGCTGGGGGCGCACAGGCGAAAGCTGTCAGCGTTGCCGGGGGCGCGCCCGCGCGCAGCACCGTCGCGCAGGCGCCATCGCCGGCAGGAAGCATTTCGGCCAAAGGCCCGAACCAGAGCGCGGCCTCTTTACACTCGCCTTGATCCGAGAGGAACTCGACCCGCGCGCCCCAACGGGTGAGGTCTTCGTCCGGCAAGGCAGGCGAGACTTTGACGGCGAGGGCCGGGAAGGGAGCGCGCAGCGCCTCCAGCCAGGAGAGCGGGGGCGAATACGCTTCGGCGGAACGAGCGCGCCGCCGCCCGCCGCCCGGCCGGTCCACGCGGCGCGAGGGATCGAAGAGAGCCGCTTCCACGCCTCTTTCCCGGAGGCGGGCCAGGTCCAGAGCCGTCATGTCGGCGCAGAGGGGAAAAAGCGGGGCGGAAGGGGCCGCGTTGGCGCGGGCGCAGACCGCCGCCGCCGGGTCGCGATCTACCGCAAGGACCGGACCGCGCGCCGCCAGCGCCCGCGCGTCCCCGCCGATGCCGCAGCAGGCGTCCAGAATAGCGGCGCCTTCGGGGAAACGGGCGGCGCGGTAGCGGGCGATCGCCTCGCCGGTGGACTGCTCCAGCCCTTCCGGCGTGAAGAACATCGTGTCCGCGTCGGAGAATTTCGCGCGGGCGCGCTGCCGAAGCTCCTGAAGCTCCACGGTCGCCGCCGCCAATTCCGGGGAAACCTGGCGGCGCAGCCGTGTCAGCCGCGTCAGCCGGTCGGGTGGAAGCCGGGCCGCTTCCGCCAGCAGCGCCGCGCCCGCTTCCGTCGCCAGCCAGGCCAGCGCCGCTGCCCTTCCCGTCTGGCTCGTTATCTGCTCCCGGTCGGGTATGCGCTCGAGATGGGATTCGATGCTCACAAGGGAGATTGTAGCAGAAGAGGGCGGGGATTGCGGCGTCTGGCGGTGACCCGAACGGTGGAGAGCAGGGTCCAGCCCGCATGGCGCGGGAGGGCGTTGGCGAAGGCGATGGCAGGCCGGTCGGTCCACGGATCGCGGATGCCGAGAGCCAGCGTGTACCGGCCCGGACGAGCATGGACGACCGGATCGGCCGCGATCCGGAAAGGCCCCGGCAGCCACGTGCGAATATCCGCTCGAACGGGAAGGACCTCTACAACGCGTTGTTGGGCATCCAGAAGCGCCAGATCCACGGGCCAGGGATAGTAAAACGGCGCCACGCCCTGGTTCTCCCCGGTGATGTGTATCCAGAGCCGGCCTCCGGACGGGACGGCAGCGGCATGCCGGATTTCGGTAAGCGCGAACTGGTAGCCCATGCACCGTACCATCTGCTGGCAGCGCGCGATATATTCCGGCGAAGCCGCCGCCTCCAGCGCCGGATTGTACGGTCCGACCCAGCTAAAGTGTGTCGCTTCGATCTCCCGCAGCGTCTCGGCGAAAGAGTCGCCGAGCCATTTCGGAGCGGTATGCGGCACCATCTCGCCGCCGATGGCCGCCGATTGCCAGGCATCCATGCGGCCGGCGCGGCGCATCCGGCTCAGAAACTTCCAGTCTTCCGGACCGCCGGTATCTTCAGGAAAGGCATCGTCGAAATAGCCCAGCCAGCGCGCCGGGCTGGCATAAACGCCCGGGTAGCGGACCATCAGGACCTTATGCGGAAACGCCCGATGCGCCGCAGCAAGAATCCGCCGCTGCGTGGACGGACTGGCGAACAGCTCGGTGCGCGGATAGGTATGCCACTCGCCCCAGAAGCCCAGAAAGCCCATCTCGACGAAAGCGACGCGCGGGTTCCGGTCGTAGCGGCGGCCCAGCGCGGCGACGAGGCGCTCTAACGCGGCGATCATGCGGGGATCGTCGTAATCCGGGGAGAGACCTCCGCCATACTCCTTGTAGGGCGTGGTCTTTACCCCTGTGGCAAGCAGCCAGCCCGGCATGCCGGAGGGCTGGCCCGGATAATCCACATATATCCGAAAGACGACATACTTCCCGCGCGCCGCCGGCTCGTCCCAGTCGCGCTTCTCCCACGCCGCGAAATGATATTCTCCCTCGCGCGGCTCCAGGTCCTTCCAGGCCACGTAGCGGAACACCATCGAATAGGGCTGCGTGAGCGGCCGGTAGGTGTAAGTACACCAGCCCTTGAGTGGGTTATCGAGTGGGCCAGGCGCTAACGGCGGCCGGACTACCCGCTCCTGCCGAGCATTTGAGGAGGGCATAAGCGCCACAAGCAGCCACAACACCAGGCAGAGAAGCAGGGCGATCTTCCTTCCTGTCGCGCTTTCAGTACGTGTCCGAAGGACACCCGGCGCGAAGCGCCTCACAGCGAAGGACTTCAGTCCATCGGCTCGGCGCATAGTGCCTCACGAATGGAGCGCCACACAGCGAAGGACTTTCGTCCATCGCGAAAGCATTCCGTGTGCGCCGGTCGGTTAGGCGCGCTGCCGCCGCCGGCGCAGATCGATCGCGAAAGCATTCCGTAGGCGCCGGTCCCGGCATGTGCCGGCTCTCAGGCTTCACCTCACGCCACCCGGCGATACCACGGCAGACGTCCCAGCGGCGCCTCGACCTCTATCTCAGCCGGCCCTTGCAGGCATCGTCCGTCCTCATCGGCCCACGCGCCGGGCGGAAAGACCACCGTCCGCGTGGTAGCGCCCTGGCGCAGCACGGGAGCGACCAGAATGTCTTCACCCAGCATAAACTGATCGGTCACCGGTTCCAAGCCACATTCCGGGAATTCATATGCCAGCGGACGCAGAATCGGCTCGCCGGTCTGCGCGGCATGGCGGGCGAGCCGCACGATCTCCGGACCCATCTTCCGGCGCAGCGCGACCATCTCCAGACAGCCGTCCAGATGCTCGGTATCCAGGAGCCGCCACGGCGCCATCGAGAACTGCATGATGGGAAAGAGCGTCGCGCACTGGGTCGTCCGCACGAACAGCTCCTGATCGAGCGCAAAATCCGCTTTGGACAAAGACGCGATCTCGCCGCCGCCGATCATGTCCGGGCAGATGAACGCGTAGCCGGCCAGCCCCTGCGCCAGCCCGTTGGGGATCAGGTCCGCCAGTCCGTCCCGTCCCCACGCCGGATGCTTGTCGCGCAGCCGCTGTATCAGGTGCTGCCCCGCCAGTTTCCAGCAGGCCCGGTATTCGCTAAGGCTGTAGCGCAGCCCGATCCGGCCCCAGGCTTCGCAGTATTCCTCCGGTCGCGCAGGCGCATGGATACCATCTTCGGCAGCATAGTATTCCGGATCGCCGCCGTCGAACTTGAAGCCGTCGATTCCGAATTCGCGGACCAACTGGTCCAGGCAGGCGTTTACCCACTCCAGAGTACGTGGATGCGTCAGGTCCAGCAAGGCGCTGTAGCCGTTCCACCATTTACGAATGAGGGGCGCATGGTCCTCGCCGCGAATCAAACATCGCCGGGCCGCGAGGTCACGAAAGGTCGGGCTGTCCGGGCTGACGAAGGGGCAGAACCACAACATCACCTTGAAGCCCCACGCGTGCAGTTGCCGGACCATCGCGTCGGGATCGGGGAAACGCCCCGGATGGAAATTCCAGACGCCGTAGTCTTCGCACCAGTTGTCGTCGATCGTCAGCACGCCGGGCGGCATGCCGTGTTCGAGAATGCTGCGGGCGTAGTGCAGCACCTTCTCCTGTGTCGGCTCGTACGGCATCTCGATCCAGGTGTTGTATTGCGGGGCGGTAAACGCCAGCGGGTCGGGCATCCGTCCGCTCGGGGGAAAGAACCGGCGGCACGCCGCCCGGTAGGCGCCGGCCAGCGTGCCGAAGCCCTCGCCGCACTCCGGACGGCTGTCGGGAGCGCGCAGGCAGATCTCCCCTTTGCCGATAGAGAAGGCGAAGGCCGAGTCGCACCAGATATAGCGGCCCTGGCTGGAGAGGAGGAGCGGCGCGGCCTGGTTGCCGCGGAAGTCGTTGCGCAAGTCGGCAGCGTAGCCGCCCGATGGAAACGGCATATGGACCCCGTCTTGAACGACGCCGCCCCACCAATATTCCCCGGAGTGGATCGCTAGCTGCATGGCATGAGTGAACGCATTCAAAAAGCGCTGTTCCTTACTTCTGCCCGGCCGGCTTCTTCTGCATGTCGGCCGTGTAGCCCTGGGCCGCCCGCTGGTTGGCCTGCTCCTGGTCTTTCATGTGCTGCTTGACGGAGTCGGGGACGTGCGGATCGTTGAGAAGCGTGTTGACCTGCTGCTGCCGCTGGGCCGGGGTCGGCGGCGCGACCCCTCCGGTGCTCCCGGCGCACCCGGCCATCAGGATCGGAAGGCCGAGCGCGCCGCCCAGACACAGAACGCGGAGACGAAGCCGAGAAACAGAAAGTCTATCTGATTTCATCTTTGTTCCATAATTCCCCCTCTCCTTTTGAAGGAGAGGGGGAGGGGTTCGGTAAGTTTCTCCCAGATCAGTAAGGCTGGGTGCCCCACTCCTGCATGTCCGGCAGCGGCGAGCCGGGATAGATGTTCTTCGACCAGAGAATGCTCCCACGATGGATGTTCTTGACATGGGTGTCGACGAACAGGCAGTTGGTGTTCACGGAATGCCGGTAGCGCGGGAAGGTGCCGCAGCCGGGCCAGGTGCCGGCCTCGCTGGATTCGCTGGAGATAGGATAGTCGCAGTCGTACTTCAGGTCGTAGTGCGGGCCGTAGTGCGACGGCGTTCCATCGTCGGAGACCGTGCCGACCCAGTCCGTCCAGTCCCACTCCTGCGCGTCGAACGACAAAAATCCCCAGGTCGCGTCGTTATTGCCCACCTCGACGACCTCGATCAGGTCCGACGGGCGGGGAAGCTCGGCCAGAGTCGCCGGCTGGTACTGCGGCGCGGTCAGCCACCACCAGACAAGCCCGTCCGGCGCCAGGTACTGATGAATGGCATAGGTGCTCTGGTTGCGGTCGAGCTGGTCCGGGCAGGTGTTGACGCCGCCCATGCCACTCGCCGATTGATCGGCGCCCCACTTGTTGCCGTTCTTGACGTAAGGATAGATGGCGCCGAACCAGTTGACATCGGTCTGTGGGGTCGGCGCATAGTGGTCGAACGGGTACTCCTCGTCGTAGTCCTGGATGTACATAGCCAGTCCCAGGCCGATCTGCTTCATGTCGGAGACGCAGGTGATGGCCCGCGCCTTCTCTCTAGCCTGGGCGAACACAGGGAAAAGGATGGCCGCCAGGATAGCGATGATGGCAATAACGACGAGAAGCTCGATCAGGGTAAATGCGCGATGTTTCATGATGGTGTTGACCTCCTTCGGAATGTGTGCCGTCCCTCAACGGACGGCCGTCAGGGGACATAAGAACGCGAGAAAGATGGCTTTAGGAAGCGTCTCCTCCTTTCTGCCGGGCAGAAGCCGGATCGGAAGAGGCTCTCAGGATGAGCCGGGGCTTGAGAATCCGCTGCTGCAGCGGGCCGGAGGGGTCCTCCATGCAGGTCTGCAGAAACTGCCAGGCGAGCCGGCACATCTCCTCGACCGGCTGCCGGAGGGTCGTGATCGGGCAGGGGAGCAGCTCGGTCTCCTCGATGCCGTCGCATCCCACCAGAGCGATCTCCCCGCCGACCTGCATGCCGAGAGCGGTGATCGCCTGGTGAGCGCCCAGAGCCAGGTCGTCGTTGAGGCAGAAGATCGCATCCACGCCGGAGCGGGCCTGCAGATACTCCCGCACGCTCCGATGCGCGTCGGCGACGGAGATAGCCGGAGCGAGAATGAACTGCGTCTCCAGTCCCGCCTGCTGCAGGACGTCACAGTAGGCGTCGTAGCGCGCCTTGGCGGAGCCGGGATCCTGCGCGGCCAGGTGGAGAAAGGCGATTCGCTTGCGGCCCGTCGAGACCAGATGCTCCACCGCCTCGACCGCGCCGGCATACAGGTCCACGCCGACAAAGTGGGTATGCGGATCCCAATAAGCGCCCATGCTGACGAAGCAGGGATGCTCCGTGCGGCTGTCGCGGGCAAAAATGGAACCGGCAGTGGGGGTGTCGAAGGCAATAAGGCCATCCACGGGAACGCGGGACGCGCGGGTAAAGGAGTGATGCTGGCCGATCTCTTCTTCGATGTCGGTGATGGCCATGCAGTAGTCGGATTGGCGCAGAAGACGCTGCATGCGGTCGACGACCTGGGCGCGGTAGCGGGAGTAGTCCAGGCACATCCACAACCCGATGATCTGCGTGCGCCCGGCGGCCAGGGCCTGCGCCGTCGGATTGGGCCGGTATCCGAGCGCCTCGGCGGCGGCGAGAACGCGGGCGCGGGTATCCTTGGTGATCGCCAGGTCCACGCGCCCGCTCAGAGCGCGGGAGACGGTCGCTTCGGAGACTCGCGCATAGCGAGCGACATCGGTACGTGTCGGACGGGACATAGTGCTCCTCGGATGAACGCGCGTTCTGTACGCGCGTACAGAACGCGCGTTCACTATAACATAGCTCCTCTTTTCTGTCAAGAGCCTTTTTGAAAATAATATTTCTGCCGCCGTTTACGGGAGGACGCGCAACCACATTCACCAAAAAACAGACCCTCGCCCTAAAGCAGGCGGCCAGGCTTTAATGCCTGCCGAACCCGGCCTCTATTTTGGAAGACATAGCACCAAACAGCACCATTTTGAGCGTGGAAAATCCGCGATCGCGCTTCACGGCAATGGAATGGATCGGAGGCTTACTTCACAATGAGCACCGGGCAGTTGGCGTGATGCAGGACCCGCTCGGAGACGCTGCCCAGCAGAAACGATTCGAACCGGCCCAGGCCGCGGCTGCCCATCACGATCAGGTCTACGCGCTCCCGCGCGGCCACGTTGACGATCATATTCACCGGATGTCCCGTCTCGCAACGCGACTCGAAGGGCACCCCGGCCGCTTCGAGCACCTGTTCCGTGCGGCGCGAGGCGGCGTCCAGAACGTGCTCGGCGTGCTCCATCAACACGTTGACATCCTCGGCCGGCTCCTGTTGCCCCGCCGCGATGTCGGTCAAGGTGGCCGGCGGATCGAAGACGCAGAGCAGCGTCACTTTGGACTGGAACCGTTTGGCGATCTCGGCTGCCGCCTGGGCCGCTTTGAGCGCGTGCTCGGACCCGTCTGAAGCCAGCAGGATATGCTCGAACATGGTTATCTCACCTGCGTCGCGCGCTGGATGTCCGGATCGCGGAAAACATCCGATTCATCCCGGCTGGTGGTGGAGAACTCGCTGACCACCGCGCCCTGATCTCCGGCCTGGAACCAGTGGGGCGTGTCGGGCGGGAGGGTATACTGCTCGCCGGGGCGCAGCACGACCTCATGCCAGACCGTGTAATGCTCCTCGCGTCCGGCGGGCGGCTGGGCTTTAGGATGCGAGGCCGGCTCGCCGGGAACGTACAGATAGACCTCGCCCCAGCGGCAGCGAAAGGTCTCCTCCTTGCCCGGCTCGCCGGCGACGGGAGGATGCCAGTGCTCCGGGCAGGTCTGGCGGGGGAACAGGACCAACTCTTTCGCGCAGCAGCGGGCTGTGTTGACGTAGACGACCAGCTCCAGCCCCGTGTTCGCCAGGTCCCCCAGCCCGAAATCGGCCACCTCGATGTTGCCTCTCTCCTGGTCGGTCAGGACGATTCCGGCGCGCGTCAGGTACTCCTGAGCGCGCCGGCGCGCCGCTTCCAGCTCTTGTTGGGTGATCACGATCCTTTCTCCTCGTCTACAGCGAATCGATCTCTTTGACCGGACCGGAAGCCCCGCGCGGGCGCGCCGCCGGCGTCTCCAGGGGCCGCCAATAGAGCGGCGAGAGCGTGCCGACCGGGTGCATCCGCAGCAGGGTGTCCCCGCGCCAGTTGCCGGTATAGCGCGTGCCATCCAGCTCGTAGAGCATCGCCCGCTCCTCCAGAGGCCATTTCACCTCGACGACGTCGCCGTGGCGCAGGGCCTCTATCCAGGCATAGCCGCTGCGAAGAGTCTCGTGGCGCGGCCGATTCCCATTGACGATCACCTCGACCTGCTCCTCCGTTACGCCGTGCGGCACCCGCACGGCCAGCACGCCGGAAACCTTCATCATCACTTCCATGCCGCCCTCCTGCGGCGGCTGCGCCGTCACGGTGGCCCAGCGCGTATCTCGCGAGAAGGGCAGGTGGACCACCACGGCCTCCTCCTGGCGGGTGATCGCATAGTGCCACAGCGCATAGAGCGCGCGCACGCCGGCGCCGGTGCAGCGCATCATGAGGCGCGGGTTCTTGGGATCGAAGGCGTCGTTGGGGCGAGTCCAGCCGCCGAAGGCGCCCAGGGACCGCGTGCAGACGTCTTCGGTAGTCACTCCTTCCGGCTCGTGATGCGCGCACCACAGCTCCTGGCAGAACGGAGCGTCCACGCGGTTCTCTACCCACTCGAAGTCCAGTAGCTGGCTCTCCAGCAGGTGGTTGCGCCCAAAGCGCTCTGCGTCCACCAGGTAGGCCGGATCCCGATGCAGGCCCAGCAGCAGGGCGCTTTCCACCATATCGGCGGTGGCGCACACGTCTCCCTGCCAGCGCTCCGGGCCTTCAGTAGTATGTGGAAAGAAGCCGAAGTCGGCGCCCCACGTGCGGGCGTAGTCGTAGGCCGCCCGCGCCCAGGAGACCAGCTCGTCTTTGCCGGTAATCAGCCCGTACTTGAGCACGCCCAGGATGAAGCCGGTATGGCTGGAGAAGGAGCGGCCGGACTGCTCGGTGAACTTGCCGCTGGGCTCGAAGGCGCCGGAGCGGTGCAGCAGGAAACGGATCAGGCCACCCGCCAGTTGGATCGCCTCTTCGCTGCCGCTCACCTCCGCGAAGCGCGTCAGCGGAAAGACGATCTGCGCCCCGACAATCACGTCCGTCATGCGCTCCGGCGGCGAGAGGCGGTCGCCCCAGCCGCTCTCCGGCAGATAGGATGCCGGAAACCAGCAGGTATCGCCTTTCCAGATGGCCCGCACGTTGAGGCCGTGAACCAGGTGCTGAGCGCGCCGCACGGCGTCCACGTCGTCCAGGGCCAGGAATCGGGTGGCCCAGGCCAGCAGCGCTCCACGCGGGGACCACTCCAGCTCTACGACCGGGGTAGGGCAGGTCCAGGGATCGGCAGGCAGGGAGATCAGGCCATCCGGGCGCTGGCAGGAACGCAGAATCCGCGCGTAAGCCTCGTCCCGCTCGTCGGGAGCCGTCTCGGTCATGATGCGCGCCAGGGTCAGCGCCTCCAGAAGACGCCCGGACGAGTCGGCATAGTCCCAGGGGGCGTGAAGAGCGATGGGCGGCTCGGTGTGGAACTCGGCGTACGTGTAGGGCTGGCCGCCGCGCTCCGGATCCATCAGGCCCGTGCAGCCGGCGATGGCGAGCTCCGCGCGCGCGACCAGGTCGAATGGACAGGAGCGTAATCCGGCTGCCAGAGACGCCGGGTTAGTCGAGATCGGAGACGGAGCGTCGGTAGACATAGGCCCTCCTCCCGCATAGGCTCAATTGATTATAGGTGACTTTAAGCGATTGGTCAAGCGTTTTGCAAAAAGAATGTCTTAAACGAAGCGGCGAAGCGGACCGGTTGACTCTCTCCCTGCAAATAGCTATACTGTCTGCAAGGCTCCAACGAACCGGCCTTCCCGATACCCAAGACCCAAAACCTCACACCCATGAAGGAGAACATAGAAAATGAAGATCGGTATCTTTACGGCGCTGTTCCACGATCAGCCCATCGAGCAGGCGCTGGACACGATCGCCAAGGCGGGCATCCAGGCCGTCGAGTTCGGCGCGGGCGCCTATCCCGGCAACCGGCACCTGAACGATCTGGGCGGCGTCCAGCAGTTGATTAACGACGAGGGCGCGCGCCGCCGCCTCAAGCAGATGGTGGAGAGCCGGGGGCTGGAGATTTCTGCCCTCTCGGTCCACGGCAACCCGATCCATCCGGATCCCAATGTCGGCCGGGAGCACCACGAGTCGTTCCGCAACGGGGTCCTGCTGGCCGAAAAACTCGGCGTCGGGGTGGTCAACGGCTTTAGCGGCTGCCCTGCCGGCCCGAAGGGCGGCGATCCGAACTGGGTCACCTGCGCCTGGCCGGACGAGTTCCGTGACATTCTGGATTACCAGTGGAACCAGGTCGCCATCCCTTACTGGCGCGAGCAGAACAGCTTCCTCAAGGAGCATAACGTCCGCTTCGCTATCGAGGCGCATCCCGGCTTCATCGTCTACAATCCGGAGACGGTCATCAAGCTGCGGGAGGCGGCGGGCGAGAATATCGGCGCTAACTTCGATCCCTCGCACTTCTGGTGGCAGGGCATCGACCCCATCGCCGCCGTGCGCTATCTCGGGCCGAAAGGCGCCATCTTCCACGTCCATGCCAAAGACACCCGCATCGATCCCATCAACAGCGGCATCAACGGTAACCTGGACGTCAAGTCTTATGGCGACATCCTGCAGCGCAGTTGGGTCTTCCGCTCCGTCGGCTACGGCCACAGCCAGGAGTGGTGGAACGATTTCGTGACCAATCTGCGCATGGTCGGCTACGACTACGTGCTCTCCATCGAGCATGAAGACGGCATGATGAGCACGGGCGAAGGGCTGCATAAGGCCCTGCAGACGCTCAAGGTCGCCGTCGTTCAGGAGAAGCCCGGCGCCATGTTCTGGGCCAGGGATTAGGCGCTTTCGCCTGTATGGACTTTGACGCAGCCGTAGGCTATATGAGCGGGCTGATCCGCTTCGGATGGAAGCTGGGCAACGAGCGCTTCGAGGCGCTGTGCGCCCGGCTCGGCGACCCGCAGGACCGCTATGAGATCATCCACGTGGCCGGGACCAAGGGCAAAGGCTCGACGACGGCGCTGGCCGCCGCCATTCTGCACGCCGCCGGCTACAAGGTCGGCGCTTACTTCTCTCCCTACGTCTACGATGTGCGGGAGCGCGTGCAGGTCAACGGCGCGCTGATTCCCCGCGAGGACTTCGCCCGCCTGGTCACGCAGATTTTCCCGCACATCGAGGCGCTGGCGCAGACCGAGCTCGGCCAGACCACCGAGTTCGAGTTGAAGACGCTGCTGGGCTTCCTCTACTTCGCCGAGCAGGGCGTGGACTATGCCTGCATCGAAGTCGGTCTGGGCGGGCGCCTGGATGCCACCAACGTGGTCCGGCCTACGGTGACCGTCATCACGAACATCGGCCTCGACCACACCAACATCCTCGGCGACACGCACGCCCAGATCGCCGCCGAGAAGGCGGGAATCCTCAAGCCCGGCGTGCCCTGCTTCACGGCCACGGAGAACCCGGAAGCCCTGGAGGTTATCACACGCATTGCCGCTGAGCGCGAAGTCCCGCTGGCGCGCGTGCGCCGGGGAGAGCTTTCCGGCCCGACCTACGACCCAATGGAAGTGCTCTGGAACGTTACCTCTCACCCCTCCGACCCCCCTCTCCCTCAAGGGGCAAGGGGGGAGTATCAGCACACGGCGCCCGTCTCCATCGCCACTCCGTCCCGTTTCTATCCGGACCTGGAGATGCGCATGGGCGGAATCTACCAGCGGGCCAACGCAGCCTGCGCGGTGGCGGCGGTCGAAAAAGCGCTGGAGGTGAAGGGAATCGTGCTGCCGGAGAAGGCGGTACGCGAGGCTCTGGCAACGACCGCACTGCCCGGCCGGCTGAGCGTCTACCGCATTCCGAAGGGGCCGTTGGTCGTGATGGACGGGGCGCACAACGCGCTGGCGGCCGAATCGCTGGCCGGACCCGTGGCGGCGCTGCAAGCCCAGCATCACATCCGGCGCTTGCTGCTGGTCGTGGGCATGGTGGGCGGGCACGAGCCCGAGGGCGTTCTGGCCGCCCTCGCGCCCGGCGCCGACCGTATCTATGCCTGCCAGCCGGACTGGAAGCGCGCCCAGCCCGCCGAGGAGATCGCCGCCGCCGCCCGCCGCTTCTGCCCCAATGTCGAGGTCATTCCTTCTTGCAAAAAAGCTGCGTGGGCCGCCCTTGCCGCCGCCGGCCCGGAGGACATGGTCCTCATCACCGGCTCGTTCTATACCGTGGGCGAAGTCCCTCTCGAGATGCTGAGCGGGAGCTAAATCCTTCCTCCGTTGACCCGCAGCCATTGCCCGGTTACAAAAGAAGAGAGATCACTCACGAAAAACAGAACTACCTTCGCCACGTCCTGGGCGGTTCCCAGGCGACGCAAGGCGGTGGTCTCGACGATCTGCTTCTGGCCGGGCGTCAGGCTTTCCGGATGGGCGTTCGGATCGTTACCGCTTTTATCCGTGTGGCCGGGACTGACCACGTTGACGCGCACGCCTTGTGGTCCCATCTCCTGCGCCAGCACGGCCGCCATCTGGTTGACCGCCGCCTTGCTGGCGCCATAGGCCGACAGCCCTTCGATGGGGTCATGTCCGGCGCCGGAGGAGAGGAAGACGATGCTGCCGCCGGGCCGCAACAGAGGGCCAGCCGCCCGGACCATATAGAAAGCGCCCAGCACATTGACCTCGAAAGGCCGCTTCCAGTCCTCGGTCGTCATGCCGGCCAGTGGCCCATGCGCGCCTGCCGCTGCGTCCAGAATCAGAAAGTCTAACGCACCGCCGAAACGCTCCTCCGCCTGCCGGACAGCCGCGACGGCCTGCGCTTCGTCGGCAATATCGGCTTGCAGCACGAAGTGGTCGAGATTGCCCGGGAGGACGCGCAGATCGGCTAGCGTATGCTCCGCCGCCTGGGTGTCGTTGCGATAGATAGCGGCGATTCGCGCCCCCGCCTGCGCCAGCGTCAGCGAGATCGCCCGCCCGATGCCCCGTGTTCCCCCGGTAATGAGCGCATTCTTGCCGGATAAATCGATGCCTATCATTGGAACTGACAATCTCCTGGAAAGTTATTTTTACTCTACCAGAATATTTCTCCATTCGATGCAGCGCAGGCAAGTCGTACGCGATGGCAAGGTAGCAGGGTGTAATCAAATTCTTTCTGGAAGGAGGCCTATACCCTGCCTGCTACTACACGCTATCTTTGGCTGCTCGCTAAGCGGCTATCGGGGCAAAAATCCCTTCTGATGTGGAATATTTCACACTTGTTCTGTGATGTACTTCTCTTCCCTTTTTTGTCCAACTCTGTTATAGTGAGAGGCAAGCTCATCCTGACTGCTATTGCCAGACACACACGATGGGGGAAGTTATGGTTTTCAACACTCTATTTCAGCCATTAAAGTTTCGTAGCTTCACCGTCAAGAACCGCATTTTTCGGTCCAGTATTTCCGGGCGGTTCGACAATTACGATGGATCGGGGAACCAGGCGCGGATCAACTGGGAAGTGAAATTCGCACGCGGTAGTGTTGGAGCCATCATCAGTTCCTACGTGCCCGTCAACATTCGTGGTCGTATCATGCCAAACTATGCCACTATCGATGACGATGATAAGATACCATTCTGGCAAGCTGTGGGACGGGCGGTACACCAATATGACTGTCGTTATATCCTTCAATTAAGCCATTCTGGACGGCAACAGGACATTCCCGGGGTGGAAAATGAATTCGAGCGAAGCCTGAGCTCGACCGACCGAGTAGAAGGATTCCACGGCTTGATTTCTCGATTCATGACGATCGAGGAGATCGAGCAGACAATAGACGACTTCGCAGAAGGCGCGCGTCGAGCCCAAGAGGCTGGCCTCGATGGGGTTGAGCTTCATGGGGCTAACGGCTATCTGATCACCCAGTTTCTAAGTTCTGCTATCAATACCCGCAAGGACAAATATGGTGGCTCGTTGGAAAATCGCGCACGCTTCGTTCGTCAGATCGTTAAGGCCATTCGAAAAAAGGTGGGGCACAACTTTCATCTCCAGATGAAAATCAGCGCCATGGATTATAATAACGCGCTCTTCTTCTGGGAGAAGCGGGGGACAACACTCGAAGATTCCATACAAGTTTGCAAATGGCTTGTAGAAGACGGGGTGGATGCTATTCATGTGTCTGCTGGTAACATGTTCCCTCATCCGCGAAATCCCATGGGCGATTTCCCGATTGAACATGCGGTACGCTGGTACGATGTCATGCTGTCCAGTGGAATCTATACGCATCGGAACTACCTGTTTTTCCGAAACTCACTGCTCAAACCGATCTTTAAATATCTCTGGCTGCGTTCTGAGGAGCGCCCAGAGAACATCGAAGGCGCCAATACGCCACAGGCGCGGGCGATTCGGGAGAGTATTCGATCGATCGACGACACTGTGCCGGTTATCTGTACAGGAGGCTTTCAGACTGCCAGCAAGATATGTCATGTCATTGAACAGGGCTATTGTGATGCCGTATCGATCGCTCGACCTCTTATTGCCAATAACAACATGGTTAACGGGTATTTTGCCCAGGGGAGGGAGATCCCTCAGGAAAAGCGATGCACTTATTGCAACAAATGCCTACTAAATGTACTCGAAAACCCTCTTGGCTGCTACGAGCTTTCTCGTTATGATGGCGATTACAAAGCCATGATTCACGAGGTTATGAGTGTCTACCATCCGAGACCGTGTTACATAACGGACGGCCACCATTCGCAACATACCGTTGACACCAACATTAGTTCTGTTATAGGAGGCGACGATGCCGAGGACGCGTAGATATCAGGCCTATGAAAATACGCCCGTAGAGATAGAATTGAAGCGGAGAGCAGCCCGATGCTTATGGTGCCTGGCTGTTATACTTCTCATCATCCTGCTGTTGCTGGCATTCCGGTATGCTCCTAATCGGCCGGTTACTTATGCCAATATCGTGGACCATTTCAAATATGGATCTATAGGCAGTGATATGGAAAACGGTCTGCCGCTACGCATTATGAAGGTCTTGCCGCGTATGTTCTCGGAATATCTTCCCCCGGGTTCCCCTCAGGATTATACCGCCTTCGGATTCATTCAAGAAAAAGGTAAGGAGATGCCGATAGGCTTCTCCATCCGTCGTCGGATAATCGACCTTGTCGGGTTGAATTGTGCTGCATGTCATGTCGGCTTAGTACGGGCCTCAATCCAAAGCGAACCTAAAGTCTACCTTGGCATGCCTGCCGACACAGTCGATCTCCTGGCCTTCTTTGATTTCCTTTTCCAATGTGCCGCCGACTCGCGCTTTACTCCAGAGAAGATCTTACCCGAGATCGAGAAAGATGGTTACCTGCTTCCTACGGATCGGTATATATATACTATTGCCATTACGGAAATGCGGGCCGGCCTGCTCGCTCGAAAAGCACAGTTGGATGTCTTTCTTACCCCTGGACATCCAAGATTTGGACCCGGCCGGGTGGACACCTTCAATCCTTATAAGGTCAATCAGTTCGCCCAGTGGTACCGTCAGGGCATTCCACAAATAGAGCAGGTCGGAACGGCTGACTTTCCTTCTATATGGAACCAGAAGGTTCGTGAAGGGATGCATCTGCATTGGGATGGCAACAATACCTCCCTGCGCGAGCGCAACTTCAGCGCCGCCTTTGGCGCGGGAGCGACCCGCGAGAACGTGGATGAACAAGCAATCGACCGCGTTCAAAAATGGGTGGAAACCCTGCCTCCACCCGCCTATCCCTTCGCTAGAACCAACGATCCAAAGTTGCTGGCGCGGGGAAAAGCGATCTACGACCGCTATTGCTTTGCGTGCCATGATATCCATGGCCAATATGTTGGGCAGGTGCTTCCCCTGGCAGAGATCCGGACTGATGAGCACCGATTAAATTCTTATACACAAAAGCTACGCGACCTGCAACTGGCCTACGGACAGGGATATGATTGGCAGTTCAAGCATTTTATCAAGACGAATGGATACGCGAATGTGCCCCTGGACGGTATATGGGCGCGAGCGCCCTACTTGCACAATGGATCTGTCCCCACCCTACAAGATCTTTTGACTCCAGCAGAACGGCGCGCGGATCGCCTGCTTTACCAGGAGGGGAAGACGGGAGGTGCTAGGTCGATCTTTTACGTTGGCCACGGCGTTTATGATCCCAAGAATGTTGGGTTTCGCATCGATGTCAAGGAGGTTGATGGACGCCGATCCTTCGCCTACGACATCACTCAGACCGGCAACAGTAACAAAGGACATACCGGCCAACGTTACGGGACGGAGCTATCAGATAGTGATAAGTGGGCTCTGATCGAATACTTAAAGACGCTCTAGCGCCATCAACACTGCCATTCCAGCAACAGATGCCGACAAGTTGATCGGTTGGTAGGAGGGCTTGGCTATGTATGGTAATTCCAACGATCTGCCGAACAACCTCTCACAAAAAGGATTGCGAAACATTCAGAGCGTCTCGTTGTGGGACAGCCTCTGCTATAACCTTATTCACGTGATTCCGATCTATTTACAAGGCATCTTTACGCGCAATCGCTTTTGGGTTTCTTTCTGGACAAAGTTTCACCCGGATCCTCTGTCCGTCCGCTTCGGCCGTCATCTCCGGCGAAAGTATCGGAAGGATTATCTCTATATCCATATACTGACCACCCGGTCCCTACTTGTTTTTGACCTGGATGGCATCCAGCACGTCCTGGATCACTCTCCCCAAATATATGCGGATGCGCGCCTTAAGCGGGAAGGCATGTCCCATTTTCAACCCAACGCACTCACCATCTCCCGAGGAGAGGAGTGGAAGGAGCGACGGCGATTTAACGAGACAGTTCTGAATACCCCTTGCGCAATGCATCACTGTGCAGGCTACTTCCTTGACGTTGTTCGGCAGGAGATACAATCAAGACACCAGCAATCCGGCCCCTTGCGATCCTGGACGGATTTCGACGACTTATTTGAGAAGATCACCCTGCAAATCATTTTCGGCAAAGCGGCAAGAGAAGATACGTCCTTGATGGGTCCACTCAAGCAGATGATGCGGGAGAGCAACAGAGCGTTCGCCCTTGGAAAATCGCGGTATTTCGATGCCTTTTATCAACGAATACAAACGTACTTGAACTCTCCACAAGAACCCAGCCTGGTCGCTCTATGTCGCCAGGCACCTTCCACAGAAAGCACACGAGTCGAGAATCAGATTCCTCATTGGATGTTTGCCATGGATGACTCTCTCGCCCCGAACACAGTGCGCGCTCTGGCCCTCATCGTCGCGCATACAACTGTCGAGGAGCGCGTACGCATGGAAATGGGTTTATATGACTTATCTACTCCACAGGGCATCACGGAGTTAAAGTATTTGGAAGGATGCGTGCAGGAGGCAATGCGCCTCTGGCCTACTGTTCCCTGGCTGGTCCGCGAAACGCTGACTGAGGACACGTTGGGAGGGGCTGTCATTCCCGCTAATACGCAAGTGCTTATTCTGAACAACTTCAACTGCCGAGATCGAGACACTTACCCGGAGGCGGATAGCTTCTATCCTCCGCTATGGCTCAACGATAGCGTCGATTATCGCTTCAACCATCTCAGTAATGGAACTCAGGTATGTGCTGGCAAAGCGGTCGCTCTCTTCATCGCCAAGTCTGTTCTGGCGACGTTGCTCGCCAAAGAGCGATACATCCTGAAGCGGCCACTTCTAGATCCACAAAAACCTATGCCCGACCGGTTTAACTACTTCGATCTCATTTTTGATAGTCATCCGTGTTGATGATGCCACCAGGAGAAGAGGCCTTATGAAATCCTACCGTATCCGCACATTTTTGTTAGCTTGGCTAACAATTGCCTTTGCCAATACACCTATGTATAGCGCCGGCATGGCCAATGGCATCGGACTGCCCGAAACGAATAAGGCAGCTATGATTGCGCTCCTGGAACCAGGCTTCCGCCATCTTGGCAGAATGACGCTTACATACCAGCCGCCCGCTTTTACAGATGTCCTATTGGTGCATGGTATCTTCAGTAACGATAAGAGTCCATGGACGGATATGCGACCTAGATTGGAAGAGGCAGGGTATACCGTCAGCACTCTCAACTTTCAACGAGAGAACGAGACGCTTTCCAGCCAGGCGTCGATCAAGAATCAGGCATTGGCCCTCAGTAACAAAATAAAGTCGATCCCGAGCCAGCAAGGACATACAGGCGTGGCTCTCATATGCCATAGTATGGGCGGCCTGGCAGCCCGCTGGTATCTAAACAACCCGACACTGTGGCCATCTCCGACTTCGAGTGGCGTGGTCAAGCTGATTATGTTAGGAACGGCAAACTGGGGAACGGATATCGAGTTGCAAAATCCCATACTTGGAGTCACCGCCGCCCATCTGGCCGGCCGGGATAGCGTGGTCAATGTGGATAAATTAGATGCCTGGTCCCAGGCCTTCAAAGATATGTTTGCCGAATGGCAGCCGGTGCCGCTGGCAGGAGGCGGTGGGCGTTACCGCTATCCTGACGGCTACCGGTTATCCCTTTGGCCGCAAGAACATAGTATCTTCCGCGGTCCCATGATTTGGCCGGAAACGCCCGCGCTGGTGGACGCGGCCAAAACCCTTCCGCTCAGAGAGCAGGATCGGATGGCCGTGCGGGATGCCGAATCTGCCTTTGCTCTGTTGTCTGAGGCCAGACGTACCAACCAGCATATTCGCTATTATACCGGGGCAGCAGGCAAGATGGAGAGCCTCCATGCCTCCTTACCGGGACTACCTGTACGGGGTGTCAATGCACGGCGAATCAGTCCGTTTCTTCATGACCTGAACGTGGTCACAAGCGATCGCTCCTGCGCCCAAATATATATCGTGGCGGGAAGCCTTAATGTCGTGCCCCTGGCTGAGGGCAGCCTTCAACTGAACTTACCCGGGCCGTTTGCCAGCACTAGTAGCGATGGTCTGCTTCCTGTGGACAGTGTGTTGGTTACCGATCCAATATCAGGCAGTGGACTGTCTCCAAATTTGAAGGGACAAAAGATCCTTAACATAGATCACTCGAATCTGCCCCATTTTCCGGCTGCTATCGATTCAGGTTCTCCTATGGTTGAAAGAATAGGTTCCTGATGTTCTCTTCATGAAGGAGACGGTCGCCGAGATTAACCGGGTGATCTCTCTATCATATACATATTCGCAGGCATCTCAAGAAAGGATGGCAATCGTATGATCAGATCATGGTTTACACGCTGGTTTACCGGAATAACCAGAAAGATCGACTGGCGGATCGGGTGGTATCGGCTGCCGGTTTTGTTTGGTTTACTGGAGTTACTGGGAATGCGAATTCTACTACGCCAGCAGAATCTTTATGATACCTCTGCTGGTACGCCGACAGAACCCCCAGCAGGAGCAAAGGACCGGTGTCTTAAAGCCCGCACTGCAGATGGAACTTACAATGACCTTGATATTCCAACGATGGGAAGTGCCGGAACTCGCTTCGGCCGTAATGTACCGCTGCAAGATGCCTATCCTGGGAGCGATGAAGCCATTCTCACGCCGAATCCGCGCGTGATTAGCCGTGAATTGCTGGCCCGCGATTCTTTTGTACCTGCTACGACGCTCAATCTGCTGGCTGCTGCGTGGATCCAATTTATGATCCATGATTGGTTCAGCCACGGCAAAAATGATAAAGAGAATAAATGGCTCGTACCCCTCGCAGAAGATGACCCCTGGCCACAGCGGCCCATGCAGATTATACGGACGCATAAAGATCCGACACATACCGCTGACTCACCGTCCCTGCCCCCTACCTTCTTGAATACAGAAACCCATTGGTGGGATGGATCTCAAATTTATGGTAGTGATGCGACCACCCAGGCCAAGATGCGAGCCGGAGAAGACGGAAAGCTGAAATTCGGCCCGGATGGCTTGCTTCCCCTTGATCCGGAAACAGGAACCGATATTGCTGGTGTCAATGGTAACTGGTGGGTCGGCTTGAGCTTAATGCATACCTTGTTCACCCGCGAGCATAATGCGATCTGCGACCGTCTTCGCGCCGAATATCCTTCCTGGTCCGACGACGATTTATTTAACCATGCTCGCCTTGTTAACGTAGCTCTCATGGCAAAAATCCATACGATCGAATGGACCCCAGCGATTTTAGCGCATCCGACGCTACGGGCAGGTATGAATGGCAACTGGTGGGGACTGGCCTCAAAGTGGGTCTACGAACACTTCGGCCGCATCAGCAAGAGCGAGGTTCTCAGTGGTATCCCCGGCTCGCCCAAGGATCACTTCGGAGTGCCGTATTCCCTTACCGAAGAGTTTGTTTCCGTCTATCGGATGCATCCGCTCTTGCCCGATGAGATCAGCTTTCGTTCGGTGACGAACGATACCCAGCAACAGAATCGATCGCTCCCGGATCTTATCTTCCAGAAGGTGCGGACGCTGCAAGAACAGGTGAGCATGACGGACCTCTTCTATTCGTTCGGCACCTCCCATCCCGGTGCAATTACGCTTCATAACTATCCCCGCTTCCTGCAAGAGCTTCACGAGCCGGATGGCAGCATAATCGACCTGGCGACGACTGAAATCATCAGGGATCGTGAGAGAGGCGTACCCCGATATAACGCGTTTCGGAAGCTGCTGCACCGTCCGCCGCTCAAAAGCTTCGAAGAGCTAACGGACAATAAAGCCTGGGTGGAAGAGCTGCGCCGCATCTATGGAAACGATATCGATAAGCTAGACCTGATGGTCGGACTGTACTCTGAGACCTGCCCCAAAGGGTTTGGTTTTAGCGATACCGCATTTCGTATCTTTATCTTAATGGCGTCCCGGCGGCTGAACAGCGACCGATTCTTCACCACGGACTACAATCCGCAGGTATATACGCCAATAGGCTTCAGGTGGATCATCGAAAACGATATGTCCTCCATCTTGCGGAGGCATTATCCGGATTTATCTCCATCTCTTCGCAACGTGACAAACACCTTTGCACCCTGGCCGCGAGCGGCGGGTTAGTTTATCCTGCCTGCCCGGCCTGTGGGAGCAAACTTAGGAAGTGTGAAAAGGATAAGGAGAGGCAATCATGGCAGAGCTTACTACTGCATCAGCATCAAATGGACTATCTCGTGTCCACAACTTGCACCCCGACTCTCGGGATTTGCGGGATCGCCTTTACGAGCCGACATTGCGGGTTCTGCCACATGGATTTAACACACATCCTTATGAGGCAGAGAATGTAATCATCTTCGACCAGGGTGCGACGGAAGCTTGCGCCGGCTTTGCCCTGGCGGCTATGATAGAGTGGTTGAAGGTGATCGAGGCGCGTGTCTTGGATCATACCCCTTTTGCCTCCACCAATATATCTCCCTTCATGCTCTATTACATGGCCCAGCGTTACGATTCTTTGAGCGGCACGATACGCTCTGCCGGCACTACAGCCCGCGCGGCCATGAAAGCCTGGCAAAAGAACGGCGCCTGCCGGCTCGATCTATGGCCCGATATTACTACAACGACCGCGACGGCTGGTCATGGTTGGTTGTCCGATGCCTTTCGGACCCCGCTCGGGGCCTACTATCGCGTCGACCACGGCTCGATCCCCGACATACATGCGGCTCTCAATGAAACAGGTGCCGTCTTCGCTACCGCCCAGATCCACCCTGGCTGGTACACTCCCTCTGAGGCAGGAGCTATCCCCTACGAATTTGGGGACGAGACGATAGGCGGCCATGCGTTCCTCCTGGTCGGATATGACGAGAAAGGTTTCTGGCTGCAAAACTCCTGGGGCGCCGGTTGGGGACTGGGCGGCTTTGCCCGGATTTCCTACGGCGATTGGCGGGCCAACGCGATGGATGCCTGGATCGGACAGTTGGGCGTGCATATCAGTAGCCATGTTGACAGCATGAGCGCCGGCCTCAACTTTACGCTGGTCCGCAATGCGGCCCAGCAGGATGGGATGCTGGTAGGTGGGGCAGAGCGAGCCTTGCTTTCCTCGGATCCCAACGTCAGTGCCCAGCAGATCAATGCCTATGTCGTGGATATTACCAATAATGGAATTCTCTCCACCACAGGCCAGTTTCAGACCACACCCGCCGATCTCCATGCTTTAGTCACTCACTACCTGCCTAAAGCGATCGCCGATTGGAATATTGGCGAAGGACAGGTCGATGTAGCCCTCTATGCCCACGGCGGATTAGATGATCAGAATGTGGCCGAGCAGATCGCCAAGTTCTGGATACCGGCTTTGTATGCCAATAAAGTCTTTCCCATCTTCTTCATGTGGCAGACCGGCCTACTGGAAACACTCAGGGATAAGGTGCAGGACCTCCTCGGTGGGACGCCGGAGGTGGCAGGCGCCAGCCTGTTCGGAAACATACTGGACTTCTGGGATGACCGGATCGAATCGCTTATCTCTGTGCCTGGAACTATTGCTTGGGATGAGATGAAGAAGAATGCCTGTCTGGCAAGCAATAATCCAGACGGAGGATTGCAGATGCTCTATAGGGAACTGCAGGAATCCAATCTTGCGTCGCGTCTTCGCTTTCATCTGATCGGTCACAGCGCGGGAGCCATCTTCCACGCCGATCTGCTCCCTATTATGCTTAAAGGGAAACTGAAGGTAGACGGCCTCTATTTTATGGCACCGGCTGCCCGTATGGATCTGTTCCAGGAAAACATCTTGCCATTCTTACGGGATGGGAGCGTTCCCGCTTATACGGAGTTTTACCTCCAGGCTGCTACAGAACTGGCCGATAACTGTCTGCCTCTTCCCTATCACCGTTCGCTGCTCTACCTGGTATCCGATGCTTTCGAGAAGGAGCATCCTGCCCCTCTGCTGGGCATGGCGAAGTATCTGGCTATGGATGGACTCATCCCTTCTAAGCCGGCAGGAGCACAGGTGTGGGACTTCATCGCTTCCCCAACCCCCTCAAGTGTTACCGATCCGGCTTATGTGAGTCAGGCCAGCCACCATGGCGGCTTCGGTGAGGATTCAGCAACCCAGAAAGCCATCCTCACCCGAATCCTGGCTCGGCGCCGAAACGAACAGCAGTAGACGTCTTCAAAAAGGTGGTTTCCAATATTGACCATCTGCCAGGCCTTGCGAGCCTCTTTCATCGGAGGGTAAGCCACGTGCGCCTGTGTGCTACAACAGGAGGCGGGCTGTTTTCTGAGCAGGCATGAGACCCAATGCCCAGAAGTGGGCATCAATCAGATAGATAAAGGGAGCGCCGGGTGGGGCTGGCGTAACCCGATTCTCGCATAGAGGGGGAAACGATGAATTCTTATGTGAAGTGGTTTGCGCCGGTCGTGCTTATTGGAGTCCTGATCAATATTCTGGGCATGGCCCTCCCATTTGTCTTTACACCCACATGGTTTCTCGCTTTTTTTTCCGTGCCAGGTGGCGGCGGGTCCATCATTTGGATGCGTCAAGCGGGTATCTTGCTCTTCTTCATCTCAATCCTTTACGTTCCGGGAGGAATTAATCCGTTCCGCTATCGTTTAAACGCCCAGTTCGCCGTAGCGGCACGAATGACTATAGGCCTCTATTGGCTGTGGCTGGTCTTTCTTGACGGACAACCTCATTCGTTCCTGATTTTTGGGGCCCTCGACTGCATTTACGCTACCATCCAATGGGTGTTGCTTTGGCTCATCTTTAAGGAGGAAGAGCGCTATGCCTCCCCGCCTGATGGGGCAGCCTAGCATGTCCTCGCAGGCGTATATTAAGCCGAAATTACGGATCTCGTTTCTATGCGCGATGTAAATCTTGCGCTGTGGAGACAGTCCGCGCTTCAGGAGGCGAGCAAGCTAGGGGACATATTGATCCACCCGAAAGATCTTCTGCATGCTTCCTGATGCCCGATATTGATTTGTGAGGAACAGGAGGCAGATCCATGCCGTCATTACGCGGCAAGGGAGGAGAAGAGCCATGGAAGCGGGTGCGGGCAGGAAAGCGATTTTCTGGGCGATCGCCGGCGTGGGCGCGGCGGTGGCAGGGCGAGCACTGTTGCGGAAGCGGCGCGCCTACGACCTTATCGGCAAGGTGACGCTCGTCACCGGCGGCTCGCGCGGGCTGGGACTGGTGCTGGCGCGGGAGTTTGCTTCGCGGGGTGCGCGCCTAGCCCTCTGCGCCCGCGATCCCGAGAATCTGGACCGGGCGCAGGCCGATCTGGAGGCGCGCGGCGCGGAGGTGTTTACCGTACCGTGCGACGTGACGGACCGGTCTCAGGTCGAGCGGATGGTGGAGGCCGTTCGGAAGCATTACGGACGGATCGACGTGCTGGTCAACAACGCGGGCATCATCGCTGTCGGGCCGATGGAGACCATGACCGTCGAGGACTATGAAGAGGCGATGCGCGTGCATTTCTGGGCCTGCGTTTATACCACCCTCGCCGTGACATCGGAGATGCAGCAGCGCCGCGAAGGCCGCATCGTCAACATCACTTCCATCGGTGGCAAGATCAGCGTGCCCCACCTGCTTCCCTACGACGCCAGCAAGTTCGCGCAGGTCGGCTTTTCGGAGGGGCTGCGGGCGGAACTGGCCAAAGACGGCGTCCTGGTAACGACGGTCTGTCCGGGCCTGATGCGCACGGGCAGCCATGTCAACGCGCGCTTCAAGAGCCAGCACCGGCTGGAATATACGCTGTTCTCGCTTCTGGATACGCTGCCGCTCACCTCCATCTCCGCCGAGTCGGCGGCGCGCCAGATCGTAGACGCCTGCAAATTCGGCGAACCTGAAGTGGTGCTCTCCTTTCAGGCTCAGGCTGCCGCCACGTTCCACGCGCTGTTCCCCGGCATCACCGCCGACCTGCTGGGGCTGGTCAACCGGGCGCTTCCCGGCCACGGCGGAATCGGTACCGGGCGCGCTTCTGGAAAGGAAAGTGAAACGGCCCTGACTACTTCCCCGCTAACGGCTCCTATCCAGAAGGCCGCCGCGATCAATAATGAGGTTGGGACCTGACGGAGCTTCTACTTGCTATTCGGAAGGGTGAGAAGGGCCTTGCCGGGACGGGTTCGCTGCCATCTCCTCCAAAACTTGCAGGTTTTCCACCGTCTGGCGGCAGAGGGCGATTCCCCGTTTCCCGAGGCGTATAGACCCGCAGCAAGGCGGCCCTGTGGGTGGTGAAAAGATCGAGGATCTGCCGGAGGGTCTGTTGATAAGCCTGACGCTGCTCCGCCGTCGGATGGTATTCTCCGGACAGCACCGCGCTGGCAATCTCTCCGATCGTCCGGCGGCGTCCCTCCGTTACCAACCCAGCTTAGCCCGATCGAATCCAACGTTATTGTCAACCGTTTTTCCTTAAGATTGCGGGCATTCTCGTATTTTTACCGGGTTGCCGCGCTTGCCGGACGTGGAATGAGATAAGTGCAGATAAAACGCCCTCAAGATGCGGCCGTTTTGCACCTACCGCTGTTCTCGCAATCTTCCTGGGCGCTTGCTGGCCCGCTTTCAGGCCAGGATCGGAGCGCACGGAGCGGTCATGCAGAGGCCTGCCTGGGTAGGAACAAGAGAGAGGAACCCTTTCATGTCTTTGACCATCCACCGCATGGTCCGGTATGCGCTTCCCATGCTCGGAATTGGACTGCTCGCGATTGGCGCCACGCAGGCGCGCGCCGACATCGTCCCGCAGACACCTTCCATCACTCCGACGGAGGGCGGCTACACATGGACCTACGACGTTCAGCTCGCCAACGACTATTCGGTACGGAGGAATAACTTCTTCACGATCGTCGATTTCAACGGTTTCGTCCCTGGAACCAACTTCCAGCCGTCGAACTGGGTCTTTTCTTCGGCCGGTGTGGGCACGATGCCGTCCGGCTTCAGTGTGAAGGATAACCCGAGCATCCCGGACTTGACCTGGACCTATACCGGCTCGACGATCGGACCTGGGCCGGCCGACCTGGGCAACTTCGGCGCAGTTTCCATCTATAACCTGGAGAAACTCAGCTTCTATACCGCCGTGACGAACTCCTATGTCGCGGGCAAGCCGGGAACGGGCGTCAACCTGCCCAACCTGGGTGTCGTGTATACGCCATCGATTAAGTCGGCGATCTTTGTTCCGGAGGTGGGTTCGCTCGCTCTGCTGCTGCCGGGCCTGGCGCCTCTGGCCCTGGTCCTCCGCAAGCGGATCTCCCGCTCCTGATCGCCGTCGCGACGAGATCAGTCAAACAGGAACCGGGGCTGGCGGAAATTCCGCCAGCCCCGGTTCTATTAAGCATTGGATGTTGCGTATTCGGCCCCAAGACTCAAAGCCTTGCCTGTTCTCAGCGGTCCAGCTCCTCCATGTCGATATGGTCTGCTTTCTGCACGAGGAAGGTGCCGGCAATGAACCGGAACTCGTCGGAATAGACTTCGACGACGGCGCGGATCGGCGTCCACTCCGGATTTCGCTTCAAGAACGGACGAGGATCGCCGCCGTTGGGCCGCACCAGCAGCGTGATCTCATCCTTGTCCGATCCGACACTCTCCGCATTGGCGTCCCAGCCGTTCGGCAAGCCGTAGATGCGGGCAGTGATGCCGCCTTTGAATCCCGCGCTCCGCTTGATCCGCACCTTGATCTCGGTGCCTTTCTTGGGATCCACCTTGACCGGCCCCTCCGATTCGAGCGAGGCGGTAAATTCAGGCTGTCCCTGCACCGCCAGAACGCACTGATTCCGGTCGATGGTAAAAGGCTGGTTGTTGAAGAGGTAAACCTCCTGCGGCGTAGCGTCCGTCCGGATTTCGCCGGCAGGCCCGCGCGCGGTCGCCACGACCTGGAACGGCTTTGCGCTCGGCGCAGCGTCCGGAGCCGCGGTCAGCACCAGCCACGTCCGGTCCCGATCTGGCTGAATCACGGAGGGCGCAGCCGTCACGCCAGGGGGCAGCCCCTCCGCCGTCACAGTCACATCCCCATCGACACCGGCCCGCCGTCGCAAGATCACTTCGACGGCCGTCGAGAGGCCAGGGCGCAAGGTCACGTTGTCCGGCTGGGCGACGCACTCCAGCTCAGGACGCGCGGGCCGCGCCTCGATCGCGTAGACGCGCTCCGCTCCTGCCAGCCCGTCGGCATCGGCCACCCGCAGCATATAGGTCTGGCCGGCCTGCAGGTTCGCGGCCATGCGCCTATCGCCGCTCAAGCTCGCCATCGGCTTGCCCTTCGGATCGAGTAGTGTGGCGCTCAGATGGATCGGTGAGCTGAGACGCTCGGCATAGCCTTCGAACTCGAACCGGCCCTTGCCCTGCAGATAGAAGGTCTCCGCCGCGCCAGCACGGGCGATTCGCCCGGCAAAGACGGCAGGCAGCACGGTGATCCGGCTCTGCATGCCATCATGCACCAGCGGATAGGGGCTGACATAGATCGCATTTGGCCCAACAGGGCTGCCGACCGTCTCCACGCCGGGCTCATCCGGCGCCGAAAGCGTATAGCCGGTCTGCTGCCCCTCCATGCCCTTGCCGGCGACCGCCAGCGAGACGCGGGAGCCTGCCTGCGCGGCCGGCGGATAGAGGACGGTATCGTAGGGAACCGTCCCCATCGTCAGGCGGTAGACACTGCCGGGATTGCCGCGCCACAGCAGGTCGCGCACCTCCAGCGTGTAGTCGCCATCGGCGGGACAGTCCCAGTCGATGAGCGGGTCCAGCTCGTAGTAGCCGTGGTTCTCGACCAGTTCTTTGCCCGTGGAGTCGTAGAGGCGCAGGTTCGGGTTGAAGTACTCTTGATCCTGGGGATGATAGCGGAAGGCTTTGAGATCGAAGACGAGTCGCTGGCCTTTTTTCGCGGAGAATTTGAAGAAATGTCGCTCGGCGTTATTGGAAAAACAGCCATTGACCACGCAGGGAAGGGTCACCGGCTGCGCTTGATCTATCTTGTTGTTGACGGCGAACGTCTCCGGGAGCGTGCCGACCTCGAAGGGGGCGGCGGTGGAGACGCCGCGCGGCGTGACTACGCGCACCTCGTAGACGCCCGGCAGGGTGTCCGGCGGGATCTTGATCTGAGCCGTGATGCGCCCGGCGCGGGCCGCGCCCTCGAGATACTGCGTGATTTTGGCCGCCTCATCCGCCGAGATCGGAGCCTGGTGGACCTTGACCATACGCTCGACCGTCGCCGCCCACTGCGCCGGGGTCATACTGCGGTTTGCAGGGGAACGCAGCTCATGGCAGGCCTGGCATTTGGATTGCCAGAGCGGTTTATAGGTCTCATCCACTTTATTGCCGCCCGGCTCGATCGTTCCCGCCAGCCCTTTACCGTCTACCAGCAGCGTGTTCGCCCCATCCAGGCTCGCGCCCCGGATTTCGACGTCTACGGTCGTCCCCGCCTTGCCGCCCGTCGGGAAGAAAGTCGTGATTTTGGGGATCTGCCCCTGTGACGGTCTGCCCAGAATGAGCAGTAGCAGGCATAAGAATGGAATATGCCAGCAGCGAATATCAGGTCTTGTAGATATTCTCATAAGATTTCGTTGGATTTCGTCGGGCTTTGAAAGCCGGGCATTGAAATACCCGTCTGGCTGGCCTTCGGCCAACCGTCCTGCCGGGCGGACCATTTTTGATACCGGGCCGATAAACGACCCGTCTTCGGCGACACGGGGTTAAAAACCCCGTGCTGAAACACGAAGCCCGCAAAAGCGGGCTAAACCGGATGCCGGGTCGTTTATCGGCCCGGTAGAGATAGGAACGAGGGGCCAAACTTTGCAGGCTGAGTCCGCGCAGGCGGAATTCGCGCCTTTGTTGCAGCGACTTCAGTCGCCCGAATCTCTAGGCCTAATGCCGTTTCGCCACGTGCTTCAAGGCGCTTGCCTCCGTGACCGGTTTGTGTACGGGCGGTGTGGGCAGCGGGGGTGGCGCTAAAATGGCGACAGGCTTGTTGGCATCGATGTCCCAGATACGAACGAAACCTTCGCGTCCGCCGCCCGCCGCCCGCTTGCCGTCCGGCGTGATGGCGACGGCATAGATGGGCTGGGCGGAATCTTTGAAGGTTTGTATCCGGCCGCCATCCGGGTTCCAGATGCAGACCGCGTGGTCGGCGCCACCCGTCACGAATCGTCTGCCGTCGGGCGTGCCGGCGAGCGCAAAGACGCCATCCGGATGGGCGTCGATCGTTCGAAAGTGATAGCCGTTCCAGGCCTGCTTGCGCGTGTTGTAGTCGATACCCCACCAGTAGAGCTTGCCGTCCAGGCTAGAGCCGATAAACTGCACGCCATTAGATAGGAACGCCAAGCCTGTGATGCCGCCCTCGCTCTGGTCGAAGTTGATGACGACGTGGCCTGTATGCATGTCCCAGACCTTGACGATCTTATCCAGCCCACCCGTCAGGAAGACGAAGTCCTCTTTGGGCGAGAAGGCGACCGCCTGCACCCGGTCGTTATGCTCATCCAGCACCGTGCCGCCATTCGTGGCATCGATAGCGGGGAAGAATCGGGCTTTGTGGTCGTCCGCGCCGTAGAGCAGTTCCTTGCCGGCCTTATCGAAGGCGATGGCCTCGATAGTATCGGCCTGCTTGGGATAGAGCTTCGGCGGCGTAGAGCCATCGATATCCCAGAGCGTGACGTGCCCGCTGCGACTGGGCAGACCGTTGCCGATGGCCAGCCGCTTGCCGTCCGGAGAGAAGGCGAGGGAGCGCGCGGTGTCTTCCACCTGCCGGAACGTACGAATGGGCTGCCAGGTGGCCGTATCGTAGAGGACGACCTGTCCGTACGTGCCGGCGGCCAGTTGCTTGCCGTCCGGGGAGAAAGCCAGCGCCGTGATCGCGCCGAGTGGATAGTGGACGACCGGCGCAGCCGGCCCTGCCGGTTGCGCTGGGGCCGAGTTAACCGGGTTCGCGGGCGTCGCCGGCTTTGCCGGAAAAGCGGACTTGCCGGCCGGCAGCGCGGGAGTCTTTCCCGGCGTGGCCGGTGTCTGCTTGCTCTGCGTGGCAGGGGCAGGCGTCGTCGGCTTATTCTGCGCGAGGGCTGTCGCGCTGCAAATGACGAGCGCCAGGAAGATAGGTCCCGCCCATGTACCGGGCCGTCCTCGGGGCCCTAACCCGCTGCCCGTCTGGCAGGCCTTCAGCCAACCGCCCTCACGGGCGGACCTCACCCCCTTAATTCCCCTCTCCTTGCCAAGGAGAGGGGGAGATTGGGTCTGAGGCAATAGCCGGGTCACCACCTTCCCTGCGAACGAAGTGAGCGAATCAGGGAAGGGGGCTGGGGGATCATGTAATCTCATGCTATCGCTCTGCGAATGGGCGAGCCGCCGCGCGCCAGCGTGATGCGCACGCCTTCCGGCGACGAGATGCTCTGCGTGTAGTCGATCCCCAGGCAGTGGTAGATCGTCGCGGCCAGGTCCTCCGGGCGCACCGGATCCGACGCAGGCTCCATGCCGCGCGCATCGGAAGAGCCGACCACCGTGCCGCCCTTGATCCCGCCGCCCGCCAGAAGATACGAGAAGACGCGCGGATAGTGGTCCCGTCCGCCATTCTGGTTGATGATCGGCGTGCGGCCGAACTCGCCGATGGCGATTACCAGCGTGCGCTCCAGCAGGCCGCGCTGGCTCATGTCGGCAATGAAGGCTGCCAGGGATCGATCGAAGGAAGGCAGCAGCCCCCCGGCCAGAGACGGGAAGATGTTGAAGTGGTTGTCCCATCCGCCAACGGTCGCGGTAACGAAGCGAACGCCCGCCTCGATCAGCCGCCGCGACAGGAGCAGGCCCTGTCCGAAGTTATCGCGTCCGTAGGCGTCACGCAGCGAGTCTTTCTCCTTGCTCAGGTCGAACGCCTCGCGGGCCTCTGCAGAGGAGAGCAGCGTATAGGCACGATTGTAGAACGAATCGACCGCGCGAGCGGTATCGCTGCCCTTCTCGTGCTGCCGGAAGGCGGAGTCGACGGCCGCACGCAACGCCCGGCGGCGATCCAGGCGCTCGACGGTCATGCCCGGCGCCGGGTCCAGATCGCGGACCTGGAAGTGCGGCGCCGCTGGGTTGCCGCCGGGACAGAACGGGCTGAGAGACGCGCCGAGGAAGCCGGCGCCCATGGAGGGATCGGGCTGCTGGATGGCGATGTAGGGCGGCAGCGCGCTGCGCGGGCCAAGCAGTTTTGAGGCGACGGCGCCGTAGCTGGGCACCTCGAAGCCGGGCAGCGGCAGGAAGCCCGTCAGCATGTAGTGCGTGCCGATCTCGTGCGCCGCCGCCGGGCTGGTCATGCTGCGCACGATGCAGAGCTTGTCCATCTGCTTGGCGATCTGCGGCATGTGCTCGGAGATGCGGATGCCCGGCACGTTAGTTTCGATGGGCTTGAAGTTGCCGCGAATCTCCAGCGGGGCGTCCGGTTTCGGGTCCCAGGTATCCAGATGGCTCGGGCCGCCCGCCATCCAGATCAGGATGGCCGAATCTGCCGTCCCGGTCGTCTTGCCGCCGGGCTGCTTCTTCGCGGTCTCGTCGGCCAGGGCGTAGTATTTCGACAGCGACAGGCCCAGGAAACTCAGCACGCCGATGCGCAGGAAATCGCGGCGGTGAAACTTCTCGCAATCACAGAGCCAGTTGTAATCCATGGTTTCTCCCTCCAGGCCCCCACCCCCGACCCCTCCCCAATTCCAGGGGAGGGGAGATTCCATTGGAAGCCTTAGCCCGAAAAGGCGGGCTGTGTGTCTCAGACCGGGGTTTTAATCCCGGTTTAACCGATCAGTGATTGAAATAGAATTCGCGGGACGAGACGAGCGCCCAGAGCAGGTCCTGCGCAGCCTCGGTCCGGTCCTTGGCCTGCTTCATGATGGGGAGCGCTTTGGCGATCTCGGCCGGACTGGGCGGGCGGCAGAACGTGCGCAGATAGAGCGCGCGGATCAGGTCTTCGTCCGTCTGAGTCTGTTTCAGGGCATCTCGGATCACGCTTCCGCCGCGTACCTTATTATTGACATAAGGCGAGTTGATCATCTCCAGCGTCTGTACCAGGTTGGGCTCCAGACGAGGATCGATGTCGGCCAGGAACTCTCGATGCGACTGCCCGAAGGCCGTCAGGAACTCATTGCGTATGGGCAGGGACGCCTCGATGGCGCGGGTTTGATCCGGGAAGGAGCCGAACCGCTCGTTCCCGCCGGTCGCCTGATTCATGATGTCCAGCAGAACTTCGGCGGGCATGGAACGGGGCATGTAACGCGAGAAGAATCGGTCGTCCAGCTTGTTGGACGCATTTGGGACGGAAGAGAGCTGATACGTTTGCGAGTTCAAGATCAGGCGGATGACGCGCTTGACGTCGTACTTGTCGGCGATCAGCTCGTTGGCCAGCGCGTCCAGCAGACCCGGCACGCTTTCCGGCGTGGTGGCGCGCATATCGTCCACCGGATCGATCACGCCGTGCAGGAAGTAATAAGACCAGAGCCGGTTGACGGTGGCGCGGGCGAAGAAGGGGTTGCGCGGACTGACGACCCAATCGGCCAGCGACTGGATCATGTCCGGCGACTCTTTGGCCGGGGCCTTCTCGCCCAGGAAGGTGGCCGGAGCGACCTTGCCCTTGTTCTTGCCGAGCACAGACTGGTTGACGACCTGCGCGCCGGGATTGTAGTAGACGATGTTCTCATCGTAGAGCTTGCCGCCCCGGATGCCGACCTTGCCCATAAAGGCGGCGAAGTTCCAGTAGTCGTCGGTGGTCCAGCGGTCGAAGGGATGCTTGTGGCAGCGGTCGCAGGACATCCGCACGCCGAGGAAAGCCTGGCTAAGGTTCTCCATGCGGTCGTTGGGCGCCGTCTCGACGCGGTAGAAGCAGGCCGGTCCGTTCTGGTAGGTGCTGCCGCGCGCCATGAGCAGATCGTGTACGAACTTGTCCCAGGGCGTGTTGTCGGCGACGTTCTTCCATATCCATTCATAAAAAAGGTCGGCGCTGCGGTCGGCGAGATTGCCGTTGTTGCCCAGCTTCTGGGGATTGACGCGCAGCATGTCGGCCAGGCGCAGGGCGCGCAGGTCGGCGAACTCCGGAGCGTCCAGCAGCTTATCGATCAGCCTGGCGCGCTTATCGGGCGTCTTATCGGCTACGAACGCGGTGATCTCCTCCGGGGTGGGCAGTCGTCCGAGCGTGTCGAGCGTGACGCGGCGCAGAAACTCATAGTCGTCGCTCTTGGGCGAAGGGAGGACGTTGAGCCGCTTGAGATTATCGAAGACCAGCTTGTCGATGATATTGGTGGAGGCGATGTTCGGATAGGGACCCTTGCGCACCTGAGGGAGCGTGAAGAAGGATGCGGCGATGGTGCCCAGATACCGGCCCAGGATCGCGCCACCGCCCCACCGCTTGCCGGTCACGTGGCCGGCGTCGTCCACTTCCAGCACGCCGGTGTTGGTGGATTGGAAGACAGTCTGACTGGTCACGTCGCGCACGCTGCCATCGGTATAGGTGGCGATCGCGCGGACCGGCTGCGTCTTGCCCACTTTGGGCAGGACGACTTTGGCCGGCTTGAGGACCAGAGAGGTCAGGCGGGGATCGTGGGCATCGAAGGGCGCACCCTGTTTGATCCAGGCAAGGAGGGTGTTGTACTGCGGCGATCCGACCGCGAAGCGCTCCCCGCCGCCGTGAGAGACCTGCGCCGTAGTCTTCAAGAGGAGCAGGCTCTTTTCGGGGTCCGCGAAATTGATGCGCCTGCCGCGCCCACCGTAGACCAGGGGGGCATAGTCGTCTTCCGGGCTGAGGGTCAGTAGGGAGAGCTGCAGACCGCCCCGCCCTCCGAACTTGCCGTGGCAGGCGGCGGCGGAGCAGCCGCTGCGGTCCAGAATAGGAGCGATGTCGCGCAGAAACTCGATGCGGCGCGTCGGCGCCTGGGCGACCTGCGCTTTTTTGGCGGGCGTGGGCGCTTTCTTCACATGGGCGGGCGGCGGCTTGGCCTGCCCGACCCCGGCCCATGCGACCAGCGATAGGAGGAGGAAGAGAAGCGTGCAGTACCAGAGGCGCATCAGGACGGATCTTCCTTTCGCGTGTTCCTAGCCGTCACTATTCCCAGTTGGACACGGACACGTCAGGATATGTTGCAACTTTTTTGGGAGGTTGCCGGACGACCCTGGTATTAAGGACGGCCCAAAACCGATTTTGTTCGCTGAAACCGAAAAGGTCCTAAAATGGTGCTAAATGTGACTCTATGGTTTAAATGAGCGATCAGAATAACGTTCATTATTTTGACGTTTATTGTCTTATTAGTTATTGTATGGGCGCTAATTTTTGGCAATCGTGAAATTTTACAGAAAGCAACCAACTGGAGAGAAGGTCACCAACACTTACGATAGCCATGACAACCTGACGGGCATTTCCTGGCAAAACAGCAGTGGCACCACCCAGGCATCGGTCTCCTACACATTCAACGGCTACGGGCTGAGGACCGACTACTACGATGCCAATAACCACCATTACCAATATGGTTATGATACCAACGGTGACCTGACCAGCCAGACTACGCCGCTTGGTAATCTGACCCAGTGGGCTTATGATGCGCTAGGGTTCAGGACCAGTCGAACGGACGCCCTCAACCGACAGACGACCTACACACCGGATGCCTGGGAGCGACTGGTTACCATCACTTACCCAGATAGCAGTACTAAAACATTCCAGTGGGACGCAAACAGCAGTCTGACCCAATTCGTAGATGCCACCGGAACGACCACATTGGCTTACGATAACTGTGACCGGCTGACCAGTGAGAGCAAAGGCGGCTCGACTGTGGTCTCCTATAACTATGACGCCACTGGCAAGAAGGGCTTGCTCTCCGCCATTACGGACTCCAACAGCCGGGCCATCACGCTCAGCTACACGAGCCGAAACCAGCTCTACCAGGTCAGCGAGAGCGCCGGGACAGCCACCTATTCGTATGATGCCAATGGCAATGAGACGGGCATCACCGATCAAAACAGCACAACGGTCACGGAGAGCTATGACAATGCCTCCCGGCTGACGGGAGTGACCAACAAGAACAGCAGCAATACAGTTCTTAGCTCTTTCAGCTACACGCTGGATACCGATAGCAGAGTTACTGGAATAAGTGAAGCCGATAGTTCCTCGGTTACCTATGGCTATGACTGGGGAAACCGGCTGACCAGTGAGACCAGAACCGGCACCAACCCCTACTCGATCAGCTATACGCTCGATGGCGTAGGCAATAGGACCGGGCAGACCGTAGGCAGCACTTCAACCAGCTTCACCCTCGACAACGATGACGAGCTGACCGCTACCAGTGGCGGCATAGTCAACTCCTATGGCTACAATGCCAATGGAGAGCAGACCAGCCGTACGCTTTCCGGCACGGCTTACAGCCTCTCCTTCGACTATGACGGCCAGTTGACTTCCATCACCCAGGGAAGCAATACCACCAGCTTTTCCTATGATGCCCTGGGTAGAAGGGTCAGCAGAACTGCTGGAGGAACTACCACCAATTTCCAGTATGACGGCGGTAAGGTCTTACTGGAGAAGCAAGGTTCTTCCACAACGGCTACTTACTCCTATGGCAATGCTCTTCTCAGAAAAGACGGGGAGTATCCCCTCTTTGATGGGCTGGGCAGTGAAAGGACGGTAACTAACTCCAGCCAGACAGTGACCGGCACCATCAATTACGATGGCTTCGGCAACATGGTGGGAACAACTGGCAGTAGCACCGATCCCTACATGTTCGCGGCTACTAGCGGATATAGAAACGATGGGGATGCCGGGCTAATGCATGTGGGAGCCAGGTACTAATGATGCCCAAGTTGGTCGCTTTGCTTCCCGCGATACCGACCTCACTCAGCATCCCTTTCTCTACTGTAACCATAATCCAGTCGAGTTCCTCGATCCAAGCGGCCACTGGCCGAACTGGAAGCAAATCGTCGGAGGAATCACTGGAGGCATAATCGGCAGAGTCATAGGCATTGGGCTGGGGATTGGATTAATCGCCATAGGATTGCCAATTCTGCCTGGTATGATAGTAGGCGGAATAATCGGCGGTGCGATAGGAGGATATATAGGAGGCCTCATAGGAGGATACAATCCTATCGGGGGCGCGATCGGAGGAGCAATAACCGGCGGTTTATCAGGAGGAGGGCTGGGCTGGGGAATAAACAAAGCGATCTACGGACCAATTCGTATTCCCTTCCCAGTTGGCCCGAACGGGGCTCCTCTCCTAAGTGCCTGCGAATAAGTATTAGATATACGCTTGTCTGAGCGGGAGGATCACCCACCCTGACTTTGTGGGTACCAACAGTGGAAGAATTTAAATTCTTCCACTGTTGGTACCAGCACTTCATACAAGGAGGCTGACCTAATGAACTTATTTCTAGTGATCTTGATCATCTACCTATCGTTCACAATTGCAAACCTTGCCGTATTAATGGCTGCTCAATCAATAATTCGACGCTTTTTCCCACGGTGGAAAAGACGACACATCAGTCTGAGCAGTGTATATAATCCGCCAATGTTTGCTTCAATTGAGTACGCCTTATTGCTTGCGTTACTTGATACAATCACGCTGCTTTTTGTGATCAATCTTCGGAAGATGTAGCGAAAATAGGATTTAGAGGTTTAGATCCAAGAAGATATTTCTAGATCAATGGGGCGTTTCTGCCAGCCACTAACTATCGGCTTCCCGTGACCGTCGAAGCAGAACAGGCGGTCTGTGCTGTGCAGGCGATTGAACCAGAGGTGGTCATTCCCATTCATCTGGGTATTCAACCATGTTCGCCGCTTGTACATTTGTACCGATCGCCGAGAGAATTTGCCAGGTGGCTGCTAGAGACTAGCTCTATAATGCAAGTCATGGTGGTGCATTGAGCCCCAGATCAAAATGCAGGTTAGCTGCCGAATTTCTCAGCCAGCCAGGAACGCAAGGGGGGAGCATTCGGCGTATACAAGAAAAGAAGAACCTAATCGGGGCCGGCATCAGCCACACGATGCGCACAGCCCATCAGGAAGGAGAAATGTTATGACGAATAGGGCGCGATGGGTCCTGGCCGCTCCCATCCTTCTGGCGTTTTCGCTGCCAGCATTTACTGCACAGAGCGCCCCGGATAACGGGAAGGCTGCCTATAAGATCGGGGACAAGGTCGCCGACTTTGCGCTGAAGGACGAGCACGGCAAGACGGTCAAGCTATCGCAGTACAAGGGCAAGGTGATCGTCCTGAACTTCTTCGCCTCCTGGTGAGGCGGCTGCAATGAGGAGGCTCCTCATTTACAGAAAGAGATCTGGCAGAAGTTCAAGGGCAAAGGCGTGCAGGTGCTCGCCCTCTCGATTCAGGAGCAGGGCAACCCGGTCGATAAGATCAAGGCGTTCCGCAAGGCGCACGGGCTGACCTATCCCATTCTTTCGGACCAGCCGGGCGCGATCATCGGCAAGTTCGGCTTTGACGGTATTCCCTCCAACGTCATCCTGGACAAGAACGATCGCTACGTTGCCAATCCCGACAGCGTCGAGGCAATGGCGGCAAAGCTGAAGGAGATGACGCGCTGATAAGGGAAAAGGGAAAAGAGAAGAGAAAGGCAAAGAAGGTATCGGGAGGGGGAACGTGGGAAAGATCGAATCCCATAGGGACCTGATCGTCTGGCAGAAGTCCATAGATATAGCCGTCCAGGTGTATCGGCTGACCGAGAAGTTCCCCTCCCATGAAAAGTTCGGATTGACCTCTCAACTGACACGGGCTGCAGCCTCGGTAGCAGCCAATATCGCGGAAGGAAATGCGCGTGGAAGCTCCAAAGATTACGCGCATTTTCTCTCGATCGCTCGCGGGTCGCTCATGGAAACGGAAACGTTCCTCACCCTGGCGACCCGCTTAAACTATCTGCAGTCGGTAGAGCTACAGCCCACCCTGGCTCTCATTCAGGAAATCGACCGAATGCTCAACGTCCTTCGCGCCAAACTTCTGTCCTAGCTTTTTTCTTTTCCCTTTTCCCTTCCATCTTTTCCCTTACTCATGCCGCAAGGCTTGAATGGGATCGAGGCTGGCAGCGCGTAAGGCCGGATAGATTCCGAAGAAGATGCCGACGCACGCCGAAAAGGCGAACGCGCCGAAGGAGAAGAAGGGAGGCACATAGATACCCATGCCCTTGGTTCCCGTCTGTGGGTTGGACAGGGCGGGGATGAACTGGGTGATATAGCCGATGGCGTAGGCGGTCGCGGTGCCGATGCCGATGCCCGTCAGGCCCCCAACGCCGGAGATCGTGGCCGATTCGATCAGAAACTGGATCAAGATATCCTTGCGCTTGGCCCCGACGGCCTTGCGGATGCCGATCTCGCGGGTACGCTCCGTGACCGAGACCAGCATGATGTTCATGATCCCGATGCCGCCGACTAAAAGCGCCAGCCCAGCGATGGAACCCATCACCAGCGTAAAGATCGCAAAGACTTGCCGGATGCTGTTGAGAATGCTGTCCATGCTGTCTACGCGGAAACCCGGCAGGTTGTTGTAGCGGCGCATCAGCACCTGCCAGATCTGGTCTTTGGCCTGATCCATGTGCGCCAGATCGTTGGGCTCCGCGTAAATCACATCGACGTTCTCCCGGCCCGTATAGCGCTTCTGCACCGTCGTCAGCGGCAGGAACACATTCTTATCGGCGTCTCCCTCGAACGTGCGTCCCTTCGGCGCGGCCACCCCCACGACCGTCAGGTTGAGGCCGTTTATGTCGATATTCTGGCCGAGCGGGTCTTCGTTGGAAAACAGCTCCTGGCGCACCTTATCCCCGATCACGCAGACCTTCGCCCAGTTATCCAGGTCATCTTGAGAAAGGAACCGGCCGCGCGCCACCTGCACGTTGCGCAGCCGGGCGTAGTCGGCCTCGACGCCGCTGGGCGTTACGTCCGTATTGCGGCCTGCAAACTGCGCGGTGGAACTGCCGGGCAGAGGCACTTGCGGCGACAGGTTCTTGACCAGGTCGCACTCCTTCTGCATGGCGCGGACATCGTCCATCGTCAGGCCGTCGATGCGCCGCGCGGTCGCTTTGCGCTCTTCGCGGTTGGGGCTATAGGCGACGATGATCACGTTGGAGCCCATCTTCTGGAACTCGTTGGTGATGCGCGCGGAAGCGCCCTGCAGGATGGCGACCATCATGATGACGGCGCTAACGCCGATGATGATGCCGAGCATGGTCAATCCGGAGCGCAGCTTGTTGGCGCGCAGGTTGCCGAAAGCGGTTTGAAGGGAATACCAGAGGTTCACGCTTTATCTCGCCAGGGTAAGGTCTTGGTGGACCTAATCGGGACCACCACGGACGTCGAAGGCTTTGCGCGGTGGGCCGGTGTAGGGCAGCGGCCGGATCTTCTCGCCTTCGTTGACGCCGGAGGTGATCTCTACGAAGTCGTCGCCGCGCAAGCCGATAGTGACCGGACGGGCCGTGGTCGTCTCGACAGGTTGCCCCTGTTTAAGGGTGCTGGTGACGATCTGGACGGTTCCCTTGCCGCCCGTTCCCTGCACGCAGTTCGTGGGCACGCGCAATACGTTGCGATGGCGCGCGACCATGATGGCGCAGTGGGCGCTCATGCCGGGCTTGAGACGCACGTCGGCGTGGTCGATCTGAATCTCCACTGCGAACCGGATGACCGTGTTCGTTCCGGAGGCACTGCTGCTTGCGCTAGTATCCGAGGAGGAGGCACTGGCGCTGGTAAGGGCGGCGGGCGCGACCTTGTGGACGTGGCCCAGAAAGGTGACACCCCGCGCGGCATCGATGGTCACCTCGGCGGGCATCCCCAGCCGTACCTTGTTGATATCCACCTCGTTGATGTTGATGGTGACCAGCATGGTAGCCAGATCGCCGATCTGATAGATGGGCGTACCTGAGGAGAAGGACGAGATGCCGGACGTGACCAGCTCGCCGACCTCGATGTAGCGTTTGGTGACCACGCCGGTCATGGGAGCGACCAGACGGGTATCGTTCTGCTGAACGAGGAGCTGATCGAGCTGGTTCTGGATCTGGCGGGCATCGGCCGCGGCAGCCTTGATATCATCGCCTCGCATCAGGTCCTGAGTCTTGCCGGCCTCGGCGGCAGCCAACTGGGCTTTGGCCTGCTCGTAGGCGGCGCGGGCGCTGTCCATTTGCCGGCGCATCGTAATGGGCAGCACGCTCGTCTTTGCCTGGGCCAGAGCGGCCTCCATCTGACGCACCTGGCCGAGGGCGTTGGCGACCTGGCTGCGCGCGTTCGCTTCTTCGAGAGCATTGGCCTGCCGGATGCGATCGAGATGCTCCTTGACGTCGCGCAGGTGCGCTTCCGCGACCTGGGTATCCGTATCGGACGTATCGACGTCACTCTGCGGGACGTAGCCCTTCTTGAGCAACTGCTGCTCCCGCTGCAGATTGCGCCGGGCGTTCTCCAACTGCGCTTTCGCCTGGTCGTAGGCGGCCTGTGCGGAGACGACCGCTTGCGGGTGCGTGGACTGGACCATCAAGTTGAGACTGTCCTGCTGGGCCTTCAAAGCGGCCTGGGCGGCCTCCAGGTTGGCCTGCGCTATGTCGATGGACTGCTGCGTGAGCTTCGGCTGGGCCTCCGCCTCCGCCTCCAGCTCTCGAAGGTGTGCGGCGGCGTTGGCGACATTGTGCCGGTACTGGTCGATGCCGGTGCTGGTCTGGGCTTGCTGATAGATGGCGTTCTTGCGCGCCTCGGCCAGCTTCGCCTGCGCCGAGGCCAACTGCGCCTGTAGAGCCGCCACCTGGCTGTTGACCTCCTGCGGATCGATGGTCGCCAGCAGTTGGCCTTTCCGGACCACCATGCCCTCATCCACGAATAGATGCGCGATTCGGCCTCCGACCTTCGACTTGATCTCGACCTTCTTGAGCGGCTCGATGGTGCCGTTCTCGACGACCTTGATCTCCACGTCGCCGCGTGAGGCGGTCTCGCTGCGCTCGGTCTTGGGGGCCGGCTTGAGCAGCGCGCGAGCGCTGAGGAACAAGAGCATGCCCACGACCACCAGCGGCAGCCCGCAGCCCAACAGTATTTTTCTTCCCATGAGGTGTACCAGGCTCCAACCGGAAAAATGCGTGTGTTCGTGTCGCAGCATCCCTGGCGCGCGATCACATCCTCAGCGACTACGTAGAAGGCTCACTGCCGGTTTCGCCAGCTTGCCGGCCTTAATCCATTTTCCTATTATCCCACAGCTTTTCGCTTTCTGCCTTGACGCGCTTCGCGTTCTATGTTCATACTTCCATCATGAAAGTCTGCGTGATCGGATTGGACTGCGCCGCGCCGGAGCTGGTCTTCGATCGCTGGCGAGACCGGCTGCCCAACCTGCGCCGGATTATGGAACGGGGCGTCTACGGACCGCTGGAGAGCACGGTCCCGCCCATCACGGTCCCGGCCTGGATTTGCATGATGACCGGCAAAGATCCCGGCACGCTGGGCATCTACGGCTTTCGCAACCGCCGCGACCGGTCGTACGAGGGCCTGGCGTTCGCCAGCAGCAAGCTGGTGCGCGAGCCGGCGCTTTGGGACGTGCTGGCGGAACATGGGAAGCAGAGCATCGTGCTCGGGGTCCCGCTGACCTATCCGCCTCGCCCGATCTCCGGCCTGCTTGTCTCCGACTTCCTGGCGCCAGATACCAACAGCGACTACACTTACCCCTCCGAGCTGAAAGAGGAAATCCGGCAGGTCGTCGGGGAGTATCTGCTGGATACCCGCGAGTTCCGCACCGAGGACAAGGCGCGCCTGCTGGCCGACATCTATACGATGACCGAGCGGCGTTTTGCCCTGGCGCGCCATCTGCTGACCACGAAGCCCTGGGATTTCTTCATCATGGTCGAGATGGGACCGGATCGCATCCACCATGCGTTCTGGAAATATATGGACCCTAAGCATCGCCGCTATGTCGCCGGGAACCCTTTCGAGAATGCCATCCGGGACTATTACATCGCCCTGGATCGGCAGATCGGCGATCTGCTGGACCTGCTGGAGCCGGATACGCGCGTGCTGGTCGTCTCCGATCACGGCGCGAAGCGGATGGACGGGGGCTTGTGCTTTAACGAGTGGCTGATTCGGGAGGGCTACCTGACGCTCAAGCAGCGTCCGGAGGGATTTGCGCCCTTCTCGCCCGATATGGTGGACTGGTCGCGCACCCGCGCCTGGGGCGATGGAGGCTATTACGGGCGGCTCTACCTGAATGTGCGAGGCCGGGAGCCGCAGGGCGTCGTCGCGCCGGAAGAAGTCGAGGCGCTCAAAGCAGAATTGATCGCGAAGCTGGAAGCTCTGGAAGACGACGAAGGCAGACCGCTCGGCACGAAAGTCTTCCGGCCGGAACGTCTCTATGCGGCCGTCCGCAACATCCCGCCCGACCTGATCGTCTATTTTGGCGATCTGCACTGGCGCTCGGTCGGCAGCGTCGGGCATCCGTCCATCTGGACCCACGAAAACGACATCGGCCCCGACGACGCCAATCACGCCCAGCTTGGCCTCTTCCTGATGGTCGAAGCGCGCGATCTTAAAGCGACTTCCGAGCCGGCGTCAGAGGCGCAGGAGGCCAACCGGCGCGATAGCCGGGCCATGAATGACCTGTCTGGGGATCCTGCGGACAACCGTCCTGCGGACGGAAAGGCCTTTCCGCCCGTGGGCACATCGGATTTCCACGTAGACTCTATGGCGCTGGAGGCCCACAGGCGTGAGGGACTTTCCCTTTACGACGTGGCGCCAACGGTACTCCATGCCTTCGGCATCACGCCACCGCCGGGTATGGGACGCGCGGTCATCGGCACTCCCACTGTCGCTCCCTCCGATTCGGCCTACACGGAAGAGGAAGAAGCAGAATTAGCCCGGCGGCTGGAGGATTTGGGCTATTTATAAAATCCTCCAACCAAAAATTAGGCGCCAGGAAACGCTGGTTTGGAAGGGGTTCGTACCTGAAGTATGTGGACGGAAGATCAGCTTGTTGAGGATTTGAAAGACCTGGGGCTGCCGGAGGGAGCGAGCGTGCTGGCGCATACCTCCCTGCGCGCCATCGGTCCTATCGACGGCGGGGCCGAGACGCTCGTGCGGGCGTTTCGGCGCGTGCTGGGGCCGGACGGCACGCTGCTCGTGCCCACCTTCACCTTCGATTCGTGCGACCCGGCGGATTGGCGAAATCCGCCTGCTTCGATGGAAGAAGTCGAGAGTCTGCGCGCGCTCCTACCCGTTTTCGATGTCGAAACCACTCCCGCCGATGCACATTGGATGGGCGTCTTCCCGGAGATCGTGCGCCAACAGCCGGACGCGTTGCGCAGCGACCATCCGGTCGTCTCTTTCGCGGCCATTGGTCCTAACGCCGCCTTTCTGACCGAGAACGTGCCGTTCCACTATCCGCTCGGCTCGGAAAGTCCGCTCGCCCGTCTGAATCAATTGGACGGCTGGGTGCTGCTGATGGGTGTCGGGCACACGGTCAACAGCTCCCTGCATCTCGCCGAAGTGTGGGCGGAGGCGCCTTATATTCACCGCTCTGCCCAGATCAAAACCGGTTCCGGCCAGTTTGCGACCATGCAAGGCAGCCCGGAATGCAGCGAGGGTTTCTCCAAGATCGAGAAGGTGCTGCGACAGGGCCGCCTGCTGCGAGAGGGTTACGTGGGCAACGCGCCCAGCCAGTTGATGCGCCAGCGCCAGCTGGTCTCGATGGCGGTCGCCATGCTGCAGGGCGATCCTTCCTCCCTGCTTTGTGATAGGGAAGAATGTCCCTGGTGCAGCGTGGCGCGCAAGCTCACTGCCGAGCCACATTAAGCTGTTTTCGCCGGGCCGTGAACGACGCGTCTGGCAGACGGCTTTGCCGCCACACGAAGCACGCGGATGGGTTGCGTGGACACGCCATCTCGCTTGCGCCTGTCTCGCGGAGAGCCGTCCTGGTGAGCGGAAAAGCGTGATGACTTTGTTTGACGGCAAACTTCCAGCATGATACAATATAAGGCTTCAGGAAGTCGGGTGGTCGCTGCGGCGACCGCAGAGACGGGTACGCCCGTTTTCTGCCATTGCCGCAGAGGAAAGTCCGGGCTCCACAGGGCACGATGCCGGATAACGTCCGGGCGGGGTGACCCGACGGAAAGTGCCACAGAAAAGACACAGCCACAAAAGCAGGGAAAGATGGAAGGGAAAAGGGAAAAGAAATGGTTTTTTACTTTTCCCTTTGATCTTTTCCCTTTTCCCTATGTGGTAACGGTGAAATGGCGCGGTAAGAGCGCACCGGCGGCGTGGAGACACGCCGGCCTGGTAAACCCCATCGGGAGCAAGGCCTAATAGGGAGGGGTTGAGGCGGCCCGCGGACCCTCCGGGAATGGCCGCTGGAGGCGCCGGGCAACCGGCGCCCAAGAGAGATGACCACACAAAGACAGAACCCGGCTTATAGACTTCCTGAAGCCAATCCGAGAAAAACTAATCCTTAGCCACTAAACCTCTTTTGCCAGCAGGGCAGCCCCGTAGGCGGCGTCGTGCAGAGGAGAATGGATAAGAAACCGCCCTCCATTCAGCGGAGCCGGCTCCTGGGGCGCGCCATCCGGCTCGTGCCAGCGCGGGTCCGCAAATTCGGAACGGAAGAACTCGCCCATGTCCCAGAGGCTGCCCAGCAGGTAGACCGGCGTATCGCGCGGCAGCCACAGCTTATGGCGCACCCGCCGCGCCGCATCGCGCAGTTGGTGGGCCATCTCCGCGACGAGCTTGCGCGCCGCATCGTCGCCGCTCTCCGCCAGCGTCCCCACCACAGGCGCCAGCGAGGCCACGCGCGCCGGGCTGAAGTTGCCATAAAGCCACTGCACGATCTCGTTGCGGGAGACCGCGCCCGTATGCGCCATAACGGCATCGGCGAGCTGATCCGGACAGCCGGCCTCCACGCGCTCCAGCGTATAGCGTAGTGCGCGCAGGCCCAGATCGAACCCGCTGCCGCGGTCGCCGAGCAGATAGCCCAGCCCGTCCTCGCGGTAGGTCTCGCCGCGCGCATTGCGCCCATAGGAAATAGCGCCCGTCCCGGCGATGACCACGATGCCGGGCTGGCCGGAGGTCGCGCCCCAGTAGGCGATCACATAGTCCGGCTCGACGCGATAAGAGTCGGCGGCGACCTCCGTGCGCAGCAACGTTAAGAAGGCCTCCCGCCGCTCGTCCGCCGAATAACCGGCCACGCCCGCGCAGACGGCTGCAAAGCGCGTCTCCTTGGGGGAAAGCCCCGCCGCCCGGCAGGCAGCCCCGACCGCCGCCCGCAGCGACTGCGCGAGCGCGGTATCACTGCAGGTCGCGATGTTGCCCGGACCGCCCAGCCCGCGCCCAAGCTCCGTACCCTCTGCCGTGATGAGGACCGCGGCGGTTTTCGTGCCGCCGCCATCGATGCCAAGATAGAGAGGCATAGCTCTATTTTCTGTAGCCAGCAGGCTTTGTCCTGCGTAGGATGCAAGGCTACCAAGGCTGATTTCCCGGCTGATCGTTCTGCTTTGGATGGAATTGAGGTAGTATGTTCGTGTAATCAGTCGCCTGTGTCGGTAAGGATACCCATCCGAAGAACGCATGAATATCCTACAGATCGTCTCCAGCTCCCGCACCTCCGGGGCGGAAAAGCACGTGCTCGTCCTTTCGGACCGGCTGCGCCGGCACGGTCATAACGTGATGGCCGTCTGTCCTTCCGAGGGGTGGCTTCCCGCCCAACTGCGCGACGCAGGGATCCCCGCCCTGGAAGTCGCCATGCGCGGCCCGCGCTCCTGGGCCTCCACGCTCACGCTGGCCCGCCTGGCGCGCAAGCACCACATCGACCTGATTCATACCCATCTCACTCGGGCCACCTATCTGGGCGCGCTGGTCGGGCGGCTAACGCGGCTGCCGGTCGTTTCCTCGGTGCATGTGCTGACCCACGATCCGGCCTATCGTTACCTGTTTCACAAGCATCGTAACCGCATCATCACCGTCTCCGACTTCGTGCGCAACGGCCTCCTGGAGCACGGCATTCGCGAATCGCAGATCCAGACCATCTACAACGGCACGGAGTTCTGTCTGCCGGGGCGGGCCGTCGGGGAAGACGCAGAAGCCGAGGCGCTGCCCGTGCATGCCGAGCTGAGCCTGCCGCCCGATGCGGAACTGGTGGGCCTGTTCGCCCGCGTGGACGAGTTTAAGGGGCATCCCATTCTGGTGCGCGCCGTGCGGCAGGTCGTGGCGGCGCGGCCACGCGCCTATTTCCTCTGCGTCGGCGCGGTCGAGCCGAAGATGCAGCGGATGCTCTGGGAGACGGCCGCCGCAGACGGCGTGGCGGAGCGGCTGCGGTTTACCGGGGTCCGCAACGACGTGCAGCGGCTGATGTCGGCGGTGGACGTGGTCACGCTGCCCTCGCGCTACGAGGCGTGCAGCATGTCGATCATCGAGGCGATGGCGCTGGGCAAGCCGGTGGTCGCCACGCGCGCCGGCGGCAATCCGGAGCTGGTGCAGGACGCGGCGACCGGCCTGCTCATCGAGCGCACGCCCGAAGCCCTGGCCGAAGCGCTGATCTGCGTGCTGTCGGATCCGGAGCGACGGCGGCGCATGGGGGAAGCGGGCCGCCGCCGGGCGGAAGCCTGTTTTACCGATCAGATCATGGTCGATAAGATCGAGGCGATCTATCGCGAGCTGGTGGAATGCGTGAGTACCGTATAAGTCCTGCCGTCGCCCGGACGTGGCGGCAGTTGCGCATGGCGACCACGTATCGGCCTGCCGCCGCACGAGTGGCAGGCCGCCCGTATCCCGTGCCGGTCCTCATGTACCACAAGGTGGGGCATCCGGTCGCCTGCCGGCAGGACACGTTTCTCAACGTCCCCGCCGAGGACTTTCGCCGCCAGATGCGCCTGCTGGCCGCGCTGGGATACCGGGCCAGAACGTTCGCAGAGGTGGTCGAGGCCATTGTCTGCGGCCATACGTTGCCGCGCCGTACCTTTGCGGTGACCTTCGACGACGGCTACCGCTGCATTGGTGAGGCGGCGGTTCCTGTTCTGGCCGAGCTGAATTTTCCGGCTACCATCTTCGTGGTGCCCAGTGGGGTGGGGCAAACCAACGTCTGGGACAGCGGAGAGGACATTCCGGCGCTCTCTCTGCTCGATTGGGAGTCCTTGAGCCGACTCATCTCCGCCGGATGGGAGATGGGCGGGCACACGCATTCGCATCCTCATCTGGACGCCCTGGACGACGAGAGCGCTTATGCGCAGATTGTTTCCGGAAAACAGGCGGTCGAGGAGCGTCTGGGCATCTCGCTGACCACGTTCTGCTATCCCTTCGGCCACTACAACGCGCGCACGCCCGCTCTGGTGCGCGCCGCCGGGTTCCTGGGCGCCACGACGACCCGCAGCGGCCTGGCGCGACCGGAAAGCGATCCTTTTCTGATTCCTCGCGTGAAAGTCGCTTATCGAGATGGCGTGATGGGGCTGCTCTACCGTATCCTGGTGCGACCCAACCTTCCCAATACCCGTCCGCGCCGCCGCGAATATCCGACGGTGTAGCCGGGCATGGAAATACCCGTCTGTGGGGCCTGCGGCCGACCGTCCTGCCGGACGGAAAAACTAGCGACGACGCGATTTTGTTGAGCGGGCAGGCGGGCTGTTTTGTTCTGCGTAAACCTCCGCCAGAGCGGCATAGGGATTAATGGGTCCCTGCTGCTTTTCCAGTTCCTCTTGCTCTTTCTTAAACTGGCGAATGCGCGTGTCCAGGCGGCGCGCGCTCCGGAAGTTGTTGGTCGCCAGGAAGACGATAAGCACGATCGCAATCGCCATGCCGAAAAGCTTGAAGAGTATTCCCAACATTATTTGTCGCTACCCCGCTGCGTTAATCGTGAGCGCAACCGGATGAGCCGGCTGACGCCCTCTCTACTGTACGTACCGCCATGCCCTTTTCATTGCTAAAAGCCGAGGTCGGCCCAAAAACCATCCGGTCCCTCGAACCCTTCCTCCGCGCGAAGACGCGCTGCCAAAGCGAGGGCGGCGCGGTCGATCCAGATTTTGGCGCTGCCGTCCAGCCGCTCCAGAGCATCATAGGCGTCGTCGAGGTCGCGACCGGCGACAGTGATACCATGCCGGGGCAGCAGGCAGGCGATGGCGTGCTTCTGCAGCTTCTCTCGTTGGGGCGCCAGCGCCTCGATGACGCATTCGGCCAGCTCGTTCGTGTGGGCTTTGGCGGGCCTGGCAAGCGGGATCGTGCCATATTTATCCGTCTGCTCGCTGGTCGGCGGCAGAGGCTGTTGGGCGCTGGCAAAGACGAGGAGGTGATGCGGATGCGCGTGGCAGATACCGCCGCATTCCGGAAAATGGGCATAGATAGCCATGTGCATGCGAAACTCGCGGGAGAGCTCTCCTTCGCCTTCCAGGAGCGTGCCGTCCGGCGCGACGCAGACGACGTCTGCCGGTCGCAACTGCCAGTGCAGGCGACTGCCGGTATAGCGGGGAGACATATAGATGTTGCCGTCGGCAGCGCGCGCCGAGATGTTGCCCCCCGCGCTGTCGGAGAGACGGCGGTCGTAGATCAGGCGTCCGATCACCGCGATCTGCTCGCGGCATCGTTCTGGTGTCCAGAATGTCATCGTTCTTACCTCTGGCCTTTCGTTTCGGCAGAGCATGTGTAATATCCTACCTGACCCTGGCCCCCACCCCGACCCCCAATCGCCTGGCCCACCCCTTACCCCATTCCCCAAATCTAGGGGAGGGGAGATTCTTTTGAGTGCTTTAACCCGCGTAAGCGGGCTTTGTAGCGGCAGGACAGAGTTTTAACTCCCCCAGTAAGCGTAGCGAGCGACTTATGGAGGGGAATGAGAGGGTCAGGTGTCGAAATAGGGGGCATGGACATGCACCCACCGTCATCTTCTCCTGCCGGCTCTCCTCTTTCTAAGAGTACGCCTCGCTCCCCATCCACGCAGGAGGAGGCGGGCGCGTTGCGGGGGATTTCCAAGCGGTCGGTGCTGCTGGGCTTGCTGCTAACGGTCCCCAATGTCTTCTGGATCACCGTTATCGAGGTCCGCTGGTATACCCTCGATGGAACCAGCCTGCCGCTGTTCATTACACCGATCTTTTTCCTCTTCTGCCTGGCGCTTCTCAATCTGGCCGTGCGCTCTCTCTTTCCGCGCGCTGCCCGGTATGCCTTCTCGCAGTCGGAACTGCTCACCGTTTACATCGTCCTGGTGATCGGCACGCTCCTGGCCGGGCACGATATGTTTCAAAATCTGTTCGGCTCTATCGCGCATGCCGACCGTTTCGCCACGCCGGAGAACCACTGGAACGACCTCTTCTTCGCGTTCCTGCCCGGCTTCTGGCTCGTGCGCGACCCGACGGCCATCAAAGCCTACTATCGGGGCAGCGTCTCGCCCTACGATCCCCACTATTGGAAACCGTTCGTGGGGCCGCTGTTCTGGTGGGCGCTCTTTATCGGCACGCTCATCGGTATGTGCCTCTGCCTCAATATCCTGATCCGCACGCAGTGGACTGAACACGAGCGCCTGACGTTCCCTATCGTGCAGTTGCCGATGGCGATGACGGATAGCAAAGACGGTCCACCGGGCGCCGGCCTGTTCTCCAGCCGGATGATGTGGATGGGGTTTCTGCTGGCCGCCGCCGTCGATATTATCAACGGGCTGCACACCCTCTATCCTTCCCTGCCCAATCTGCCCTGGGTCAAGCTTTATGACGTGGGACAGTACTTCACAGTGCCCCCCTGGAACGCCATCGGCGGCACCAATATCTCCATGTATCCGTTTGCCATCGGCCTGGCCTTCTTCGTACCGCTGGACCTATCGTTCTCCTGCTGGTTTTTCTTCGTGGCCCGCAAGCTGTTTCAGGTGTTTGGGTCGGCAGCCGGGTTGAACGCAGAGGGCAGCGGCTTTCCCTATTTTGCACAGCAGGCGAGCGGGGCGTGGATCGCCTGGGGGCTGACCATCGTCTGGGCGCTGCGCGGCCAGTTTCGGCGGGCCTGGAACATCGCCTTCCGGCCCCGCCTGGCGGCATTGGACGCGGAAGCGCGGTCCGAGCTAAACCGCAGCCAGAGGAACCAGTATCGCGGGGCCTATATCGGGCTAGGGGTGGGAGTCCTTTCCCTGGCTTACTTCACCGAGCGGGCGAAGCTGACACCGTGGGTAGCCGTGCTGTTCTTCACCGTCTACTTGCTGCTGGCGATCACGATCACGCGCGCCCGCGCCGAGCTGGGGACACCGCATGAGATCGTTTTCGTCAGCCCGCGCGTCATCCTGGTCACGCTCTTTGGCAGTCCAGCGATCGGCGCGCAGAGCCTGACGGTCCTCTCGACGTGGCACTGGTTCAATCGCGGCTACCGCTGCCATCCGATGCCCAACCAGTTGGAGGCAATGAAGATGGGCGAGACGGCACGCATCAAGCAGAGCTCGATCCTGTGGGTGCTGGTCATCGCCTTTCTCTGGGGAACGCTGGTCGTCTACTGGGCCAATCTGCACGTCACCTTTACGGAGGGCGCCACGGCGAAAGCGGCCGGCTTTAAAAAGTGGGTCGGAGATGAAAGCTACGGGCAGTTGCAGTCCTGGCTGCAGACACCGGTGCAGGTGCATACGACTCAAGTGTTCTACCTGGCCGCCGGTTTTCTGATGGTGGTGTTCCTGCGCGTGATGCGCGGCAGCTTCCTCTGGTGGCCGTTCCATCCGGCGGGCTATGCGCTCGCGGTCTCGTATGCCATGGAATATTTTTGGTTCTGCTTTTTCATCGCCTGGCTGGTCAAGTTCCTGATCGTGCGCGCGGGAGGCATGAAGTCTTACTATGCCGCCATTCCGTTCTTTCTGGGCTTGATTCTGGGCGACTATGTGATGGGTTCCTTCTGGGCGCTCTACGGCCCGATCCAGCATCTGCAAACGTACAAGATATATATCTGAATCGATAAGAGGGGAGAAAGAGGAGCGATGTACCTATCCATTCGGGACGATACCGTCTTCGGGGCCGGCTACGAGACGCTGTCGGAGGGACTGCGCGATCTGAACCTGGAAGGTGTCGAGCTGTCCGTGCGCCGGGACGACACCGTTGCCGCCATCGCGCCGCAAAACGGCAAGACGCGTCTCAAGCTGACCGATCCGGCGGAGCTGGCGGAACTGCAGGCGCAGGCCAGACCGGCCGGGGTGCGAATCAGCGCGCTGTGCATGAGCAACGACTTCAACGCCGAGGACAAAGAGGCGGAAGTCGCCTGGGCCGTGCGGACCGTCGAGGCGGCGCAGCAGTTGGGCGCGCCTGCCGTGCGCATCGACGCCATCATGCACGGAGAGCACGATCTGCCCCTTGAAGAGCGGCAGAAGATCGTGGCGGGCATGATCCGCCAGATCCTGGAGCGGACCGCCGGGACCGGCGTGGACCTGGGCATCGAAAATCACGGATACCAGGGCAACGACCCGGCCTTCCTGCGCGGACTGCTTCAGGACGTCCACTCGTCCCGGCTGGGCCTGACGCTCGATTCGGGCAACTTCTACTGGCGCGGCTGGCCCCTTTCGACCGTCTACGCCATTTTTGAGGAGTTCGCGCCCGTCGTCAAGCACACGCACATCAAGAACATCGCCTATCCTGCGGAGATGCGGGAGACGCAGCGGGAGATCGGCTACGAGTACGGCCGCTACGTCAGCCCGATCCACGAGGGCGACATCGACCACGCCCGCTACATCGCCGCGCTGAAGGCTGCCGGCTACGACCGCGATCTCTGCCTGGAGGATGAATCGCTGGGTAAGTACCCGACGCCGCAGCGCAAAGCCAACCTGCGGGCTGCCGCGGACTATTTCCGCCATCTCCTCGCTTGATTTGTGGCGTCAGGTATGGTAAACTGGTTCGGTTTCACTGCTTTCCGGCACGGCAAATCTAGTTTCAGCCGCGCTGGGGCTACCTCGCACTGGTGACCGACCCGGCGGCGGGTGGGGAGTTTCCCTTCCTGCCGGGGATGACGCGCCAGGAGGACGCGCCGGCTCCTTCAGGTTCCCCTCTCCTTACGAAGGGGAGGGGGCAGGGAGGTGAGGTCGGCGTTAAACAACCCAAGGAGGAACGATTTGGCTTCTCTTTCCATGAAGGAGCTCCTGGAGGCAGGAGTTCACTTCGGCCATCAGACGCGCCGCTGGAACCCCAAGATGAAACGCTACATCTACGGCGCGCGCAACGGCATCTACATCATTGACCTTCACCAGACCCTCAAGCTTTTCGACGAGGCCCAGAAATTCGTTCAGGAGGTCATCACCAACGGCGGCAAGGTGCTCTTCGTCGGCACCAAGAAGCAGGCCCAGGACGCCATCCAGGAAGCCGCCGTCCGCAGCCGCCAGTACTACGTCAACCAGCGCTGGCTGGGCGGCATGCTCACCAACTTCCGCACGATCCGCGACCGCGTGAAGCGGCTGGCCGAGCTGAACACGATGGCGGAGAACGGCACGCTCGACCGCCTCACCAAGAAAGAGGCCCTGCTGCTTATGGAGGAGCGCGACAAGCTGGAGCGTTACCTGAGCGGTATCAAGGATATGGGCTCGCTGCCGGACGTGCTGGTGGTCGTGGACCTGAAGAAAGAGCACATCGCCGTAGACGAAGCGCGTCGCCTGGAGATTCCGATCGTGGCGCTCGTGGATACCAACTGCGATCCCGACCTGGTCGACTACGTCATTCCCGGCAATGACGACGCCATCCGCGCCATCAAGCTGATCTCGGGCAAGATCGCCGACGCTGTCGCCGAGATCAAGCAGCCCGAATGGGACGCGGAGGAAGAGGCCAAAATGGCCGTCATGCCGCCGGCCGCCGAAGAAGGCGCGGAGAAGCCGGATGTCGACGAGGCGCCCACCGCCGAAGCGGCGCTGCCGGAACCGACCGACTACGTCTTCCGTGGCGACGAGGACGAGTACTCGCGCATGGCTGCCCTGCGAGACGACCTGGAGCCAATCGCTTCGCTGGACGAATAACATAACATAGGCGTCAGGCATTGGGCGTTGGGAAGCTAGATCCCTATCCTCTGCCTCTCTTCAGTATCCTAGTCTGGTTGGAGAGCTTTGGAACGGCTTTTTCCCAACGTCCAACGCCTGACGCCCAATGCCCCTACTTAGAGAGGTTCAAGACAATGCCAGAGATCACCGCCGCGATGGTCAAGGAGCTACGCGAGCGAACCGGCGCAGGTATGATGGACTGCAAGGAGGCCCTGAACGCGACGGGGGGCAACTTCGAGGAGGCCATCGTCTACCTGCGCAAGAAGATGGGCGGCAAGATCGAGACGAAGAGTGGCCGCACGGCCGCCGAAGGCGTTATCGCCATCGCCATCGTGGATAACCAGGACGGAGCGATCATAGAATTGAACTCCGAGACCGACTTCGTCGCCCGCAACGAGGACTTTCGGAAGCTGGCCCAGGAGCTGGCGCATCAGGTCGCGCGACAGAAAGGGCACAGCGTCGAGACGGTACTCACGCAGCCGTCGGTCGCCAATCCCGACCTGACCGTCAAAGATCGAATCAACGACGTGTTCACCAAGCTGCGCGAGAACATCGTCTTCCGCCGCTTCGAGTTCATCTCGACGGACGCCAACGGCGCGCTCGCCGGCTACCTTCATGTCCCGGCCAACGACAAGATCGGCGTGCTGGTGGAGCTGGAAGCGCCGTCGGCGGACGCGGCCCGCAGCGAGGCCGTGCAGAACCTGGGCAAGGAGTTGGCGATGCAGATCGCGGCTTCTCGTCCCCGCTACCTGAAACGCGAGGAGGTTCCGGCGAACATTCTGGAGCAGGAGCGCGACATCGCGCGGACCCAGGCCCGCAATGAGGGCCGGCCGGAGGCGGCGATGGAGAAGATCGTCGAAGGCCGCGTGCGCAAGTTCTATGAAGAGGCGGTCCTGCTCGATCAGCCGTACCTGCGCGACCCGAAGAAGAGCGTCTCTCAGCTTCTCCAGGAAGCGGGCGCGGGAATCTCGTTGCGACGCTACGTGCGCTTCGAGGTAGGCGAGCAGACCGAACCGGGTCAGGCCGCGTAATGGCCGCGCCATCGGACCCCGCCTCCGCCGGGCGGCTGCGCTGGCGGCGCGTGCTCCTCAAGCTCTCCGGCGAGGCGTTTGCCGCCGAACACGGTCCCGGCGCCCAGCCGGCCCGGGAGATGGGGACGGAGCCGCGCGTGGGCCTCAACTACGCCACTATCCGCGCCATCGCCGTCGAGATCGCCGCCGCCCATAAGGCGGGCGTGGAGATCGCGGTGGTGACTGGCGCGGGCAACATCATCCGCGGCGAGCGCGCGGCCGAAGCCGGCATGGAGCGCGCCGCCGCGGACTACATGGGCATGCTCGGCACGGTCATCAACGGCATGGCGCTGCAGGACGCGCTGGAGAAGCTGGACGTACCGACACGCGTGATGAGCGCGATTACGATGGCGGAGGTCGCCGAGCCGTTCATTCGCCGCCGCGCCACTCGCCACCTGGAAAAAGGGCGCGTCGTCGTGCTGGCCGGCGGCACCGGCAACCCGTTCTTCACCACCGATACCGCCGCTGCCCTGCGCGCCAACGAAATCCGCGCCGGCGCTGTTCTCAAGGCCACGAACGTAGACGGCATCTATGACAAAGACCCGCATAAATTCGCTGACGCCAATCGCTACACTCATCTGACCTTCGACGAATGCATCCGCCGGGACTTGCGCGTCATGGACCAGACCGCCTTCACCTTCTGCAAAGAGTACGACATCCCCATCGTCGTCTTCGACATTGCCCAGGAGGGCAACATCCGCCGCGTCGTCCAGGGCGAGCAGATCGGCACGCTGGTCAGCCGCGCCCAGGAGAGAAGCCATGGATAATGTAAAACAACTAGTTGATGAGTTCTTTGCTGAACCGGAGAATAAGGAGAAATTCAATAAATGCATTCAACGAGCGATTCTTTCTGTTATGGAGGACGTATCCATACGTATTCCACGAACAGAATCTGAGCGACAAAACGAATTCGAACATTGGCTGGCAGCTTATCGTGAAAAGCTTGGTCCTGCCATGGAAGAGGCATTTAGGATTGAGTTCCCTTCTCTCTATAAACATAAACAGTTAAGGCCTCAGACTATCAGACAAACGGTAGAGGAACATCTATGGCCTCTTATTGAAGATGAGCTTCGGTCGTACGCAATCCGAGGTGTGGCCTCCGCCTGGGTCAGCAAGCATATGGGTGATGCAACGACGATTGGTCTACCACAAAGAGAAGGGAGTTACTGGCGTGTTCCTTTGGGCGTAAACAAATACGGCGAGAATTTGGGCCAAGTTGTCTTAGACGCGGATGGAAATGTAATAACAGACCTCACGACTACGCGTAAACAGCTTCTTGAGGTTATCCATGATCGAGAATTTCCCGCTCGTAAGTCAGCCACCGGGCAGTAATAGCTGTCTGCCCACAGTGATTTACGCGGTGCTCCGCTGCCAAGGGAGAACGGTATCTCAGCAGGAGGTTTCTCAATGGTGTCATGAAGACCCTGATGGATGCCTGTTAGACCTCGCAATAGCTGGCCTGCGGGATCAAGAAATCGATGTCGATGAACTCCCACAGGATGACTTTGATAGTGTGCGCGCGTACGTCACGGACGAGGAGGAGCCACAACCCGTTATTGTTACTATCAAGACACCATTTGTGCCGTCCCTGATGGACCATGCGGTCGTCGTTCTGGATGTGCGGCAAATAGAAGGTCAAGAGTTCATGGCGTATATGGATCCGTTGACCGGGCAGGTCAAGCAGGAAAAGTCCACGCTTTTCCAAACTTATTGGAGTTTAGCAGGTGGCCAGGCTTTCATTATTTACCCCTAATCCGAATGCAGCAGGCGAAAGCTGACTTCAGCTAGAATATGCAGGTCGTTAGAGATGATCCACAAGCTCCAATAGGAAGAGGAGGAGATGATGATACCGGAAGTGCTTAAGGAAACTGAAGAGCGCATGCGCAAGAGCGTCGAGGCGACGCGCCATGAGTTCACCCTGATCCGTACCGGACGCGCCAGCCCCGCTATTCTGGAGCACGTCAAGGTCGATATGTACGGCACGACGCTGCCCCTCAATCAGGTGGCCGCCGTGACCGTACCGGAGCCGCGTCAGCTCTTAATCACCCCGTTCGACCGCAACGCCCTGCCTCATATTGAGAAGGGCATCCTCAAGTCGGACGTCAATCTCACGCCCAACAACGACGGCACCTCCATCCGGCTCAACATTCCGCAACTGAACGAGGAGCGCCGCAAGGAGCTGATCAAGGTGGTCCATCAGAAGGCGGAGGTGGGCCGCGTCGCCGTGCGCAATATCCGTCACGACTCGGTGAAGAAGCTGCAGGCCTCCAAGAAGGCCGCCGAAATCTCCGAAAACGAGGAGAAGCGTGCTATCGAGCAGGTGCAGAAGCTGGTGGATAAGTACATTCAGGAGATCGACCATCTCAATAAGGCCAAAGAGGCCGAGATGATGGAAGTCTGAGTGGACACCGTCATGGCGCAGACGCCCACCTTGATCGAGCAGACCGGCCTTGATCCGACCCGTATCCCGGCGCACGTAGCCATCATCATGGACGGCAACGGGCGCTGGGCGCGGGCGCGCGGCAAGGACCGCCTGTTCGGCCACCATCAGGGCTATCGCACGCTCAAAGAGATCGTGTATGCGGCGGACGATCTGGGCGTGCGGTACCTGACGGTCTATGGCTTCTCTTCCGAGAACTGGCGCCGGCCCAAAGAGGAAGTCGGGGGTCTGATGGAGCTGATGCTCGACGCCATGCGCGCCGAGATCGAGGAGCTGATACAGAACCGCGTGCGAGTGCGCGTCTCCGGCCGGCTGCAGGAATTACCGGACGCGCTGCGCGCCGAGTTCGAGGAGGCCATGCGCCGCACCGCCGGGTTCACCGGCCTGATCTTCAACCTGGCGATCAACTACGGGGGGCGGGCGGAGGTCGTGGACGCCGTGCAGCATCTGGCGGAACAGGTGCAGCGAGGCGAGCTGGCCCCTGAAGAGATCGACGAGGCGGCCATCTCCGCTCATCTCTACGCGCCGGACATTCCCGATCCCGACCTGCTCATCCGCACGGCCGGCGAACTGCGACTCTCGAACTTTCTGCTCTGGGAGACCGCCTATAGCGAGATCTACGTCACTTCCGTCTGCTGGCCCGATTTCGACCGCAGCCACCTCATCGCCGCGCTGGCCGAGTATCAGCAGCGCACCCGTAAGTTCGGAGCCGTGGTAGAATAAAAAGCAATTTATGAAACGCCTCGTCATTCTTGGCTCGACGGGATCCATCGGCACGCAAGTGCTCGATGTTATGCGCAGACTGCCGGACCGGTTCGAGATCGTCGGCCTTTCTGCCAATAATAATACTGGTCTCCTGGCAGAACAGGCGAATGCCTTTGGCGCCAAGATCGTATCTATAACTAACGCCGCCCGTGCCGAGGAAGTACGCGCGGCGTTGCGATCCGGTGGGCGGAACCTGAAGGTCGTTAGCGGCGTCGAAGGTATGTGTGAGGTTGCGACTCAGCCGCAGGCCGATCTGGTCGTCGTGGCGGTCGCCGGGGCGATCGGGATCGCGCCCACTCATGCGGCGCTTTCGGCCGGCAAGGACATCGCGCTGGCCAGCAAGGAGGTCCTGGTCGCGGCCGGCGAAGCGACGATGGCGCTGGCGAAGAGCCGGGGCGCGGCGATCCTGCCCATCGACAGCGAGCATTCGGCCATCTTCCAGTGCCTGCAGGGATCGCTTGAGGATAGCATCGAGCGTATCCTGCTTACGGCCTCCGGCGGACCGTTCCGTACGACGCCGATCAAGGATCTGGCGGCGGTGACGCCGGAACAGGCGCTCCGGCATCCGACCTGGAACATGGGCGGGCTGGTCACCATCAACTCCGCCACGCTGATGAACAAGGCGCTGGAGATCATCGAGGCGCGGTGGCTGTTCGATGTGCCTGTAGAGCACGTGGACGTGGTGATCCATCCACAGTCCATCGTCCACTCGATGGTACGGTTTCGGGATGGGTCCACCCTGGCCCAGTTGGGTCTGCCGGACATGCGGCTGCCGATCCAGTATGCGCTGCTGTATCCGGAGCGCGTGGATACCGGCCTGCCGCGCATGGAGATACAGGACTTCGCGGGGCTGACGTTCGAGGCACCGGATCTGGCGAAGTTTCCCTCACTGGGATTGGCCCGGCGAGCCGTAGAGCAGGGCGGCACGATGCCCGCCGTCATGAACGCGGCCAACGAGGCTGCCGTCGGCCTGTTTTTGGAGCGCCGGATCTCGTTTCCGGAGATCATACGCCGTATTGAGGGAACCATGGATCGTCACGATCCCCTCCCCTCCACGTTGTCAAACGTGTTGGAAACCGACGCCTGGGCCCGCAGGCAGGTGCAGGAGAGCGCCACCTAACTGTTTCGCCGAGGGATGCTGTTATCGTCCCGAAGGAGTTGCCGATCACTATGGAGATCATTCGAACCGCCCTCTATTTTATTGCCGTATTGAGCGTGCTTATCATTGTCCACGAATGGGGCCATTTTATCGTGGCCAAGCTATGTAAAATGCGCGTAGAGGACTTCTCCCTCTTTTTCGGTAAGCGACTGATCCGCCTGGGCGTCCGCAACGGCACCGAGTACAATATCCGCTCGATCCCCCTCGGCGGCTTTGTCAAGATCGCGGGCATGGAGCCGGACGATATCTCCAATGGCGCTCCCATCTTCCCGCACCATGCGAAAATCCATATAGATGTTAAGGAAAAAGCCTGGCGTAATGATCCGAGACGCCTGAATATCAACAAGACGCTGCGCGGTCTGGATGAAGAGGCGCTGGAGACGCTGGATACAGTCAACTTCGACCAGGTCTCCGAGCGTGTGTTCAACGCCGTGGCCGAAGCAGTCGGAGACGATGGGCGGCTGACGGACGAAGGCCGCGAGGAATTGAAGTCCCTCCTCACCAGCACAGGCATCAATGACGACGAGTATCGGTATTTGACGACGATCCTGAGCGCCCAGGCACTCGTCCAAGATCCCAACGGCTACAACGCGAAGCCGCTCTGGCAGCGCGCCCTGACCATCTTCGCCGGACCGTTCATGAGCATCTTCTTCGGCTTTCTTATCTTCTGCGTGATGGGCTTTACGACCGGCATTCCCGATCTGAACAACCCGGACAACACCATCGGAGCGGTCATCAAAGGGAAAGCGGCAGATAAGGCGGGCCTGCAGCCCGGCGATAAGATCGTGGTCATTAATGGGGTGAAGATCAACGACTGGAACAGCATGGTCGATCTGATCCATAATAATCCCGGCCGTCCCATCCGTCTCGTCATTCTCCGCGATCACAAACCCATGAACGTGACCGCCACGCCGGATGCGGATACGGTCCAGGAGAACGGCAAGAAGGTGACGGAGGGCCGGCTCGGCTTCTATCCGGGCGGCATGGCGTGGCGGCGCTATACTCCGGTCGCCGCTATCACGCATGGATCCGACATGCTCTATGCCGAGGTGGCGGGCACCCTGAAAACCGTGTTCAGCAAACACGTGCGCGAAGGCGTCGGCGGTATCATCACCATCGGCAGAATCATTAACCAGGACAGTAAAGAGGGGCCGCAAAACGTGCTGTTCACCGCAGGTATGCTCAGCATCAGCGTGGGGCTGATCAACCTGTTCCCGATCCCTATCCTGGATGGTGGGCATTTGCTATTGCTGGCGATCGAGGGCATTCGCCGCCGGAAGCTTTCCAGTCGGGAGGTCTACGCGGCGCAGATGATCGGCATCTCCATCATCGGCGTCCTGTTCGTGCTAGTCATGTACAACGATATTAGCCATCTGTTTACGCCGTAGCCCCGCTTTGGAGAGAGGGACCGTTGCCGCGCACGCATACTGTCACCGTGAAGCTGACTGCCGAGGAGTACGACTGGCTGCGACGCAAAGCGCATTGGGAAGGGAAGCCCATGGCCGCCTTGCTGCGCGATCATGTCCACTTCCTCATTGCTGAAGAGGGCTACCTGCGCCCACCGGATGACGAGCCGCAGGACTTCGGCTACGAAAAAGAGATGATGCAGTTCGTCCTCAGCGTACAGAATGAGCGGGAATAGTTCGCGCGCCGCAGGACTCGCGTACGTCCAGGGACATGGGGAAGCGCAGGCAGCGCTTCGCCACCTCTCTCCCTTCGATCAGATCCACCAGCATCTCTACGGCCGCGAAGCCGATCTCCCGAAGCGGCTGGGCGACCGAAGTCATCGGGGGTCGGGTGCGCGCGCTCTGCTCGGTGGAGTTGAAGCTGACGACCGCCAGGTCTTCCGGAACCCGGATTCCCGCGGAAGGCAGGCATTCCGTGATGCTCTGCGCTCGTAATTCGTCACAGCAGATCATGGCGGTGGGCCGTGGCCGGCAGGTCTGCAGAAACCGCACGGCCGCATGGATCGACGCTTCGGAGGGCATGTTTCCATCGTCAGGCCATTGATAGAGATGAAATGATGGTGGAGAAAGGCCCGCCTCCACGGCTGCCTGCTGGGCACCGGCCAGCCGGTCGCGCCCCCAGCGTACCGTCTCTCCGGGATAGAGAAAGGCGATCTGGCGATGGCCTAGCTGGAAAAGATGCTGCGCCGCCAGATACCCACCCTGGATGTTGTCGCAGTCTACCGAGTAGCAATCCGGGTGAGAGACTTGATACGAGATACAGACGCAGGGAAATCCGGCGTCCAGCAGGGCGGGGGTCAGGGGATCCTGTATAAAGCGCCCTACGAGGAGCACGCCGTCCGCCGTGGGACTGAGAATGTCGGAATACAACTCATGCCAATCCATGTAGTGGCAGGAGTGCAGAACGAGGTTATAATCCTGACTTAGCGCCCCTTTGGTGATGCCGGCGAGCACGGTGGAGAAATAGACGTCATGCTCGTCGAAATCTTCCGGCTCGTTCAGCACGATCCCGATGCGCCGCGTGCGGCCGGTGCGTAGCGCCAGGGCCGTCGCATGGCGGGAGTAACCCATCTGCTGCGCCGCCTGCAAGACGCGCTGGCGGGTCGCCGCGGCAATGGTCTTCGCCCGGCCGTTCAGCACCAGCGACGCCGTAGTGCGCGACACCCCGGCCGCCTGTGCGACATCGACCATGCGTACTCGCTTAAGATGCATCCTCTCCATGCTCCTCCCCGAAAACCATCGATCCGAGCCTACGACGCTCGCCCGTATTCTCCTCAATGGACGACCAGGCATTCAATACGGTTTCTGTTTTCTTGTAATGACTATTCCTTCTTAACTCGATATAGGTTAGCTTGACCGGCGAATAGTAACTCGTGTTACACCCGGTTGACAGAAGCGCGCCGATCCACCACGTTAGAAGGAATTCGACCCCGGCTAAGCGAAATAGTCGCGTATCCTCATACGCGCTATCTCGCTTCGGAAAGCCTACCCAACAAGGAGAATGCTATGCGCATCGCCGCTCTGGCGCTCTTACTGAGCGTTATCATGGCAGGCACGGCGGCAGCCGATGACGTCAAGGATATCCGGTCCACGTACGATAAGTTCTGTGCCGCCATCATTCATCAGAATTTCGCCGCGATCCGCGCGCTCGAAACCCCGGATTTCACCGCCCAGGAGGGCGGCCGCAAGCTCAATGGCAAGCAGGAAGAGGCGGTGCTGCGGCAGCAGTTCTCCACCAAAGGAAAGGTCCGTTTCATGCGGGTCTTGATGCGCGGAGTCTCCGTGCGCGGCAAGACCGCCGAGGTCGTGACCGACTTTTGGTATCAGGCCATCGTTCCCGTTCAGGCCGGAACGGGCAAGCCCCATCGCTACGACCGGTCCGGATCGATCTCCAACACGCTCGTCAAGACGGCGAGCGGGTGGAAGTTCAAGACGCTGACTCAGACGACGCTGAGCATCGCCGTGGATGGGCAGCGGACCAATCCCCAGGGCAATGGCGGGAAACGCTGACCGGCGCCCTGTTCGGCTAGGGCTCTGCTATCTTGTCTGCCCGTCGTTTGTGCTTACGGCGGGCAGACGTCTATAAAAGCTGGCTTGACGGCTTTCGCGGGCCGCTTACCGGGTCGTCTGCCCGCCTGCATTCGCCGGCGCGTTCGTGCCCGGCTGACCCGGCTGCGTTGTTATGGGCGCCCAACTCGGGTGTCCTCCCCTCTGCATCTCCTTCACGTATTCCGGGCGGTTATCCGCCGTGATCGGCGGCTGCGCCTTTCCTCCCATGGTGAAATGGTAGATGAGGAAAACCACGATCAGGAGGGCGACGACGGATATGGCAATCGCGCCCGGTCCTACTTTCTGTTTTAAGTCCACTCTTATCTCCTTTGTAGATGCGTCTCTCATTCGATCCGTCGGCACGATGCGTGCGTTGTGCCGCTGTAGGGAAAGGTATCAGGCATGACCGGCGCCGGTGGGCCGGGCGCCCAGACGCTGCCGCTCGGCAGCGCGCACCGCCTCCGCCTGCGGACCCAGCCCATGTTGTTTCAAGAAGGCGATGGCCCGCTCGTAGGCGCTGGCTTGCTCCGGATGCTGCGCGATATCGCCAAGGAGGTCCGCTTCCTTCCGCTCGAAGGTCTGCCGGCTCTGGTACTGGGCCATGTAGACGGCGCCGGCCCGGGTATCGCCGAGCATGTTCTCCGCGAGGGCGAGCTTGTAGTAGGTCACGTCAGCCGTGGGATCCAGTCGCTGCGCCGCTTTCAGCTCCTCGACGGCGGTCTGAGCCTGGCGGCGCTGGAGCGCCAGAAGCCCCAGGCCGAAATGCTGCTCCGCGGCGATTGCCGGTGTCGGAGGCGGCACGGTGCGTAGCTGCGCCTCCGCGGCATCGAGCGCCTCTTTGCTCGCCGCGCGGTCCAGCATGAGAATGCCCAGAAGCACGTGCGCATTGGCGTCGGAGGGCGAGAGGGCGATCAACCTTCTGGCCGTTTCCATCGCCCGATCGTTGTAGCGCCGCGCGACCTGCAGGTGCAGTAGATAGCTCAGATAGGTCGCGTTTGTCGGCTCCAGCGTGACCGCTTGCTGCGCCAACTGCTCCACCTGCGGAGTGATGTGCTTGGGGCCGATCGAGGTCGCTTCGATCCGGCGCGCTTCCCGGTAGGCTTTCTCCGCCGGACTCAACTCCACGGGATGGTGAGCCAGGTAGCCGGCAAGGCGCAGGCGCAGCGTTCCGGCGCGGTCAGGCTCCGTATTCGCGACCACCTGATATTCGGCCATCGCCGCACGTGGCTGTCCGGCAGCAAGCAGCGCGTCTCCGAGCATCTCGCGCGCGGCCAGGTCGCCGGGGCCGGTCTGCACGACACGCTGCGCCAGCGTGACGGCAGCCTCTCCATGACCGCCCGCCAGCAGCCCCCGTACAGCCGCCGTCAGGACCTGCGGCGCCTCGACCGAGGCACGCATCGCAGCGGCATACTGCCGCAGGCAGCCCTCCGCATCCCCATGACGCGCCAGCAGATCCGCCAATTGCGCGTGCGGCTGCGTATTGTCGGGATGCATCTCGATAGTCTCTACCAGGCTGCGCACGCGGTTCGTATAGCTTTGCCGTGCCAGGTACTCGCGCTGCCAGCGGCCGGCATCCACCTGACGTCCCAGCGCTCTCTGCAGCTCCCAGAGACGCCGGGCCGGCGCAGGGTCGTCGGGAGCAAGGCGCGCGGCTGCTGTCAGCGGCGCAAGCGCCTCCTGGGATTTGCCCTGCCGGACCAGCGCCTCGCCCAGCGTCTGCTGCGCCTGGGCATCCTGGCTGTCGAGCGCGACGGATTGGCGCGCCTCCGCCTGCGCGCGGTCTCGATCGGCGGGCTGTGTGCTGTAGGTGAGGAGCCAGCGCGCATATTCACGATGGGCTGCCGCGAAATGCGGATCCAGCCGGATCGCCTCCAGGAATTCTTTAAGCGCGTCCTGCGGGCGGTTACTGCGCGTGTAGAGCGTTCCAAGGTAGAGATGATCGCCCGCGTAGTTGGGCTGCATCGCGATGGCCCGCTCCTCGGCGCTGATCGCGCCCTGCGGATCGGCGGTATTGTCGCGCGCCATAGCCAGAAAGACCCAGGCTGCGCGATCGTTAGGGTCGATCTGCACCGCCTGGCTCAGCTCCTGGTTCGCCTTGATCATCGAATGCTGGGCGGTGTAGAACTGGCCAAGAAGGCGGTGCGCGGCGCCGAGGCGAGGAAAGGCATCGACAAACTGTTTGAGCTCTGCATAGGCATCCGCCGTGCGCCCTATTCCGAGCAGCGCGCGCATCCATTCCTCGCGGATACGTACTTGATCGGGCGCGGCTACGGCAGCCTCTTTCAGAAGCGGCGCTGCCTCTGCAAATCGACCGCGCTCGTCGAGCCGGAGACCCGTGTAGTAGAGAACATCCGGATCGTTCGGCTGCGCTTTGGCCATGCGCTGGAGGTCGGCCAGCGACGTGCCGGCGAGACGGCGATTGCGCAAAGACGGGTTGTGTGCTATGCCCCATACCGCAATAGCCACCGCCAGGCCGAGAAAGCCCAGCCGGACGACGATAGCTCTCCTGCGATTCCTGAGCAGGGGGTTATCCCGTCTCTGTGCCCCTGATGTTGCCGGGGCGGCGGCTTTGCCGCTATTCACATTCATAAAACTTCTATCCAAAAGCCCCCTCCCCCTCCTCGAACCTTCGGAATTCCAGGGGACTGTATTGCTCTCTTGTGCCTCTGCCTATAGGCTTAATAGCTTGAGACAGAGGGCTTAGCTCTCAAGGCGGTTCCCCCTCCCTGCGAGCGCAGCGAGCGAACCAGGGAGGGGGACAGGGGATGGGCCGGTGAGGCTTAGTTGTGGTTGGTGAGAAGATCGCCCTGCGAGCCGCGGGCGGCGTTCATGAAGTGGCCGTTGATCGACTTGGTGTGACCATCGGCGAAGGTGACGTTGACGTTGTGCGAATGGCGGGGTAGCGGCCGGTGCGGACCGATGCCGGCGGCCTCCCAGTCTCGACCGAAGTTACCGGGAACGCTGAACTCCCAGTCCGGGCTCCAGCCTTCGACCCAGACGTCCGGATTGAAGGACCAGGGTCCGTACGGAACCTTAGCGGTGCCGGCGCAGGGGCCGGTGCCGGGGCAGGAGTCGTCGCCGTCATAGAAGTGCGGGTCTTTGGCGGCGCTGGCGCCCGTGTTAATGTTCGACGCATCCGCGAAGGCCGCGAGGCTGGCCGGCTGGATGACGGTCGCCAGGGCGACTCCCGGAAAGCCCTCATCGCCCGCCGCATCGAAGACCTGCAGTCCCTGGGTGAGCGAGTAGGCGTTCATGCCGTAGCCGGTCGGGCCGTAGCTGCTAGCCGAGGTCGGCTGGTCCGGGCAGACGAAGATGCCCTGGCTGCCGATCTGCGACATGTCGTAGGGACTTGCGGTCAACGAGCCGTACTTCTGGATGTAGGGCTGCAGCGCGTAGCGCCACATCGAGTGCTGCGCGTCCAGGGTCGGGCCGCCCCACCCGCAGACGAAGGTCTCATCGTAGTCCTGCAGGTACATGTTGCTGGCGAGGCCGATCTCCCGCAGGTTGGAGACGCACGTGATGGCGCGCGCCTTCTCGCGGGCCTGAGCAAAAACGGGGAAGAGGATAGCTGCCAAGATCGCGATAATGGCGATTACCACGAGCAGCTCGATCAGGGTGAAAGCTTTACTTCTTCGCATCGGACATTTCTCCCTTGTGTGTGACTCGTTCCGGCCGATCGGATCGCTACCGGAATCGGACAAGTAGTGCCTGCTTTTGGTGGCTCCGGCCACCAGGGGTCTCCGCGCCGGGTTATTTCCCTCCGGAAGGGAGCGCCGGCTTGGAGGGATCCGAGAGCGGATGTTTCGCTCCGGAATGGGGGCTCTGCTTCTGTGGTTGGGCGTGGGCGGCTTTCCCGTGGGGCTTCGCGTTTTGCGGTCTGGCGGACACGGGCTTCTTGCCAACCTTCTTCTTCTGTTCCTCCGCAAGGTAGCGTTTTGCCATCAGGCGCAGGGTCAGATCTCCGTGGTTGGCGGTCACGCCTTCGATCCAGGTCTTCTCATCAAAGGAGAGCTTGGAGTAGTCGCCTCGCGTCCGCAACGCGAGCTTTTTCATCTCCGCTTCCGTCCCTTCAGCATCCTGGGTGTAATCCGGCAGCCCGTGGTATCCGGTCGGATGCGGTTTGGGGGGCGTTTGCTTGGGGGAAGACTGCGCTCCCAGAAACACCAGGATTCCCAGCGCAACCGCGAGCATAAAAATTCCCAGGCGCAATTCGATGTTGGACATGCCTTACCGCCCTCTGTCGCCGTCTGAAATCTCTCAACCGGCGATGCCTGCGTTCCACTTATGGAAAAAGCAGAGAAAAAGAAAGAGTAGCTCGTGTTACTAGGCCCATCGAGCAAATGTAACACGAGTTACGGAAGTATAACAAAAGTAAAACGGCCTGTCAAGAGGGTCTGAAAAAATTTTTGGCGAATTGCGTTAAAAATGTGATGGCAACATGCCTTTGCTACGAGCAAAAACGCAAGATTTTTGGCAAGCGCATAGAATTTTCAAAAAATTAATTTCTAAAGCCATTGACAAACGGCATAAGAATTGTTATACTGGCATCATTCGTAATACTAACTCGCGTTAGTAACGCGTGTCGGTCAGAATCAATAATCGCTCAGCTGTTCTGGTAAGGAATCGCTCGTTATGGAGTCGCGCAGGGTTCGCATGATTGATGTGGCCAAGGCGGCCGGTGTGTCGCGCACGACCGTCTCCTTTGTGCTTAGCGGACGGGATGCCGGCATCCCTGCCGAGACCAAGCAGCGCGTGCTGCGTCTGGCCCGGCAGATGGGCTATCGGCCTCACGACGCCGCCCTGGCGCTTGCCACCGGGCGTACCCGGCGCATCGGCCTGGTCCTCAACGATCCGACCAGCTTTATCCGCTCGGATTCTTATGTGGCGCACGTGCTCTCCGGGGTCCTGGATGGGACGCTCAAGCACAACTACAATCTGCTGCTGCACTCGGCGCGCTATACGGACTGGCATGCCCTCTACGGCGAGATCCTCAGCGGCGCCGCGGATGGAACGCTTCTGGTGGGCCGCTTCGAGCGGGATGAGCTGACCCCCGCGCTGCTGGAGGCCGGGGTCCCGGTGGTATGTGTCTCCTATCAGATCGAGCATCCGGACTGCTATTCGGTGGATTGCGATAACGAGCAGGGCGGATACCTGGCGGTCCGGCACGTGATCGAGCGGGGGCATCGGCAGATCGCCTTCTTCTCTCCCGGTGAAACGATCTCCTGGGGACGGGACCGGCTGCTGGGGGCACGGCGCGCTCTCGTCGAGGCGGGTCTGTCGGAAGAGAGTCTGCGTGTGTTCGTATGGCAGGAGGCCGGCCTTCCGAGCGCGGAATGGACGCAGGAGGCGCTCTCCTTTCTTCTCGCCCTGAATCCACGCCCGACGGCGTTAGTCTGCTGTGAGGAATGGCGCATTCGTCAGGTGGTAGAAGCGCTGCCTGCGATGGGAATGCGGGTGCCCGAAGAGCTGGTCGTGGTCAGTTTCAACTCGACGGAACATAGCGCGCGGTGCCGGCCGCCGCTGACCTCGGTGGCCCAGCCGCTGGAACAGATCGGCTCGGCTGCCGTAGATATGCTTATCAAACGCATCGAGGGGCGGAAGCTGCCTGAGCGGCATCGACGCTTTCCGGTCCGGCTCGACGTGCGTGAATCCACCCAGCCCGATCCGTCCCTGGCCGTGATCTCGGACCGTAAGGACATCGCGCCTCCCGCCGCTTCCCAGCCGGTACCTTCCGTAGCCTCTAATGGCTTCCCTCGCTGCAATGCGGTCGTACATCAACCAGACGCTCAGGAAACCTTTTCAACTCAGCAGAAAGGAAGGTGAGCCACATGGCTACCAGGATCAATATGCGGGATAAGGTATCTCCTGCCATGATCGGTATCGCGGTCGTCGTGGTGCTGGCGATCGTGGGGTGGCTGGCCTACGCGAATCTGTTCGCGCCGCCCAAGCCACCCCCCATAAGCCCGCAAGCCCAGCAGACAATGGACCGCTATGAGGCACTGGCGAAGAAGACGCACGGCGACATCAACAATCTCTCGCCGGAGGAGCGTGATAAATTTATGAAGGAGACCGGTGGTTACGGCGCCGGGATCCTTCAATCAATCGCGAAGCAGAAGGGATACTGATTTCTCCTCGGCCCGTCGGCTTCCAGCGCAATGATCGGAGGCCGGCGGGCCATCAAGGCGTTCCGACAAACCCGACAGGAGCGCCCTACGCCGTCGTCGGGTACCTGAGTCATCGTTCGCATTACCGTTAGTCACACAACAAGGAGACGAAGAATGAGAAGTCTGCAAGGTCAGTCGCGGGAGTCGCGCGCCGGCTTCACCCTTATCGAGTTACTCGTCGTGATCGCCATCATTGCGATCCTGGCGGCCATCCTCTTCCCTGTTTTCGCGCAGGCGCGCGGCAAAGCGCGCCAGATCACGGGCACCAGCAACATAAAGCAGGTCGCCCTGAGCATCCTGATGTACTCGCAGGACTATGATGAGAAGTGGCCGCGCACCGGTTACGGCGGCGTCTGCGCCGGTGGTTCTGGAGATGACGGCACCATTCCGCCGGGAACGTGTAACCAATACGGCAGCAGCGACTGGCAGAACACAACGGCGCCCTACGTCAAAAATACGGGCCTCTACACCTCGCCGGGCGACGCCAGCCAGGAATCGATCGGCTGGTGGGGCGATTTCGTCAATCCGGATGGCGAGTTCAGCCTGCTGATGAACGATCTGCTGGCACACACAGTTCCCTCCATAACGATCAATGGGGACACGTTTGCCGATACGTATAATCAGCATAAATTCGCGGATGGTGGGTCTCAGGCGGCGGTCAATGCTCCGTCGGACTGCATCCTGCTGGCCGAAGGCCATGGTGGCTGGGTAAAGGGACAGGGCCTGCCCGACCCGAATCCGGATGCCTCCGGCGTGGTGGAAAATCCAATTCCCGGCGCCCCGACGGAGAATAAGTGGCACAAGGAGCAGAGCATCTCCGGCAACTTTACTCCCTTCCTTACCGGCACCAACTACAATAATTTCCCGCCCTTCTTCTCCGGCTTGCCCATGTACTTCCAGGGCAACAACTTTGCCTTCTGTGACGGGCATGCCAAGTGGGTCCGTACTGCCGATTCCAACGGCAAGCCGACTATCTGCAGCACGCTGCCCTGGGTCAAGACGATGGATCCGCAGCAGCGCGGGGTGGAGGATACTGGCTCCTACTGCGGCAACAATAACCAGTTTTCAGGATATCCTCCGGGAAACAGTCCCTGGGGCGGTCATCAGTGGTTTTAGGCGACACTCTTTCGTGAGATCGTCATAGAGGGGCTTTTAGTTGCCCCTGCTTTACTCCTCATCCTCCCTTCCTCAGTAGAGGAAGGGAGGAATCTTGTGTCAGCCCTTATAAAGACTATTAAATTATTCTTCCTCATCGAATTTTCCGAGATGTTGCGGAATGTTCGCGACGGAATGAATTCCTTCGCTGTGAGGCGCTTTGCGCCGGACGTGCTTCGCACACTGTTTGCAAATAGGTTTTCCTGATGACACATCAAGCCATGAAGACCACAGTTCGACCTCCTCTCCGTAACCGATTGCTGCTTCCGCTGCTCATCCTCGCTCTACCGCTGATCGGAATCGCATGGTATGTCCGCACGGCTCCCGCTCGGGCGGAGCGTGCTTTAGAGAAAGCCACGTATAGCCAGTTGGTCGAAGCCGTCAAAAATGATCCCGGCAATCCTCGCGCCCTCTACTACTTCGGCCTTCGCAATCGCGACCTGGGACGGATCGGTCCGGCGCGAGCGGCGCTCGCGCATGCCGCCGAGCTCGATCCGGACAGCGAGGACATTGCGCTGGCCTGGGCGAATGTCGAGGGCGAGGCCGGCAACGACCAGAAGACGTTCGAGATCCTCACCGCGCTGCTCAAGCGCCATCCGAAAAGCGCGGAGGCGCACTGGGCGTTGGCGCTCTTTTATGTCACCCACAGCGACCCAGGCCGCGCCTACCAAGAAGCGATCACGGTCACGGCCCTCCATCCGCAGGATGTGAGAGCGTGGCGGCTGGCGGGCGTGCAGGCGCTTTCCATGCGGCAAGCGAGCATGGGGGAGGCGGCGCTGCGGCGCGCCGTGGCGCTCGATCCTAAAGACTGGCGAAGCCAGTTCGGCTTGGGAGAGGCGCTGACGAGCCAGGCGCGCGACCGCGAGGCTCTGACAGCTTATCAGGCAGCGGCGACTCTGGCCCCTGAGGAGCCGATGATCCTGGCGCGGCTGGGAAGAGCGCAACTCACGACGGCGACCATGCCACAGGACCTTCAAAACGCCGTAGTAACCTTGACGCGCGCTGTCCAGATCGATCCCGACAATGCGCTGGCGCAGTTGTCGCTGGGACAGGCGCATCTGCGCCAGGGGGATTATGCCGGCGCAAAAACGGCCCTACTTCAGGCCGAGCGCCTCGCCGCTTCGCTCGCGAATTTTCGCTCACCTCTGCATACCGCCCTGCTGCAAGTCTGCATGCGGCTGAATGACCCTGCCGGCGCTCAGCGTGAGAAGCGCCTGCTCCAGGAATCGAACCGCTATAATCAGCAGATGGATTGGCTGCGCACGCATCTCATTACCGGGCAGTTGGATGACAAGACCTGCCTGAAGTTCGCGCGGCTCTGCGAGGAGAACGGCGATAGCGCCGAGGCGATCTACTTGTATCGGCGCCTGCTCGGCGATCCGGCCTATTCGGCGCAGGCCCGCCAGAGTCTGGCCCGGCTGGCACAGACCGCTCCGCGCGCCGGCCCGAGCCTCGACGCCTTAGCGCCTACGGCAACAGAGGATGTCTCGGTTCTGCTGCACGACGCGGATTCGCTGCTGCAGCAAAAGCAGGTTGCTCAGGCTGTGGACGCCTACCAGGCCATTCTTAGGAAAGACCCAAACTCCGCGCCGGCCTGGCAGGGATTAGGAGCGGCCTACAAGCAGACGGGTCAGAACGAGGCGGCTTTCCACGCCCTGAATCGGGCGCTTCAACTGCAGCCCAATCTGCCGCAGGCACAACTGATGCTGGCGGATCTCTACTACGACATGGGTCTGCAGGACGAAGCGACGCGCCGGATACAGCGGCTCATCCAGCAAGCGCCCCCTAAAGCGGAGTATTTCGATGCGCTGGGCGATTGCCTGCGCGACGATCCGCTGACCTACGCCCGCGCCGAGGACAACTATCGCCGCGCCGTCCAGATGGACCCACATCAGTCCGATTACCTGGTCAACCTGGCGGACATGGAGACGCTGACCAATAAGCTGCCGGACGCAGAGACGCACTACCGTCAGGCGCTGCAAATGGCTCCGAACTCGGCACACGCGCAGTTGGCGCTCGGCCAGTTCCTGCTACGCCAGCAGGGAACACCGGAGCGCCAGGCGGAAGCGGAGCGGTTGCTGCGAAGCGCGCTGGCGCAGGTACCCAATAGCATCAAAGCTCTGCTCTCGCTGGGCCAACTGTTGACTCAGCGCGGAGACGCCAAAGATGCCGTTCCCTTGCTGGAACACGCGGTCTTGCTGGCGCCAAACCAACCAAGCGCCTGGTATAATCTCGCCCGTGCCTATGAGATGCTGCATAACAAGGAGCGCTCGCAATACTGTTACGCTGCCTTCCGGCGTCTCAGCCACCTGAGTGATGCGTTAGATAGCGCGGTAGATGAGACGCGCAACCATCCCAAGAGTGGACCTTCGCATCTTAAACTGGCCCGTCTGTATGCGCAGAAGGGGGCCTATGCCAAAGCGATCAATCAGTATGAGGTCTATCTCGCGCTCGACCCTTCCGACACATCCGTCCACAAAGAGCTGCAGCGCCTCATCGACCAACTGCGAGCCTCGGGTCACATGCCGAACATCGGCTTTTTCAACGAGATGGTGGCCGCCTCGGTGAAATTTCACTAGCGCTGACTTCATCCCGCGTCCCCACGGGCCTTGCGGCCCTGCCTCTCCTTACGAAGGAGAGGGGAAGACCTCACCCCCTGACCCCCTCTCCTTACGAAGGAGAGGGGGAACTTAAAGGAAAGAGTGTTTTGATCCGTTTGTCTGCTCTTATCGGCGCTTTCGTTTTTCTTTGCAGCGGCTTGCTGGCTACGTCGGGCTGCCGTCCGTCGGCGGGAGCGGCACGTGCCGGTACGGCCGCCTCTCCTGCCTCATCCCTGCGGAATATCCACTTTGTCGATGTGGCGGAGACGGCGGGACTGCGCTATCGGTGGAAAATCGAGGGCAAGCGCCCGCTCAACATCTTGCAGACGATCGGCAACGGCTGCGCCTTGCTGGACTACAACAATGACGGCAACCTGGATATTCTGCTGGTCGGCTCGAAGCTGGCTCTCTATCAGGGAGACGGACACGGCCATTTTACCGATGTCACGCATCAGACCGGCCTGGATACGCTTTCGGGTCATTTCCTGGGCTGCGCGGTAGGCGATTATGATAATGATGGCTTTGACGATATCTATCTGAGCGCCTACCGAGGGGGCGTGCTGCTGCACAATGAAGCGGGAAAAGGCAAAAGGGAAAAGGGAAAAGAGGGGGCAGCCAGTCCCCAGTCCCCAATCCCCAGTCTCCGTGTTTTCCGGGATGTCACTAAAGAAGCCGGCATTAAGCCCCAGCCCTGGGGAACGAGTACGGCCTTCTCTGACATCGATGGATCCGGGCGACTGAGCCTCTATATCGGTAATTATGTGCGTTTCGGTCCGTCCTCCCTACAGCTCTGCCGCGTCAATCAGCACCTTACCGCCTGCGGTCCTATCGCCTACCCGCCGGAGAAGGGCGTCCTCTACCGTAATCTCGGCAAGGGCAAGTTCGAGGATGTGACACGGTCATGGGGAGCCGATCAGGCGGCAGGAAAAACGCTGGGCGTCGCGTTCGCCGACTACGACGGCTCGGGCCGCCAGAGCCTTGCCCTTGCAAACGACGAGATGGCCGGCAATCTGTTTCATAACGAAGGCGGCAAGTTCGTGGACGTAGGAACGGATGCCGGAACTGCCTACGACCGCAACGGCAGCAAGCACGGCGGCATGGGAGAAGATTGGGGCGACTACGACAACGACGGCAGGCTCGATCTCCTGGTCGCCACGTTCCAGCAGGAGGTGAAGAACATCTACCATAACGATGGCAGCCTCTTCACTGATCGCGCGATTCCTCTGGGAATCGCCTGGGCGGCTTCGCCCTACGTCGCGTTCGGATCCAAGTTTATCGATGTAGACAATGATGGCTGGCTCGACGTGATCTTCGCGGACGGTCACATTCAGGATAACGCCGCCGAGGTGGAAAACAATGCGACCTTTCGCCAGCCGATCCAGCTTTTTCATAATCAGGGTGGCACAGACTTTGAGGACATTCACGCCAGCTTGATCGGCAGCGCCGCGCAGCCTATCGTCGGACGGGGCCTGGCTATTGGTGACTTCGATAACGATGGTCGCATGGACGTGCTGGTGGTGGATAGCGAAGGCGCCCCTCTGCTCTTGCACAATGAGACGCCTAACGCCGGCCACTGGCTGGAGGTGACGCTGCAAGGTACGAAGAGCAACCGGGATGGGATCGGGGCACTGGTAACGTTTGAGACCAGCGGCAGGAAACTGTTGCGGTTGTGCCACACCGACGGCTCCTACCTGTCCGCATCGGACCGGCGGGTACATTGCGGGCTTGGCGCGGCGACCTCGGCGACCATTCGGGTGAAGTGGCCCAGCGGGCATCAAGACATCTACAAAGACATTCCGGCAGATCGGATTGTAACGCTTACTGAGCGGTAGATGGGGGCAGTTAAAACTGCTGCAACAAAGGCCCGAAGTCCCCTGCGGGGACTCATCCTTCACCCGAATTCTCCTTCTTAGGGAGAGGGGGTTAGGGAGTGAGGTCCGTCCGCAGGACGGTTGTCCGCAGGACCCCCAGACGGGTATTTCAATGCCCGGCTATACGGGTCATTCATGGCCCGGCTAATACGTATGCTGATCGCAAACGTCGCCTTAACGGTTCGGCGACCTTCCTGCGCCTTCCCGAAGCGTGGCCGCGCGATCGGCGGGAAGGTCCGGATAGACATCGACCGCGCCGCTGGGCCAGCGAACGGTGATGGTCGCCTGGGTGGCCGTGCCTAACCCGAAGTGAACGCGCTTATCGGAAGCGGACATGTAAGAACCGTCTGTGCCGCAGCGCCGCAGCAGTTTTCTGCCA
>DASRCN010000117.1:0-4271 GCA_035653075.1 Chthonomonadaceae bacterium | reverse complement strand
GGCGTCCATTTAAGGCTCTATCGGCATGAGATGCTGGAGAGCCGTGTGCCGCGAAAGTGGCAAGCACGGTTCGGGGAGGGGTTGTTGGAAAAGGGGCAAGTCCTAGATACTTGCCACCTCGCCAGCTTCCTACTCTACAACCTGCCCTACGGCAGCGGACGGATGAGCTTCCTCATCTTTCTGCCCGATCCCGGCACGCCTATCTCTACGTTCCTGGCGGAGCTAACGCCCGAGAACTTCGCGCAATGGCTGCCGCAGTTCAAGACGATGCACGGCGACATCGCCCTCCCCCGCTTCCGCACCGAATACGGGGCCGATCTCAACGAGCCGCTCAAAAGCCTGGGTATGGCAGTTGCCTTCGATAGGGATCGCGCCGATTTCAGTGGAATGCTTCCGGGAGGAGGCTTTTATATCAGCCTGGTCCGGCATAAGACCTACGTCGAGGTCAACGAGCAGGGCACCGAGGCCGCGGCGGCGACCGGCGCTGTCATCACGATGAAGGCCATCATCCGGGGTTTTCAGTTCGTGGTAAACCGCCCGTTCGTCTGCGCCATCCGCGACGAGAAGACCGGCGCGATCCTCTTCCTGGGCCGCATCCTCGATCCGCCTTCGACGGAATAGAGTTGCTAGTTCCTAGTTGCTAGTAGGGGCGCAGCAAGCTGCGCCCTTTCTCTCCCCTCTCCTTACGAAGGAGAGGGGTCGGGGGTGAGGTTTTACTAGCAACTGACAACTGATAACTGACAACTGCTTTTACACCACGCCTTTCTTCAGCTCTTCCAGGGGATAGAGCGTGCCGCGCCAGACGATGCCGTTCTGCCGGTAGGCCCGCCAGGTCGAGCGCAGGATGATGTAGATCAAGACCAGCCCGGCCAGCGGATAGGCCAGTCCGTACCAGGCGCGCGCCTGCGTTACCCGGCGCATCGTGGCCGCGCCCGCCGCCATCAGCAGGAAGGTTCCTGCCGCAAGAAGCCGCGTGGGCCAGAAAGGCAGCAAGAGGGCCACCACCGGATAGAGCGTCACGAGGGCGAGACTGCCGATTCCGCGCACCATCGTCCAGAACCGGAAATCGAAGCCGGCGAACGCGTTCTTGGCCAGCCCCTCGATCATGCCCCGCAGCCCGATCACCCAGCGCACGGACAGCAGATCGCTGCCTTCCAGAATCTTCTGGCGGAAGCCGCTGCGCTTGAGGACTTTGCCGAGCTTGGTATCGTCCGTGACGTCCAGTTTTAGCGCGCGATGGCCGCCGGCCTGCCGGTAAGCTGCCGCGCGCACCAGATTGAATACCCCCAACCCTACATAGGCCGTACTTCGGGGACTACTGACCGCCCACGGCCTTACCCGGAAGCTAAACATGATTCCGAAGTAGCTGACCATCAGCCGCTCCCAGAATCCGTGCGTCTCGCAAGAAGGCGACAGGACCAGGTGATCGATGTCGCGCGTGTGCGCATAAGCGACGGCGCGGCGCAGCGCCTCCGGCGCGAAGACGACGTCGGCGTCGGTGAAGAGCAGCCATTCGCCGGCCGCCTCGTCGCTGGCGACCTGCAGCGCGTGGTTCTTGCCGAGCCAGCCGGGCGGCAGCTCTTTAATATGCAGGACGCGCAGGCGCGGCTCCAAAGCCGCCATGCGGTCGAGGATGGCGCCGGTCCCATCGGTAGAGCGGTCGTCGATGGCGATGATCTCGAAGCAGGGATAGGCCAGATCGAGCAGGCTGCACATGGCCCGCTCGATGGTCTGCTCTTCGTTGCAGGCCGGGACCAGGATGGAGAGCGTGGGCAGGGAGGCCATCTCTTCGGGCGCGAACGGGACCTCGGCGAGCAGCGGGTAACGGTACCGGAATCCGACGAGCAGCCCCAGGAAGACCAGCCAGGCGAGGAAGGCAGTGCCGCTCAAGAGGACGTGCAGCAGCCCCCAGCCGTGAAGGGAAGCGAGAACCGTCATCCGCGCGAGCCCGTCTGCTTGCCGGAAGAGGCGGGCGGTTCCGGCGGCGAAGGAGGATTATCGGCGGTCCGATCATCGGCGGACACTTCCGAAGGAGGCGGCGCGGCAGTCTCCGAGAGGGGCGGCATCGGAACACCGTGCGCCTCGTGCTGGTGGCGCATTTCGGCGTGATAGGGCTCGACGTGGATGTAGACGTGGATATTCGGAAGCGCCTCCCGAATCCGGTCTTCCAGCTCCTCGATCAGATCGTGCGCTTCCACCAGTGTGTAGTTATCGTCCACCTGCACGTGGACGTCGGCATGGCGCTGCGAGCCAGCCTTGCGCGTGCGCAGCTTGTGGTAACCCAGCACGCGCGGGTCGCTTTCGAGCACCTCTCGAATCAAGGACTCCTCCTCGGCGGGCAGGCGCGCATCCAGCAGCGGATGGAACGCCTCCCGCGCCAGCATGTAAGCGGTCGGCAGGATAAAGACGGCCACAAGCAGGGCCGTCACCGCATCGAACCAGCCGTAGCCGGTAAGGCGCACCAGCGCCAGGCCCACCAGCACTCCCAGGGACGTGATCACGTCGGTCTGCAGGTGGCGGCCATCGGCCTCCAGCGCGGGCGAGCCGGTCTGCTTTGCCGTGCGGCGCAGATGCCAGGACAGGGCGGTATTGACCAGCGCGGAGAAAGCCATCACTCCTAACCCGGGCAGCGTGTTGGCGACCGCCGCGCCGCCGTGACCGCGCAGCCGCTCGATCGCCTCGTAGATGATGTAGGCCGCCGCCAGCGCGATGAAGCCGGCTTCCGCCAGCCCGGAGAGGCTTTCGATCTTGCCATGCCCGTAGGGATGTTCGACATCCGGCGGCACGTCGGAGGCCCGCACGGAGAAGAAGGCGACGGCGGACGCCAGCAGGTCGGTGGCGGAGTGCAGCGCCTCGGAGAGCACGCCGATCGAGCCGGTCCCCAGCCCGACGCCCAGCTTGAGCAGCACGAGCAGCGTATTGGACACAAGCGACAGGCCGGCGGCGCCGGTTTTCCTCCGGCGGTTCTCCGCCAGGGTCACCGGCATGCCCGCCGGGGCGGCCGTCCTCTGCTCCTGTGTGCCCGATTGCCCTGCCATGCTGCGGCCGTCTCCTGCGACTCGGTTGCGACTATCCCTTCGATTCTAGCCGAAACGCCTCTTCTCACGCAAGAGAGCAAGCGAAATCCCTTCTTTAGGGAGCGAGAATGGAAGGCAAATACCGTCTTAGCACCTATAAAAGGGAAGGCCTGTCCTGCCGAGAATAGGGGCACAAGACAATGACAAATTTTCACGCGAAAACAAAAGCCCATGTGGTTCAGATATTCTTGATGTGGTCGTTTTATCTGTTCGTTCCCCTGACCGCCACCTTCCATATCGAAGACCACTTCTGCTATTTGCCCGCCTCGATCTATCTCAGCTTCATCTCGTTTTCCGTGGCGGTCTGGCTGCTCTTTCAAAAAAGCAAAGCGGATATTCTCAACGGCGGCCTCATGATTTTGCTGGATATGGTGGCAGGGATCGTGCTGATCTGCTCCCAGCTTCATGCCCATACCCTCCAACATGCTACCCGCCTGCTCGTTAACCATTAGAACGGTGTCGGATTTCGCATTCGCTTTTTCTTAACACGGCTTCCAGGCTTCTTTAGAGGAGCGGCTTACCGCTCTGCTTCTTCCCGTATTCTGCTCGTTCGCGGTCTTGTTCGATTTCCTTATCTAAACGCAGCCATTGCCGCTGAGGGGTCGTTCCCTATCTGCTTAAGACTATCTATGAGGGCGCGTTCACGCTGACGCCGTTAAAGGGAATTCGCGACGATAAGCAGGACAATAGCCGCAAGAATGATAAGAATATCCATGTTCTATTTCCGGGATTTCGCTCTCTCGCTTGTATGAGGTAAGACGATGCCGATACGACATAGATGTGATACACGCCGGATGGCCTTCCTGTTGGTCGCAGGGCTATGCCTGCTTTCCGGCTGTAGCAAGTCGGGCCAGCCTGGAGGAGGACCATCCTCTACCTCGGTTCCCTCGGTCGGCGGGCAGGGCAAGACGCAAGCGCCGCAGATGATGCGCCCGCAGGAGGCGCGCAGCGGCCTCTTTGTCTATCGGATGCCGCTGGAGGCCTTGCGGCCCATCCAGGATTCTATTGTCGTCGATGTGAGCGGGACCGTCGGCCAGGGAATGCTGGGCCACGTCCACGACCTACGGAGCGACGAGGACCTGCACTTCTCTCTGGACGCGCCCGCGCTTCAAACGCCGCTGGTGTGCGAATTGATGAACGCCCGCTCCCAGCCGCCCGACGCCGATACCGACAAAGAGTACTGGCCGCAGACAC
>DASRCN010000116.1:0-3541 GCA_035653075.1 Chthonomonadaceae bacterium | reverse complement strand
GGCGTCCATTTAAGGCTCTATCGGCATGAGATGCTGGAGAGCCGTGTGCCGCGAAAGTGGCAAGCACGGTTCGGGGAGGGGTTGTTGGAAAAGGGGCAAGTCCTAGATACTTGCCACCTCGCCAGCTTCCTACTCTACAACGCTGAGAGCCGCGCAGGATGCGGACGCCCGCAAGCTGAGCGCGCGGATCAGTACGCTGCTGGGAGAAGAGAAAGTCGCCCTGCCGAACGACGGAGAGACCTGGGCGGACCTCGCCCTGGCCGACCTCTCCGCGCTGCCGGAAAAGCAGCAGACGGCATGGAAGCGGCTCTTCGCGCAGGCGCAGGATTCGGAGAGTTCCAGGCCGACCGCTGCCTGGCGCAAGGAAGGCAAAGCCTGCGTCGCGGCGGTCGGTGAGGAAGCGTTTGGAGAGCATATCGCCCGCTGGTTTGCCGTAGTGACGATACCACCGATGAAGACGAACCGGCATGAATATTCCGGACACGTGTACGAAAGCCATCAGAGCCTGGGCAGCGACCGCAACATCAGCCTGCTGAAGGGGCTGGCGTGGTTGTGCGCCGACCGCGCCGAACCTGAGATCGCCCGCGCGCTGGCAAAGCTGGTCGAAGGCAGCCTGAAGAAGTTTCCGGGCCTGGGTCCGTGGGCCGTGCGAGCTGCGAACGGGGCCATCTGGGCGTTGACGGAGATCGACTGCGCCGAGGCGGTCGGGCAGTTGGGCCGGCTGAAGACGAAAATCACGTTCCGCACCGCGCTCAATCAGATCGAAAAGGGGCTGGAGACGGCGGCGCAGCGCGCAGGCGTGACGAAGGCGGACCTGGAAGACATGAGCGTGCCCACCTTCGGCTTCGATTCGGAAGGCGTGCGCCGGGAAGCCTTCGGTGACTGCGCCGCGGTCGCGACCATCGCGCCGGCCGGCGACATCCTGGTCGAGTGGTTCGGCGCGAACGGCAAGGCGGTCAAATCCGTGCCGGCAGAGGTGAAGAAGGACCATGCCGCCGAATGGAAGGCGTTCAAGGCGGACATAGACGCCGCCGGAAAGATGCTCACCGCGCAGAAAGCCCGCTTCGACTCCTTCTATCTGCCGGAGCGCGTCTGGACGCTGCAAAGCTGGCGCGAGCGGTTTGCGGAACATCCGATTCTCGGCCCTATCTCCCGGCGGCTTATCTGGCACGTCTCCGAGGGAGATCAGAAAGCGCAGGGAATCTGGAACAGCACACGCAACGGCTTCGTGGATGTTCACGATGCCCCGATCTCCTGGCCTACCGAGAACGCGCAGGTACGCCTGTGGCATCCTATCGGCTTCGCGGTGGAGGAGACGCTGCAGTGGCATCAGATCGTGCAGCCGTTCAAGCAGGCGCACCGGGAACTTTACATCCTCACGGAAGCCGAGCTGCGCACGCACGTCTATTCCAATCGCTTTGCCGGGCACATCCTCAAGCAACATCAGTTCAACGCGCTGGCAGCCCTGCGCGGCTGGAAGAACAAGCTGCGCCTGATGGTCGACGATGTCTATCCGCCCGCTTCCAAGGAGTTTCCGAACCTGGGTCTGCGCGCCGAGTTCTGGATCGAGGGCATCGGGGATACGTATGGCCGGGATACCAACGACACCGGCACCTATCTCTATGTCACGACCGATCAGGTGCGCTTCTACCGAATGGACGCGCCGGAAAACTACGCCCACGCCGCAGGGGGCGGATACTCCGGCAGATGGGGACGAAGCGCCCCGGCAGCACCCCTGCCGCTAACCGATGTCCCTGCGCTGGTCTTTTCCGAGGTCATGCGTGACGTAGATATGTTCGTCGGCGTCTGCAGTGCCGGCAATGATCCCGCCTGGCAGGACGGAGGTCCGCAGGGCCGCTATCACGACTACTGAACGGACTACTCCTTTGGCGATCTTTCCGCGACCGCACAGACCCGCCGCATAGTGTTAGAGCGCCTGGTGCCCCGGCTGAAGATCGCTTCCCGCTGCGCGCTGACGGATAAGTTTCTGGTGGTGCGCGGCGATCTGCGCGCCTACAAGATCCATCTGGGCAGCGGCAACATCCTCATGGAGCCGAACGACCAGTATCTCTGCATCGTGCAGGACAGAGGCGCGGCACGCAATGAAGCGCCCGTCGCGTTCCTGCCCTTCGAGGGAGATCAGCGGCTCGCGCTGATCCTGAGCAAAGCCTTCCTGCTGGCCGAAGATACCAAAATCACCGACCCGACCATCACCCGGCAGATCAAAACCCGATGAGCCCTCCCGCAGTTTCCCTACCTCTTATCGACGCGCCGAGCGGACACCGCTATGCGCGTCATACCGAAAACAGTCGAGGACATGATCGTTGACGATGCCCGTCGCCTGCATCCAGGCATAGACGATGACCGGGCCGACGAACGTAAAGCCGCGTTTCTTCAGTGCCGCTGAGATCTCTTCTGAGAGCGGCGTCTTCGCGGGAATGTCACCCGCGCTCTGCCACGCATTCTGTATCGGCGCTCCGCCTGCCAGACCCCAGACGAACGTCGAGAAATCCTCGCCGGCGTCCGCCATCGCCAGATAGGCGCGGGCGTTGGCGATCGTCGCCTCGATCTTGGCGCGAGAGCGGACGATGCCCGGATCGGCGAGCAGCCGCGTAACGTCCGCCTCACCAAATTCGGCCACGATCTCGGGCTGAAAGCCTTGGAACGCCCGGCGGAAAGCCTCGCGCTTTCGAAGGATCGTTATCCAGGACAGGCCAGCCTGAAACCCGTCGAGCATCAGCTTTTCCCAGAGCGCCCGGCTGTCGCGCTCCGGCACGCCCCATTCCTCGTCGTGATAGGCGCGGAGCAGCGGGTCGTTCTCCGCCCAGGAGCATCGTCGCACGGCGTCGTTCATTCTGGGATCATCATGCTTTCTGGAAACGCTGGAGGACATCGCGCAGATGCTGGAGCGAGACGTTGCCTCCGGAACAGACGATGCCGACCTTCTTGCCCGCCAGATCCGCGCGCAGGCGATAGGCGGCGGCAAGGGCGGCGGAGCCGGCCTCTTCCGCCAGGGTATGCGCCCGATCGATCATCCAGACCATCGCCTGGGCGATCTCGTCGTCTTCCAACAGCAGAAACTCCGGCAGCATCTCCCAGAGGATCGCCTGCGGCAGCGCAAAACCCGTTCCGGTCGCCAACCCCTCCGCGAACGTCCGATTCGGCTGAGACACGACGCGCTTTTGCCGCCAGGACTCGTACGCCGCCGGAGACGCCGCCGACTGAACGCCGATCACGCGAATGGCCGGGTTCACGCTGCGCGCCACGATACAGGCGCCGGCCGCGCCGCTCCCACCACCAATGGGAACGATCAAGACGTCTAAATCCGGCTCGGCTTCCAGCATCTCCAGCGTCACCGTGCCCACGCCCGCAATCAGCAGCGGCTCGTCTCCGCTGTGGATATAGCGGGCGCCCTCTGTCGCGGCCAGCTCCTCGCAGTGACGCCGGGCGTCGTCGAACGTCTCGCCATAAAAAACAACATCCGCGCCAAAGCCCTGTATCGCCGCGACTTTGCCGGGATTGGCCTTCTCCGGCACCACGA
>DASRCN010000115.1:0-21969 GCA_035653075.1 Chthonomonadaceae bacterium | reverse complement strand
TTTCTCCTGGCTGCACCGGATGCGCCGCTTGCGTATCCGCTACGAGCGCCGAGACGACATCCACGAAGCGTTCCTGCTGTTGGGCTGTGTGCTCCTCTGCTGGAACGCTTGGCTGACAGGGTTTTGTTAGGTGCTCTTAGTATCAACATCCGCAGGCACAGAGCGCCATCCCAAGTGACCTGTAAGGGGTGACGGCCAGAACGTGGACATCGTCGCGGACCGGCGTGACGGCCTCGACTTTATAATGCGGATGGCCCTGAGGAATCTTGAACCAGAAGTTCAAAACCATCGTGCCGCTTATTTAGGGGATTGCCTCATGGATGAGCAGCCGCGCGGATTCTTCGATGGGTGCCTATTATGGCTAATGGTCTGGGTAATCCTTTTTGCGGGATGGTTTCAGATTCATTGGCTTGTAGTACTTTGTGAGATTTACTTTGTCTGTGTCATCGTTTGGTTCTTTGTAGGGGACTATATCAGGAAGTGGTATCGCCGCCATAAATAAAAATGACTATAGGCAGGGCACGGAGTAACGGCGGCGCAGAGGCAATCCGATGCGAAAGAGACGCCTCAGCCTGATAGTGACGTTCTTGATTCTGGCGGCTATGGTGGCTGGCTTGGGTTGGCTTTTCTATGCCTCGATTCGCCAGGAAAGGCTTAACCATGCCTTAATCGCCGCCACAAGGAACCGTTCATGGATTGACCTTCCACCGTTACCCCTTCGGCCCGCTCTTGAGCGATTCCTGCCTGGGTTCTCTCTTGAGTAGGAGAGAACGCGATGAAAGCAGAAGGGCCGGGATGTATTTTTCGTCCCTGTGGACCCTTTTATAATGTGGGATGATCTTGCGCAAAGGAAGCGCCTGGCCTTGTGCCGGAACAAAGCCACGAGACACGGACGGTCCTATCTACGGGGTCATCCCCACCCAGGGACCGCTTCCTCTCTATCGCTGCGCAACAAATGCTATAAAAAGAGGCGTGTGGATGCCGGCGGCGAGACAAACGAGATATAGGATAGGGTGCATGCTCTGGTAGAGCAGCGATATAAAAAGAGGGGGCAGGCGCTTTAGAAGCGTCTGCCCCCTGAGAGCGTATACGGAAAACCTGCCCGCTTCTTAGCCGGGCCGTGAACGACCCGTATAGCCGGGCCATAAATTACCCGTCTTTTGGTCCTTCGGACAACCGTCCTGCGGACGGACCTCATCCCATAGACCTCACCCCCTGCCCCTCTCCTTCGTAAGGAGAGGGGGAACTTTAAGGAATGCGGCCAACCGCCCTGGCGGGCGGAAAAGCCTGTCTCCTCGTAGGAGTACCGAGTTGTCGGGCAGGCTCTGAGAAGCGGGTCCAACAGGCTTACATGCCGCCGAGCTCGGTCCACTGGTTGAGGAAGCCGTACCAGAGGCTATAGTCGTTGGAAGCCTGCATGTTGAGCGGATAGTTGATGAACGGCGTACCGCTCGTGTTCATGCTGTCGGCGAGGATAGAGCCGAAAAGGACCGGGTTGCCGTGCAGATTGATCGTTCCCGTGCCCGCTCCATTATAGACGTAGACGCCGCCGGGGAAGATGGAGTTGCCGCCCATATCGAAGGTGCCGCTCTTGGCGTCGTAAAGGCGGAACCGGGTCGCATCGCCGGGATTGGTGAAGAAGAACGTGCCGTCTATGTTATCCTGGGAGGCGCCATAGGCCGAGCTGGGTCCCAGCCAGATGTTGACGGGGCCGCTTGCGTTGTCGACCAGGATGGCGGCTTTGGAGCTGCCGCTCAGGTTGATCTCATCGAAGTAATAGTTGTTGGGCGTGCTGGTGGATGAACCCGGCAGGATGAGCACGTTGTAGCCGTTGAGCGATTGGGCGGCCTGCGTGACGGTATTGCTGGGATTGGTGAACGTGTAGGTGACCACCGGCTGAGAGTAGCGCGCGGGCGAAGCGCCCACAGCATCCATCGGATTGTTGTCGGTGGTCAGGTTTTGGAAGGTATTCAGCCCGCCTTTGTCGCCGATGGACCAGTTGCCGTTGGAGTCGGCCGTCAGGCCCGCCGATACCCAGGAGTGCTGGGTGGGATCGGTGATGGACGCATCCGAGGCGCTGAACTGCTTGATCTTGCCGTTGTCGTTATGCAGCTTGATCCAGGCCAGGCCGGTACCCGCCGTTACTCTCGTGCCCAGCTTCTGACTGGCTACGGCATCGGCGATCTGGCTGACGGTGGGCCAGTTGATCTTGTCGGGTTGATACCAGACCCCGCCGGTCGCCTGGCCGGAGTTGAAGTTGCCGCTGGTGCCGTTGAAGACGACCGGGCCGTAGACTTCGGCGCTGGAGCCGTCCAACGTGACCGGGCTGTTGGTGCCGAAGCTGCCATCCGCAATCACGTTCCCGTTGATAGTGGTCGCGTCGACGCCATAGAACGAGTAGTTATCGAAGATGCTGCGGCGCGAGCCTCGACAGCGTATGGTGCGCGTGACGCCATTGATGCTGCCGGTCGCGGTGATGAGCAGATTGGTGGGAGCGTACCAGGCTTTGCCGTTGTCGGGATCGTTGGTCACCGAGACGGTGAAGGTGCCGATGATGCCCGAGATCGTGCCTGTGTACGGACCATTCTGGCCGGACGCGGGATGCAGTTGGTCGGGCCGGGTGGTATCGAGCACGTCCTCGCTGATGTTTCTTAGCTCGTAGTTGACGCCCGCTTCGGCCAGGTTCATGGCGGCGGAATAGTCGGATTCCGTTTTGGCACGGGAGAGATGGGAGATGGTGTACGTGCCGATGCCGGCCATAACCAGCGAGGTGATGGCCACGAAGATGAGCGTGCTGGTGAGCACGCTGCCGTGATGCTTGGATCGATGGCAAAAGATGGGACCCTGCGTCCCGTAAGCGTTATAGCCGAACATAGCCTACTCCTTCGTTCTCTCAGGAACATGTAGACCGGCGGCCCTACTCGAAGTGGCACGGAAGGAACGTCCGGCGCGTCGCCGCGCGCTCCCTCCTTGGAGAGGTATGCCTTTGTCAATCTGTGCCTGGATGGTTATTCCATTTCCAAAAGGCGGCTTTTGCTGTATAAACTGCAGGAAAACCATGAAACGGTCTGGGCGCTGGATACATACGTACGCCGTCATTCTTTTTCGGCTGCTTGTCCTCTCTTCCTAACCGGCGTTTTTCCCTGGAGAATCGAGGCTGACTTACCGACGTTAGGTAGTAGGAGGGCCTGTCGGGACGGCCCTCCAGGACGGCCGCTCTCTTCAGTGGGAGGAGAGCGGCTTTTTCTCACCCGGTATAGTAAGCCCTCCGAATGGCCGGAAACATCCGGAGGGACCTGGAGATTGGTTTAACTGGACTGTGTTCGCCGGGCAATGAATTACCCGTCTGCGGGTCCTTCGGACAACCGCCCTGCGGGCGGGAAAGGCTAGATTCATGCCGGCGATATGGAAACCTCGGCATTCACTGGCCTCTAGCACGCTCGGTCAAGGTGGATTTCGACGAGCAGATACATGGCTTCTGCTTTTGCCGACGGGTAAGAGAAGCTATAAGGATAGTGTACCAGCTATCGGCCTGACTCCCCTCGTCCCTTATGGGAGGGGCGCGAGGACCTGGGCGGTGCGGGCGGGGAGATAGATCTGGATGCTTTGGGCCCGACCGTACATGGGGATGTCCTGCCGAGGGTAGACCATGCCCTCGGCGACGCGGCCATGTCCCCCGAACGCCCGCGCGTCCGTATCGAGGACGACCTGGTAGCCGGCGGGGTCGGGGACGGGGATGCGCAGGTCGGAGAACGATTCGGTCGGATGGAAGTTGAAGGCAAAGACGAGCGGCCCACGCCGAAAGATGAGCTGCCGGGTGTCTTCATGCAACGCTAGTTGCTCGATCAGCGGGTCCTCCAGCAGATTAAAACGGATGTCCAGCCCGTTCATCGCCCGGTCGAATTCGTTCAGGCCCCGATAGCGCAGGTCTTCCCGTTCTACTAAGGACCACTGCCGCCGCGCGTAGTGATAGGAGAAGGCGTTGCCCTCGCGCGGGAAGTCGATCCATTCCGGGTGGCCGAACTCGTTGCCCATGAAGTTGAGATAACCCTCGCCGCCCAGCGCGAAGGTGATGAGCCGGATCATCTTGTGCAGCGCGATCCCCCGGTCGATCACGACGCTCTCGGACGATGTGCTCATGTTCCAGTACATCTCCTGGTCCATGAGCCGGAAGGCGATGGTCTTGTCGCCGACGAGCGCCTGGTCGTGCGATTCGACGTAGCTGATGTGCTTCTCGCCATAGCGGCGGTTGAGCAGAGTGCGGTACAGATCGCCCAGGCTCCAATCCTCGTCGCGCTTCTCCTTTAAGAGCTGGATCCAGTAGTCCGGAATGCCCATCGCCAGGCGATAGTCGAAGCCCAGCCCGCCTTCCTTGACGGGCCGCGCCATGCCGACCATGCCAGAGACGTCTTCCGCCACCGTGGCGACGTCGGGGCGCAGCGCGTGCAGCAGCGCGTTCGCCAGCATCAGGTAGCCGGCCGCGTCCTTATCGACATTGCCGGAGAAGTAGTCGTCGTAGCTGGTGAAGGCGCGACCCAGGCCGCGATCGTGGTAGAGCATGCTGGTGATGCCGTCGAAGCGGAAGCCGTCGAAGTGGTACTCCTCCAGCCAGTAGCGGGCGTTGGAGAGCAGGAATCGCTGCACCTCGTACTTGCCATAGTCGAACAGGAGCGAATCCCAGGCGGGATGCTCGCCGCGTGGGCCGGCGTGGAAATACTGATAGTCGGTGCCATCCAGTTGGGCCAGCCCTTCCCGGACGTTCTTGACGGAATGGGAGTGGATGAGGTCCATGATGACACGCAGGCCCAGACCGTGCGCGGCGTCGACCAGAGCCTTCAGGTCTTCCGGCGTGCCGAAACGCGAGGAGACGGCATAGAAGTTGGAGACGTGGTAGCCGAAGGAGCCGTAGTAGGGGTGCTCCATGACGGCCATGAGCTGGACCGCGTTGTAGCCGAGGGAGGCGATGCGGGGCAGGATATTTCGCGTGAACTCCACGAAGCTGCCGACCTTGCCCTCTTCCTGCGCCATGCCGACGTGCGCCTCGTAGATTCGCAGGCCCCCGATGCGCTGTGGCACGCTCTGCTGCCAGAGATAGGGCTGCGGCGGATTCCAGACCTCGGCGACGTAGTCGTGGCTGTTGGGGTCCTGGACGACGCGCCGGCAGTAAGCGGGCAGGCGGTCCATGTCGCCGTTGGCCGCGCCGACGTGGATCTTATAGCGGCTGCCATGTGTCAGGCGGCCGGCATATTGGGCGTCCGGGAAGAAGGCGCTCCAGACGCCGTATTCGTCGCGCTGGAGGGGATTCGCGCCGCGGTCCCAGCCGTTGAAGTCGCCGACGAGGGAGAGCGTGTGCGCCCCCGGCGCCCATTCCCGAAACCAGACGCCGGATTGGCCGTCGCGCTCGCCCCGGTTCAGACCGAAATAGTGATAGCTCTGGCTTACCGGCCCGAGCAGTCCGCCTCGCGCGTCGATGATAGATTTCATCCAGAGGTAGTGCGCGGCGCGGTCGCGCAGGCGGTCCGTGTAGGGTTCGAGCCAGGGATCGAGGCGGACCAGGGCGGTCACATCGATGGAATCGTCAGGCGTGGAGGTGGGCATGGGCAGGCTATCCTTCTGCGGCTAGCCTTCGATGCGTCCGTGTGTAATTCCTGCTAGACCGGAGAGAAGTGCGGGGCTTCCCGGTTTCTTTGTTCGGGCGGCTAAAGCCGCAGCCCCTGGGGCCCCTACTCGAACCTCCCTGGGGACCCCTGCCCCATGCCCAAAGTCCGCCTGCTCGGACGGCCCCCACCCCCGACCCCTCCCCCAAGTTTAGGGGAGGGGGGACTATGCCGGTAGCCAGTCGCCGAAGGGCGACTTCGCGCTCTGGTGGCTGGGCTTTAGCCGCCCGAAAAGAAGAAAACGGAAGGACGCGGGGCACTCATGTTGCGATAGGCAAAGGCGTATCGAAGCATGGTTGTTCGGTAGATTGCTATGCTTCCACATATTTCGACACCCGGAAAGAGAGGGGGCAGGGCTTGCCTGCATGAATCGGCAGGGCTTTCGTGTATACTGTTAAGCGTCTTGGGTCATAGAGTTTACCGATACGCAGGCCCAGGAGGACAAAGCCAACTATGAACATTCTGATCCTCGGTTGTGGGCGCGTCGGCTCGACGCTGGCGCGCATGATGTACCGGGACGGCCATAACGTCACTATTATCGACCTGCAGAGCGAGGCGTTCCGTCGCCTCGGCGCCAAGTTTAAGGGCAACCGCATCGTCGGCAACGGAATCGACGAGGATGTCTTGCGCCGCGCGGGCATTGAGCAGGCCGAAGTCTTCATCGCCGTCACTCAGGGCGATAACCGCAATATCATGACCGCGCAGATCGCGCAGCACGTCTTCTCCGTGCCGAAGGTGATCGCCCGCATCTACGATCCCATTCGGGCCGACCGCTACCGGAAGATGGGGATCACTACGCTCTGCACGACGACCATCGCCTCCGGGCTGCTGCGCGACTATATCGCCACGGAAACCTGGGGACTGGCGAAGGACTATTCCAAAGAGTATTTGGAGCTCAACGTGTAGACCATGCGCCCCTATGAAAGAATCTCCCCTCCTCTATTCTTCCGAAGGCTCGAGGAGGGAATGGGGAGCGCGTCGGCGATTGGAAGGGGGCGTGAAGGGGTGAGTGAATGTATATTATCATCGTAGGTGGGGGCAACATCGGCTACTACCTGGCCAAAACCCTGGTCGCGGCCAAGCATGAGGTGCTGCTTCTGGAAAAAGACCGGCAGCGCTATCGCACCATCTCGGAGGAACTGGGCGAGGTCGTCATGCAGGGCGACGGCTGTCAGGCCGATCAGCAGACGGAGGCGGGTTTTGGCCGCGCGGACGCGGTCGTGGCTGTGACCGGCAGCGACGACGACAATCTGGTGGTCTGCCAGATGGCCAAGATGGAATACAGCGTGCCGCGCACGATCTCGCGCGTCAACGACCCGCGCAACGAGCGGTTGTTCCATGAGCTCGGCATCGACGCCACGGTCAGCTCGACCAAGATCATCTACAACCTGATCGAGCAGGAAGTGGGCGGCGGCGAAGTGATCCCCCTGGCCGCCCTCAACCGGGGCAACATCGAGATCGTCGAGGTAGAGATCGGCCCCAAATCGTCGGTGCTGGGACGCGAAATCCGTTCGCTGGCGTTGCCGGCGGAGGCGCTGATCATCTCGGTGATCCGTAACGGGCACGCCATCCTGCCCTCCGGAGAGACACAGATCGTTCTGGGCGACAGCGTTATCGCTCTGGTCAACGCCGACAAAGAGCCGGAGCTGCGCGATGCATTCGCGGAACCTGTCGGCGTCTGATGGCGACGGCGCGCTATGCCAGCATCGACATCGGCACCAACTCCGTCAAGCTGCTCGTGGCGGACCTGGACGGTCGGGAGGCGCGGCCTATCCTCGATCGGTCGGCCATCACCCGTTTGGGCGAGGGGATGGAAACGTCCCTGCCCTCCACTTTCTCTGGTAGGAGCGAGCCGGCACAGCGCCTGCAGGAGCCTGCCATGCGCCGCACGCTCGATGCCCTGGAAGAGTTTATGCACCTGGCTCGGGCGCAGGGAGCGTACGCGATAGCCGCCGTCGGAACAGCCGCGCTGCGCGAGGCGGCCAACCGGGACGAGTTTTTGCGCCGGGCGCAGCAGCGCTGCGGCCTGGATATCGAGGTCCTTTCCGGCGAAGAGGAGGCGCGGCTGACCTACCTGGCCGTGCGGCGGGATGCGCTCTGGCGGACCGCCCCCCGCCTGATCGTGCTCGACATCGGCGGCGGCAGTACCGAGATCATTCAAGGGCAGCCCTACTCCGACGCGATCGCCGCCTGCTTCAGCCTTCCGCTCGGCGCCGTCCGGCTGACCGAGACTTACCTGCGCTCCGATCCCCCGACCATCACGCAACTGTCCGCCGCCAACGAAGCCGCCGCCCGCGCCTTCGCCGAGATCGCGTTTGCGCCGCTCCCCGGCGTGGAACGGTGGCAGATCGTGGGCGTGGGAGGGACGCTGGCCAATCTAGGCGCCGTAGACTTGAACGGACCCTCTTCTCTCGAGGCGCTGCACGGCCATCTGCTCACCGCCGACGTGATCGAATCGCAGGTCTCCCTGTTCGCCTCCCGCACGCTGCAGCAGCGCCAGCGAATACCCGGCCTGGAGCCCAAGCGCGCGGACATCATCCTCGGTGGGGCGCTCCTGCTCGGCCAGGCGCTGGCCAAACTCGGCAGCCCCGCCATCGCGGTGAGTATCCGCGGCCTGCGCTGGGGCGTCCTCTTCGAGCGGTTTGCATTCTAGTTTTGAAATCCAGGTTGAGGAACAAGCCGGACAACTCGCTCCGTCGTACTTTCGCAAACGGATTTTGCTTTCCGATGAAGGAGTAGAAGAATGGCACGAGGAGATAAGTCCGCCTACACCGACAAGCAGAAACGAATGGCGGAGCATATCGAAGACAGTTATGAGAGCCGGGGCGTCTCCGAGGGAGAGGCCGAGCGCCGCGCGTGGGCGACGGTCAACAAGGAGACCGGCGGCGGGCGCAAGACGTCGGAGGGCCGCTCCCACGCCAACCAGCGGATCGAGAAGCGGGAACACACCTCCCGCGCCAGTGAAGCCGAACATAAAGCCCGCAGCGAGGCGGCCAAGAAAGGCTGGGAGACCCGGCGGCGTCACGGAAAAGGCTAGATTTCACGAGCGCGAACAGAGAGCGGGGACACGTCCCCGCTCTTTTTAATGTCCGGTCTAACGAACGATGATTTTGCCGACCATCCTGGGATGGATCGAGCAGAAGTAGGTGTACGTGCCCGGAGTCAGGAACGTGTAGGCGAAGTGATCGTTCGTGTCCAGGGCGGCGGATGCGAAACGCCTGTTCGTCTCGACGATGGTGTGCGGCATGTCGTCGTGATTGATCCAGGTCACCTTCGTGCCTCCGGCAACGGTCAGGACGGTGGGGGCGAATTGGAAATTGTCTATTTTTACTTGCGCCGTACTTGCTGCTCTGTCCTGGGAGGCGGTGGCCGAAGCGAGCGTCGTATCGACAATGGCTAACGGGCTTTTGTGCTCGACATAATCGACTCTTGTCAGGCCGAGAACGCTGCGCAGCGTCTCCGCAGGCACTTTGAGCGGTCCGGGAGACGGCGCGGTTCCGGGCCTGGGCTGGGGAAAGGCGGTGGACATGGCCGTGTGGAAGGTGATATTGCCCTCCACCTTCTGCATAGTCTGGTGAATGTGGCCGTTCAAGACGGTGACCGAGCCGAACCGCTTGAGATAGGAGAGGGCCTGCGCGCTGTCCTCGGTGCCCCATCCCCAGTCCGGATAGACGGTCCAGAGCGGAACGTGCGCGAAGACCACGATGGGCGTGCTGCTCTTATGCTTTTTCAGGTCGCGCTCCAGCCACGCCAACTGCTCCGGGCCGAGCGCGCCGAAGCCGCCCGGCTTCAGGTTCATGACATTGACCAGCCCCACGCCGTGAACGCCCCGGTGATCGAAGCTGTACCAGCCGTCGCCCAGCGTTCCTTTGCCGAATCGCTCGCGATAGGCCTTCCCGTTTTCACTGAGGACGTCATGCTCGCCGGGCACATAGTGTACCTGGTCGATCCCGGTGTCTTTGACGAGCTGGGAGACGGTGTCGAACTCCTCCGGCTTCGAGAGATGGCTCAGGTCGCCGGTATGGAGAAGAAATTCCGGCTTCGTGGGAAGCGCCCGAATCTTCGCGACCGCCTCCTGCATCGTGGCGACCACATTCGGGTTCGCCGCCTTATCGAAGCCGATATGGCTGTCGCTGATCTGAACGAAGGTAAAATCCGCCTGGCTCAGATCGGTGGCGTGGTCGAAGACCCGGCCGAGGCCGTAGGACTTCAAGGTCCCGCCGGCCAGGGTCCAAAGCATTCCGGTGCCGGCCCAGGCCATGCATTTGAGAAATCCGCGCCGGTCGATGCCGTCATCGTCCGGATCAGGGGAATAGTCGTGTGCCATTGTAGAAATCCTTTCTCGTATCTAGTTGTCGCTCTGCGCGCCGTCTGCTCTTCCACTCTCCAGACCGGTCTTTTCGCGTTTTTATTCCCCAGGGAATAAATGCGATGCGTCGGGCGTCTAATGGATGAGAGGCGCCATCGCGAGGTATCTGGAGAGGAAAGAGACGTCAAGCTAAGGAAGAACCGTTGCCGGACCCGCAAGGACACCGTGATTTCGAGCAGACCGTGTTGCCGCACCTGGATGCCGCCTACAATCTGGCGCGCTGGCTGACACGCAACGACCAGGATGCGGAAGACGTCGTACAGGAAGCCTGCCTGCGCGCTCTGAAATTCTATTCCGGATTTCAGGGCGGAGATGGCCGCGCCTGGCTGCTGGCGATCGTGCGCAATACCGGCTACACCTGGCTGCAGAAGCATCGGGTTCGGGAACAGGCTCTTCCCCTGGAGGAGACGCACGATCTTATTCCGGACGGGGGATGTGGGCCGGAGGAGTTGGCGCTGCGGAGCGTGGATAAGGAGATACTGCGGCAGGCGGTGGAGGCGCTGCCGATCGAGAATCGGGAGGTTATTGTGTTAAGGGAGCTGGAGGGGCTGTCTTATAAGGAGATCGCCACGATTGCCGATCTGCCGATAGGGACGGTCATGTCCCGCTTGGCGCGGGGGCGGCAGCGCCTACAGCGCGACCTGGCCGCCCGCATGAACGAGGAGGTCTGACGCTGGACTGCCGGGAGACGCAAAACTGGATACACGGCTACGTGGATGGGGAGCTGGATCTTGCCCATAGTTTAGAGGTCGAGGACCATCTGCGTACGTGCGCCTCCTGCGCGCACGCTTACCGGAGCCTGCAGGGACTGCGGTCTGCTCTCCAGACGGACACCCTCTATTACCGCGCTCCGGCAGGCCTGGAGGCTCGCCTGCGCGCCGCGCTACCGCAGCCGGGCCGGACGCAGCGGGCGCGCCCCATCCTGGCCTGGCGCTCCCTGGCCCTGGCGGCGGCGCTGGCGATCGTCTTTCTGCTGGGCTGGGGCCTGGCCCGGCTTCGGCCGGCCTCTCCGATGGGCGAGACGCTGGCGCAGGCGGTCGTCGCCGCGCACGTGCGCTCGCTCCTGGCCGCTCAGCCGGTCGATATTGTTTCCTCCAACCATCATCAGGTCAAACCGTGGTTCAATGGGAAACTGGATTTCGCGCCCCCGGTGACCGACCTGGCAGACTCTGGCTTCCCGCTGGTTGGCGGGCGTCTGGACTATCTGGACGGCCGGCGGGTGGCCGCGCTGGTGTACAAACACGGGCGACATGTCATCAACCTTTTTGTCTGGCCGGATCCGAATGCCCCTGATCGCGCCTCCCGGATGACGGCAGAGCAAGGCTATCACCTGATCTCCGGAACACGGGCCGGCATGGACTATTGGATCATCTCCGACATGGACCCCGGCGAGCTGCAGCAGTTCGCAAACCGGGTAGAATCTTCTCTATGAGGAGAAGAGCATGAAAGGAATCATCATCGCCGGCGGCCTGGGCACGCGCCTGCGCCCGCTCACCTATACCCGTCCCAAGCCGCTGGTCCCCGTCGCCAATCGCCCCTTCCTGGAGTATCAGGTGGCGCTTCTTAGAAAGCACGGCATCGAAGAGATCGCCTTTGCCACCAACTACATGGCGGAGGCGATTGAGAGCCATTTCGGGGATGGAGCGCGATTCGGTGTGCGGATGCGCTATGCGGTCGAGAAAAGCCCGCTGGGCACGGGCGGGGGCATCCGCAACGCCGCCGATCTGTTTCCCGGCGAACCGGTGGTCGTCTTCAACGGGGACGTGCTCACGGACTTCGACATCGGCGCGATCCTGGCCTTTCACCGGCGCAAGCAGTCCCTTGCCACCATTACCCTGGCGGAAGTCCCCAGCCCTCACCCGTTCGGCATTGTGATTCTGGACGCGCAGGGGCGCGTGGAAGCGTGGCGGGAGCCCAGCGAAGAGGCGAAAAAGGCGCTGGCGGTCGATCCGGACCTCGTTCCGACCGGCAAGGACCTTATCAATGCGGGCCTGTACGTGCTGGAGCCGGAGTTCCTGGCTCGCATCCCGACGGGCGCGCCTTCCTCCATCGAGCGCGACATCTATCCGGCGCTGATCGCCGAGCAAGGTGCCATGTATGGAATCGCGCCGGGCGGATTCTGGATGGACGTGGGCCGAGCGGAACAGCTTCTGGCCGCGACGCAGGCGGTCCTGACAGGCGCGGTACGGGCGGAAGTGGCGCCGCTGGCCGTGGGGGAAGGGACCCAGATCGCCTCCAGCGCCTGGATCGACGCACACACCGCTATCGGCAGAGATTGCCGGATTGGGGAGGGCTGCCGGCTGGAGGATTGCATGGTGATGGACCGCGTGACCGTCGGCGCGCACGTGCGCCTGCGCCGCGTGATCGTCGATGAGGGAACCACGTTGGAGGATGAGGTGGTGGTAGAAGGCGCGGGCAGCGGAGGGCCACTGCCCGTCGTCGCCGCCGGCAGCTTCCTCAAACGGGGCACCCGACTTCATCTTTAAGAGCCGGGCCGGTTTAGCCGGGCAATGAATTACCCGTCTGTGGGGCCTTCGGCCAACCGTCCTGCGGACGGGAAAGCTTTAAACGGCGTTCCGTACAGGCTCTCAAGGCAATGCCGGCTCGCTAAGGAAGACCGGCTTGAGTAATCGCCGCGCGGAGCGCCCGCTCGTCAAAGCCGATTCCGCTCCAGAGTACCCTGCCATCCGGCCCGATCAGGAAGTTGGTGGGGTACGCCTGGACGCCATACTGCCACGCAAGATCATCTATGTTCCTCCTTCTCTTATGCGGAGCGATGCCCGCCGGAAAGGTGTAGCGCTGCTCCCGAAAGAACGCGCGGATCGCTTTTGAATCATCGGTTCCGTTGATGGAGACCATGTCGAAGCCCCTGTTCTTAAATTCGTTATAGAGGGCTTGCAGCCGTGGGAATTCGGCGCGGCAGGGTGGGCAGCCCAGGAACCAGAAGTTCACCAGCACCACCCTGTGCTCTCTTAGCATCGCTGCCAGAGAGATTTTGGTATTGTCCACCGGGTCGGTCACTTCGAACGGCGGCGCGGCGGCTCCTGCCGTGAGGAAGGAGGGACGCTCTTCCGTTGGCCGGACATTCTGCCGTTGGAAAGCGAAGACCGCGTCCGAGAGCAGCTTTCCGGTCTGTACCCCGCGCAGGAAGGTGACGCCTGTCATCCATGCCCGCTTCATCGTTCGATTGCCGTCCGGCGTTTCCTCGACGCTGTTTATCTCCGTCTCCGTATACATTCCCGTGACCAGCCCGTTGGGCTGGACGTAGAGCCGCACGAGATGCCTGTCCTTGCTGCCGCGTATCTCCAGCAGCCGATAGAGAACGCCGTTGCGTTTTTCGGTCCCGGCATCGACGAGCGGCGCCTGCTCTCGGAACAGCTTATCGCGGAACCGGTCGAGATCGGCGGTCATGAAGAGGTAAGCCAGGGGGTCATCGATGCGCTGAACGGACGTTTCGCCCGGGTTGACCGTCTCTTTTTGGTACGCCTCTCTGGATGTGCCGACGCCGGTGATGGTGTAGACCTCTTTTCCATCGGAAAGCACGAGCTTGTTGTAGGGCGGACCGACCTCCACTCGGAATTGGTTGGGACGTTTGAGTTGAATATTGCCCTCGTATACGTGCGTGATTCCACCCAGCGTATAGGAGGTGGACACATGCGCGGTAAGGGTATCGATGGCCCGCGCGCTCTTTTGGATCTCTGCTTTCAGAGCCTCGGCCCGCCTGGCGTTCAGGACATCGGCGGTCTGAATCACGCTGATGGTCCCCAGCGCCGCGACGAGGAGGGTTGTCAGGGCGAGCTTCTGCGATTGCATGACGTTCATGGCGTGTAACGCTCCTTTCGAGATATGCAGGCTGCGCGCGGTGAGAGAAGAGACAGAGACCGTTCCCCCGGCAGGATTGCCCGTTATCAAGTCAAGCAGAGTGGGAGGGACCGTCGCTTTGGAAGCGTTTTCGATAAGCAGGGCGCCCAACGCCGCGGCGGAGAGGGCAATACCGGCCTTTGCCAGATGGCGGCGTACCTTTTCGAGGGCGCGGGAAATGCGCATGCGGGCGGCATCCTCGGTCAGTCCGAGCGCCTGCCCCGTCTCTTTCAGGCTGCGCCCTTCCAGATAGCGCTGAAGCAGAATGTCTCGCTCCGGCGCTCGCAAGGCCGCCAGAGCGCCATTGACGTAAGGCTCGATCCGGTCCCATAGATCGCTGCCGGCCCGGGCTGTCTGATATTGCTCTGCCGCTTGCAAGATCAGCTTCCGTTCCTGCCGCATCCGATTCTGCTCCTTTCGCAGGGCGTTGCGCGAGGCCAGCCGGGCCGTCTGGAACAGCCAGGAGGTCAGTACGGCGCCCGCACGCAGCGTGCGGGCTTTGCGGGATAGCACCAGGAACACGGCCATCGTCACGTCCTGAGCCAGCTCCGGATCGCGCACTTCGCGCAGACAGGTGGCATAGACGAACTGGAGGTGTCTGCGGACTAACGTGTTGAAGGCTCCCTGCGATCCCTGCTCGACGTAGCGGCGGAGCAGCCACCCATCGTATTCTTTCCGAGATTGTTTATCCGAAGAATCGCCCGGCACGCTTACGGACATGGAGAAAACGTTCCTTTCCTTCCTCACCGACTTCCATAGAATATATGTCCGACGACGGGCCAAAGGGAACGGTTATTGGGAAGGGGACTAAAAACACGAGGTCACGGCATCATTAATGATGCCGTGACCGAAGAGGGTCAGCTAAACTTTACCGGGCCGTGAAGAGGGTTGCAACCGGTGAAAAGAGATATTAACGCCGCGAAGGCTTTTATGGCGTGCCACCGAGCGCCTTGTAGATCGAGAGAACGCGCTGCACGTAGGCCTTTGTCTCCCGGTAGGGCGGAACACCCCCGTATTTGCGCACGGCGCCGAGGCCCGCGTTATACGCTGCCATCGCCACGGCCGTATTCCAGCCGCAGGCGTCCAGGCGACCGCGCAGGTAGGCGATGGAACCGGCCAGGTTCTGCGCGGCATTGTAAGGATTATTGATACCCAGGGCGCGGGCCGTGCCCGGCATCAACTGTCCTAAGCCCATCGCGCCGCACCGGGAGGTCGCATCCGGGTTAAAGCCCGACTCGGCGATGATCATGGAGACGACCAGGCGGGGGTCTACGTTCTGATCGTCCGAAAAGCGAAGCAGGTTGAAGGTGATCTCTCCTACCTGCCTCGACGACAGGCGCGCATTGTAGCGGGAGATGAACGTGTAGTAGGGAACGAAGAACGACTTGACGCGGGGGCCAAGATAAGGCTGATAGGCCGCCGCCAGCGAGTAGGCATCTCCACCGCCCTGAGCTCCACGGCCATAGCCGCCCCGCGAGGTCATGGTCGCCTGCTGCCGTGCCTGCATGCTCCGCCATGCCTGTTGACGCCAGCGCGCCTCTTCCTGCGCGCGCCACGCCTCCCGGCGCGCGGCAGCCGCTTCCCGCGCCGCCTCCTGCTGCTCGATGGCGCCGACCTCCGCCTCATGGGCGATCGCCAGCACCGTCAGTGGAATGACGTTGCCGCTGGCGGCCGGCCCGACTTTGACCAGCACACGCACGTGGGGCGCGACGTAGTCGCGCAGCCAGACGACTTCCGCCGGAGGCAGATCCAGCACGACGGTGCTTTTGTCGGCCAGGGCGAGCATCATCGAAACATTGTCGCCGGACCCCGCCGTGCCGCCGACCACGCCCTTCATCTCCAGCACGCGCCCGGCATAGAGGGCGGAGTCGGATTGCACTTTCGCATAGGTCAATTGGCGGTCGCAGTGAGATTTTCGGCGCAGGGAGACGTACTTTGCGCCGGCGCTGGCCGAGGCGGAATAGAGCGATGCCGCCAGCAGTCCGACAAGCAGTAAGGGGCACAGATACTTCTGGAGCGAACCTTCTTGAAAAGCCACGAATAGAACCTCTTAAACGCGGGGTGCTACCGTCGGGGGTAGGGGTCCAGAAAAGAGGATGGCGGAGAGACCGGGATTCGAACCCGGGGTAGCCCTTATTAGGACTACAACTGATTAGCAGTCAGCCGCTTTCGACCACTCAGCCATCTCTCCGCGACCTGTTAATTGTAACACAGCCCGCGCGAATTTGCAATCCTGACTTACAATTTTCGGTCCGTTTCCTGCTTACCCTCAGCCTTTGACGGCGAAAAGCTCCATCTCGCCTTTGCCTTTGACCGGGATGCCGCCGAGCGACTCGGCCTGGAAGTGCCCGGCAATATGCGGCCAGGCGTCCCGGCTGACATTGACCGCTCCTCGGACTCCGTGGCTCTCGATCCGTGCCGCCGTATTGACGGTATCGCCCCACAGGTCGAACAGGTACTGCCGGTGGCCGACGACGCCGGCCACGACCGGCCCCACGTGGATGCCGACGCGGACATTCCACGCCGCCGAGAGGCGCCGGGTCGCCGCGATCATCTCCAGCCCGCACCGGACGCTGCAAAGCACCGGATTCTCCACCGGCTTGAGCAGCCCGGCGGTCGCCATGAACGCGTCACCGATGGTCTTGATCTTCTGAAGATCGTGCTGCAGGCACAGATCCTCATAGGTCTCCACCAGCTCCTGCAACTGGCAGATAACCTCTTCCGGCGGGCGAGCGGCACAGTAGGGCGTGAACTCGACGATGTCGCAAAACAGCACGGCGACAGGCTCGTAGCGGCGGGGCTTGACGGTATTGGTCGCGCGCAGCTCCTGCACGATCTCATGCGGCAGGATGACGTGCAGCAGCTCGTCCGAGCGTTGTTTCTCCATCTCGATCTGCCGCAGATAGTCCCGCTCGCGGTCCCGCAGGCGCTTCTTTTCCAGGCAAGCGCCGATACGGGCCTTGAGCAGGGTCTGGTTGAACGGCTTGGGCAGATAGTCGTCGGCCCCCAGCTCGATGCACGTCACGATCGTATCCAGCGCGCTCAGGGCCGAGATGACCACGACCGGGATATGGCGGCGCGCCTCATCGGCCTTTAAGCGCCGCAGCACTTCGATGCCGTCCATGCCGGGCATCATGATGTCCAGCAGCACCAGATCGACGCCCGGGCCGGCCTTCTCCAGCGCCTCGACGCCGTTCTCGGCCTCGATCATCTCGTGGCCGACGATCTCGATCATGGCGCCGAGCAACTCGCGGTTGAGCAGCTCATCATCCACTACCAGTATCCGGCCGGGCTGATCCATGCTTACTTGCCTTTTTCGAGGGCGCGGGCGACCTCTTTGGGGAACTCGCGGGTGTCGATGGGCTTGGTGATATAGCCGTCGCAGCCGGCTTCGAGGGCTTTCTCCTGGTCCCCTTTCATCGCCTGCGCGGTCAGGGCGATGATGGGGATGGCGCGCGTGTTGGTGTCCTGCTTGAGCAGGCTGGTAGCCGTCAGGCCGTCCATGCCCGGCAGCCGCACGTCCATGAGGATCAGGTCGGGAGCGGCGGTCCTGGCGAGCCGGCAGCCCTCCTCGGCGGTTCCCGCCTGGATGACTTCGTAGCCGGCCACTTCCAGGAGGTCCGTCGCCAGCTCCATATTGACCGGATTGTCCTCCACGAGGAGAATCTTTTCGCCTGCCATCTTACCCGTGCTCCTCCTTGCCGGCGCCGCTCTCGACCAGCCCGGCCTGCAGCCGGTGGCAGTGCTCCAGCTCCCGCAAGAGCCCGTCCGGTCCCGTTTTGGTCACTATGGCGCGGACCTGATCGTGCAGGCGCTGGCGATCCTCTTCCGTGATGTCTTTGGCCGTAAAGACGATGATCGGGATGTTATGCGTCTGCTCGTTCCCGCGCATCTGCTGCACGACGTCGAATCCGGTCACCTCCGGCATGAGCAGGTCGAGAATGACGGCATCGGGAAGCTTCTCCTGGGCCATCTGCAGCCCCTCGCGGCCTCCATGCGCCAGGAGGACCGTGTAGCCGCGCGCCTCCAGCACATTATGCAGCATCTCCAGGACCTGCGCATCGTCGTCCACGACCAGGATGGTCTTGAGCGTGCCGTTGCAGGCGGCGCGGGCCTTCGCCACCGCCGCGATCAGCCGCTCCCGGTCCACCGGCTTGTGCAGATACTCCGCCGCGCCCAGCGCCATGCCGAGCTGCTGGTCCTCCGTCATAGAGACGACGACCACCGGAATGTCGTGCGTCTCCGGGAGCGATTTGAGCGCGGACAGGACCTCCCAGCCGGTCTTCTTCTGCAGAATGATGTCGAGCGTGATCGCGTGGGGCCGGAGCCGGCGCGCCATCTCGATGGCCTGCTCCCCATCGTAGGCCTGTGCGACGCTATAACCGGCGGAGGCGAGATAGTGCGCCAGCAGCTCGCTCGCCTGCCGGTCGTCCTCGATGACCAGGACCGTGCGCCGCTCGCCGCCGGGCGCCTCTCCGGCAGACTCTACGACGGCGACCGGTGCGGCAGCATGCTCCGCCGCCGCTTTTTGCGCCTCCGCCGGCTGCATCGGCAGCAGGAAGGTAAAGGCGCTTCCGTGCCCCTCGCCCGCGCTCTGCGCCTGGATGCGCCCGCCGTGCAGCTCCACCAGCTTGCGCGTCAGCGAGAGTCCCAGACCGGTGCCCTGCTGCTGGCGCGCATACGAGTCGTCCAACTGCTCGAACTCGCCGAAGACGCGCTCCAAATCCTCCGGCTTGATCCCGATGCCCGAATCGATGACGGCAACACGCAGGAAGCGCCCGGCGGGCGGCGTCTCTCCGGCAAATAGCTCCGAGACGGCTTTGTCCGTGGCCTCTACGGTGTCTGCCTTCGCTGTGACAGTCCCGCCGTCGGGCGTGTATTTGATGGCGTTGCTGAACAGGTTGTAGAGGATCTGTTTGAACTTCGCCTCGTCCGCTACGATCCGGGGAACGTCCGGGGCGACCTCCGTCTGAACGATGATCTGCTTCTTGGCGGCCAGCGGCTTGATGACCGCCTCGACGCCCTGCATGGCGGAGGGCACGTCGAAAGGTGATTCGTCGAGCTGCATGCGCCCGGCCTCGACTTTGGCCAGGTCGAGAATGTCGTTGATAAGCTGTAAGAGGTGCCGCCCGCTCGTCAGGATGTTGTTGACGTAGCGGACCTGCTTGGGGTTCAGCTCCCCGAAGGTCTGATCGACCAGCACCTCCGAGAAGCCGATGATGGCATTGAGCGGCGTCCGCAGCTCGTGGCTCATGGTGGCGAGGAAGGCGCTCTTGGCCTGATTGGCGGCCATGGCCATCCGCTCCGACTGGGCAAGCTGCGCATTGACGGCGTGCAGCTCGGCGTCCCGCTCCTGGATGCGCGCCAGCATCTCGTTGAAGCGGTCTGTCAGCACGCCCGTCTCGTCCTGGGTGCGTTTTGCGGCCCGGATGGAGTAGTCCTCGCGCTCGGAGACGACTTTTGCGGTCTGGGCGAGATCGAGGATCGGCTGGGAGATGACGCGCTGGAGGCGGGAGGTGAGCAGGAAGGCGACCAGGAAGGTCAGAACCAGGACCACGGCGGCCAGAAGGACGTAGCGGCGCAGGCGGGCGTCGATGGCGCGCGTGTCCGCCTGGATGGCGATGGTACCGACCTGACCCTGTTCGCGATCCGAGAGGATCGGCTGGAAGGTCAGGATATGCCCCGCCCGAAGCCGCGTGCCGATGGGGCGGGGATGCGGAGGAATGAGCATCTCGGCGGCATCGCTGCGCGCATAGCGGGCAAAGATATTCCCATTTTTATCGTAGATGCAGGCATAGTCGATCGCCGGCCGGGAGCGCAGCCCTTGCAGCGTCTCCGCCGCCGCGCTCGCATCGTTAAAGGTCAGCGCCGCCGCGCAGTTGGTGCCGAGGGTCTGCGCCAGGGCGTTTGTGTCTTCGGCCAGGTTGCGGCGTCCGGTCACGATCTCGTTGCCGATAAAGAAGGCGGAAGGGAGCAGCAGCACGACGACGCTGATGGCCATGGTCATGAGCATCAGCTTGCGCCGGATGGAAAGGTCTCGTAACGCCTGCATCATCGCTCTTCTGTCCTCACGCCGCGTCCCCTCTATCCATGCACGATGCGGGCCAGGCGCAGCAGATAGGAGCTGATCTTCAGCCGGGCGTGCTCGGCCGCATCGGGGTCGATATCGAAGCGGACTTTGTTGTTCTCATTCCGGAAGCCGATGATGCCGCCGTTCTGGGCAAAATTTGGCATCTCCCCAATGGTCAGGACGCTGTCGCCGCGCAGGGAATCCAGGATCGAGCGCAGCCGGTCCTTCTCGGAGTTGCAGATAAACAGGATCTGGACTCTGGTGATGTCGCGCCGGTCGCTGAGGCGCCGCACGACCAGGGTCTTGCCGCGCACGGTCTTGCCGTTGACGGCGTCCAGCGCGCTGCCGAACGGGTCTTTGCCGTACACGCCGAGCACGATGTTCGGGCCGGGATCGGACGGCCAGTCCACATATTTGACGAAGTTGTAGATAAAGGCCGCTTTGATCTCGTACTCGCGGGAGCCTCCTTCCTGGGCGGGAGAGGCGCTTCCGGCGAGCAGGAGGATCAGGACGGGCAGGAGCGCCCACAGGAGGCGGAGCCGGAAGCGGCGCGAAGGATTTTGGTTCGAGAATGTCATAGGGTGCGCTGCTTCCTCTCAGGGCGTGAATGTGTAGTTCCAGCTCAAGGTGTATTCGAAGTCCTCGCCGATCTGGATTCCGCCGAGGTCTTGATAGAGCGGCCATCCGGCCTCGAAGGTCAGCCGGTGCCCTTTGAGCCGACCTCGGGGCGCGTAGAGGCTGAAGCCGAGATAGAGGCTCAGCCGCTTCCCACTCTGCTGCTTCGGATCGAAGGCGGGATTGTCCAGCGGATGGAACTCGGGATCGGCGCCGTGGATATTGCCCCAGGACGACCAGTCCAGGCGCAGGGACGGGCCGAACTGGTCGCTGACGCGATAGTAGGCCCAGGTATCCAGCGAAAAGGCGTCGCCCCAGCGATAGTGGTCGGCGTTGGTGCCCAGCGGGAACGAGCCGAGGAACTGCGCGCCCAGCGACCAACGCTTCGTGTCGTTCAGGTAGGTCAATCCGGGCAGCAGGGCGACCGTGCCGATGCCTAACTGCATGGGATATTCCAGCTTGGCGCTGGCGGAAGTCGGGGTGCTGTGCCGCTCGTCGATGGAGCCGGTGGGCACGCTGATTCCGGCATTGAAGAGCAGGCGGGACCCACCTTTGTGGATGTCCCCGGAGACCGTGATGTTGGCCTGAAGCTGGAGGTCCCCGATGCCGGAGTCGGAGGTGAGGTAATGCACGCCCTTACGGTTAAGATGCTCCATGACGTTGCTCTTGTAGGGGAGCATCGCCATGAGGGTCAGATTATCCGAGGGGGCGTACATCAGCTCGAACATGTGCATGTCCATGTTCATGCTGGTATGGGCGACGGGATACTTCTCCAGCACGCCTGCCAGGCTGATCGGATGGGTACCCTGCTGATTGCCCGCATAGTTCTGATGGGTGAACTCGTACCCCAGCATGACCTGGCCTTTGAGGTGCGTGTGCGTGCCGAGGACATTGACGGGGATGATATCCTCTTGCAGCAGTTGCTCCAGGCTCAGGTTGGTCAGGTCGGGCGTTTGCTGCATGGCGCTGTTCTGGGCCATCTGCATGGGGGAATGCGCATGCCCCATATCGACGGGTAGGTGCGTCTGCAGTGCACCCTGAGTCCATGCCGGGAACGCTGCCGAGAGCAGGAAAAAAATGATACACATTGGGAAGAGGCTACGAGCAACGTAGCGATGGGGCCACGGAGTTACGATTATGAGGTTCTCCTTGCCGGCTTGTTGGGTGTACATAGGCCTCATTTGGGTACCAGGGGTCGGAATTCCTTCTTCGCAGGTTACCGGGCACGGAAGAGCCGGGCCATGAATGACCCGTACAGCCGGGCATTGAAACGCTTGCTGTGAAATATAAGCAGGCGTGGAAGGCATCGCTGCCGTAGAGTTAGTTATCTTTCTTTGGCTGGAAAGGAGCTAACTCATGGTCGACATCGATACCTTCCTGACCATATTGTACGTTCG
>DASRCN010000114.1:0-29580 GCA_035653075.1 Chthonomonadaceae bacterium | reverse complement strand
TTTCTCCTGGCTGCACCGGATGCGCCGCTTGCGTATCCGCTACGAGCGCCGAGACGACATCCACGAAGCGTTCCTGCTGTTGGGCTGTGTGCTCCTCTGCTGGAACGCTTGGCTGACAGGGTTTTGTTAGGTGCTCTTAGTTCCCAGGCTACCGGGCCGAACCAAGAAAAAGCCCAGGCATTACTGGACAAGCTCATTCCCCTGGAAGCTCAAAAGAGCGCACCTGCGACCCTCGTTCGTGCTGCAGAAGAGCCAACGGATGCGCTACTCCATCCTGCATCGGGAGCGGATAAGACGGCAGCCGATGATCTGCTGCGTCCATCGCAGCCATAGAATAGAAAGCCGTTGAGGGACGAGAGTCAGCTTTTCTGGCGAAGCGAAATGAATTCGGCGAGGGCCTGCTGCCAGGGACGGAGGTTATCGCGGCCCTGCAGCTCCAGCGCATAGCGGCGCAGCACGGAATAGGCCGGGCGTTTGGTGGGCGTGGGATACTGGCTGGCCGGGATCGGCTTGATCTCCATGCTGTGGATGCCCGCCAATTCTAAGGTCTTCTGCGCCAGCTCGAACCAGGAGCACGAACCCGCGTTGACGATGTGATACGTGCCGTAGAGCGGGGAGTCGAGCAGGGAGACGAGGGTCTGGGCCAGATCGATGGTGTGGGTGGGACTGCCGACCTGGTCGGCGACCACGTTCAGTTCCGTTCGTGTCTGGGCAAGACTCAAGATCGTGTTGGGAAAGTTTTTGCCGTGGACGCCGTAGAGCCAGGCGGTGCGGGCGATGATGTGCCGCCGGCAAAGCTGCCGCACTAACTGCTCTCCTGCCAGCTTGGATGCGCCGTAGTGGCTGAGCGGGTGGGTGGGATCGAACTCGGTGTAAGGCTCGGTCTTGACACCATCGAAGACGAAATCGGTGCTGATGTAGAAGAGCGTGATGTTGTGGGCGCCGCAGGTGGCAGCCAGGTTCCAGGTCCCCAGCGCATTGATTCGATAGGCCAGATCGGGATTGCGCTCGCAGCCGTCCACATCCGTATAGGCGGCACAGTGAATCACGGCGTCCGGTTGATAGTGCAGCAGGGTCTGGGAAACGGTATGAACATCGGTAATGTCGAGCGGCTGCCAATCGGGCACGCTCTGTCCCTCGCGTGCGCCCACGTCTGTGCGGATAACCTCATGGCCGGCCTTTTCCAGCAGGCGGCAGAGATCGATGCCCAGCATCCCATTGGCTCCGGTGACGAGTACGCGCATGGCCTTCTCCTGAGCTTATTGCCAGCCCAATAAAGCCTGGCCGTTGTGGTCGAAGACGAACAGCAGCATGACGACGAGGAACCAGAGAATCATGGTTACTTGCAGCGTCCGGTCTTTCAGGAGCACCTCGTCCGGCGCGCCGCCCCAGCCCTTCTGGTAGACCAGATAGAGGTAGCGGCAGACCCCGAAGATGACGAACGGCACGGTGGTCCAGAGATGCGGATGCAGGCGCGCCGTGTCCGATTCGACGCTATAGACCGAATAACAGACGATGGTGACTCCCGCCACGATGTTGATCATCTGGTCCAGGAAGGGCAGGCTGTACTCTTCCAGGATCGCCCGGTGGCTGCCCGCGCCGGCGCCCAGAAGCACCAATTCCTGCCGCCGCTTGCCGAACCCGAGGAACAGGGCCAACTGCAGGGTGCAGAGCAGAAGCCAGTGCGAGATCCCCACATGGATGACTGCGCCGCCTGCCACCGCGCGCAGCACGAATCCTGCCGCGATCGCAAAGACGTCCAGCAGGACGATCTGTTTGAGGCCGAGGCAGTAGGCGATCTGAAGCGCCAGGTAGGCGGCGACGGCGATGCCGAACGGGACGCTCAACAGAAAGCTGCAGCCCACGCCGAAGAGAGCCAGCAGGATCAGCGCCGCCCAGGCCACATGGACGGTCAGGCGGCCGGAAGCGATGGGACGATGCTTTTTCTTCGGGTGCTGGCGGTCCTGCTCGACATCCTGCAGATCGTTGAAAAGGTAGACGCTGCCCGTGACGATGGTGAACAACAGAAACGCCACGGTCACGCGGGCGAACAGTACCGGCACGAACAGCTTTCCGGCGAAAACGATGGCGGCGTAGACGAACAGGTTCTTGGTGGCCTGTTTGGGACGAAGCGCGATGACGAGCGCTTTTATCAGCGAGGCGACCGAATGCGTGCCCGATTGGCTGCCATTCTTATCAAACGCAGCCTCTCGCTCATTGCGATTTTCCTTTGGCGCAGTCCTCGTACGGTCTAAATCCATGACTTAATTGAGCTTCCTGTTGGCCAGGACACGCCGGGCCAGATCGGTCGTGGAATGGCCGGCGACAAACGGCAGCGTGACGACCGTTCCTCCATGCCGCTCGACGACCTCCGTCTCCGGCATCGCTCCCACCGTATAGTCGCCTCCCTTGACGTGGATGGCCGGACGAATGATTTCCAGAAGGGCGCTCGGCGTTGGCTCGTCGAAGAAGGTCACGTAATCCACGCAGGCGAGCGCGGCCAACACCTCGGCGCGCTCCTCCTGGGGTACGAACGGCCGCTCCGGTCCTTTGAGGCGGCGCGTGCCGTCGTCTGAGTTGATGCCCACGACCAACAGATCGCCCAGCGCGCGTGCTGCCTGGAGCGTGCGCACGTGCCCGACGTGGAGCAGATCGAAGACGCCATTGGTGGAAACGATCCGCTCCGACCGCGCCCGATGCTCTGCCAGGATGTCCGCCATCTCCTCCCACGAATGGATGACTTTGCCCATAATATCGGGGTGCGCCTTATAAATCCTCACCCAGATAGGGGCCGTAGAAGCGCCGGACGAACGCCTGATAATCCGGGGAGGCGACGATCTCGCGCCACCACGCTTCGTTATCCACATACCAGCGGACGGTCTGCTCCAGCGCAGTCTCAAAATCGTGTGTCGGGCGCCAGCCGAGGGCGCGCAGCTTGGTGGCGTCGATGCTGTAGCGTTTGTCGTGCGCGCCGCCGCGCGGGTCGGCGATCCGCTTCACCAGCGATTCCGGCTTATCGAGCAACTTGAGGAGCCGGTTGACGATCTCGATGTTGGGAAGCTCGCCTTCCGAGCCGATGTTATAGGCTTCGCCCAGCGTGCCCTGATGCAACACCGTGTCGATGCCCGCGCAGTGGTCCATGACGTAGACCCAGTCCCGCACCTGCTGCCCGTCTCCATAGAGCGGTACCTTCTTGTTGTCCATCAGACGCGTGACGAAGAAGGGGATCAGCTTCTCGGGGTATTGGAACGGGCCGAAGTTGTTGCCGCAGCGGGTGATGAGCGCGGGTGTCTTATAGGTGATGAAGTGGGCGCGCACCTGCAGGTCTCCGCCCGCCTTGCTGGCCGAGTAGGGCGTGTTCGGCTCCAGCGGATGGTTTTCCGTAAACTGCCCATGATCGATGGTGCCGTATGCCTCGTCGGTCCCAATTTGCACCATACGTTCGACCTTATGACGTCGGGTCGCGTCCAGAAGCGTGAAGACCCCATAAACGTCGGTCTGGATGAAACTGCCCGGTTCGAGGATGCTGCGGTCGTTGTGGCTTTCGGCGGCGAAGTTGACGATATAGTTGATGTTCTCCGCCTTCATGATTCCATTCACGACGGTCTCGTCCTGGATCTTGCCGGGGTAGAAGCGAAATCGCCCGGTGTTGGCCGGATTGTTCTCGATATCGACGAGCGTGGAGAGGTTGCCCGCGTAGGTCAGCGCGTCGAGGACGACCACGCGGTAGTCGGGATGCTTCTCCAGCACGTACCGGCAGTAGTTGCTGCCGATGAACCCAGCGCCTCCGGTGACCAGGACCGTCTTACCGCCGCTCATAGCTTGAACTCCGAGTCAATGTCCTCGTGCCGGATTTCATCCACCGGCTCGTTCTTGCCCCAGCCCGCGTAGAGACGGTCGGGGAAGTTGAGCACGAAGGCATCTTCGCCGCCAACGTTCTGATAGGCATGCACGACGCCGGGCGGCACGACCAGGAAGATAGGGTTCTCCTCGCCGACCGTGAGCACTTCCTTGACGCGCTCCCGGCCGGGCCGATTTTCCCAGAGCGTGACCCTAAAGGTGCCGGAGAGAAAGACGAAGCCGTCGGACTGGTCGCGATGTTCGTGCGGGCCGCGCGCAACGCCGGGATGCGTGACCGAGAGATAGCCCATGACCGGCTCGAAGCCTTCCGGCAGCTCGTCGTCCCGGAAGAGCTCGGTCAGCCAGCCGCGCGCATCGGTGAACCGCCTCAGCGGCTTGACGATCACACCGGGAATGGTTGTTATCATCTCGTTGGTTTGCATGATCCTGAATGAAGCCGCCCGCTTTGGCGGGCTTTGTGTCTTAGCACCGGGTTTTAACCCGGTGGAGAGAGGGGTGAGGGTTTTAAAACCTTCGGTGCTGCTCCCAATTCCAGGCGGTGGAGACGATGTCGGGCAAGTTCTGGAACTGCGGTTTCCAGCCCAACTCCGCCTTCGCTTTGGCGGCGCTGGCGACCAGACGGGGAGGGTCCCCCGCGCGTCGCGGTCCGGCGACGCTCTTGATGGAGCGACCGGTCACCTGCTCGCAGGTCTGGATCACTTCCTTGACCGAATAGCCCTGCTCGCTTCCGAGGTTATAGAACGCGCTGGCGCCTCCTGCGCGCAGCCGGTCGAGGGCAAGCGCATGCGCCTGGGCCAGATCGAGGATGTGGATGTAGTCGCGGATGCAGGTCCCGTCCGGCGTGTCGTAGTCGGTGCCGAAGATGCTGACGTGGTCCCGTTTTCCCGCCGCCACCTGGAGCACGATGGGGATGATATGGGTCTCCGGCTCGTGGCTCTCGCCGATGCGGCCCTGCGGATCGGCGCCTGCGGCGTTGAAGTAGCGCAGGGCCGTGAAGCGCAGCCCGTAAGCGGTATCGTAATCTTTCAAGATCCGCTCGACGAAAAATTTACTCTCTCCATAGGGATTGATCGGGTTTTGGGGATGCGCTTCGTCGATGGGAACGTACTGAGGATCGCCGTAGGTGGCAGCGGTGGAGGAGAAGACAATGGTACGAATGTTGTGCGCGCGCATCGCATCCAACAGGACCAGCGTCGAGACGGTGTTGTTGGCGAAGTATTTCGCAGGCTCCTGCACCGATTCGCCGACGTAGGTGAAAGCGGCGAAGTGGACGACCGCATCGATCGCGTAACGGCTAAACAGGTTGTCCAGGAGCGCACGGTCTCCGGTCTTGCCTTCGAGGAAGGGAACGCCTTCCGGGACCGCTTCCCGGTGGCCGTAAATCAGATCGTCCAGCACGACGACCTCGTCGCCGTGCTCCCTGGCATAGAGCACATAGTGGCTGCCGATATAGCCGGCGCCGCCCGTGACCAAGATCATGCGGAATGTTTCTCCCTTTTCTCAGTATCTCCCCTTCTCCTGCAAGGGGCGAGGGGAATCAAGGGGAGGAGGGGTAAGGATTTAATCGGTAAAGCGATATTTCAGAATGGTCCAGATAGCCTGCACGCCATCTTTCCACCCGATCTTCTTGCCCTCTTCGTAGTCCCGACCGCTGTAGGAGATAGGCACTTCGTAGATCCGACAGCGCCGCCTGGCTACCTTGGCGGTGATTTCCGGCTCGAAGTCGAAGCGGTTACTCTTGAGATGAATGTTCTTGAGCACCTCCGCCCGGAACACCTTATAGCAGACCTCCATGTCCGTCAGGTTGAGGTTGGTGAGCATGTTGGAAAGCAAGGTCAGCAGCCCATTGCCCAGCCGGTGCCAGAAGAAGTGGACCCGATGGGCGCCTCCGCCCAGGAAGCGGCTGCCGAAGACCACGTCGGCCCGGCCGTCGAGGATAGGCTCTAAGAGCTTGTAGTACTCTCTGGGATCATACTCCAGGTCGGCGTCCTGAATGATCATGTAGTCGCCGGTGGCCTTCTCGATGGCGGTACGAATGGCCGCGCCCTTGCCCTGGTTCTTGTCGTGGTAGAAGACCCGCACGTCCGGGAAACGGCCCTCGATCTGGTCGCGCATCAGCTCGCGCGTGCCGTCGGTCGAGCCGTCATCGACGAGGATGACTTCCTTCTTGATCTCCACGTCCCGCACGCGCCGCAGGATCTCCAGCAGGGTGTCGTTCTCGTTAAAGACCGGAATCAGCACCGACAGCACGTAGTCCTGCTTCGGCACGCTCAGGTGCGACAGGCGCTTTCCCACTTCTGCTGACGCCTCCGTAACCGCATATTCATGGACCGTCTGTCCCACCTGCGGGTCTATCTCCATCGAGTTCTCCTTAGCCTCGCTTCGCTCGGCAGGGAAAAGAGTGAAGATGGAAGGGAAAAGAAGAATGCGGAAACGTTTTTATCTTTTCCCTTTTCCCTTCCATCTTTCCCTGCTTTTACGGTTTGGACGCGCTGGGGTTTCCCTTCCCCGGAGTCTGAGCCGCATTGGGCGTTTTGGCGCCCGGTGTCGTCGCTTGCGCTCCGTTTCCGGAGGGCATTGGGATATTGACGGTGGTCTTCTTGCCGCCGGGCAGGAAGACCTGATTGGGAATAGTGCCCGGACGAGTCGCAGCCTGCGCCGCCTGCTCTTTCTTCGCCTCCTCCACGGCCTGCTTGCTCAGATCCGCAGCCGCTTTCTCCATCTTGGTGGCCTCGTCCGGCTTGTTGACGCTGCGGTAGGCCGCCGCCAACTGCCGATAGGCTCCGGCATCCTGATTCATGGTGTTGGGATCGTAGGGCTGATCGGCGTTCAGCAGCTTGGCGATGAAGTCGTACTGCTTGATGGCGTCCGCGTCATCCTTTTTCTGGCGGTAGAGGTCGGCCAGTTCGAAGCGCGTCGGACGATCTTCGGTAGTATTGAGCTCGGTTACATAGAGGTCGATCAGGCGATCTCGCAGTGCGTCGCGCTGGGCAGGCGTGGTGTCTTTGGCGTTCATCTGGCGCTTGACGGCCTCCGCCACCTGTTTGGCAATAGAGGCGTCGCCGGAATGTCGCTTCAGCATATCCTCGAATTCGCGGTCTACCATCGCCTGTTGCTGCTGGATTTCGGCCGGCGTGGGCGCCGGACCGGTAAAGCCTTGCATCTGGGCCATCGGAGACTGTTCCATCTGCATCTGCTGCAGCTTGGCGAGGTCGTAGTAGGCCTTCGAATCGGGATCTTTAAATTCGACCTTCGCGGTCTTGACGTCGGCCTGGACCATATCCATAAGCTGCTTTTGCGCCCGCTGCCGCTTCATTTGGTCCATGACCAGCTTGACGTCGAAGCCCTTGGGCGTATTCACTTTCCGGGCCACCACCTTGGCGAAGGCGTAGCCGGGCATGAAGCCCGATACCTTGACGACTGGAGTGAACTGCCCGGTAGGCGTATTCTGCACGGCCTGATCGAACTCTTTGCCATGTCCCAGAGCCGCGAAGGGGCTCATGGCCGCGGAAGACTGGTACTCCGGCAAAAAGTTCGTGTCGCCGCCTTTGGAAGCGGTGAAGTCCCCGGAGTTGGCCTTTGCCAGCGCGGCCATATCCGCGCCCGCTTTGGCTTGCTTCAGCAGGTCTTCGGCCTTATTCTTGGCCTGGGCATCCGGCAGCGCCTTCGGGCTTTTGATCGGGGAGGCGCCGATGGTCGGGATCAGAACGATCGAGAGGCGGACCTGCGCATTCTGGTTACGAGCCTCCTGCTCCGTGACCGGCTTGGTGCTCTGGAGATTTTCGATCAGCGCGGGCACGACCAACTGCTTCGCCACCGCGTCGCGATATTCGGAGGCGCTCATGTGATGGGCCTGCTCGACGTAGTTGTCCCAATCCGAGTCGGAGGCGTTCTTATCCAGCACTTTCGCCCGCTCTTGAGCGATCTGACGGTCCACGTCTGCGTCGCTGGCACGGACACCGCGCTTTTTGGCCTCCTGCTGGAGTACCGTTATTTGGATCAACTGCTGCATCGCCCTTCCGGCTTTCTGGGCGTAATCCGCTTCGGATGGCTCTTGCTGCGAAAGGCTGCGCATCACCGACATAAAATCGCCCTGCGTGATCGGGTCGCCGTTCACGGTAGCGATCACGGTGTTGGTGGGCACCACGCCCGCGTTCTGGCCGCGCCCTCCGTACTGGCTCCATCCAAAGCCGCCAACAAGGCCGAGGCCAAAGAGGATGGCAAGCGCCCACCCGAACTTCTGGCCGTGCTTGATGAACATTTTGCGCCAGGTTTCTATCGATAAAGGATCAGGCATCGAAACTCACTTCTCCCTTACCCTCCGTCTTCCCACGGGCCTTGCGACCCTGCCTCGCCTAGAACCTTCGGAAGGGGCGAGGGGGAGATTTGATAGGAGGGGTATGCAATCATTATGAAAGGTATTTTTGCAGGGCGGCCAGGCAGAGCCGGGATCCGTCCTCATGCGTGCCCTTACCGCCTTCGCCGCTGCCGGTCGCAGGGACGAAATGCGTCTCCAGGGAAACGTAGCCGGTATAGCCGTCGCGCTTGAGCGCGGCGAACTGGCCTGTATAGTCGATCTCGCCGTCTCCGATGACGCACCACTGCGGCTGCGGCCCATGGTTCGGCGTCGGCACCATGCGGGCATCTTTGACGTGCAGATGCGCTATCCAGGGACGCACGGCTTCGTACCCATCGGGATAGGGACGCTCGCCGGCATAGAAGGCATTGCCGGGATCCCAGACGAGCTGAAAATGGGGCGAATCGATCTCAGAAGCGATCCGCGCCGCTTCCGCGCCCGTACCGATATAGCAGGCGTGCTCGTTCTCCAGAAGCAATGTCACGCCTTCCTGCGCGGCTATCTCCAGCGGCTCGGCAAACGCATCCACGATCCGGGCCTCCAGATCGGGCGTCAGCGCCGCTTTGCGCCAGAAGGAGAACACACGCAGCAGCGTCGTATCGAACGTGTGCGCCAGCCGGATGCTGCGGCGCAGCATCTCCAACTGGTCTTCCAGTCCGCGCGGTTGGGCCAGATGCATCCTGCCGGCCGCCTCGCCCTCGTTGGGCGTGTCGGCGGCTAGATCACATTTATAAAACGGCGTCGACAGACAGGCCACCTTCATGCCGCGCGCCTGCAGGGCTTTTTGAGCGCGGGCGGCCTGCTCGTCGTTCAGGTCGGCGATATTGGTCCCCCACAGTCCGCGCAGCTCGGCGGCAGTCGCGCCGTATTCGAGCAGCACGTCCAGCGCGTGCTCGAAGTCCTGGCTGATCTCATCCGTGATGGCGCAAAGCTGCATAACGACCCTTACCTCGCCCCCTGGTATCTAATTCGTGAATTGCGGGTAAAACCGTTCCAGTTTACTGCAAAAGGCGGCTATTGTCAATTGCGCCATAGGGTGCGCAGGGCCAGCGCATGTGACTTCAATGCCTGTTTCCCCGTCCCTGGTTTTGGCCGGGCCGTGAACGACCCGGCTGGCAGGCCTGCGGCCAACCGCCCTTTCGGGCGGAAAATTCCAAATGCGATGGCCCTGAGGGTGCGGACAGCCTTCACTTCCCGGTCTGCCGGCCACGAGAAAACAGGAAAGTAGACACTTTTCCAGGTGCGGCCGACAAGCCCCTTCCTGACACATTGGGTACAATAGAGGCAGAAAAGAGCGAGGCATAGTAATCAAGAAGATGGCTGCTACAAAACTAGAAGATCGTCGGCATCTATGAGGATGAGCCAGAGTTCGAGGAAGCTATGCGCCTCGGTCGTGAATACCGCGAGTCGCTCTGTCCGATCAGTACCGATTGATAAGACAAGTAACCTTTGCTATAAAGGGATAGAATTACGTAGAGAGCCGTAAAGAAACCATGCTGCCATAGCCTTCAAAGGTGCATGAAAATGATCGTCGGTCAACGGATAAATTCTTTGTTCATTTTGTTAGTGCCAGTTCTTTTTTGCTCGTTTGGGACATTTTATCACATATCATGGCGCGTTCAAACTACACAGTGGCGACAATCACAGGCAGACCAGGCTCATTCAGGCCATCTGACCGATTCTATCGCTCCGCCTTTACACCTTGTCTGGCGACGCCGTTTCACGAGCAGTGTAGAACCGATTGTGGCGGCCGGGAATATTATCTACTGCTTGAGCCGCGAGACAATGGAGGCTGTCGATACACATTCCGGCGTTGTTTTGTGGCAAAACAGTGATGCCGAGCATATGCCTCTGCTTGCTACAGACAAAGGCGTCTGGACTCTGGTGGGCAGTCTGAGCAAAAAGGTCTTAGTTCTGCTGTCCGCTGATAAGGGGACTATTCTTCTGACCCTGGACACTCAGAAGATTGCTCCGGGCACACAGTGGGTTGATATTGGTGTGGCAACACGTTCTGGGAATCTCATCGTTATTCTGCATAGCCAGAGTCCTGGACCCGAAAGGCTATTGGAGGTAGATACCAGGACGGGACAGGCTCTCGCGCAGCGCAGCACAGATTTCGGCTACTGGACCTCAGAGACGTATGGTATGAATGTCGATGAGGTTGGGGAGATGCTGGGAGAGAGCGAGTGGCTGTTCCTGCATGACCACGATACGTTAGCCACACTTGAAGGAGGCGTTAACGGTCGCCTGCATGGACTGGAATATCTACCTGACTGTGGGCAGGTCTCCGCCGACCCAGATACTCTCTATCTGCGATATGGTACGCTTGCGGATGCTTACGACCGGCATCTGCGCGTCAAATGGTTCACCGATCTACCGGGCTTTACCGATGACAAAGACGCACGCTGGAAGCTTCCCCCGCCGCTAGTCACTCCTGATCGAGTTATCTTTTCAAGTACAGATCGGATCTACGCCCTGGACACGCGCAATGGTAAGATCGCCTGGATCAAACGGCTGGGAACTGACTCAGAAATCGTATCCGGTGGAGGGCCTGTTGCTACAGGCGGAATCGTCTATATTCCCATTGCGTCCCATCCTAACGGGTTAACGGATACGCTCGTCGCCCTCTCCGTTCGCAATGGCCAGGTGGTCTGGTCATGGAAAACCGCTTATGCTCTAAGACATATCATCGCACATCAAGGGGCGCTTTATATACAAGCAGACCGGCCAGTATCATCGGGAAGGGAAGTTTCCGAGGCATACTTGCTCAAAATCGCCGGATCGCATTGAGATTGCATAGCTAATGAAAGCGGTGCGTGGAGGTGGGGACGGCGTAGAGGGCGAGGGCGACGAACAGGCCCGCCAGCAGGATGTACTGCAGGCGCACGCCCCGCCAGCCGGCGCCGAGCCGCGCCGCCAGATAGAAGACGTAGAGCAGCCAGGTCACGCCGGAGGCGATCGTGTGGGCATCGCGGAGCCAGGCGCTCGGCGGCGAGGATAGCCGACCGCTGAACACCTCTACCAGGCCCAGAAGCAAGCCCAGCGTCAGCAGAGGCAGCGCGTACGCGACAGAGTGGTAGGCGACGGTATCCAGCGTCTGCAGCGACGGCAGGCGGCGGAACAGCCCGCCCACCCGGTGCGACTTGAGCAGACGATGCTGCAGGAGATAGAGCGCGGCACATCCGAAGGCCAGCGCCAGGAGTCCGAAACTCGCCAGGATCGCCAGCACATGCATGCTGACCAACTGGCTTTTCAGAACGGGGTTGTCTTCGATCGGGCCACGGGCGTGCGCCACCCCCCAGAACAGGATGATACAGGCCACCGACAGCGCCACCGCTCCGACGGCCGGCAGACGGGCGCGGAAATCGAAAATGGCGTACGCGAGCGCGATGGCCCATGCCAGCACGGAAAAGGTGCCGAACTCGCTGGCGAAGGGCGAGCGGTGCGTGGTAACGCACCAGGCCCCGATGGCGGCAAAGTGGACGAGGATCCCACCCAGAAGCAGCAGCAGGCCCAGCCGGGAGATGCCTTCGGTGAGAGTGTAAGCCCCTTCCTCAGGTTCCCCCTCTCCTTGCGAAGAAGAGGGAGCGGGAGGATGCGGTCTGTGGGGCGCGGCGGGCGAGCGCAGGAACAGGACGGCCCCGAAACAGACGGCTGCCGCCAGATAGAGCACGAAGGCCAGGGCGGTCCAGGTCGCAGATGTCATGGCGTTACCTCCGCCGTATCGGGAGGAACCGGCTCGTCCGGTGCGTCCGTCTCCGCAGGCGCGGCCTCTTCTGGCGGAAGCGCGCCGGCCTCATGATGGTTAGAGGCGGCGGCCAGCCCGAAGATCTCGCGGGCTGCCGAAAGCAGGTCATAGCGCGCCGTCCCGCTATCTGTCTCCGACGACGCCTGCTTGAGCCGCAGGATCGGCTCGCGGGCCACCCGGTTCATCATCGCCCGCGTGGCCGTCTCAATGGCCTGCCACTCCCGCTCGGACAGGTGGCCGAGCCGGGCGCGCAGTTGTGCCAGGTCGTCCTGGCGGATCTGCTCCAGCCGGTCGCGCAACTGCGTGATGACCGGCGCCGCCTCGCGGGTGCGGTACCAGGCCAGGAATTTGGCCGCCTCGTCTGCCGCGATGGCTTCTGCTCTAACCGCTTCCGCCGCGCGCTCTTTCGCCTCCTCCACCACTACCGCCTGCAGATCATCGATGTTATAAAGAAAGACGTTTTCCAGATCGGCGACATCCGGGTCGATATCGCGGGGCATGGCGATGTCGATGAGGAACAGAGGCCGGCCGCGCCGCCGCCGCATGATGGGCGCCAGCATCTCGCGGCGCAGAATAGGGTGGGGGGCGGCGGTGGAGGAGATGACGATGTCGGTGGTGAGCAGCGCCTCGGCGAACAAGTCGTACTGGATCGCCTTTCCGCCCAGCCGCTCGGCAAGCGTGACCGCCTTCTCGTAGGTGCGATTGGCGACGACCACGAAATGTACGCCGTTCTGGACCAGGTAGCGGACGGTCAGCTCGCTCATCTTGCCCGCGCCCAGAATGAGCACCGTCGCGCGGGAGAGGTCGTCGAAGATGCCGCGCGCCAGATCCACGGCGGCGCGCCCGATCGAGAAGGCGCCGCGACCGAGCGCCGTCTCCGTATGGACCCGCTTGCCGCCGCTGATGGCCTGCTGGAACAGCGTGTGGAGCGTGCTTCCGAGCGTGCCCGCCTCCTCCGCCGCCTTGAGCACCGTCCGGACCTGCCCCAGAATCTGCGCCTCGCCCAGCACCAGCGAATCCAGCCCGCTTGCCACGCGCAGCAGATGGGAGACGGCCTCATGATCGACTTTGCGGTAGAGGTAGGGAGCGAAGGTCGCTTCCGGAACCTGATAGAAGCGGACCAGATGGGCCGAGAGCAGGGCGTACGCCGTGGCGGCATCCGGCGTCTCCGTCACGGCGTAGATTTCCATGCGGTTGCAGGTCGAGAGGATGGCGGCTTCCTGCACGCCCGGACAGGCCGCGGCGGCGGTGAGCGCGCCGGGCAGCAGGGAGTCCGGGCAACTCAGCCGCTCGCGCACCGCGATGGGCGCCGCATGATGGCTTATTCCGACGAGGACGAGGACCAATCCTCTCTCTCCAGGGCCGCGTTGACCAGGCTCCGCGCACGCTCTTCGGCCGCCTCCGGCTGACCGGCGCGGAGCAGCTCTCGCATCTCCGCCTCCGCGGCAATCAGGCTTTCGAGGGCGGCCCGGCTTCGGGCCGGACCGCCGGCCGTTTCCTGCACGTAAGCGCGCATCCGGCCTAGCAATGCGGTCAGCTCTTCATATTCCGGCCCGTAATGCTGCTCTAATTCTTGCCGGATCTGCGCGGCCAGCATTGGCGTTGCGCCGCCGGTCGAAACGCTCAGACACAACTCCCCGCGCCGGACGACGGCGGGGACCACAAATCCGCCCGCCTGCGGCGTGTTCGTATCGACCACGTTGACCGGAATGCCGCGTTCCATAGCATCGGCGGCGATCCGTGCGTTGACGGCGCGGTCGCCGGTGGCGGCGAAGACCAGAAAGGCATCCGCCAGGTACGTCGATTCATACGCCGCAGTGACCTCTTCGATCTCCCCGGCATTGGCCCGTGTCTGCAGTTCCGGCGTTAATTCGGGACTGACGAGCCGTACCCGCGCGCCGGCAGCCAGCAGGCCGCTCACCTTGCGCTCGGCGACGGCGCCACCGCCCACGACCACACACAGCTTACCCTCAATGGTAAGATGAATGGGATAGGTGCGAGGCATGACGCCGAAAGTCCCGCGGCCTCATCCGCCCACCTGGGCGGAGTTGCCGGAGAGCGGCGTGGTTTCAGTGGGAGACGGGGAGGCGCCATTGCCATTGAGGGCCGCGGGAGCTTCTATGTCGGCGGTGGCGGCGTCGGTCGAGAGATGATAGGAGAGGACTGCCAGCTCCTGCAGGAAGGAGACGTTGCGGACGAAGACATGGTCGGGCACGCGCAACAGGACGGGAGCAAAGTTTAAAATCGCGTGGATGCCGGCCTCTACCAGATCTTCGGCGACTGCCTGGGCGGCATTGGCAGGAACGGCAAGAATGGCGATACGCGCCTGCAGCTTCGCATTGATCTCTTTCAGATGGGCGACGTCAAGGATCTGCAGGTTCCAGAGGGGGCGGCCGATCTTGCCGTAGTTATTGTCGAAGACGGCGATGAGGTTGAAACGATGCTCTTTGAGGCCGGGATAGCCTACGAGGGCGGAGCCGAGGTTGCCCGCGCCGACCAGGATGACGCGCTGCTCGCGGTCGATTTTAAGGATGCGGGCGATGCGACTCAGGAGGTCCGAAACGTTGTAACCCACGCCGGGCTTGCCGAACTCTCCGAAATAGGACAGGTCTTTCCGGAACTGGGCTGCGTTGATACCGGTCTGGCGCTCCACCTGGGCGGAGGAGATGGTCTCCACGTTGGACTGCTCCAGGTCGATCAGGAAGCGCAGATACGTCGCCAGGCGCTCCAGCGTCGGCACCGGAACTTTGCCGTTATTCTGAGACAAATTGCCACCTTACCTTATCTTGCCAAAATTGCCGGCAAGAAGACAGGCCCGCTTTTGCCATAGGGCGCAACGGGCACACACCTGGTTGCAGTATACCCGCCGCTAAAGATGAGCGTCAAGAACTTGTGAAAAATGTTACAGTCTGCCCCTCGTCCTGCTCTGGCATAGAAATTCCCGTCTGCCGACTGGACAAAAGACGGCTGGGGAGCTATAATGGGCTTACCTATTTACCCTTCACCCCCTTGATCGACCACGGGCCTTTCGGCCCTGCCTCTCCTAGAACCTTCGGAAGGGGCGAGGGGGAGATTCTTTTGCTTGCTATACCCTCTGCTTGTGGCAGGTGAAGCCTGAAGCAGAGATACTAGAGAGCAGTCCAACCCCACTCCCCATCTTAGGGGACGGGGTGGGGGCCGGAGGAGAGACAGTGTTGCGAGTGGCTTTAGTAGGGGCGGGAGGCATGGCCGGGATGCACGCCGGCTGCTACGCGGGCATTCCGAACGCGGATCTGGTAGCCGTCATGGACGTGCGGTCGGAGGCGGCGCAGGAACTGGCGGGCAAGCACGGCGCGAAGCCGTACTCCGATTTCGATCGGATGCTGACGGAGACGCGCCCGGACGTGGTGGACGTCTGCTGCCCCACGCCCTGGCACGTCGACTACGTCTGCACGGCGGCGGAGCGCGCGGGCGAGCTGGGCCTGCGTGGTATCTCGACCGAGAAGCCGATGGCGCGCACCCAGGCGGACTGCGAGCGCATGATCGCCGCTGCCGACCAGGCCGGCGTCACCCTGTTCGTGGCGCACGTGCTGCGCTTCTTCCCGGAGTTCCTGGCGGCGAAGCGGGCGGTGGAGTCGGGCGAGGTCGGCCAGCCGGCGGCTATCCGCACCCGGCGCGGCGGCCCGATGCCGCGCGGCTGGGAAGACTGGTACGCCAAGTCGGAGATGAGCGGCGGCTGCATCCTCGATCTGATCATTCACGATTTCGACTGGCTGCGCTGGACCTTCGGCGAGGTCGAGCGTGTCTATGCCTGCGGCCTCAACGGCAGGCAGTTGCCTGCCTTCGACTACGGCCTGGTCACGCTACGTTTTACGAGCGGAGCGATCTGTCATGTGGAGGGGACTTGGGCCGATCCGGGCGGCTTCAAGGTCGGCATCGAGATTGCCGGAGACGCCGGCCTGCTGGAGTACAATTTCAATCAGCCGTCCGGAACGCCGTTCCGCATGGCGCTCTATGGCGGCGATGGGCCGCGCGCTAATGTGGTGGTGCCGGAAAGCCCCACGGATTATAATCCCTATCAGGCCGAGCTGCAGCACTTCATCGACAGTCTGGAGCAGGGCGTCAAGCCCAGCATCTCCCCGCAGGACGGCCTGGAAGCGGTCCGCATCGGCCTGGCCGCTATCGAATCGATCGAGACCGGCAAGCCGGTGACTTTACAGGCTTAACCGTCACTCTTATGTCTATGCGAGGTAATAAGCATTAGACACCGCGTTTTCTAACATCGCCCCTTCTCGCTTCGAAGCGGCAACACGCCTGATACTCGAATTCAAACGAAAGGAATCGATCATGCTTTCTCTTACGACACGCGCCGCCGGGCGCGGTCTCCTTGCGGCGATCGCCTGTGCCGCCGTCCTTCTGCCCGCTGCCGTGCGCGCGGACCAGGCCGGCTCGTATACCTGCCCGGTAGAGGGCGACAAAATCGCTAAGGTGACGGCCGACACGCCACACGCGGACTATAAGGGAGTGCGTTACTATTTCTGCTGCGGCTCCTGCCCGGCGGAGTTCAACAAAGAACCGGCCAAGTACGCCAAGGACAGCAAAGGCAAAGTGATCGGCATGTCGCTGTTCGATCCCGTCACGACCAAGCGCATCGATCCGGACAAGGCCGCCGGCCATAGCGATGTACACGGCGTCCGCTATTTCTTTGCCAGCGCCGACGACAAGAAGTCCTTCGACAAGAATCCGAAGAAGTACACGGCCTCTCCGGAGAAGCATGTCCTGTACTGCCCGGTCAATAACCAGGCGGTCGCCTCCTATGCCGCCGCCTCGGACTACAGCGACGTGAAAGGGACGCGCTACTACTTCTGCTGCGCCGGCTGCAAGCCGGCCTTCGACAAGGACCCGGACAAGTACCTGAAGGGTATCGACGAGAAGATCAAAGCGCAGCAGCCGGATAGTAAGTAGCCTGTTCCCTGGCATATCGGTAGCCTACCAGCTACGAATCTGCCGGATTTCTAAATGGAAACAAGCGGGCCTGGAGATGCATCCAGGCCCGCTTGTTTCCTTTCAGGAACCGGTGAAAGCCTGCTTCCCGCTCACAATCGGCCTGGGCAGGCAGGAATCGCTATGCAGCAGGTCGAAGGTGATGAAGGTGGGAGGAGGGATCTGCCATGAGCAACACACAGGAGCGGATCAAGCAGAGACGACAGTATCTTAAGAAGAGGCGAGGCGCCTATACAGAGTTTAGTATAGCTACTTTCTGTTTAATTCTTTGTGCCGTCATCGACGTCGTTGTGGTAGGTGGATTCGTTGTTTGGTTGTATATCTCTTTAACCTCAAAAGTCTTTTCCGTAACTCATCTGGCCGCTGGGCTAGTCAGCATGGCATGGATGATGCTCATGTTCGGATATATGACCTGGGTAATGATCCAAGCAGGGATCCGGGCGCGTCTGGAAGCCAAGCAACTTCCCTACGTCCCGCCTGTTACTCCCGATACCCTGCCAGCCGAGGAAGTCCTTGTGCGTGGATCGGAGGAGCCTACTCAGGAGCAGTGCAACGTCTTGCTCAGGAGCGCAGACGGCAGCACGGGCACTGGAGAGCAGGAGTTACTGCGGAGTAGCCAGGGGCAGTAATAGGTACTATCGCATCGCTACTAAGGGATCGTCCGACACGAGCACAAGGAATTACCAACCCTCCGGAGGATCTTCCTCCGCGCCTCTCTGTTTGAGCAGTGTCTTGATCTCCGGAGAGGCAGCATAAGACAAGGCGGACGATCCGGAGATAGAATCGCGGGCGTTAATCTCGGCGCCGTGATCGAGCAGCAGGCGCACAACTTCCAGATGGCCGTCCTGGGCCGCATACATCAACGCCGTGATTTCATGCTCTGGGTCTTTGGTATTCACATCGGCTCCCTGTTTCAAAAACAGGTCAACGATTTCCGGATTGCCTCCCATCACGGCCATATGGAAGGAATTCCAATCATACACGATGTGAGGGTTGATTTTTGCGCCTCGCTTCAGGAGAGCGCGCACCGTGTCGGCATGACCTCCAAACGCAGCCCACATGAGAACCGTCATATAGTTCCGGCTTGCCTCTATATTGGCCCCCTGGTCAAGAAGAGCCAGCACCTGGTCGGTGTCGCCCTTCTCAGCGGCAACCGTTAAGTCCCAATCTTGCCTGGACCGTTGCCACCAGGATTGAATCGCCTTCCTGAAAATTCCCATGCCTCTAGTTCCTCATCAAGAGAGTTATCTTAAGATTGTACTCGTTCTATCCGCTGATAACAGGAAAATGGAGCCTGCTAATGGGAAGCAAACCGCTTCGCGCATCTGCTAAACATCGTATTCTGAAGTATAATATGCCTAAATCGGAAGCAGGCAAGAAGTATCAAGCCAGAACGAAACTGCTTGCCACACCCTGAAGCGGTCAGAAGGGAGAATGCGGACGGTACGGCGACTACCCTCAAACTTGATCCTCAGGCTGGCACTGGCGCTCATGTTATTTATGGGCGCCGTGCCAGCCCTGGCAAATTGCCATGCCGGCGTTCCGGGCGGCGTAAAAGCGCGCTCGTGCTGTAGGTCGCATTCCCTCGTGTGCGCCTGTCATCACAGCCAAACGTCCACGCATAGAATGCCATCCGACGCCGGTCAGGTTGCGGACTGTCCGTGCAATCTCACGCCAGTTCGGGACGGCGTTCCGCTTCCTGCGGCAGTTCGCATCTTCTTCCCTGCGGCGCCGGTCGCGCACGCGATCTTCCCGGCAGGTCCTCCACGGCGGGCTCGCTTGCCTGTCATCCATCTCTTTCCGCTTCCTCAGAGTGATTCTTCGCCTCCCAATTCCCCCCGCGCGCCTCCTTTCCAGGGATGAGTCTGACTCCGGCTGCGGTAATGCAGCCTCGTTGGCATCTCAGTCTCTTCATTCTCTGGAAAGGAAGGATTTATGTTTTCCCGTGCCACACGACTGGCGGCACTGCTGCTTGTCTTCTCGACATGCCTGGCGCCGGCAGCCCGTGCGCAAGTCGCTTCCAGGCATCTAATACAAAAAGCGGGCAGCTATTTCGTCACGCTGGATCTGCCCGCAGAACCCTTACGGCCCGGCGCCGACATCCCGCTTCCTCTGCACGTTACCGATACGAGCCGGAACGCGCCTGTGCCGAATGTAGGCGTGACCGCGAGGCTGAGCATGCCTGCGATGGCGGAGATGCATATGGAGGCGCCGGCAATTACTTCTGGCGCAGCCCCCGGCGTCTACGTTGCGACCGTCCATTTCCCGCACGCGGGCGATTACCGGCTCGCTCTGACCATCACCCCTCCGAGCCAAAAAGCCTTCACCGTCTCCTTTCCGCTTTCGGTGGCCGGGGAGGGCATGGCCGGGAATGGCATGATGCATATGATGATGGCGCCTTTCGCCGGGATCGCGGAGAATCAAGAATCCTCTGGGACCTCCTGGCAGCCTGCCGACAGCCCAATGTACGGCATCCATACCATGTCGGGCCGCTGGATGCTGATGACCCACTATAACGTCTTCCTCAACTACGACCGGCAGGAAGGCCCGCGCGGGGACTATCAGTACGACGCGACCAACTGGCTGATGCTCATGGCAGACCGTTCCGTGGGCAAAGACCAGCTTCAACTGCGCACCATGCTGACCCTGGAGCCGCTGACGGTGACGCCCGGCGGCTATCCGCTCCTGTTTCAATCGGGGGAGCAGTATCACGGGCATCCCCTCATAGGCCGGCAACATCCCCACGACCTGTTCATGGAGCTGGCGGCGCGGTATCTGCATCCGCTGGGCCGGGACAGCGCGGTCTTCCTCTATGCCGCGCCCTCCGGCGAGCCGGCGCTGGGGCCGCCGGCCTTCATGCACCGGCTGTCGGCGCTGGATATGCCCATGGCCCCGATCACCCATCACTGGATGGACAGCACGCACATCGATTTCGGCGTGCTCACCCTGGGGGCGTGGAAGCGGGATGTGCAGTTGGAAGCCTCGTACTTTACCGGTAGAGAACCAGACGAGTATCGCTACGACTTCAACCCCATGCACATGGATTCCGTGTCGGGACGGCTTACTTACAATCCCGGCCCTCATTGGAGCCTGCAGACCTCCTATGGCTACATCCATAGTCCAGAGGCGCTTCGCCCGACGGAGGATGTGCGTCGCGCGAGCGCCTCGGCTCTCTATACCGTCACGCGGCGGGATGGCGGCTTCTGGGCAACCACCCTGGCGTTTGGCAACAATAGCAGCGGGGGGATCAACTCGGACGCCTACCTGCTGGAGACCGAGCTAAACCTGGCGAGCCGCAACACGTTCTTCCTGCGCTATGAGTTCGTCAACAAGCTGGGCGAGGAGCTGGCGCTGGAGCCTGCGGATACGAAGTACGGCATTAGCGAAACGACCCTCGGATACGTCTACGACTTCACCCCGAACCGCTCGTATCAGACGGGCATCGGGGCGGCGATCACCTTTTATACCCATCCGGCCAGCCTGGGCAGCCTCTATGGCCCTGCGCCGCGCGGTTTCTGGATATTTTTTCGCATCCGTCCGTCCGCAATGCATCATAACCATGTTATGATGAGTATAAGATAGTGAGCTATTCGCCGGACTCGCTGTGTAGCAGAGACAGCGCCCAACGCAACACACGGAGATCCCGCGGAAATCAGGGGAAAGGAAGAGAGACAATGCAACGGGCAGCTCGAACTTTGGCCGTTGTGCTGTTGTGCATGGCGGCGTGCTTACCTCTGCGCGCCCAGGAACAGGAAGGGGCGCGAGGTCTGCCTAGTAACGATTCGAACACGATCGACATATCGGAGCCGTCGATCGTGGCGCGGCTCCATCTGAGCAGCGATCAGATCGCCCAGTTAGACCGCATTTATGACCGTTTTGACGTCGTGCGCTCCGAACAGGAAGCCCGCATCGCCGGCTGGAGACGGGACCTCCAGCGGGAAGAAGAGGCCCCCTCATTTAACGAAGATCGCTCAACGGAGCTTGTCCACAACATCTCCGACGCCGGGCAGAAAGTCGAGATCGCTTTCCTGAAAGCGCGCGCGTCCGCGCGCAGCGTGCTGACGCCGGACCAACGCGACCAACTTCGCCACATCCAGCAGGAGGGGCAGGCCGTTCGCGACGACCGCTACCGTATGCTGCTGCTTGCTACGAACGGAGAGGCCGGTGTGCCCTCCCAGCTCCGCTCTCCTGAGCTGGGCGGCGAGGAGGCGCCTCCCTCGGCGCCTTATTATTATGCGGTTCCGTACTACTATCCGGAACCGTATCCGGTGCCTTACCTGCCCTACGACGCCTTCTGGTACGGCTACCCTTACTTTGGGTATCCCTTCTTCGGCTTCAGTGTCGCCTTTGACTTCGATCGGCATCATCATTTCCACCATTTCCGTGGGGAGCCGTTCGATCGGTTTCATTCGGTTGGCTTCCGGCCCTCCAATCGTTTTGGTGGCGGGTTCCGACCTGGAGGGGGCTTCCTTCCTGGCTCAGGCTACCGGCCCAACGGCGGCTTTCTGCCTGGCAGCAGCTTCCGGCCGGGGGGAAGTTTCCGTCCAGGCGGCGGTTTCCGACCCGGTGGGTTTCTGCCTGGTGGTGGATTCCACGCCGGTGGCCGAATCGGCGGCGGAATGCGAATGGGAGGCGGCGGCGTGCATATGGGTGGCGGGCATCGCTGAGACCTCACCCCCTGACCCCCTCTCCTTTCAAAGGAGAGGGGGAATTTATTTTAACTATGCTGGTTCTCTCCGCCACCTTGCGATTCGGCGTGCTCATGGGGGCCAAAGGTCCACTGGTAGCCCAGGTAGGCCATGAAGGAGGTATCTCCGGAGATGCTGCGACCGGCCGAGAAAAGCAGGTGATGGCCGTCATCGAAGTTGTAGTAGCCGCCGAGGTTGAAATTGAATTGATCGCGTACGCCTACGGCGGGCGACGTGGTGTAGAACAGCTCCCCGCCGAGCGTCCAGTGCTTGTCCAGATCCTTTTGCAGCAGCCATCCGGTCAGCCAGTAGTTCTTATTCCCAGGACCGGGGTTGATCCAGTAGCCGCCTCCGCCATAGCTGGTCCAGGGTCCCCAGCTTTTCTGAATCCACACCGGCAGGAACACATCCAGATTTCCGGTGCCCAGGCCGCGACCGGCGTCGCCGGTAGGCACTTCCAGCAAGGGAAAGATTCCGATCTGAGGCGTCGTTTTGTTCTCCTGCACGAACCGCCACTTGACGCCCATCTCCGTATCTCCCAACCCATACTGCGTCCCGCTGCCTGGCATACCCGAGAAGGCGTTGGGCACGATGAGGTGCAGTTGCACGTTGGGGGCGACGCCGTTGTTGACTTCCAGGTGGGGCAGCGTGCCGCTGATCCCTCCGAAGGCGTGTTGATAAATGGAGGAGATGTAGACCTCCCAGTGATGGAAATCGACCGGCTCCGGGTCGTCGGTGACGAAGGGCGGACCGGCCGGCGCGCGGCCAGGCGCCATCATCAGGGCCAGGAGCGCCAGCAGGAAACTCGTCACCACGAAGCTTCGCTTCATTTCCATTTTCCTTTCGTATAAAGGGAGGATAGTCCCGTTTCTATCGCGGCGACGGGCAGGCAGTCACCGGCCGATCTGTTGTCCGAAGGGACGTTTCGCCATCCGGAAGCCAAATCCTGCACACAACACAAGAGGAAGCTACGATGAGCCAGCTAGAGGAGCGAGTCAAGCGGAGGCAAGAGTATTTGAGGAAGAAGGGAATGGCCTATTCTCTGATTACGATGATGCTTTTCCTGTCCCTGCCGTTTGCCGCGATCGCGATCGGCCTCGTGCTGATCCCGTTCTTTTTTCATCCGAAAGGTTTGAGTGAGTGGATACCGCTGGCGGTCTTGTTTGCCTATACCGGTGGGGCGTTATGGTTCTTGTTGAGCATTGCGCGCCACGAGCATCGGGAAGCCAAACGATTGCCCTATGTTCCGCCGGTGACGGCAGACACGCTTCCGCAGGAAGAGGTCCTATTGCGCGGCTCGCAGCAGCCCGCACAAGAGCAGGGAAAGCTCCTGCTTCGGGGCGCAGCGGACTGCCAGGAGAATGCCAGACAGGAGTTGCTGCGAGCCGGCCGGCCCACCGAATAGAGTCAGATCGGTCTATTGGCCTCCTGGTGTAGTAGACTGCAGATACGACGTCGAACCGTATCCTCCGCCCATGTTGCGATACATCTGCCGGTACTGACGCCAGTACTGCCGCATCATGGCGCGCTGCTCTGGAGTCAAACTTGCAAAGCCGGAAAATGCGGTGGCAGCCGTCTGGCCCGGGGTTCCTGGCGCGGCGCCGGCCGGCTGCGCAGGCTTCGTATTGCTCTGGGTGAGGTACGGCGCGCTCTTGTCCAGCGGGACGACCGTGATCTTTTGCGATTTGGGCAAAATGTAAGTCTTGTCCGCCGAGTGGAGAGTGACGCTCCGCTCCGTGATTCTCCCGACCCTGGCGTCGAGGAAAGTGTCTCCGGTCTGGACGTATTGCCCCTCTTTAGTCTTGGTGTTTTCCAGTAAGGCCATCGCCTTATCGCCCGTCTTGACCGTTCCATCGTAAGACCAGTCCACGAAGGGATCGACCGGAGTCACCGGCAGAAGGGACGGCTCGGTGTCCTGTGGAGGCGAACCTTCCGCCGGTTTTAAGCGATGATAGAATACGGCTCGGTGACGTTTCGGAGCCGGCGGCTGCGGCGCGCTGAACAGCCCGCCTTTAACGCTCTGCGTGTAGTAGGCGAGGGAAGGACGCGTTTCCTGCGTGGCCTGACCGAGCGAATCCCCAGCCGACGTCTGCTCTGTTTTTGCCGGTGCGACGGCAACTGCGCTCTGCTCCGGCGGCATCGATGGCCCAGCCGCCGGACGATGATTGGCCCATGCGACGATCAGAACGGCCCCAATGCCGACGGCCAGGCACAGCGCCGTTGTGGTCGCCACAACTCGCCATGACCTTCGCGAACGCGCCTCACTTGTTCCTACCGTCAACGGATGCGCGAACGGCGAGGGATATTCCTCAAAATCTGTTGTCTCTGCCATGGTTCACTTCCTTTCCACCCGGTAGGAAGACGATACCAGGCAGAGCCCGGTTCCCTCGGTCCTTTGCCGCTATTGACGGCTCTCGCATAGGACTGTCCTGTCTTAGGGCTTTTCCTTCGCTTGTGAGCTAGAAGAGGCTATAAGACGGAAACAAAACTTTTAAAGGAGTCCCCCTCCCCTAGAATTGGGGAGGGGCCGGGTGGGGGCTTTAATGTAGGAAGTGGCGGACGCCGGTGAAGACCATGGCGATGCCGTAGCGGTTGGCGACGTCGATGGTCTCCGGGTCCTTAACGGAGCCGCCGGGCTGGATGATGGCTGCAATGCCGGCCTGTGCCGCCGTCTCCGGGCCGTCCGGGAAGGGGAAGAAGGCGTCGGAGGCCAGGACCGCGCCGCGCGCTTTCTCGCCCGCCTGCTCCACGGCCAACCGAACGGATCGCACCCGGTTCATCTGGCCTGCTCCTACGCCCACTACCTGCCGATTCTGCGTGAAGACGATGGCGTTACTCTTGACGTGGCGCACCACCTTCCAGGCAAACAGTAGCTCTTCGACTTCCGCGTCCGTAGGGGCTCGCTCCGTGACCGTCTTCAGGTCCGCCCGCGTGACGACCAGATGGTCCGGGGTCTGCAAAAGCAGTCCGCCGACCACCCGCTTGAAGTCCTTGCCGGTCGCAGCCGCCTTCTCGCGCCAGCCGCGCAGATCGCCGACTTCCAGCAGGCGCAAATTTGCGCCCCACTTCTTGCGCTCCGTCAGGATCGGGATGGCGTCCGGCGCGTAGCCGGGGGCGATGATGCACTCGAAGAAGGTGTTCTTACCGGTGATCTCTTCTGCCGTCTCCACGTCCAGCGGGCGCGTCACCGCCAGGATGCCGCCGAAGGCCGATACGGGATCGCCTTCGCGCGCCTTGCGGAACGCCTCGGCCAGGGTCGCGCCGAGCGCCGCGCCGCACGGGTTCGTATGCTTGATGATGACCGCTGCCGGCTGGCTCTCCTCGCTGAACTCCTTGACCGTCTCCAGGGCGCCGTTCAGGTCGTAGAGGTTATTGAACGAGAGCTCCTTGCCGCTGATCTGCCGGGACGTGGCGACGCACGGCTCGGCGACGCCGGTCTGGACGTAGAAGGCGGCCTGCTGGTGCGGGTTCTCACCATAGCGGCAGTCCTGGGCTCTGGTAAATCCCAGCGCGATCTCCTCCGGAAACAGCAGCGCCTCGTCGCCCTCCTGGGCGAAGCGCCGGTTCAGCCACTGGCTGATGGTGGCGTCGTACTGGGCGGTATGCGCGAAGGCTTTGGCGGCGAGGCGGCGGCGTGTCTGCGGCGAGACGTCGCCGTCGTTGAGATCCATCTCCTCTAGCAGCGCCGGATAGTCCGCCGGATGCACGACCACGATCACGCCGGTGTGGTTTTTGGCGGCAGAGCGGATCATGGCCGGACCGCCGATGTCGATGTTCTCGATGGCCTCCTCCAGCGAGACGCCGGGCCGGGCGACGGTAGCGGCGAACGGGTAGAGGTTGACGCAGACCAGGTCGATAGGCCGGATGTTCTGCGCGGCGATAGCCTGGAGATGCTCCGGCTTGGCGCGGTCGGCCAGGATCCCGCCATGCACGGCGGGATGCAGCGTTTTGACCCGGCCCTCCAGCATCTCCGGAAAGCCGGTCACGTCGCTGACGTTGGTCACGGGGAGGCCGGCCTGGGCGAGCGTGGAGGCCGTGCCCCCGGTCGAGACGATTTCGTAGCCCAGGCGGTGCAGGCCTTCGGCAAATGCGACGAGGCCCGTCTTGTCGGAGACGCTCAGCAGCGCGCGGCGCGGCGCCGGTGTGGCAGACATAGCAGTCGATTCCTTTCTGGCGATAAGATTGGCTCCGAACTCCTGCCTCGACGCCTTCCGCGTCCTTACTGCCGGGGCCGGACAGCCAAAACAAAACGCCCGGTCCCCGCAGCAAAACAGCAGGATACCCAGGCGCGCGATTCGTTACCCCAGCGCGCGCTTCTCCAGGGTGAGCTCCCTGCAAACGCCAGTCACGCGCGCTGTCTGAAATCATCCCTATACTACCTGAGCGCTCCTCCCAAAGTCAATGACTTTTTCATCGCGCCGGGAAGATAACGACCGTCCTCTCTGTTTGCATTTTATGGAACAATCCACTCAGTTTGCACTTCCTACAGGCATTAGGGCACGGAAAGAGGTCCTCGGGCCGCAGGGCGGCGCTTCACGGAGGAATATTACCTGATGGCGTCGCCGGCAGAAACAGCCGGTGACATACCTGCAAATCGCCGCAGAGACCGCCGATAATCAGGATCGATCGGCCATCTCAACCCTTCGGGAGGCAACGGCGATGCCGGGTGCGCTGTTTCAATGCAGGCTCTACCTGCACAGCGGCATCCCGGTGGTGAGCCTGGAAGGCGAGTGGGAAGAGGCATCAGAGAGGCTGTTGACGGAAACGATCAGCGGCCTGGCCCATGCGGGACATTATGAGATCGTGGTCAACCTGATCTCGGCGACCCGACTTCCTCTCACCGAGCGTCACTGGCTGGAGCGTCTGGAACGACTGGCGGCTTCGGTACGCGCGCATGGCGGCCACCTGGATATCGTGGCGGCTCTGGAACAGATCGAGGCGGGTTTCCAGCGGCAGGCACAGTCTCTGCTGCGCTGGGCCGTCTCGGAAGACGAAGCGATTTGCCGTATTCTGGGGATTCCCATTGCGGTAAGCGGCCCTAAGTGGAGTATGCGACTGGCCCTCAGTCAGAGCGGTATGGGCGACCAGCGCAAATGAAATAGAGGTGTGGCACTATGAATAACGAGAATACTAAACTGCGCATCGTGCGCTTATTAGAACCATCCCTCTGCCTGTCCTGTCGCTACGCGGCCATTGCAACGGTGGAGATGGCCAACGGCACCACTCGCCGGATGCTACACTGCAAGCGGCTGGACTGCGATAATTGGCAGACCGAAGAGACCAACGAGACGCCTTTCAATATCTACGACGGCGGCTAAGCCTTCGCAGAGCGTCTTTCGATATGCGGCGGGCGGACCCCTTATTAAGGTCCGCCCGCCGTGCGTTTGGCCCTCACCTGCCTCCTCTCCATTCCTGATATTGTCTTCGGGCGGCTGAAGCCGCAGCAACAAAGGCGCAAAGTCCGCCTGCGCGGACGGCCCCCACCCCCGACCCCTCCCCCAATTCTAGGGGAGGGGGGACTATGCCGAAAGCCAGTCGCCGAAGGGCGACTTTGGGCATGGGGCAGGGGCCCCAGGGGCTGCGACTTCAGTCGCCCGAACAAGGAGAATAGGATCACCCTGGCGTTTTTAGCAGGAATGGCGCGAGCGATGGTGAACTATCCCTGCGGAACGACAACGGGAAGGGGTAGGCGGCATGCGGGTGATGCTCTGGTGCGACATGGAGGGGATCGCCGGGATTTCGGTGTGGGATCAGGTCAACGGGGGCGCGCCTCTCTATGAAGAAGGGCGGCGGCTCTATACGCAGGAAGTCAACGCGGCGGTACGCGGCTGCAAGCGCGCGGGAGCCACGGAGATCGTCGTTATCGATGGACACGGCGCGGGTGGCGCCTGGAGCTTCAAGAGCCTGATTCCGGAGCAATTGGAGAGCGGCGCGGAATACGTGCTGGGCTATGCCTGGGCGCGCTATATGGCGCCGCTGGAAGCCGGCTGCGATGCCGCGCTGTTTGTGGGCGCGCACGCGATGGCCGGTACGCCCGACGGTGTGCTCTGCCATACGGTCTCCTCCCAGGCCTGGTACAACGCGCGCATCAACGACACGTTGGTCGGCGAATCGGGCATCGTCGCAGCGCTCTGCGGCGATTACGACTGCCCCGCCGTCTTCGTCTCCGGCGACACGGCCACCTGCCGCGAGGTGCGTGAGCTGGTCGGAGAGCGCGTGGTCGAGGCGCCCGTCAAAGTCGGACTGGGCCGCTACAGCGCTCGTCACATGCCCGCGAGTGATGCCTGCGCGCTCATCGAGGGCCGCGTCTACGGGGCCCTCGCCCGCAACGAATGGCCGGAGCCACTCAAGTTCCCCGCGCCCGTCTCCTTCACGGTCGAGCTAGCCACGCCGGACCGCGCTTCTGAGTTTCGCGGCAAGCCCGGCGTGGAAGTGGTCAATCCGCGCCTGGTCGTCTCCCGCGCCGACAGTTTCGCCAAGGCGTGGGACCAGTTCTGGGTCCAGGCTTAACTTCAGGAGGAACCTGTTTGCAGCCGAAAGATCGGATCATCTGCGCGCTGGACGTGGACGATGTCTGCCGGGCGATCCAGCTCGTCGAGCAGCTCAAAGGCCACGTAGGCGTCTTCAAGGTCGGGCTGGAGCTGGCGACGGCAGCGGGCGTGCAGGTCTTTGCGCGCCTGCGCGAGGCCGGAGCGGAGCGCTTCTTCTACGACGCTAAGCTCCACGATATACCGAATACAGTCGCCGGAGCGATGCGCGGAGTCGTGCGTCTGGGAGTCTGGTGCGTGACCGTGCATGCCACCGGCGGATCGGCCATGCTGCGCGCCGCCGTCGAGACCGCCCGGCAGACGGCGGAAGTCGAGGGCTTGCCGCGCCCGCGTGTTCTGGCGGTCACCGTCCTGACCAGCATCGGGCCGGAAACGCTGCGCGGGGAGTTGCGCGTCGAGACGCCGCTAGCCGATTACGTCGGCCACCTGGCGCGGCTGGCCTACGAGACCGGCTGCGATGGGGTGATCGCCTCGCCGCAGGAGATCGAGGCCGTGCGCGCCGCCGTTCCCGCGCCAGGCTTCCTGATCGTCACGCCCGGCGTGCGGCCCGCCGGCTCTCAGGCCGGCGATCAGGCCCGCGTGATGACTCCCGCCGAAGCCATTCAACGAGGGGCGGACTATCTGGTCATCGGCCGCCCCATCATCGCCGCGCCGGACCCTGTCGCCGCTGCCCAACAGATGTTTGCCTGACCAGGCCCCCACCCCCTGTCCCCCTCCCCAATTCTAGGGGAGGGGGGACGCAATTGGAAGTCAGTACCTCTGCCTGAAGCAGTTCTAGCCTGAAGGCAGAGGCATAAGCTATCAATAGAGCTCCCCTATCCTAGAATTCCGAACGTTCGAGGAGGGAGGGTCTGCGGACCCGTTACCCGCAGACGATGGCGATTGGAGATGGGTGGGGGCCTAAGGGAGTACCATGCGCATTCTGATTACCCTCCTGCTTTCCTTAATAACCCTCGCGGCGCGAGCGCAGACGACCGCGCCGCAGATCATCGAAGGGCCTGGCTCGACGCTGTCGCAGAGCCCGCGCCCGAAAATCCCGCATTCGCCAAAACTGCCCTACGGCCTGCAGCTCATGGCCCGCTTCGATCTGCTGCCTATGCTGCGAGATACGAAGTGCGTCCAGGATTCCAGTTATGACCGGACGGCCCATAACGGCGACTCCGGTCACTTCCTGCGCGTCCAGGGCGATACGGCCATCCTCGCCGACATCCGGGGACCGGGCTGCATCTACCGGTTCTGGTCGGCCAACGTCGGCGGGCATCTGCATATCTATTTCGACGGCGAAAAGACGCCCCGCATCGCCTGCCCCATGCAGGATCTTTTCCTCGGTAAAGTTGCGCCTTTCGTCGCGCCCATCGTGGGCCACAAGAGCGGTGGCTGGTACTGCTTCTTCCC
>DASRCN010000113.1:0-41866 GCA_035653075.1 Chthonomonadaceae bacterium | reverse complement strand
CGTGTCCGAAGGACACCCGGCGCGAAAGCGCCTCACAGCGAAGGACTTCAGTCCGTCGTGCAGGTATTCCTTAACTACCTGCCGCCCGCTCCTTGCGTAACTGCGTTAGCTCCGCTTCGACGCGCGCCACCTCGGCGGCCTGACCGGGTCCAAGCTTCTTCAGGCTGTCCTGCCAGCGCGTAAGCACCCGATCGTACAGGTCCGCCCATGCCGTGCGCTTCTGAACCGGGACCGTCACGTAGGCTTCCAGCCAGCGTCCATCCCAGTAGGTTTTCAGCACGGCGGCGGCGCGAGCATACTCCTGCGCAGCCTCTGCCCAGCGTCCCTGCGCGTAGGCGATATCGGCCAACCCCGCGTGCGCGTAAGCGAACTCCGTCTCTATGAGTGTCGGAATCGCCCGGACTTTTCCATAGGGCGCATTTTCGAGGGCGGTCATCTGCGCGTACACCTGCGCGGCGTGCTGCGGGTCTCCGGCGCTATTATAGGCGTCGGCCAATTCGTGCAGGGTCTGCAGATTACGCGGCTCGATCTCGCGCGCGTGCTCGAAGGCGCGGATCGCGCCTTGAAAATCACCCGCGCTGGCATCGAACAGGCCCAGCCGATAGAACGTTTTGCCGATCTGAGCGACGCGCGTGGCCTCCTCAAACTGCTTTCGCGCGTCGTCCGGGCGCTGCATTCCTTTGTACAGCATGCCCAGATCCAGATAGGCTTCCGGGTCGAGCGGATCTGCCGAGGCCGCTTGCTGATACGAGGAGATCGCTCCCTGCGGATCGTTGTCGGTCAACGCCTGCGCCCCCGAAGCCATATCGATAGCAGCTATTCCGGTCGATAACGCCTGCCACAACAGAAACAGCGCCAGTACGATCCCGGCAACGGTCATCGCATGCGCGAGTGGCTGCGTCTCGCCCTCCAGCGTTACCGGCCGGAAGCCTCTTTTTGATGTCGCGCCGCTGTCGTCCGCTGCCGTTTGCGGAGCCGGCTCTACCGCGCGGGCCATGGCAACTAGCAGTCCCAGGACGGCGCTCAAGGTGAAGAGGGTCGCCACGATATACCAGTCCGAATCGAAGAGGCTGTGCAGCAGCGAGGCCACGGCGCCGGCGAGCAGGCCCGCCAGCAGCAGGCTCGGACGGTCGAAGAGGGTAGCTTCCTGCGGGACAGCCCGCGTCGTCTCGTCCGGCGCGAACGCCCGGCGCGAACGCAGGAGCGCGCGCGCGCCGAGGCTGAAAACGGCCGCCAGGAAGACCAGCAGGAACGAGAGTCCGGGAAGACCGGTCTCGCTTGCCCACTGCAGATAGCTGTTATGCGCGTGCGCGGTATAGGCCGTCAGCGCGTAGTGCGGATAAGAGACCTCGAAGGTGCCGATACCCGCGCCGATCAGCGGATTGGCGAGTGTCATGCGGAGCGTGCCGATCCAGGTATAGCGGCGGAATTCGGCTGAATAGCCCTGGGCCGCGGCCAGGTTGGCGCCAACCGCAGTCGTGTCTGCGCCCGCTGCCTGGACCGGGCGGCTTGGCGCTGCAGGATTGGGCTTGATGATATGCAGCGCGGATACGCGTGCGCGGGTCGGCGCGGATGCCAGCACGGTGGCGAGGGCGAACACGGCCAGTCCCACGCCGATCCGTCCCCAGCGTCCCCTGGCCGCGCCGGAAACGACCACCAGCGCCAACCACGCCAGCAGAGCCGCCAGCAGGATGCCCACGCCGGCGCGCGATCCGGTCAGCAGCAGGCAGGCGCTCTGCGCCGCCAGACTCAGGATCGTTACGAACTGGCCGATCCCTTCCCGCGCCGCCGCGAAGGCCGAGAGCGTCACCGGCAGCGCCAGCAGAAGGTAGCCCGCCAGGAAGTCCGGGTTGACGAAGGTGGCGAACGTCCGGTGCGTCACGTCGTGTGCCTGATACTGCTGCACGTACTCCCGGATTCCGAGCAGGGCCACGATTCCGGCTGCCGCGACGACTGTCATCAGCAGCGTGTCGCGGGCGCGCGGATCGCGGGAGAGCCGGGCGGCCAGACCGCCCAGCAGGAGCGCCGCCAGCAGCGCCGCCAGCGTGTCCAGGCTCATGGCGAGCGCGCGGGTGTGCGCCAGCGAGAGCACGGCCCACAAGCCCATGAGAATCGCCGCGCCGGAGAGCGCCGGCATGTTCCGAACCGATTCCAGACGCGGCCACTCCCGTCCGGCAGCCACGCCGCCGGCTATTGCGACCAGCAGTACGGCCAGCGGCATGCCGACCAGAGAGAGCGCGTCGAAGGCCCCTGCCGGCTGGACAGACGGAGTGCGCGGCGGCATGGCAAACGTGCCGGCAAAGAGCGGGGCGATCCCCAGCGCGATCGCCAGCAAGGTCAAAGCGATCCAGTCCAGGAGGGTCAGCGCCGCAAAGGCTTGCCGGGGCGGCGATGGCGGCGACGCCGGCTGCCGGGCCGCAGCAGTGGTGCCCGATGACACGCGCTGCCGGGCTGTGGGTCCCTGCGGAATCTTCGGGCTGCCTGGTAAGCTCGCTCCGGAGGACCTCCTGTCTCCCGGACCGGCCTGCTTCCGTGATGGCCGACGGCTCATGACTTTCCCTTCAGCCCTTTGCGGCGCGGCCTCTCCTGGCCGCGCAAGCGGCGCAGCCAGTAGTTGACCCGATAGCGGGTCATCTGCCCGACGGCGCGCATCCCGATGCCCACCGGAATCAGAGGACGGACTGGAAGCGGCGTAGACGCCGCATAGTGCTTCTTATAAAATAAGTACATACTTCGGTGAAACTCGTAGGTCATGCGGGTGGGCACTTTGTCACTGCTCTTGCCGATATGATGGTAAATGACGGCGTCTGGAAAGTAGGTGACGCGCCAGGGCGCTATGTGGCTGGCGCGCCAGCATAGATCGACGTCCTCGCAATAGAAATAGAAGTCCTCGTCGAAGCCGCCGATCTGATCCAGCACCTCGCGGCGGATCATCAGGGCCGCGCCGGAGACCCAGTCTACGTCTCGCTGCGTGGTGTGGTCCCAGTCCTGCATCAGGTAGTCGGTGGCGAATCGGTTTTTCGGAAACAGCCGTCCGAGCGGCGTGTTGCGGAAAAAGCCCGCGCCCAGCGTGGGGTAGTGCCGGCAGGAGTACTGCAGGGAGCCGTCGGAATTGAGCAGCTTCGGTCCCAGGATGCCGATGTCCGGCTGCGAATCGGCGCAGCGGACCATCGTCACCAGCGCGCCGGGCGTGACGACGGTATCGGAGTTCAGAAACAGGACGTAGCGACCCCGCGTCTGCGGAATAGCCACGTTGTTGCCCGCCCCGAAACCGAGGTTGCGCTTGTTGACAATCAGGCGCGCTTGCGGGAACCGGCGGCGGACCATCGCGGCGCTGCCGTCTTCGCTGGCGTTATCCACCACCAGGACCTCCATCGCAAGGTCCGGCTGCGGACAATAAAGCGAATGCAGGCACTTCTCCAGCAGCGCCGCGGTATTCCAGTTTAAAATGATGACCGATATGTCCACACTAACCTACCTGACCCCACCCGCGGCTTCGCCTTTCCCTTCCAATCGCCTGGCCCACCCCTTACCCCATTCCCTAAAACGTTCGCTACGCTCACTGGGAAGGGGGTGACCCGGCAACACACTCCCACCCAAACTCCCATCCGGTTAAAGTCCGCCCGTGAGGGCGGTCGGCGGCTCTGCCGCCTCCGAGACGGTCGTTCACGGCCCGGCAAAGATGGTCCGTCCGGTAGAACGGTTCTTGGCGGGGCAGGCGCAAGCGAGATGGCGGGTCCACGAAACCCATCCGCTCGCTTCGTGTGGCGGCTCTGTCGCCTGCCAGACGCGTCGTTCACGGCCCGGCGCTTCTTCGTCGGGCTTGCAGCCAGGCGTGCGGCCAGGAAGCGGCGGCGATCAGGGCGCGCAACGGCCAGAACCCCGGCGCGCGATAGTGCTTGGCGTAGAAGCGCAGCAGCCCCCGCCGCGATTCCCAGGCCATCGCCGCGGCGACCAGCGCCGTGCTGGCCCCGCCGTAGTGGACGATCTCCACGTCCGGAGTGAAATAGATCTTCCATCCTGCGCGGCGGCAGCGCAGGCACCAGTCCACTTCATTGAAAAAAATGGGAAACTGCTCGTCCATCAGGCCGATCTGTTCGAGCGCGGCGCGGCGAACGAGCAGGAAGGTGCCCATCGGCTGGTCCACTTCGGCTTCGTGAGCGTAGTCGAACCAGGTCATACGGTACGCGCCGAAGACCCGGCTGCGGGGCCAGACGCGGCTCAAGCCGATCAGCTCCCAGAAGACGGCCAGCGGCGAGGGAAATCCCCGCACCGATCTTTGAAGCCGCCCGTCCGGATGCACCTGGCGCGCGCCCAGCGCGCCCGCGTCCGGATGCCGCTCCATGAAGGCGATGGCGCGCTCCAGCCCGCCGGGAGGCAGGAGAACGTCGGGATTCAAAAGCAGGACGAACGCGCCGTGGGCGGCCTCGATCGCCTGGTTGTTGCCGTGCGCGTATCCCAGGTTCTCGGCATTAGCAAGAAGCCGCACCTGCGGAAAACGCGCTCGAACGGCCTCCGCGCTGCCGTCCGTCGAGGCGTTGTCCACCACGATCACTTCAAAATCGAAGGCCGGCGGCGCCGCGTACAGGCTGGCGAGCGCGTCCAGGAGCAGGTCGCGCGTGTTCCAGTTGACGATGGCGACCGAGAGCACAGGGGCGTCCGGCGCCGGCGTAGGGGCGAGAAGAGACGCGGACCGCTCTGCCGTCATGGGCTACGCTCCGTCCCGCACGAGCGCCCACAGCTCCGCCATGTCCTCCACGATCAGGTCCGGCATCGCTTCGGCAAAAAAGGCGGGGGGGCGATTGCGGCGCACGCCGATGGTGCGCATGCCGGCGGCCTGTCCGGCAGCCACGTCCATCCAGTGGTCGCCGACCATCAGGCTGGCGTGTGGCGGCAGAACGGGAACGCCCCGCAGCCGGGCCAGGGCAGCCAGAGCATCGTGCAAATGGTCGGGATGGGGCTTGATGCGCGCCACGTCTTCGCGGGTGAGGAGCGCGTCGCAGGTAAGCCGGCCCTGCGCGAGCAGGCGCTCGGCGACGGCGCGGCAGTTGCGCGTGACGACGGCGATAGGAACGCCGCGCGCGTGCAGATCGGCCAGCAATTCTGCCGCGCCTTCCAGCTTGACCGGAGAGGCGCACTCCGCCATCTCGATCTCGGTCAGCCGCGCGAACGCCTCGGCGCGAAAGCGCGCGGCCTCGGTCGAGCGCCCCTCCGATTCCAGACTCCGGCAGGCCGCCTCGACCACGCCGAGGATGTCGAGCGCCGCCAGCGGCGCGGGATCCAGCCCGTACCGCTCGGCGAGCGCCAGCATCGCGCGCTTCATCCGGGGAAAATCGATATGGGTCTCGATCAGGGTATTGTCGAGATCGAAGAGCGCAGCCGCCAGCCCGGCAAAGAGCCGGCGGGCCTGCTCCGATGGTGATTGGGAGACGGGTTGTTTCGTCGGGACGCTATCCACCCTGCTATTATATCATATCGAACCAGACGTGGGGGAAGCAGGCGCGCCCCGGTTATGAAGTGGTTAGGGGGAACCAAGGAGGCTGGCAAGCAGGCGCTGCGTCGCGCCCATGCACAGCCCCGCTCCGAGCAGGACCACGATCAATGCCATGACGTACATCAAACGATAAAAAACCCCCACTGCGTTCACCTTGCCTTCCTGACGCATCCTCCCTGTTCGTCTGCTAAGAATCCGTTTTCTGAACGGTATCGTCAGATAATGACGGGTTCAGAAGGCGAAATGGCACAAATGTGTACTGGTTCTAATTCCAAACCATACCACTTTCTTCCTTTCTTTACAAGAGAAACGTCGACCTTTTCGGAATAAGAAAAGCCGACCTGCCTCGGCTCTGAGACAGGTCGGAGAAGGAAAAGGAGAACAGGTTCGCTAGATCTCTGCTCTTTTCCCTGCATAAAGCGTGCCAATAGGGCCGGCAGCCGCAAAAACGCGTGTTTCTGCGGGCAACGGAGTTGGCAGCGACCCCGGCGTCAAAAAATTTGCCCTGCGGCATTGACAGGCGGGCATCGCTGTGTTATGATGGAGGCATCATGAGCAATACGTGTGACAGCACACGTGTTCACGTAACAGGAGGTGATGCCGCTCCTTTCCAAAGAGGATGAAAGCGCAAGTACCCGCCGGGAAAGCCGAAGGGCCGCACCCGGTACACCGAAAGTCCCTTTCTCACAGCACGCACCCGAATACCCCAAGGAGATTTGTCATGCTAAACGACGCCGTTAAGCAAAAGGGAGTGGTACTGCTCGGTATCCTCGGAGCCATTCTGACACTGTCCGGCTCCTCGACGAAGGCAACGCGCATGACATTGACGCCGATCCAGATCTACGGCGCCTGGCATTGCGCCAACGACTACTGCACGTGGGGCACGGTGCGGACGGTCACCCAGTTCGATGCCGCCAACCACTGGCTGATCGACCGGGGCGATGGCATCCCGTCCGTCAATCTCGTCGTGCTCAGCTTCGTCAATCCGCTGAAGCTGCTCAACCTCACCAACGACTCGCAGACTTCCCAGGGCGTGCCCATCGGCATGACCTCGGACATCATCAACTACTTCACGAGCAAGGGCATCCGCGTCATGCTCTCCATCGGCGGCTCGACCTACACTAGCTACTGGGACCAGGCGCTCTCCACCAACGCCACGCAGCTTGGGATCAACGCGGCGTATACGGCCCACCGGCTGGGCGTGGGCATCGAGATCGACTACGAGAACAGCAGCAGCCCCAACCTCACCGGCCTGCAAGCGTTCATCAATGCCTATCGCTCGTATGTCTACACCGATGGAAAGGGCACGCAGTACGATGCGACCGGCGCCAATCCGGCCGCCCGCCTGACCATCGACCTGGCCGCCGGGGACCGCTACCTGATCGCCATCTGCCAGAAGGCGACCTCCAGTTGGCTCCTGACGACCAGTCCGGTGCTGGACTACGCCAACGCGATGGTCCCCAGCAAGCAGCCAACCAGCGCCTCCGCCGCGGAAGGCAACTGGCAAGAGCACGTAGACGGCAAGCCGCAGTACAGCCCGCCGATCCCGCCGCTGGCGCCGGCCAAGTTCACCGGCAGCCTCTATATCGTCACGGGAAACAATCCGGCGCCGGAATGCACCAACTTCAGCAGCTCTCTGGAGAACTCTACCGGAAGCTACGTGCAGACCGTCACGCCCAATGGAGCGGGGACTACGCCGGGCATGCTCGGCTACATGTTCTGGGCTGCCGAATGTCCCTCTACGCGCGCTGTCTGCACGACGCCTCCCAATAGCTGCCAGGGCGGCGTGGGCGTCGGCTCTTCGACCTATAGCATTCCGGTCCCGATGCCAGCGCTGCGGCAGAACTAAAACAGAGGCTCTGCATTGCGGAGACAACGCGGCAGCCTGGCACGCAAAGCCGCGTTGTCTCCTGCGGGGATCCTATTCTTTCAATGGGCCGTCTGGTGATTCAATCCTTGCCTGTCACGCTCGAAGACCATGTGCAGCAAGTGCGAATCATCGTCTTTATAGATCGTAATGAGTCTCCAACCCATCTGGGCAAATGTGTTTAGTTGCGTCTCTACGGTCGTGGCATCCGGATTTGCCAGGCATTCGATCAGGTACTCCATCATCGACTTCCATTCTACAGTGTCGGGCGCCTCTACTCTTCTTGACGGGTTCATGCCGGCAAAACGAAGCTACCTCTGTTCTCGTGGCACGCTCCTGCAGAGGCTCCCTTAACTTACTGTACTATATGGGTCAATGATGAAAATAAAATGAGAATGGAGAGATTGCCCGCCTGGCCGTAAAGACACCGGCAGGAAAATCGGGCAAAAACGACCAATCTGGACACGATTCCACTGGAGGAGCCTGATCCGTGCCCGAACGCTACACTGTCGCCATCCGTGAGCTACCCAGCAACGAGCGCCCGCGCGAGCGGCTGCTCCACTCCGGCCCGTCGGCCGTCTCCACGGCGGAGCTGCTGGCCATCCAACTGCGCACGGGGACCCAGGAGCGCTCGGCGCTCGGCCTGGCAGAGCTGCTCCTGAGCCAGTTCAACGGGTTGCGCGGTGTTGCGACCGCCTCCATTGAGGAGCTTTCGCGCATCAAGGGCGTGGGGCCGGTCAAGGCGGTGCAGATTGCGGCGGCGGTAGAGCTGGGCAAGCGGCTCGCGGCGGTCCATCCGGAAGAGCGGCCGGTCATCCGCTCGCCGCAGGACGTAGCCAACCTCCTGCTGCCGGAGCTGCGCGACGCCAAGAAGGAGCACTTCAAATCACTCCTGTTAGATACAAAAAATCGGTTGCTGAAAATCGCCACGGTCTCGGTCGGTATTCTGGACAGCAGCCTGGTGCATCCCAGAGAGGTCTTCAAAGACGCTATCGCCGTCAGCGCCGCCTCCATCATCGTCGCTCACAACCACCCCAGCGGCGATCCCAGCCCCAGCGTCGAGGACACGCGCATTACCAAGCGGCTGGCCGAGTCGGGCGAGCTACTAGGCATCGACCTGCTCGACCACATCATCTTGGGCGAGAACCGCTGGGTTTCCCTCAAAGAACGCGGGGTACTCTAATAAAGGTGAATAACCCGTATGAGCAAATCGCGGGTCGAAGAATATATTGTCCAATTGAAGGACGGGAACTATACTGTTCGCCGTGACGCCATCCATGCGTTAGGGACTATCGATAATGCTTCCGCCGTTCCTGCTCTCATTGAGGCGTTGAAAGATGGGGACTCCGCTGTTAGCTATGGCGCTGCCCATGCGTTGGGGATACTTCGATGGAGCGTTCATAAAGATATGAGACCTGACGATTGGCCGGAGAAGCTGCCGCCCGAATTCTATGCGGCGCTAGAAGAGCTGAACCGAGGCGAGTATTTCGCCTGCCATGAGACGCTGGAGGCGCTCTGGATTCCGGAGAAGCGGAGCGTGCGCGAGATTTATCAAGGCGTGCTTCAGATCGCGGTAGGCTGCTACCATCTGAAGGCACGGGCAAACTGGGTGGGTGCGGTCAACAAGCTGGAAGAGGGTGCGCGCCGCCTGGAGCGCGCCGGGCGGGTGGCCTCCTCGGAAGAGGGTGCGGAAGCGCCGTATGGCCTCTATGGCGTGGACTGGCGGCAGCTTATCGATTCTGCCGATCGCCTGCAGACCCACCTGCGCGGGCTGGGCCGTGAGAACGTCAGCGCCTTCGACCGCTCCCTGCTTCCGGTCGCGCGCTATCTCCCAGATGGAGCTTGAACTTGGAGTCCTCGGAGGGGACTTCGGTCTTGGTTGCTGCAGTTTCAACTGCCCGAATAAAGGAGCCGCTTCGGTTAACCACATGAGAAAATCGATCTACCTGCTGGCCCTGGCGCTTCTGGCGGCCAATGGATGTGGCGGAGGCGGCGCCTCTCAGAGTACGGGAAGCCCTTCGGAACAGACGACTACCTTAACGCGGGTGGTGGCTGTCAACGATCCGAACTGGTTTTTCAGCCCGGATAACTGGTTCCGAAGTGGGGCCAATTTCGCCGAGACGGCGCAGCCGGGAGCCTACTTTAAGATCGGCTTTACGGGAACGCAAATCGCGTTGCGCGTTGATCCTGCCGTCAGCTTACAGCAATCGACCTACAGCCGGCCCATAATCCGCTGGCAGATCGACGGCGATCCGCCGCAGGACCATCTTCTGCAGCCCGAAGATCACTCGATTCGCTTCAATGTCACCCCACTGGCGGCAGGCCAGCATACGCTGAGTGTCTGGTATGTCGCCTGCGACGGGAATACATTCACGCTGCGCATTCAGGGGCTGGAGATGGATGCCGGCGGCAAGACCTCTCTCCCTCCCCTACGCGCCAAACGCATCCTTTTCTTGGGCGACAGCCTCGCAGAGGGGGTGCGCACGGAACCGCCGTCGCCTCTAGCGCAGCATGGGAATGATAGCACCCATGCCTATCCGTACAGTTGCGCTTCCGTCCTTGACGCGGAATGCGGCGTGATCGGCATCGCCGGGCAGGGCTGGACACTGTATCCTTCGCCGCTGGACGCCTTGAACACGATCGCGAAGCGGAATGTCGGCGCCTCAACGCCGGGACCGGATTATGTGGTCGTCATGGAGGGCGCCAACGACGCTTTTGCGGCGGCGAACCCCGGCAACGTCGCCACGGCCGTCCAGTACTGGCTGATTGCGGCGCGGTCCCTGTTTCCGGCCTCCCGGCTCTGCATGGTGGTGGAGTTCGGAGGTTTCGAGCGCGCGGCGGTCACGAAGGGATTTCAAGCGTACCAGACGACGGCGCACGATGCCCATGCCGCCCTGATCGACCTCGGGCCTGCCGCCCAGCAAGGTCTGACCGGGTTTACGGCGGGCGGGACCCTGCAATCCTACGATGGAGTCCATCCGAACGCACGGACGAGCGAAGCGCTGGGAACACAGCTAGCCGCGGCCATTCAGGCTGCCGTGCCATGATTGCTTCTCCGAAATGCCGGTATTCCCACGAATAAGTAGGCTTTTCCGCCAGTGAGGGCGGTTGTCCGCTTCCTTAAAGTTCCCCCTCTGCTTACGAAGGAGAGGCAGGGCCGCTAGGCCCGTGGTGAGACAGGGGGTGAGGTCTCTGTGAGGGGTGAGGTTTCTGGGAGAGCGTTTAGCGGTCGGCAAGTACGCGCAGATCGCGCTCGCCGACGATCTTCCAGCCCTGCCGGGTGCGCCGCCAGCGCAGCTCCTGCAGAACCTCGCCGTGTCGCCACTTATCCCATCCCGCAATCGTGTAGCGCTTTCGAAAGCGCATGACGGCTTCCTGCCCATCGTCGCTCAGGTAGATGATGGGATCGGAGGCGTGAATGGCGATGACGTTGGCATTGTCGAAGACCCGCTCCTTCTCGGCGCGCACGTCGTCGCGGGAGACATCGTGCTTAAGATAGAAAGCGGATACTCGGCGGGGGTAGAAGCGCATTTGCGCGTCGATGTTGCCCGTATTGGTGGCGGTGATCCAGCGGCGCAACTGCCGCGTGAGCTCTATCCGATCTGCCTCCGGATCGAAGGCGTGGGAGTCCTCTGCCCCGGTTTCCGGGGCGTTGGCTTCCGGAGACGGAGCGGGCTTTTCTGCGGGCGGTGGGACCGCAGCCTCCTCGGGCGTCTTTTCCTGATAGCGCCAGGTTCGAGCAACCGCGCGCCGTGCGGGTCGGATATCCTCCGGCGGGCTGCCGGTCTCCGGGTGAGGGAGCGAAACCGACTTCGGAGTGGGCGCCAGCGCGATCTGCCGGGGCGACGCCGGAGGCGAGGCAGGAGACTGTCTTTTCCGGAGAAGCGGGGAAGCGGACGGGACTTCCTGGGCAAGGGTGACGGCCTTCCGATCCGGCAATGGCGGCGCAGCCGCGTCCGGCGGACGGCGATAGAAGCGCGTTCCCAGACGGGAGACGCGGCGCCCGGACGGGACGGGAGACGTTGGAGCGGTATCCCGCAGGGGCGTTACGGGCTGGATGGAGGGCAGCGGCAGCCTCTCGGAAGCGCCGAAGGAGGAATTCAGCGTGAGACGGCTCCTATTCTCCGCCAGGATTTGCGGCGCAGGGCGTCTTCGCCGATGCGAGACGACCGTCTGCGGGCGGACCGGAGGAGTGACCGGCGAGACGACCACCCGCCGGACAGGGGGCCAGGGAGGGCTGGGAGCCGCGGGATTCAAGACGACACGCGCCGTTCCAGAAGGCAGGCTGTGTGGAGGCAGGCGCCGCGCCCTACCCCATACCAGTCCCGCCAGCGCGGCCAGACAGAGCGCCCCTGCCGCCGCTACAGGCCATCGGGAGCGCCGGGAGACACGCTGAGGAGAGGCCGCCAAACGAAGGGTCTTCTCCCGAACCTCGGTGGGTGGTGCGGGTACGGCCGGGATAGACTGCGGCGCGGTTCTTCCCTTCACAGCAGCGGAGAAGGCGTCGGACAGCGCATGGGCAGAAGGAAAGCGCTTTGCCGGGTCCTTTTCCAGCGCCCGCCGGAGCACGTCCTGCACGCCGGGCGAGACGCCGGGCAGGGGGGCCGGCTTCGTGTGCGCGATCTTATACATCACGCCTGGAACGGAGGCGGCGGGAAAGGGCAGCCGGCCGGCAAGCATCTCGTAGAGCAATATGCCTAGCGACCAGATATCGGCGGCCGGCGTGACCGGCCCATCCGCAAGCTGCTCGGGGGCCAGGTAGGCGGGTGAGCCGATCACGGCGCCGGTTTGCGTCATGGCGGCGTCGTCCGTGGCGCGGGCCACGCCGAAATCCAGGAGCTTGACCTGGCCGTTATAGAGCAGCATCACGTTGGAGGGCTTGATGTCCCGGTGCAGCAGCCCCTGGCGATGGACCGCGTCCAGCCCAGCCGCGATCTGTGCCAGGATTTCCGCCGCCTCTTCCGGTGGGATCGGGCCGCCGTTCATCCGATCGCGTAGGGTAGTTCCGTCCAGGAACTCCATGACCAGATAGTACGTGCCGTCTTGCTCTGCGAGCTCGTGGACGGTAACGATGTTGGGATGCGAGAGCCGGGCCATCGCACGCGCCTCCCGCTTCAGGCGCGCAATGCGGTCTTCGTCCTGGCCGGGCTGCAGCGAGCGGGGCAGATCCAGGACCTTGAGGGCGACCGTACGGCCCAACTCCAAGTCCCTGGCTTCATAGACGGTAGAGACGGCGCCCCGCCCTACTTCCTGTACCAGAACGTAGTGGCCCAGCCTTATTTCCGGCTGCTGTGCTGATTGTGGATCCATCGTTTACTTCTTTCGACCGCCCTATTCCAGAAGAGTCGTATCCTATCCTGCCTTACCGGATACCGTCCACAGCTTGTTCCCACAAGCACCATATAAGGACACAGGATTTCATTAGACATCCAGTTATGATACAGACGGGGTTTTTTAGCGAAGGTTCCGAAACTTAGAGCGGATCGCAGCCTGTTTCTTTTCCTGAGCAAGAGTCCGGGACGAACTGCTGTATAATAGATCCAGGCAACGGAAAAAGGATGTACGGGTGATTTTCATGCGCTATCGATCCTATCCCTTAAATCTCACGTCCGCGCGTAGACGCCGGACAGGGGCCCTGGTGCGTGGGTTGCTTTGGCTGGTGACGGTCTGCTGTCTGGTAATACCGGCTTTTGTAGCCGGCCAGGAGGCGCCGGCGTCTTCGGCATTGCCCGATGAGACGTACCGGTTGCGCGTAGAGAATAGCCTCTACGGCCGCGTCGAGATGAGCGCGGATGGCGGCGAGCACTACGTGGTCGTGGGACGGGTCGCGCAGCCCGCCACGAAGAAGGCGACCGACAAGACGGCGAAGACGGCCGGAGTTATTCTGCGCGTGAGCGGCAATGGGCTGGTCTTTTCCGTGGCGCCCGGCCGGACGCTCTCCCTGCGACCGGAGCAGCCCCCGGCGCTGCCGGGAGACGGTCTGCATGGCCGGCATCCTTCCCCCTCCGCCGATCCCTCGGCCATCCGCACCAACCTGCCGCCTGAGCAGGGACTTTTCGGCGATCTCCTGCCGCCGCCGGGCAGCCCGGCGCACATCCAGTTCGGCGCCAGCGACCTCTCCTCGTTTCCGGACGGGTATGCGCCCGGCGAAGGCGACGTGTTCGTCTTTGTCGTCACCTTGCCCGCTTCCAAGACGGCCTCCAGTTCTACGGCCCTCACGGCCGTCCAGCCGGTGCAGCCGACCCTGGCCTGGAAAAACGCGGCGACCCTGAAGCGAATCCAGGATTTAGGGAAGGCTTACGAAGCGGGAGCCGTATCCCGCGCCCGCGCGGAGAAACGGCTGGTCGTTTCCGGCACGTTGACCCTGCGCGCCAAGATTCCCGCCGGCGAGCCCGATCCCGTCGCCGCCGTCACCTACCTGGTCGATGGGGACATGATCGCCGTGCAGAACGTCGCGCCGTTCGAGTATGCCCTGGACACTCATCGCTTCCCGGATGGCGAGCATGTCGTCGAGATCCGCGCGGTGAGCGGGCACAGCAGCCTCATCTCCAAAGCCCGCGCCCTCATCGTCGTTCAGAACGGCCCCAAGAACGGGTAAGGGAATCCTCCTCTGTCCGCGCAATCTGCCCCAACGCCGCCATCGACGCCTGCCGCGCGCCCATCCCTGTGGCTGCTCTGGCGGATCTGGCTGTCGCTGGGCGTGCAGTCGTTTGGAGGCGGCGCGGCGACGCTGACGCTGATCCGGCGGGAGATGGTCGATCGGCGAAGATGGATGACCGCGGACGAGTTCACCCGCGAGTGGGCGCTGTGCCAGGTCGCGCCCGGCATCAACCTGCTCGGCATCACGATCCTGATCGGGCGTCGGCTGGCTGGAGGACCGGGCATCGTCATCGCGCTGGCGGGGCTGCTTCTGCCCAGCGTGACCATCACCATCCTGATGACCGCCTTCTACGCGCGGGTCCGCCATGCGCCGGGCGTGCAGGCGGCGCTGCAGGGAATCATCCCCGCGACCGTCGGCCTGGGGCTGGTGACCTCCTGGGACATGGCGCTTCCGCTGCTGCAGGCGAGCCAACGGGAAGGGAAGGCCAGTCTGGGCTTGAGCCTGCTGATTCTGGCCGGCGCGGGGCTGGCGGTCGCCTGGTGGCATCTGCCGGTGGTCCTGGTGTTGTGCGGCGCAGGCGTGGTGGGCGCGCTGGCACAGTGGATGCGGCAGCGCGCGATACAGAGCGACGTCCGCCCATGAACCCGCTCGTCTACTTCTGGCTGGCGTTCAAGGCGTCTCTATTTTCGACCAGCGGCACGGGCAACCTGCCCAGCATGCACGACGACCTGCTGGCGCGCGGCTGGGCGACCGACCGGCAGTTCGCCGAATCGCTGGCGGTCGGGCAGGTCTCGCCAGGACCGAGCGGCCTGTGGGTGATCAGTCTGGGCTATCTGATCGATGGCCTGCGCGGCGCGCTGCTGACCCTGGTGGCGATCACGCTGCCGCCGCTGCTCATTCTGGCGGTGGAGCGGCTGTACCGCCGTGTAAAGCACCATCCTGCCGTCGAAGGCTTCGTGCGCGGGCTGGGCCTGGCGGTCGTGGGCATCTTCATTCCGGTGTTGTTCCGCATCCTGGCCTCGGCAGGATGGGACATCAAAACCTTCGTCATTACCGCGGCGGCCATCGTCGCCGGCGCAACGCGGCGCGTTCCCGTGATCGTCGTCCTCATCGTGGCAGGCGTCGTCAGCGCGCTGCTTGGCTGACATCGGAAATCCCGCGCAAATCCAGGAGGGAGAAGAGATGGCTCGCTTTCTACCCTACATCCCAGGAACTGTACGCAAACCCTGCCGGTCGCATGAGCCGGGCAATGAATTACCCGTCTATGGGTCCTTCGGCCCGCAGGGCCTTGACCCGCTGCCCTGCGGGCAGGATAGTCAGCAGGTATTCCACAGGGAGCCTATCGCAGGCATGCTCGCAATCGCGCTTCTCCTCGCCTGCTTGCTGGCATCGTCTGTTGGCGCCGCTCCCCCTGACAACGAAGGGCACGTCTATTTTCCCTCTATTTCCAATACGACTTCCACGCCAACCAGAGTGTACGTAGACGGCAAGCCGGCCCGGTATCAATATCAGAATGGGACCGACGACGCGGTTATGCCGGCCGGCCGGCACCTGCTGCAGATTGAGTCGAAGGTGGAGGGGAAGCTGCAGGCCATGCGCTGTGTGGTCGATATCAAAGCCGGCGAGCGGCAGGCCGTGCGCGTGATCCTGCGCCCGGTGGTTCTGGGCGGGCCCGCCATCATGCCGGACGGACGGCAAGACTACGAACCGGCAGGAGCGCCGGGACCACAGGGAATGCCCGGTCCGCCGGCTTTGCCCATGCGCCCTCTGCCGGAGGGGCATGACATTTTCACTCTTCGAGAGATCGTGCATGCCGGGCTGGAGATTCTGCTGGATGATCTGCAGGGGCGGGTGGACGCCGTGCGCAACCGGCTGCCAGCGTATGCAGGGCCGGTCTATGTCTATGCCCCCAAAGGGTTGAGCATCGGTCCGGGCGAGCCTGACGGCCCGCCCGGTCCTCCAGGGCGCGCCGGCATCCCTGCCGAGGTCGCGCTTATCCAGACGCCGGAGGGCGAGCCGGTGCTGGACTGGCTGCTGCGGCAGCGGCCGTTCGAGGGGCAGCCCTTGTCCGAAGTCCGATCCCGGCTGGCAGACCTGGAACGGCGCATAGACGCCCTCGGCTCTTCCCCGCAGGCTTCTCGGCGCTATGTGTCCACCATCGACGTGCTGACGCCGGAGTTCAAGCAGGAGTTGGATAGCTCGCTCAAGACCCTCGCCATTCTGCCCGGTCAGGGATTTCCTATCGGCGATCTCCCTGGCATGGTCGGCCCTCCCGGAGCAATGGGACCGCGCGGGCCGGATGGAAAGCCGCCTGCGGATGTCCATCCTGTGCGTCTTTCGAAGGAAGACCTGCAGCAACTGCCCTTTCTGCTTTCCTTGATGGGAGCAGAATCCGACCAGGTTTCGCGCCTCTGGACAAGCCTGGACGATCTCGAAAAGCGCGTTTACCTGGCCGAGAACGACCGCATGGTGGATGAATCTCGTTCTCCCGCGAAAAAGCCGTGACGATGATTTGATGGCGCCATTCACATATAGCCGGCGGCGCCCAAAAGCTCTTTCGTCTCTTCGTCCAGATCGGGATTTGCCAGGAGCTGCGCGGTCAAGCCGTTTTGCGGCTTGACGCCATAGATGGCCTGCTTCTGCCATGCGGGACCGTATCCCCACAGCAGCAGGCGGCGGATCGTGCTGCCGGGCTGCGTGGGCAGCGCTCGGTGCCAGAGCGCGCCATGCGCCATCACACAGCTTCCCGCAGACAGCCGCAGCGTGATCTGCCCCGGCTTGTCGGCAAAATCGTTGGAGTCGAGATCGCGGTCGATCCAATGATGCGAGCCGGGAATCACGCATAGCGGCCCGTTCCGGTCGTCGACGTCGTCCAGGTAGAGCAGCACATCCAGCGTCTGCGGGCGGGCGAACAGCGGCGGAAGCGGATCGGGAATGACGCGCTGATGGAAATGCCACTCCGTCTCCTGGTTAGGCGTCTCCGGATAGCAAACGCGCCCGGTGAAGCCGCGCCACTGCACCGCCGGACCGAACAGCGCCCGCGCGATGGAGAGAGTCGGCTGGAAGTGCAGCAGTTCCAGAAACGTCGGATGCTTGTCCATCAGGTGGCGGATGAACACGCCGCCGAACGCCTTTCCGCCTCCCGTCTCCAGGTGCTCGTCCCGTGCGACAGCTTCGTCCAGCGCGGCGCGCAGACGCTCGACCTGCTCCCTCGGTATCAGTCGCTCCCGCACCAGATAGCCATCCCGCACAAAAGCTCGAATCTCCTCGGGCGTCGCCAGCACCTCGACCTCGCGCACCGGAAATCCACGATGGCCGTCCCGCGTGCGATAGGCGATCGTGTGCCTTCCGGGAATACTCTCCTCACGGAAAGGTATACTTTTCGTTGGATTTGTCTCCATACCTTTAGTGTACTCTGTTTGTGCGTGCAGGAGAGAGAACCATGCCCAATGGCGCGCATAATGCGCAGTGCTTGAACTGCCGCTTTATGGTCAACAGCGAGTATTGCTGGCGCAAGGTACTGGAGGAAGCGCCGGTCTGGAGCGAAGACGGGCGCTGGTGTCGCCGTCATGATTTCGTCATGCCGGATATAGACGGAGAGGTTCTTTGCAGCGACTTCGATTGGGCCGGAAGCGGCCCGGGCCTCCAGGAAGACGAGCGGTTACGCGCTCTCGAACCCGGCTTCCTGTATCGATACTGTTATGCCACCGGAGAACCTGCCGCCAAGGTTGCCTCTTTCCAGGCTCTTCAGAATCTTTTCTCGGTCTTTCTGGAAGTCCTCCACCATCAGCGCGAATTCGCCCTCCATCCGGATCGATTTGCCTATGGCAAATTTCGGCGCCCTGTCTAGGAATCCATTTCCTAAACGACGTATCCAGAAGGAAAACAGGGGAGCTTCGCGCAATGACAGACGAGCAGCCAGAAATTTCCGCCAGCCCCATCCATCCGCTCCTTGCAGCGGTGCTCTCTAAGGGAACGCAAGTTCACACGGATGCCGATGCGATTAACGAGGCGCTCGTTCTTGACGACCTGGAATCGCTCCGCCAAATCCTGGAGCGAGGCGCAGAGAAAGAGAACGTGCTTAATCCTACCGATAGCGTGCTCTGGACGCCTTTGGAAGTCGCTGCGCGACGAGGAAATCGCGAAGCGATGCAGCTTCTGCTCGCGCCTGGAGCTGTTGTCTCTTGTCACAGCCGATACTGCGGCGGACCGCTCTTTGCCGCCATCGAAGACGGACAGGAAGAGGCTGTCGATTTCCTCCTAGAGCATGGAGCGGATATGCATGCCAGGGATGAAAGTGGCTGGACGACCCTCATCAGCGCCATCTGGTGGAGCGGCGAAGCCCGGCACATGGACCGCTTCGCTGGAGCGGCCTATCGCGCGGTGGTGCAGAAGCTGATCGCCGCAGGAACCGACATCGAAGCCAGAGCCGAGGTCGCCCTCAGTCAACGATCGCCGCTGCAGGTGGCCGTCAGCAATAGCTGTCCTGATCCGGAGATGGTGAAGCTGCTGATCGCCCACGGAGTGGACGTCCACGCCAGCGATGCGCAGGGATGGACGGCCTATCGGCTGGCGCAAAGGCATGTTGAGGCTCTCATTGAGAAAGGATACGAGCCAGGTCTAGAGCGCGTGGAAGTGCTGAGAATTCTAGAAGCGTATCTCCCAAAACCATAAGCGATCCTGCGCTCATAAAGCTCGGAGGCGATCCGAACGACTTCCGGCATCTCTTCCGGAGATACGTTCTCCAAACGGAGCATGGTGCTCCTATCCTTAATACTACTCGGCAAACGCAGCCGTTGCGGTAACTCCGGGTGTCCATGCTGACGGAGAGATGGGGAAAATACTCCGATTACGGTGCAGATATTACTGGAAGCAGTATGTCTTTACGATGGCTCCATCGGCCGCGCAATGACGCTGTACACTTCAGGACGGCGATCTCGGAAGAGAGGAAAACGACGGCGCGCGTCCACTACCTGCCCACGGCTGATCTCCGCCGAGAGGATCTGCTCTTCCGTTCCGCTGGCTTGAAGGAGGATCTTGCCGAGTGGAGAGACGATCATACTCTTCCCCGACATCCTCCATTCTCCCTCTTGCCCCACATGGTTACACGCCGCGAGGAACACGCCATTTTCCAGGGCGCGCGTGGTCAGAAAGTTCTCCCAGGGGTCGTCGATCGGCGTGGCATAGGGAGCGATGATAAGTTCGGCGCCCTCGATCGCCAGGCACCGGCACGACTCCGGAAAGAGATTATCGTAGCAAATCGAGAAGCCCACGGTCCATTCTTCCAGGCGGAAAACGGGAAAAGCGGAGCCGCCGCGAAAATAGATTTTCTCCAGACTGAGCAGCGCGGCGGGATGGACTTTGCGGTACTTGCCGGCGATCGTGCCGGTGGGATCGATCAGTATCGCGGTGTCGTAGTAAAGTCCCGGACGCTCCATCTCGAATAGAGTAGAGACCACCCAGACCTTGTGTGCGCGTGCCGCCTCCCGCATATGAGTCGTCGTAATACCGTCCTGCGACTCGGCATAGTCCATATAACGGTAGTCCCGGTACTGGGGAAAGTACTCAACGTTGAAAAATTCGGGCAGGACGACGAGCTGTGCCCCTTCTTGCGCGGCTTGCGCGATGAAATCTGCAGCGCGACGGATATTCTCGTCGCGTTCTCCCGCGCGGCTGTTCATTTGTATGAGAGCTATTCGCATAGGTTGCCATTCCTCCACCACTCCGCGTCAAGAAGACATTCGCGCTGGAAGACGAAACTCCCTCTTTCTTCATAGCCTCTATGGAACTTGACGGCAATTCAAGCGTGTCGAGCAGGAGATGAACGGGCAGGCATCTAATCCAATGTCAAGAGGGGAATCATGAACACAAATCAGCCCTGGAGTATCCTCGGACCCGGAGGAGGCGGAGCGCAGTTCGTTCCCGCGATCAGCCCCCATGACGCGCGCCGCGTCCTGGTCGCCTGCGACATGACCGGAGCCTATATCACGCACGACGCCGGAAAGACTTGGCGCATGTTCAATCTGCGGGGGCGCGCCACTTTCTTTGCCTTCGACCCCTGCGCGCCGGACACCCTCTATGCCAATGCCGTCGGACTGTGGCGCAGCGAGGATGCCGGAAAGACCTGGAACCTGGTCTTTCCCAATCCCGAGAAGGTGACGGGGCTCACGATCGCGGGCGATCACGGCGAGGGCGCTATCGATACCGAGGCCGGGCCGCTGACGGAGCGAGTCACGGCGCTGGCGGTCGATCCAGACGATTCGACGACGCTCTACGCTGCGATCGCGAAAGGAGAGGAGACAGCCCTCTATATCTCCTCCGACCGGGGCCAGTCGTGGCAACACGCCGCAGACCTGCCGGACGGAGGCGTGAAGATCTATGTGGATCCTCGCTCCCCACGACTGGATCGCACGCTCACGATCGTCGGCAGCAAGTCGGTCCAGCGGCGAGAAGGCGGGCGCTGGAGGCAGGGCAAGACGCCGGCCGGCGTGCAGCGTCTGCTGGAGGTCTCGCTTGGCTTTTCAGCCCAGGATGGCCCTCCGATCGCCTACGCCGTTTCCCGCGACGGCATCTACGTTTCCGACGATGGCGGCATGACCTGGATGGTCTCCCCACCGCCGGGCGAGACGCCGGAACTGATCGCCGTCGCCACCTGCCTGAGCCACCCGGAGACGGCCTATATCTCCTATCGCGACCTGAAGATCGAAGGAGAGACCTTTTTCGGAGTGATGAAAACAACGGACGGAGGGCATTCCTGGCAGCCGGTCTGGAAAGAGAATCAGAGGGCGGCGGAGAATATTCACGACGTCTGGGTGACCGAGCGGCTCGGCCCCACCTTCGGCGAGACTCCCTTTAGCCTCGCCGTCGGGCCCCACGATCCGAATCTCTGCTATGGGACCGACTGGGCGCGCACGCTCCGCACCACAGACGGCGGCAAGACCTGGCAGGCCCTCTATTCCCGGCGGCTGCCGGACGGCAGCTACACCTCCACCGGCCTGGATGTCACCACCTGCTACGGCGTCCATTTCGACCCGTTCGATCCCCGGCGTCTTTTCCTCACCTACACCGACATCGGGCTGTTTCGCAGCGAGAACGGCGGGCGCGGGTGGGTCAGCGCGACCATAGGCGTCCCGGACGAATGGGTGAATACGACCTACTGGGTCGCCTTCGACCCGCAGAGGCAAGGCGTGATGTGGGCGGCGGTCAGTTATGTGCATGACCTACCCCGACCGAAGATGTGGCGTGGCCGCGACGTCTCCGGCTACAAGGGGGGCGTCTGCTACAGCGAGGATGGGGGAAGAACCTGGCGTGTCTCGAACGGTGGGATGCCGCAGACCGCCGTGACGCACCTTCTGCTGGACCCCAACAGCCCCCCAGAGGCGCGGACGCTCTATGCGACGGGTTTCGGACGCGGCGTCTACAAGTCTACGGACGGCGGAGAGAGCTGGCAGGAGAAAAATAAGGGTATCGAAGGCACGGAGCCTTTCGCCTGGCGGCTGGCCATGGTTGAGCGCGGCGCGCTCTATCTGATCGTGGCGCGGCGCAGCGAGGACGGACGCATCGGAGGGGAGCAGGACGGCGCCCTCTACCGATCGACCGACCGCGCGGAGCAGTGGACAAAGCTGCCGCTGCCGACGGACGTAAATGGCCCCAACGGCCTCGCCATAGACCCGGCGGACCCACAGCGTCTCTATCTGGCCGCCTGGTCGCGTCCCGTGAACGGTCGCCCGGTCGGCGGCGGAGTCTTCCTTTCCGAGGATGGCGCAAAGTCCTGGATAAACACGCTGGACAGAGATCAGCATGTCTACGACATCACGATCGACCCACGCCATCCGAACACGCTCTATGCGTGCGGGTTCAGCTCTTCCGCATGGAAGTCTACGGATCGCGGCCTGACCTGGAAGCGGCTGAAAGGATACAATTTCAAGTGGGGACACCGTGTCGTGTTGGACCCCTTCGACGAGGGAGCCCTCTATGTGACCACCTACGGCAGCAGCCTGTGGCACGGCCCGGCGGACGGCGATCCCGATGCGCTCGAAGACATCGTGCAGCCTCCCGCGCTGCGTTACGACCGGCCATAGCAAAAGCGCGCGGCTTATGTTGAGAATCAGCCGGGCAGGAACTGGCGCAGTCCGATGACGATCAGCAGGACGCCGGCCAGGACCTGCGCGTAGTCGCCTAGCCGCGTCGCCGCCAGACGGCGGCCCGCCCATCCGCCCAGCCAGAGGGCCAGGAAACTGAAGAGGGCCGAGAAGAAAGCCGTCCACAGAACGCTCAGATGTACCAAGCCTGCGCTCATGCCGCCGCCGAGGTTATTGACGGAGAGCGCGAATCCCAGCAGGGTGGCTTCCTGAAGGTCGATCTGCCGGGAGTGGTCTCGATCTGCCTGCTGCGGATCGACCAGGACCGCCAGCATGGACGGTTTTTCCTGCGTGTTCTCCCGCTTCTTCCCTTTCGAGAGCGCCGGCAAAAGCAGCCACAACCCCAGCCCGCAAAGCACCACCGCGCTCGACATCCGGGCGACCGGCGGCGCGAGGAGATGCGCGACCTGATCTCCGAGCACGACCGCCGAAGCCGTGATCAGAAAAGTGACAAGGGCGATCCAGAGATTAGAGAGGAAGGGCAGCCGGATTCGAGCGATGCCGTAGGCGATTCCGACGCCCGCATTGTCCAGATTGTTACCCAGCGCGATCCCGAGAATCAGTCCCCACTCCACGAATTGGCCCTTTCTGGAAGGGATTGAAGAGGGGGCGCCGGCAGGGCTTTCGGTTCTGTTGGGGCCGGCAGCCGCTTCATGGCTTCCGTCAGGCCGAGCACGGAGCCGGAGGCCGCCAGCGTGACCAGCCAATCGACCGGCGCCAGGGGCGTCATGCCGAGCAGCCGGCGCAGCGGCGGCAATGCCATCACGCCCACCTGCGCCGCAGCGGAGAGGCCCAGGCAGGTCGCCAGATAGCGGTTTGGCGGGCGCGTAGGATCGGATCGCTCGGACCGGCAGGCCAGCGCATACAGGATCTCCGCCAGCGTGATCGTGCTGAAGGCCAGCGTGCGCGCCCGCGCGCCCGGACCGTAACGGCCCAGTCCCCAGAAATAGCTCCCCAGGGTCCCCGCTGCAATCACCGCCGCTTCGCGGGAGATGATCCTCCAGAGCGGCCGGGTCAGCAGCGGCTCCTTCGGCGGGCGGGGCGGGCGCTGCATGACATCCGATTCTTCCGGCTCCAGTGAGAGCGCGATCGCCGGAAACACATCGGTGACCAGGTTAAGCCAGAGAAGCTGGATGGCCGTCAGGGGCAGCGGCAGCCCCATAAACAGCGTCACCCCCACCAGCCCCACGTCGGACAGGTTCGAGGCGATCAGGAATCGCAGCGCCTTGCGGATGTTGAGAAAGATGGTCCGTCCGTGGCCCACGGCGACCGGCAGGCTCTTGAGGTTGTCGTCGAGCAGGATCACGTCCGCCAGGTCGCGGGCCAGTTGCGTGCTGCGCACCCCCATCGCGATTCCCACGTCCGCCGCTTTGAGCGCGGGCGCGTCGTTGATGCCATCCCCGGTCATCATCACCACGTGCCCCCGTTCCTGGAGCACGCGCACGATCTCGAACTTATGCTCAGGCGAGACGCGCGCCAGCACGTCGGGAAGACGCTGCCCGCTGGCCAGGTACCGCTCGATCTCCGCTGCCTCCGACACCCGGATATCGCCGTTCTCTCCCAGCCCGACCGCGCGCCCTACCGTCTCCGCCGTGATCCGCTGATCGCCCGTCAGCATGAGCGTGCGGATGCCCGCCGTGCGCAGTTGCTCGATGGCCTCATGCGCCTGGCTGCGCACCGGGTCCTCCATTCCGACCAGCCCGATCCACGTGAGCTGGCTATGGCCCTCATGCCAGACCTCGCCGGGCTGTAGGGCGCCGCGCGCGATGCCCAGCACGCGCAGCCCGCGTAAGGCCAGCCGCGCGTTCGCGGCCAGGATTTGCCTACACTGCTGTTTGGTAAGCGGGACCGTCCCTCCCGGCGTCTGCTGGGTGGCGCAAAGCTCCAGGACTTCCTCCGGCGCCCCTTTGACGAACACCTCGCTGCCGCCCAGGCTCTTATGTACAGAGACCATGTAGTTGCGCCCGGTGGCGCGCTCCAGAAGCTCCTGGCGTGGCAGCTCCGCCCGCAGATGGAATGCGTCCACGCCGGCGGCTACAGCCGTCAGCAGCAGCGCCTGCTCCGTGGCGCTGCCCACGGCGTCCCACTCTCCGCTCGGCAGACGCTGCAGCTCGGCTTCCGTGCAGAGCACACCCACCTGCAGCGCGGCCAGCAGCAGCGAGTCCTCCTGGGGGACGATCGTATCGCCCTGGCGGATGAAGCGCATGCCGTCGCTCGTCCAGGTCCCGGAGACTTCGGTCTCTTCCTCGCCGAAGACGAAACAGCGCACGCTCATGCGGTTTTCGGTGAGCGTGCCCGTCTTGTCCACGCACAGGATCGTGCTGCTGCCCAGCGCCGATACGGCGGGCAGACGCCGGATGACCACGTTCTGCTCCTGCATCCGCTTCATGCCCAGGGCCAGAGTGGTCGTCGCCACCGTCGGCAGCCCTTCCGGGATCGCCGAGACCGCCAGAGAGGCGGCCAGGACCAGCACTTCGAGAGGCGGCAGCCCGATGAGCAGCCCGACGACCGCAAAGAGGGCGCAGACGCCGCCGGAGAGGATGGCCAGCAGGCCGCCCAGCCGCTGCAGCTCGCGCGTCATCGGGGGCGGCGTATCCGGCGCCGCGCCGATCAGGGTCCGGATACGGCCCAGCTCAGTCGCAAGGCCCGTCGCAGTCACGATAGCCGCGCCTTTGCCGGAGGCCACAGCGGAGCCGGCGTAGACCATGTTGGCGCGGTCGGCGATGGGCAGATCGGCCCGCTTCAGCGCCTGCGTCGTCTTAGATACCCCCGCGCTCTCGCCGGTCAGCAGCGACTCGTCCATGACCAGATTTTCGGAGCGTACGATGCGCCCATCCGCCGCCACGACGTGGCCCGGCTCCAGAAGCAGAATATCGCCCGGAACCACGTCGTCGATGTCGATCTTGGTCCGGCGTCCCTCGCGGAGCACGCGCGCGTGCGGCGTGCGTGTCTGGCGCAGGGACTGGATGGTGCGCTCGGCGTAGTCTTCGGTGAAGTAGCCGATGGCCGCGTTGGCCAGAATCGCGCCTCCAATAAAGATCGCGTCGGCCACGCCGCCTGTCAACAAAGAAAAGACGGCGGCAGCGGAGAGCATCAGGCCTGGCACGGAGAAAATCTGCTCGCGCAGCAGGGCGATGCGAGGCCGGCGCGGGATGTCCGGCACCTCGTTCCGTCCGTATCGTTTGGCGCGGCGAGTGGCTTCCTGGACGGTCAGTCCCCGATCCGGAACGGTAAGAAACTGTTCGGCCACTGCCTCGGCCGGCCAGGTATACCATTTGGGGCCGGTTTCGGCGGGAGGCTCTTCAACGATTATCGATGGACGATTGTCGATAGACGATTGCGAGCGGGAAGGCCGCACCGCCGGCACGGACGCCTTTGCCGCCTTGCCCGTAGAAGGCGCCGCCGTCCGGCTGCGGGCCGGGCGCTCGGCGGCACGCGTCCGCTGCAGCGCCGTGCCGGAAGCGGTCCTCGGCCTGGCCGGCGGGCGCAGAAAAGGAACGAGCGCGGCTTCGATGCGTTTATACAACTCCTCCGAATCCAGACAGGCCGGATCGTAGAGCGCCAGCAGGCTGCCGTTGGCCAGATTGATCTCGATAGAGCGGAGACCGTCCGCTTCCAGGACACGCGCCTCGACTGCCTTCGCAACGGCAGGCGAGGACTGCATGCGCTTGATCCGGAAGCGGGTGCGGCCCGGGATAACGTCGTGTGCGATTTGGATGGAAGGGTTAAGGAGGCGCTTAGCGTCTGGCTTTGCCATCGGTGACTTTCTTCTTGGAATTTCACTCCGGGCGCGGGCCGGGGCGGCATGACCGACTTCGGCCAAAAATATAGAATACCCCGAAAACATTAATATCCGGTTATGCTCCCAACGGGAAGGCGCTTAACAAAACCTTAATCTGATTTTAACCGGGTTTTAATCTGTTTCGATTATTCTTCAGGAGGTAATCGGAGCGCTTTTTGACTCGGCTCCCCAGGACTGCTATACTGTTTCTGGAAGCGTGCGCCGTCCGCAAGACAGGCTTTTCGGGGGAAGGCGCGGTTCCGGGAGCGATGAGGACGTCGTAAATGAAAGTACTCGTTGTGGACGACGAGCAGCCGATCGTCGAGGCGGTCGTGTATAATCTCCGTAAGGAAGGGTATCAGACGCTCACCGCCGGCGATGCGGAGCAGTGCCTGAATCTGGCCCGTACGGAGCGGCCGGACTTGATCCTCCTCGACGTCATGCTCCCCTCCGCCAGCGGCTTCGATATCTGCAAGAGCCTGCGTAAGCAGAGCGACGTGCCGATCATCATGCTGACCGCGCGTGCGGAGGAGACCGATCGGGTGGTCGGCCTGGAGATCGGGGCCGACGACTATATCACTAAGCCCTTCAGCATGCGCGAGCTGATGGCCCGCGTCAAGACCGTCCTGCGCCGCAACACCGCTCCGGCGGCCCCGGCGGAAAAGATCACAGTGGACGACCTGCAGATCGATCCGAGCCGCTATGAGGTGAAGGTACGCGGCAAGACCGTCGAACTGACCCGCAAGGAGTTCGATCTGCTCTACTTTCTGGCGCGAAATCCGGGCCAGGCCTTCTCCCGGCAGACTCTGCTGGATCGGGTGTGGGGCGCCGACGCCTATGTTCTGGAGCGGACCGTGGACGTACATATCCGCTGGCTGCGGGAAAAGATCGAGACCCTCCCTTCGGATCCGTACTATCTGCTGACGGTCCGCGGGGTCGGCTACAAGTTCCGGGGCGAGTAGAAGAGGTTTTCAGATGGATTCGGACGTACGGTACAAACACGCCTCCCTCTCCGAAAACGGGATCAATCCCCTGGCACGGGAGTACGATGCGCTCATCGAGCACTGTGGCTCCGGGGTACTCGTTCTGGACAACTCCGGCGCCATCCAGCGCGCCAACTCTGCCGCCTGCCGAATCTTCACCCTGCCCTACCACGCCTCCATCGGGGAGTCGCTGCTGGCCGCCACCGAGTGGAAGGAGCTGCACCAACTGTTCCAGGCCGCGCGGACCACCCGAACCGAACAGGAGAAGGAGATACGTCTGCCCGGTCCGGACGGCGGCTACTTCCTCGTCATGATCTCCCCGATCGGCGGCGAGGAGAAAGTGCGCCCGCGGTTTTTGTTGATCGCCCGCGACGTGACGGAGCTGCGCCGGCTGGAGCGGATTCGCCGGGACTTCGTCGCCAACGTCTCACACGAGCTGCGCACGCCCTTGGCCTCCATCCTGGCGATGGCGGAGACGCTGCAGGACGGCGCGTTCGAGGATGTCACGGTCGCCCATCGCTTCCTCGGCACCATCATCACGGAAGCGCACCGCCTGACCCGCATCTCCCAGGATCTGCTCACCCTGGCGGATGCCGAGGCCAAGCCCCCGGAAAGAGCGCCGCTGGCCCTTTCCGATCTGATCGAGCAGGTCGTTCGCCGCTTCCAGCCGCAGGCCGAAAAGGCGGAGATCCAATTAAGCTCCGACGTGACGCCCGGCCTGGAAGTGCTGGGCAACCTGGACCAGTTGGAACAGGTGATCGTCAACCTGGTGGACAACGCGCTCAAATATACGCCCGAAGGCGGCAGCGTCCACGTGACCGCCGAGCGCCAGAAGCACCGCGTCGCCGTGCACGTGGCCGATACGGGCATCGGCATTGAGCTCAAGCACCTCTCGCGCATCTTCGAGCGCTTCTACCGCGTCGATAAGGCGCGCTCCCGCCAGTCCGGAGGTACCGGGTTGGGCCTGTCCATCGTCAAGCACATCGTCGAATCGCATGGCGGGCAGGTCATGGTCCGCAGTGAGCCCAACCGCGGCTCCGTCTTCACCTTCATGCTCCCCGCCACCTGACCCGGCAAGGGGATTAAACCCGTGCTGAAATACGAAGATCGTTTTCGTCGAGCCTTGAACCAAGCAACCCCTACTCTAAAGCGAAATCTTACCATGCAATCAAAAACCGCCGCATTCGGGGCACACCGAACGCGGCGGTTGCAGTGGATTGGATAAGCTACTATATCCATTGTACCCGAAGAAGAAGCAAAACACAATGGGCAGGAAAACAACCTCCCTTGTGAGGGCTGACCAACCGTAGACACCTAGACAACAGCAAACTGACCTTTAGGGGCTTCGCGGCTTATTGGCTGTGAAGCCCCTTTTCCGATCTGATGTACTAATTTAGAGTGGTTTACTCTAAAAGTTATCTTGTGTCTCGCTTCCTGATTACGCCTTCCGAAAGTCGGGGGCTCAAAATAAGACTTCCATTCTGTTCTTCCGAAAGTTCGATCAGATGGAACAGGCAGTATTCCGGGAGGCATACGACAAGGCCCTCGCAGGCGGCGAAGAGCAGGCGATCTTAGCGGGTCTCCGCGAACTCGATTATAATGTCTTTCTCGCGGAAGCACATCATATAGGGTACATGCCAACCGGTGCTCATTCCGATCGCAATGACCTTTATCGTGGTTGCGAAGGTGGGCGGCTCGATACCGATCAGAGCGGCACAATTCTCGGCGAGTATCGGAGATTTAAGGCTTGGCCTGACGTTTATGATGGTAAAGAGGCACCGGACTGCATGACTATTAGCATTGTGGACATGTGGACCGCGCATGAGAGCCATCGTCTTGACCCGAAATATTTCCTCTTCAAGCAAGAGGAGCATACCCATATTCGGGAAGGCTGGGTCCGACTGCCTCTCTCTGCTGTCATGGAGCAGCGAGAAGAGGAAGTGCGACCTGAGCAAGCTCCGGATACCCCAGTGCAGGTGATGACGATTTCACAGACAGGAGAGATCCGTCCCCGCGAGGCTGGTAAGGGCAACAACCCACCCGAGTGGTTGGGAATGTATTTCCAGGAGAGCCCCTCAACCTGGTTTGCTGCCCACACCAGCGATGTTGTCTTCTCGTCCATTGACCTCTGGAAAGGCTGCATTGCTGTGGTGCAGGAGCAATTCGACGGTGCGCTCGTGACAAAGGAATTCCCAATCTACCGCATTACCGATGAACGGCTCGACCCAGAGTTCCTGTCCTGTTTGTTGCGAAGTCGTTACTATCAGCGTGCTTTTCGAGCCATTACGACGGGGCACAGTAATCGTCGCAGAACGCAGACAGCAGACTTTGAGGCCCTGGAAATCTGTTTCCCAGAGGATCGGAAGATACAAAGAAGGCTGATTGCTGATGTGCTCTTGGCCCGGGAGCATCAGCGCGAAGCCGCCGATATGCTCAAACAATCCATGCTGCGGTTCAGTGATATGATCGATGGCCGTGGTGACGAGGATTATGAGGAAGATTATGAGGTAGATGAGGGGGAGGAGGGATAGCACATAATACGAAGCGATTGCGGATGACTGAGCCCGTCGATCCTCGGTCAATGAGTATACCGACATTCAAAGCGACAAGGAGGTTAATAGCGTATTTTCTTACCTGCTTGTATGCTCGATCATATCGAGATCTTAGCTTATTGGTCGTCTGTGTCGGTAGCTAAAAAAGGAACAATCCGTTAGCAAAATGTTAGCAAAAGCCCCTTTTTCCCGCTAAGCGAGCAAGGAGAAAGGGGCTTTTGAGAACGGAGAGGACAGGATTCGAACCTGCGGGATCTTGCGATCCACCTGTTTTCAAGACAGGCGCGTTAAACCGGGCTCCGCCACCTCTCCCTATCAAACTATGCAAGCCTTCGTTTTCTAGAGCCGGACCATCCGGGCAAGATGCACTGTCGGTAGAGAAGCACCCTCTTCGTATTGCCTACCTCGTATTATATCGCAAACGAATCCTGCAGTCAACGCCCTCCCATCCCCTGCGCGTCCGTTATGGATTTGATTCCCACCGCTTCTAAGCCGCGGCAAGCGATCTTTTCAGGAAGAAACCTGGTAAAGATTGCTTGACATTCGCTCTATACGTGGTGTAAAGTTGAGGGAAGGGCTGGAAAGCCCGGAGGAGGCTATGCGCATTGGCCCGCCAACGCAATTCACCATCCACGAATAGTCATCCACGTTCCAAAGAAGAGACGGCAGCCGTGGAATCCGCCGGTCCGCCGGAGGCACGGGAAGGGACCGCCGAACCGAATCTCTCCGATACCTGGCAGCTATCCCGACTCATCAATGCGACACTGAACCGCTCTCTCCGTGATCTTCTGGGAACGCTCGTCCCCCAGACCGGCCCGGATGCGCATGCCTGTGTCGCCACCAAAGGAACGGTCCAGCATATCGCCGGTCCGGATACGGTCTATGTCCTCGACTATGAGGTCCATATTCATTATAGGTGCGTCACGCCACATTCATCGACGGAAGGAACTACGGATTAGCATGATTGTGAAAGGAAGAGGAGGGCGCTTCGCCTGCCGGCGTCTGCCAGTTGCGTCCAGGAAAGGAGAGACTGCATGAAAGTTGTCTCGATCATCAATCAGAAGGGCGGCGTCGCCAAAACCACCACCGCCGCCAACCTCGGCGCCTGTCTGGCCGCGCGCGGTATCTGGACGCTGCTCATCGATCTCGATCCACAGGCCAACCTCACCCTGGGGCTGCGCCGGGAGTGGAACGATCTGCCCTACGGGCTTCACGATGTGCTGCTCGATTGGGAGTCGGCTCCGCTCGGCCGCGTGATCCGCCAGATCGGCGATCTACCGCTCTATCTGGCGCCCTCCTCTATGGAGCTGGCCCGTGCCGAGGCGATGCTGCTGCCTCTGGGCGGCTCGGCCTACCGCCTACGCCATGCGCTGGAAGCCCAGGCGGAGACGGGCCTGTTCGAATGGGTGCTCATCGACTGCCCGCCCTCTCTGGGTAAGCTCACCCAGAACGCCATCGTCGCCAGCACGCATCTGCTGATTCCTACCGAACCCAAATTCTACGCGTTTGCGGGCATGGACACGCTCAACAAGATGATCGTGGAGCTGACGAAAGACTTGCGCTTCGAGGTGGAGTTGTTGGGCGTGCTGCTGACCATGTGCGATCGCAACACCCGCCTGCAGAAGATGATCACGGCTGAAATCCGGGAGCGATTCGGGGATAAGGTCTTTGATACGATGATCTACAAGAACGTGCGGCTCTCCGAAGCCGAGGTGGAGGGCAAGCCGATCATCCAATTCGACCCGCATGCCAGGGGAGCGGAGAACTACAACATGCTGGCCGAGGAGGTTTTACGACGCACCAGCAAATAAGAGGGAAAAGATCAAAGGGAAAAGTAAAGAAGCGGATTTTACTTTTCCCTTTGATCTTTTCCCTTCTATCTTTATCCCTCTCCTACTTTCTCTTATTCTCTGTAATCAGAATCTCGGTTGCTTTTGCTCCCTTTCCGACCATCAAAGTCTGCTGGGAAGGCTCCACTTTTCCCGCCGGCTCGGCAGAATCGGGCATCGTTTCCAAACCGTTGAGGCCATCCGCCCGGTCCTGTGTATCCTGTAACCTGCTCCTGTGATGCCGCCGGTGCCTGCGGTGGCGGCTATGGTAGCGGGAAGCAGGCGTCATTCCTTCTAAGGCGGAGGACAGTCCCTTCTGGCCTCCGTTTTTTATGTGCGCGTTTCGCGTGTTGTGGGCCGCAAGGGGAGCCATCGGTGTATGGTGCCGCCATTTGAGCGCCGCGGCGACTCCGACGACCAGCATGAACGTGACCGTCATGAGAGAGACAAGGGAGAGGCTAAGCCCGCGCCGCCGCTGCCTGCCGCGAACGACCTTCCGGTTCCGATTGGCGATGGCGGGCTGTTGGGGCAGGGTGGCTCTGCGGGCGGCCTGAAGCGGCGGGTTGGCAGCCGGGGGCGCGGCGACGGCGCGTGCGTAGGCGCTCGCCATAGCCCATTGTGGATTGGCGGATCGCCGTGGCTCCAGATCGAAACCGGGAAAGTTGGCAGGCGTCCTGACCACAGCCCAGGCAGACGACTCATGGGCGGACGCGACAGGCGCCGCTGGCGCCGCGTAGGGTTCCTCGGCCAGAGTAGCTGCGGAGGATTCCTCCGCGCGCAGTGGAGCGGCCAAATTCGGATCGGCGGCCTGGGGATCCGGCGTCTCTTCCGGCTTGATGGTGGAAACGCCCTGGAGCAAGGCACTGAAATTAAACGAGTCCAGCTCGTGGCGCAGCCGCTGCCGGAGAACCGATTTTTTGCCGGAAGAATTCGATTTTTCGGGCCGGGCCGGGGCGCTGGGCGCCTCCGGCTCGCCAGATTCGCGCATGTCGTCGTTGATATCCATCTGCTATAACCTGCCATACATCGAACGGGCCGGCAGGGCGGGCTTCCTTTCTTTCCGCGACTGCGGCAAACGCGCAATGTAAATTCCTATTCGATAGCTTACCACGAAAACCCTGCTGCGTCCACTGAAATAGCGATCGGCTCCCTTTTTTCAATGCCATCACGATCCACCCGCCTCTCAATGGGTCGGATAGCCCGCAAAGGATTATGTAAAAGTATAGGGAGAACAAGCCGCTCTCGGCAGGGAAAGCGCGACCGGCGCCCTCACGGGCGCCGGGTCTTATCGGGCACCGATCTCTGCTTTTTGGGGCAGCTCTGCCGGTAGAACCTCGGAGGCTGCGTAAGGGCGACACAGCCTCCGGTGGTTTATCGAGGGAAGAGCGGGGGGCGTCCTCGAAAGGAAGGGGCGATACAGGCTAGGCCCGATGTTTGCGCAGCAGCAAGGCCAGGGGCGCCAGTCCCGGCAGCAGCAGAAGCAGCGAGCTCGCCTCCGGAATGACCGAGGGTACGCCCACGGAGCCGATGTTATCGACCGGCTTACCGTTGCCCGGCTTGCCCGGCGCGTATTTGATCGCCTCCGTGGCGAATGTGCCCACCTTGGCGTGGGATTGCGTCGACTCGGCGCCGAAAAAGCCCAGATCGATCGGTCCCGGACCCAGCTTGACGGTGCCTGTATAGGTCCAGGTCAGATTGGGGAGGTGCGGGTTGTCGGTAGGCGTCACCCGCGAGGGGGTCTTGCCCGTCATGGCGCTGGAGAAGACCCAGTTGGCCGGCTGGAAGTTGGTGCCGGAGACAAAGCCGGCGAAGTCATAGATGGTAAAGAAGTTGCCCTTTTTAACGAGCTCGTCGTTGGTCAGGGTCACGTCGTAGCTCCAGACGAAGGCGGAGCCATTGGTCGTGGTGGTAGGGTCTTTGACGATGATGTCGGCGTGGGAGTGGCCGGCGCTGGAGGCCAGCAGGCCCAGGCCCAGGATGGACGCCAGGGCCCATCCCTTCATAAATTTAGGATACATTGCGCATGTCCTTCCTGATTACGGGTCAGGCTGTCGAAAGAACTGTCCGGGCGGGTCGAATCCACCGCTCGCCACTTCTTCTCCTGCAAGAATCGTGCCAAGCAAATGTTACAGGCGGAAATTGAAAAATAATTTTTTACAGGAAACGTCAGCTCCAGAGCGGAATCGGTCCTCGGACCTTACAAGAGAGGCTCAAAACTATGCCGATACACATGTATGGTGTTGCTTTCAAAAAGCTCTTCCTGGCGCGTACCCTGCGCTTCCTCCTTCTGGCGATCATCTGTCTCCTCCACGCGCCGGCCTGCCTCGCCGAGGGGTTGCGGGAACACGCCGGCGCGCCTCCGGTCGCGCCGGCCGGTGAGGAATTTGCCGGGCCGCTGGCCGGATGGATAGACGCTCGGCGGGACTTCGGCGCGGTAGGCGACGGCAGGGCTGATGATACCACGGCGCTGCAGAAGGCGCTCGATGCCCTGCGCCCACCCGATAGTCCCAGGCGCGTGCTCTATATTCCCGCAGGCATTTACCGGCTCACACGAACGCTGCATGTGACGCGCACCCGTCATGCCGAGTCGATGGACATTATGATCCTGGGAGCCGATCCCGCACGCACCGTGCTGCGCTGGGACGGCCCCGCAGGCGGTGTGATGCTCGATTACGGCGCCTGGTATGCGCGCCTGGGACGGCTGACGCTCGATGGAGGCGGGCGCGCTGGCGTGGCGCTGGCGCATGGCCCTGACTTCGTCACCTACAACGAGCTGTCAGACATGGTCTTCCGCGATGCCGGCATCGGCATCGAGGCCGGGCACATGGACACGGCAGGCATTGCGGAGACCGCCGTACTTCGCTGCCGGTTCGAGCGCTGCACGAAGGCGGGTGTCAGCCTCCAGAACTTCAATTCGCTGGACTGGTTCCTGCGCGACTGCCGGTTCGAGGCGTGCGCCCTCGGAGTGACCAATGCCTTCGGCGCCGGTAACTTCCACGTCTACGACAGCCTCTTCCGCCATTCGTCCATCGCGGACATCTCCATCGGGAACACGGGCTACTTTTCGCTGCGCAACAACACGTCCCTCGGGTCGCGGGCGTTCTTCATCGCCGCCGGCATCGGTGCGGGAGCCGGTATCACGCTGCAGGGCAACACGATCCTCGATCCGCAGCAGACGCCGATCCAGATAGGCAACCTCGGGCCGGTCTTGCTGCTGGACAACGTCATCCGCTGCCGAATAAGCCCGGCGGCGCGCGTGAATCCGGCCGCCGGCTTCCTTTCTATGGGCAATACGTTTACGGTAGCCGATGCCATCCAGGCCAAACCCTCGGCGCCGCGGATCGACGACCGGCTCGTCGCGGCGGCGTCCATCAAGAACGTAACGCCCGCTCTGCCGGAAACGCCGCCCTATCGGCTGCGTCCCGTGATCGAGTTGGCGGCAGGCGCTTCCGCATCGGTTCTGCAGCAGGCGATCGATACGGCCGCCGCCCAGAAGGGAAAGCGCCCCGTGCTCCATCTGCCGGCGGCGATTTACACGATCGACCACACGTTGACGATTCCCACCGGAAGCGATGTCCAGGTAGTAGGCGACGGCGGCAAGACCGTGCTGCGCTGGTCGGGCAGCGGCGCCGGCCCGGTCCTGCATGTTACCGGCCCCTCGCGGGCGGTGCTGCGCGACTTTACCATCGATGCGGGCGGCACGGCGGAAGGACTGGTCATTGACCGGTGCGACCAGCCCGGCGCGCGGGTATTTTTGGAGGAGGCGAATATCCGGGATGGGAAACAGGTGGGGCTGCGCGTGGAGGGTGTTCGGAATGCGCGGGTAGACCTGCAGGACATGAACCACTCCGGCTGTGGCATCGGGGTGCAGGTTTTGGGGAACGGGCCTGCCGGAGAGAAGGCGAACGCGCCGACGCGGGTCGTGATCTGGAGCGGAGCCTCCAGCGGCAACGATCTCAGTTATGACGTTCGGAACGGAGGCGCGCTGCTTGCGCGCGACATCTGGTACGAAGGCGCGTCGCCCGGCTTCATGCATTGCACCGATTCGGGCACATTCACGCTCCACGGCGCAGAGGTGGCGGCGGGCGATCCCAACCACGGTGGTACGGGAGTCGGCCGCCCGACGATCGACCTGGATGGCTTCCGGGGCCGGCTCACGTTCCTCACCGCCATCTTTGCCGCCCCGACCGAGCAGATCGTGGTCCATCATGGCAGCGCCGCAACGAAGGTGCTGCTGATCGGCCAGGGCAATCGGGACGATTTCCTGGTGAATCAGTCGCCGGCGGCGCACGCAGCGCGGATCCAGAGCGTGAAATACACGTCGGGCGGCGGCGCGACGTCGGTGGCGGATCGGGGGACAGTAGACGCCGCTTTTCTGCGGGAGATGCTGGCCCAGACCCGGAGCGCGCGTCCGCATCCACGCGCGCCCGTTCCCTCTGGGGCCACCGATCTTCAGATCTACCGCCTATCGGTGACGAACGCGATTGTCTGTCTCCGTATCCGCCCCTGATATTTCCACGGTTACAGCCTGTTGGGTGCTCGTCATCTGCTTCTTCCTCGCACCTCAGAAGTGAGATGAGGTGTCTGACAGAACTGACAAAATCCTTTGTCGGGAAGAGCATTCCTTAGGGTATAGTTAGGAAGAAGGTCCACGCTGGAGCCCTTCGCCGCCTGAAATTGCCCGTGAGCAGGGCAGCGTCAAGACACCACAGAAGACGGAATAGAGCAGGCTAGAAAGAGGCGCTGGGCCAATTCGAATGCACGGACAAACCATGCGCAGAATATCCGCCAATTATGGAACATGCGGCGCCAAATGGCGCAGGAGAAAAAGAGAAGATGCCTGACATTAACGACTGGATCATTAAATTTGAGCCAGGACGCCTGGTCCTAACTCCTATCTTTAGTTCCAATCACCATGCTCATCACCTCTCTCAGGGTCTCATTGAGGAGAGACTGGTTCCTGCTGTTGCGAATTTTGCAGGAGAAACCCAACCTGAGATTTTAGAGATCCAGGCGAACGAAGCGGGCAATATTAAGCCGCTTAGAATACGGAGATACGAGGTGTCAAAGGGTAATGTCCAGAGGCTTATTCTCACGAATGTACTTTGGGATGACCAGGCGAAAGCCGTAGCGCAAACTGTCTTAGGGAATGAATTCCCCAGCCTCTTCCCGCCTGATCAACAATGAACCCAAATCAAGGGTTTGTGAATTATGCGGATCCTCTACGCGCGAGACGCAGCCAATCCGTTGACCTATCTAGCAAGCGACAGAACTCAGGAAACGCCCATGAACAAGAAAGGCATGCAGGTTTCGCAAAAAGGTCGGACAGAACGACTTGGCAGCAACGGCGGAAGACAAAGGAGCGGGACGGCTGCCGTGGACACGCTATAGGGACACTACCGACACGCTTTGATATAAAGCCGGACGTCCCTGAGGTTTACTCGAAGTGGTATATTGCTGGTCACCAGCCTTAGTTTCCAAGGGAAGCCAAGCATTACACACATATGACAGCAATCTATCATATCACGCACATTGATAACCTGCCCGGAATACTTGCTGAGGCAGGTCTGTGGTGCGATAACGCACGAAAAGCGAAGGAATTGGATGCAATTGGTATTGCTCACGACCATATCAAGCAACGCCGCGCTCGTAAGAACGTCCCGATAGGGAAGAAGGGTACGCTGGCAGATTATGTACCATTCTATTTTGCACCTCGTTCGCCAATGCTTTATGCACTTTACAGAGGACAAGTTCAGGGGTATAATGGTACTCAGCAGAATATTGTCCACCTAACTTCGTCGGTTGAAGCTGTAATCCAGCAGACAATGCCATTTGTTTTCACTGATGGTCACGCCGTGATGGATTTCAGCGAGTTCTTCAACGACATCTCTGACCTAAGTAAGGTTGACTGGAAGATTATGAAGGAAATATACTGGCGTGACACAAATGAAGATGGTGATAGGACACGAAGGCGTCAGGCGGAATTCCTTGTGCATCGCTTCTTCCCCTGGTCGCTAGTAACTGAGATCGGGGTAATGACCGACAGAGCTAATAGACAGGTCATGGACAAGTTGCAAGGCGCCGACCATCTTCCGCAAGTTGTCGTACGTCGTGACTGGTATTACTGAGGGAGTGAAACCATGATCGAACATAAGACAGGGGACTTGCTTCGGGCGGACGTGGAAGCACTCGTTAATACGGTCAATACCGTAGGGATCATGGGCAAGGGAGTCGCACTCCAGTTCCGGCAGGCATTTCCCGACAACTATACCGCTTATCGTAAAGCGTGCATGCATGGCGAGGTACAACTTGGGAAGATGTTCGTATTTTCGACCGGACACTTGACCAACCCGCGCCTGATCATCAATTTTCCCACCAAGCGTGATTGGCGGAATAAGTCCCGCCTGGAAGATATTGAGGCTGGTCTATTAGATCTGATTGCCGTTGTTAGGCGTGAAGGGATTTCCTCGATTGCTCTGCCGCCGCTAGGTTGTGGTAGTGGCGGGCTAAAGTGGGAGATTGTGCGGCCGAAGATCGAAGACGCTTTTGCTGCTCTGCCTAAAGTCCACGTATTGTTATATGCTCCAGAGGGCGCGCCCATAGCCGATACAATGAAAGTGGCAACTAAGCGACCGAATATGACGATAGGAAGAGCTGCTCTTCTTAGTGCGCTAGAACGCTATGCACTGCCAGGCTATCGCCTTTCTATGCTGGAAATTCAGAAGCTCGCCTACTTCCTACAAACAACAGGAGAGCCGTTGAAATTGGACTTTGCGAAGCAACAGTATGGTCCCTATGCAGAAACCCTTAATCACGTCTTGCAGCGTATGGAAGGGCATTTTATTCGTGGATATGGGGATCGAAGTGGTAAAACCTCTGTACGCCTAATGCCTGATGCCGTAGCCGAGGCGAGGCAGTTCTTATATGATTACCCACAGACGGAAGAGCGATTAGAACGTGTCGCCCGACTCATCGAAGGATTTGAAACACCGTATGGCCTTGAATTGCTTGCGACAGTTCACTGGGTAGCACAAGAAAACCCTTTCGCCGCAATTGAAGTAAAGACTGCCATACAGGGTGTTCATGCTTGGAACCAGCATAAGCGCGCAACTTTCCAGCCTGCTCATATCCAAGTTGCTTGGAAGCGGCTATATGACCACGGCTGGCTTTGATCCATTCATCTGGTCCCATTTTTATGCTGGGGCTGTCGAGGAGACAGATAAAAATTCTTCGCCAGGGAATGCGCTCCCAAACGCAAAAAGAGGGCCGGGGGTAGTAATGTCTGCCCCCGGCCCTCTGCTTTACCGCTCGGCTAGTTGGCTATCAGCGTTAATACATGCTTTCCTCTATTCTGGTAGAACGTGACCCGTCCTACGCCCCCACTGCCGAACACGATCGCCTGCCCCGGCCTGCCGTCCTCGTAGGCGGTCCAGCTTTTGGACGGGTCCAGGTCCGGCAGGACCACGTCCGTCTCTTTGTTGCCGCAGGTATAGGAGACGCGGAAGCTGCTGCCGAGGACTCGCCCTGCCGGATCGCTGGCGAAGAGGGCGAGCACGCCCGCCTCCTCCACCGGTTCCACCAGAGCGCCCGCAACACCCGGACCATTCACCGAAGCGAGTCCCGGCGCCGCCTGCCCCGCATCCCGCACCGTCAGGACGTGCAACAGGAAGTGATAGGGCTGCCCGTCACTCCAGGTCTCTCGCGTCTGCCAGTGGCGCTCGCCGGGGTCCGTGAAACCGTACGTGAAGTACACGTAGCCGCCACTGCCGTTCATCTGCGCCTCGTCGAGCGAGGAGACATCCTGCGGCGGGACCGGCGAGAGGTCGATACTCGCCACCTGCTGCGCATCCGTCGTCCAGGAAAGCGTGCTGCCCGCCACGGCAGGAGCCACCGGAGAGCGCACGAGCCACTGCAGCGGACCCGCCGGGTAGACACTCCCCTCGGCATTCTGGATCAAATCCGCGTCATACGCGCGCCAGCCATTCGGGAACGTCAGCGGCGTCATCGGATTGCCGGCGTTCACCCGATCCGCCACAAAGATCACGTCGCAGGTCGCGTTCGCTCCGTGCGCGAAGAAGACGCTCCCCGTCTGCTCCGACACGAACGGCGGCGCCGGCTTGTAGAAGTCGCTGCCGTAGAGCGGGCCATAGGTCTCGGCCCGGTGATAGAGGGTATTCTGCCCGGCTTCCCAGGCGGCCTCGCCCCGCGCCAGGAACGCTCCGATCCCACCCGCCACGACCGTATTGTTCCCGTCCGGCGTCAAGCCTGGCCCGCCGTAGGTCCGCATCTTGTCCAGGACCCACGCTCCCTTGCGCCAGAGCATAAACGAGCGGAACACCCGGTCCGGCCCCGTGTGATTGACCCCGGTATTCGGCTCCGAGAGCGCGCCAAACACGCTGTCGGACGCACCCCACCCGGAGCGATAGATCGAAAGGCCCGTTCCAAGGAGCGGCAGATGGCCCTGTCGAAAATCGGAGACCGGCAGGAGCGGATTCAGAGCGAGATAAGCGCGGCAGGCGAAGTCCTTATACCCATAGCGCGCCACCCACTGATCGATAAGGAAGCGCAACTGGTTTCCCGCCGCCGTCGTGCCCAGCCGGTAGGCCAGAATACAGGCCGTCGTCAGGTGATCCGAGAGATGCAGATCGTGCGGAAACTCGTCATCTCCCCAACTGAAGCCGTCGTCGAGGCCCGGCACGAGCGTCCCGATGAAGTCGTTGGCTATCTGCGGCAGCGCCGCCGTCACTTCCGGAAAGCAGTCCTGTCCCACGAGCCGATCGATATAGAGCGTAAAAAGCAGGATCGCAAACAACGACGCATCGCGATACTGCTTCCCCTCCAGCCAGCAGCCCTGACCGGTGCCGAGCGGGTAGCTGGTGACAACGTAATCGTGGATGGCATTGCGGGCAGATCCCCGTGGCCCCAGCGCCGGATCGTACGTCAGACCCCCGAACGGCTTGACGACGCCAGAGTCCTTCCACGTGCCCGCAAGCAATGCGGGCTGCTGGCTGATCAGGCTCCAGAGACAGAGGCCCAGATATTCCCCACACAGGCCGTTCGCGTTGCCGCTAAAGAAGCCGCCTCTTGCCCTGGCGGCAATGCCGTTCATCCAGGTGACGTAAAGCTGCCGATCCGGCGGGGAGAGCGTGCCCTGGATCGCCGCGTAGACCAGCGCATACAGCCCGAAGTAGATCCGGATGCTGTTGTTATTGTCTCCCGAAGGCAGCTTACCGGCGACCGCCCACGGCTTGATGGCGCTCCAGGCATTCGCGGCATAGCTCGCTTTCCTGGTATAGAGGTAAGCGTAGCCGGCCGCCGTGCCGTTGTTCTCGATACCCGTTTGCCCGGTCGCATCCGAGGCCGCCGCAAAAAGATAGGGCAGCCAGGGCGAGCTCCCGGCCTGCATCTGGAGCCATATCTGACGCTGCGTGGACGGCCAGAGCGCGGCGACAACCGCCGTATCGGCCTGCGCGCGAAGCGCCCCGCAAACAGCCCCGCCGAGGGCCAAACAAACAAAAAACCGCCTGTAAAGGCGGCCAACTGCATTCATCCGTGTTTTTCTCCTAAAAGCAGGGAAAAGGGAAAAGAAGGAAGCGGAAGCGGTCTTTTACTTTTCTCTTTTCCCTTCCATCTTTTCCCTTATTGAGGCTGCCAGCCGCCCGCATTGCCACGGCTCACGTCACCGTCCTCGGCGATACCTTTCACACATCCCTCGACCGTCTGGCACAGGCTCCAATCGTGGTAGTCCTCGCTGCCGGACCAACCCCGGCTCATCGCCAGCCACGAACAGTGCGCCAGCCCTGCCCCCTGGATGGCGCGGCAGACCCGTCCGCTGCCGTACACGCCGACGAGATAGTGCGGCATCAGGATGCTGCGTACGCCCTCAAAATAAGCCTGGATGGCCTCCAGATCGTCCTCACCGGCGTCATAATCGACCGTGAAGTAGATCACGCTCCCCACCGGCTGCCCACAGGCTTTCGCGCTTTCCAGGGCCTTCTCGCCATCCTCTACGCCCCGAGTTCTCCCGCCCGCAAAGTAGGCGCTCTCCGTCGGGTTCAGCTCAAAAACGCTGACGATCCATAAACCGGCGCTCTTCAATCCCTCCGCTTCCTGCCGGGTCAGCGACTTCTTAAGACCGGTGGGGTAGTAGCGGGCCACGAAGTCGATCCCGCTTGCCTTGATGCCATGCGCCTTTCCCACCGTCGAAACGGCGCAATCCATCCCTTTCGTCAATGGCTCGATTCCTTTCCATTTTTTCTCGGTCGATCCAGGCGAGACGTCTTCTCCCTCTCCCATCGCCGCTGGAACCTTCGGAACGGTTGCTCGCGACGGAGCGAGAGGCCGCGTGGTAGCTCTCTTGTCGGACGTCTGCGTCGGCGGCTCGCGCCGGCGACCCTCCCTGCAGGGAACACCATCGGCCGGCTGACACTCGCGCGCACCCGCTCGATCTCCCCATAGTCCCGCCAGGCCGCCGGCTGCCCTACACCCCACACGGCCACATACAAGAGCAGCCCCAACCACGCTCCTCGTTCCGCGAAGGGGCGTTGAAAATTTAGAGCACCTAACAAAACCCTGTCAGCCAAGCGTTCCAGCAGAGGAGCACACAGCCCAACAGCAG
>DASRCN010000112.1:0-15021 GCA_035653075.1 Chthonomonadaceae bacterium | reverse complement strand
GGGGCTTAGCTTGATGGTCGAGCAGATCAATCTGGCCGGGCAGGCCGAGATTCCCGTGGTTATCGTCGACGTGCAGCGGGGTGGGGCCAGCACCGGCATGCCGACCAAGACCAGCCAGGGCGATCTGAACCTGGCGCTCTACGGCGTCCACAACGAGTCCCCGCGCATCGTCCTGGCGGCCTCCAGCGTGGAAGACTGCTTCTGGACGGCCATCGACGCCTTCAATCTGGCCGAAACGTATCAGTGCCCGGTCCTTCTGCTCTCCGAACAGTCCCTGGCTACGCGGAAACGCACCCTGATCCCGCCCGACCTGAGCCGGGTGCAGGTGGTGGATCGGCTGCTGCCGACGCCGGAGCAGCGTGAAGCCGGCTATCGCCGTTACGAAGATACGGAGACCGGCATCTCGCCGATGGCCATACCCGGCATGGCGAAGGGCGGCTACGTCAGCACCGGCATCGAGCACGACGAAGCGGGCGATCCCGGCTACACGCCGCAACTGGCCCGCAAGATGAAGGAGAAGCGTTTCCGCAAGCTGGAAGGCCTCCGGCGCGATCTCGGTCGGGAGTTTGTGAAGCTCCGGGGCGATACCGGCGACCTGGAGGTCGGGGTCATCGCTTTCGGCTCGACGGAGGGGGTCATTCGCGAAGCCGTCGAGCGCGCCCGCGCCGAAGGCTACAAGGTGGGCCACCTGCACGTTCGCCTGCTCAACCCGCTGCCGGTCGAGCCGATCCAGGAGTTCGCGGCGCGCTGCCGGCGCATCCTCGTTCCGGAACTCAATTTTACCGGCCAGTTCGCGGGCTGGCTGCGCGTCCACACCGATTTCAAGCTCCATCCCTATCACAAAGACGAGGGCGTCCCGTTCCTGCCCAACGAGATCTATCAGCAGATCGTCATGCTGGCAGGCCAGGAATAAGAGGGGCCGCGCCCCTGCGCCGGAGAAAGATCATGACTATCAGCCCGACACAGTTTAGCCCGAAGGACTACAAGAGCGATCTCAAGCCGATCTGGTGCGCCGGCTGCGGCGACTTCGGCGTTCTGAATGCGCTCTACAAAGCGATGAGCCTATGCGGCCTCGATCCGGAACAGACAGTGGTCGTTTCGGGGATCGGCTGCTCGTCGCGCCTGCCGGGGTTCGTCACAACCTACGGATTTCACGGCGTGCATGGCCGCGCTCTGCCCATCGCGACCGGCATCAAGGCGTCGCGTCCGGAGCTGAACGTTGTCGTCGTCGGCGGCGATGGCGACGGCTATTCCATCGGCGCGGGCCATTTCCCGCATTGCGCCCGCCGCAATCCGGACATCACGTATCTGATCATGAACAACAACACCTACGGCCTGACGAAGGGCCAGGTGTCGCCGACGTCGATGGTGCCGCCGGTCTCGCAGCATCCCAAAGTCGATCCGAAGCGATGGAAGACCACCCCCTATGGCATGACGGAGGAGGCGCTCAATCCCATCGCGCAGGCCATTGCCTGGGATGTCTCCTTCGTGGCGCGTGCGTTCTCGTATAAGCCGAACCAGCTCGCGGATCTGCTGGCGCAGGCGATGCAGCACAAGGGCTTTGCCCTCCTGGATGTCTTCTCGCCCTGTCCGACGTTCAATTCGGACCAGACCGAGGACTACTATAAGGACAACACCTTCGACGTGCCGCCCGATCACGACCCCACCGACCGTGTACGGGCTTTCGAGATGGCGCTCTGTGCGGATGGGTACCCCATCGGCGTGATCTACAAGCGGGAAGGAAAGCATAGTCTTCTGGAGGAGCAGGCCGCCCTGCGCCAGCACTTCTCTGAGGAGCCGCCGGCCACTCTGGACACGCTGCTGCGCACATTCCGATAGCTTTTAGCCGGGCCATGAATGACCCGTATAGCCGGGCAATAAATTACCCGTCTTTTGGTCCTTCGGACAACCGTCCTGCGGACGGACCTCCCCCCTTTCCAATCGCCATCGGTGCGGGGTAACGGCCCCCCACCCCTCCCCGCTCCTTCGTAAGCAGAGGGGAATTCTTGTGAAGGATGAGTCCTCGCAGGGAACTTGGGGCATGGGGTAGGGGCACCAGGGGCCGCAGTTTTAACAGCCCGATTCTAACCATGTCAAGTACCTTTGACAAACACCATATCCTGAACCCCGGACAGCGCGCCGACGTTTCCCAGGAAGAGCTTCAATCCGTGCAGGAGAGCGAGGAGCGGCTGCGACTGGCTCTGGAGCAGCAGACGGCGTACCGGCAGGCCATGGAGAACGCCATCCTCGCCGGCATCGCCGTCGTCGATCTGCAGGGCCGTCAGACCTATGTCAATCCGGCGTTGGCCCAGGTACTGGGCTGGAGTCCGGACGAGCTTGTCGGCTGCCTGCCTCCCTTTCCCTACTGGCCTCCGGAGGAGATTCCAGCGATCACGGAAGCGTTCCAGACCACGCTGCGCGGCGCAGCGCCGCCGGGCGGCTTCGAGCTGCGCTTTCAACGGCGGGATGGCGAGCGCTTCGACGTATTGGTGTCCATCTGCCCGCTCAAGGACAGTCAAGAGCAGGTGACCGGCTGGCTGGCGGCCGTCCTGGACATCACGGAGCGCAAGCGGGCCGAGCGCGCACTGCGCGAGAGCGAAGAGCGGTACCGGCGCATTGTGGAGACCGTGCAGGAAGGCATCTGGATGCAGGATGTCGATGGCAAAACGATCTATGTCAATAGCAAGATGGCCGAGATGCTGGGCTACACGGTCGAGGAGATGCTGGGCCGGCCTGTCTCCGCCTTCCTGGATGCCCAGGGGCAAGCGGAACTCCAGAAGAAGATCGAAAACCGCCGGCAAGGAGTCCAGGAGCAGTACGATGCTCGCTATAAGCGCAAAGACGGCAGCGATCTCTGGGTAATCATCAGTACCACACCGCTGACGGACGACACGGGCGCGTATGCCGGCGCCCTGGCGGCCATGATCGACATTACCGAGCGCAAGCGGATGGAGGAGGCGCTTCAGGATGCGGAGACGCAAACGCGTCGCATCCTGGAGAGCATCTCCGACGCGTTCATTTCCCTCGACCTCGACTGGCGGCTCGTCTATATCAATGAAAATGCGGCGCGCCTGGCGCACAAGAACCGAGCCGAACTGCTCGGCCAGTGCATCTGGGACGTCTTCCCCGGCCTGGTCAACTCGCGTTTCCATGCCGAGTGCCTGCGCGCCATCCGCGAACAGACGCCTATCCGTTACGAGGACTACTATTCCCAGGTGCGCATCTGGTTCGATCTGCATCTCTATCCCACCGAGAATGGGCTGAGCGTCTTCTGCCGCGACATCTCCGAGCAGCGGCGCAGCCGGCTGGAGATCGAATCTCTGAACGCCCGCCTGCGAAGGGCGATGGCGGAGACGCATCATCGCGTCAAAAACAATCTACAGGTCATCTCGTCTCTCGTGGACCTGCAGGTGATGGAGAACGTCGATCACGTTCCCATCGGAGAGCTGCAGCGTCTCTCCCAGCATACCAGCGCCCTGGCGGTCATCCACGATCTGCTGACCGATGCGGCCCGGGCCAGCGGCGAGGTAGACATCCTCCACACGCAGACCATTCTGGAGAAGCTCTATCCGCTGCTGCAGCATCTGGCGCACGGCCGCGCCCTACACTTCCAGGCGGAAGACGCCGGGCTGTCGGCCCGGCAGGGCACCGGCCTGGCCGTGGTGGTCAACGAGCTGGTCAGCAACGCGGTCAAGCATGGCCGGGGCGACATCACCGTCGCCCTAAGAGTCAAGAACAGTGAGATCCGGCTGGAGGTGTGGGACGAGGGGCCGGGATTTCCGGAAGGGTTCGACGCCGTCCAGGCCGCGCATACGGGGCTGGATCTGGTTGACCAGGTCTGCCGGTGGGATCTGGGCGGCAAGGTCGCTTATGCGCGCGGGCCGAAGGGCGGCGCGAGCGTCGTCGTCACCTTTCCCCTGACGCCGAAATGAAACCGCTCTATGGCCGGGTGTTCTCATCACCCGGCTTGGAAGGGAACATTGGCCTGCTGCCGGCCCACGGCAGAGCCAGGATCCTCGATAGAGACGAAGGTCGGTATGGTGTAGGCATCGCCGGGGTTCACATTGAGGTGATAGCCCTGCGCCGGATCCATTTTGTCTTTGAAGCCGCGCACAAGAGAGGTGGCGCCGAGCGAAGCGACGTTCGGCCTGGGCCAGCCGGTCACCGTATAGGTGGCGTCCTGAACCCCGTCGTTAGCGACGAGCAGCAGACGCTCCAGCCGTCGGGCGGGCGGCGGCGGGGGCGCGCTCAGGCGCAGCCGCTGGTCGGCGGGATCGGAGAAGAGCACGTCTTTGATCACGCCGGAATAAGCCGCCGTCGCGGCGGTCAGCAGGAAGTCGGGACCTTCCAGCCGCGTTCCCCCCATCAGCTTGGCAAGCTCCACCGCGCCCTCGCGCCGGGCCAGAAAGCCGAACTTGCCCTCCATCCGCATCTCTTCCGCCGCGCAGATACCGCCCGTATCCAGAGTGAGGAGCGTATCCACACGCCCGTCCGCCGTGACGATCTCGACGGCCACCGGATCGGCGCCCGGCGTATCCGAGTGAGCCGGAACTAGGCGGGCCGAGCGCAGGAACGGCTCGCGGTCGTATGGCTCCAGCACGGTCACGAACACGCTCTCCAGCGCCACACCGCGCCGTGTCAGCAGGAGATACTTCAGGCGGCGCGGCGCGCCTTGCCGGTTCTGCGGCGGGTCGCCATCGGCGATCGCTGCCTCCTGCAGCGCCGTCAGGAGATGCAGACGCAGGTGCGGCTCATGGCCGGGCGCGATGCGCCCCCGCCCATCTTCCGCGCGGTAGTCCACGCAGAAAGAGGCCGGCGGCCGGCTGTCCCGCGCGACGTTATAGAGAAAAGAGAAGCCTGCATGGTCCTTCCAATCCGGGGCGAGCATCTCCGGAGGCACGCCGGGGCCGGCAAAGCTCCCGCTCTTCTGCTTGTTCCACGTCAGCCCGTCCGTGGTGACCGTGTCCGAAGGACCGTGCCATCCCAGCATGTGCTCCGCGCCGCCGCGCAGGCGCACGATATCCACCACATAGCTGCGGCGCGTGTCCACGTCGACCATCCAGACTGTCCGGCGCGTTTGGGAGGCGCCCGCGTAGATGCCGTCGCTCTCGACCTCGACAAGCCGGACTTTGCCCTCCGGCTCGAAGGCGCGCACGTGCCCCGTGTAGGAGGGAAGCTGCGCCGCCCCGTCCACGATGGGGACGTTGTGGGCGGCGTTGTTGCGGGTCCAGGCCAGGTCGCGGGGCCGCCCGCTGGCGTATTCCGGATAGCCGAGGTCGGGCAGCATGTCGATATTCTCGGCATAGAGGCCCAGATTCAGGCGGTCGAGATGGCCGTGCCCGGTGTTACGCCCGAAGTAGAGCCAGACGGCCCGACCGTGTTTGCGGTAGGGCGCCTGCAGGATCGCCAGACCGAAGCCGTCCATCAGCCGGCTCTCAAACGGAGGCGGATAGCCGTGAACGAGCGAATCGACGTGACGCCGGAGGGCCGCCGGATCGGAATCGAAGATCGAGCCGTGGATTTCCTCCAGCCGGTTATCCAGAAGGCGCACGGCATGGCGCGCCAGGTCGGGATCGCGATAGACCGCGAACGCGCGCAGGAGCGCCGCCGCATCCGGCCCGACGATGTTCCAGGCGCCCGTGCTTCCCGAATCCCCGATGGGCGGCGTCGCAGCGTCCAGGCAGGTCCAGCGCCGGCCGGCGTGGAAAATCTGGCGGAACTTGGGATAGTCTCGGTAGAGGCTATGACTGCGGTAGCGCGAATTGTTTTCCAGGATGTCCGCGATCTCCAGGAGGCTGGCGCCCCAGAGGGCCGCATAGCCAGGCGCGCCTTCGTCGCCCAGGCCGTCGCGGTCCATGCGGCTGACCAGCACGTCCTCCAGATCGCCGCCGGTCACGCCGTCGCGTCCGCGCCGGTCGGGATCGGGAGCGCGGGAGCCGGGCGCGAAGGCCCAGTCGATCAGACCAGGCGTCTCTTCGGGCCGGTCCAGGGCGAGCGCGGCGGCGATCAGGGCCGCCTGATGCATCCCCGGATTGCCGCGCAGCCGCCCGTCTTTGACTCCGGCGACGATCTCTTCGATCAGCCCGCGCTCGATATGCTCGCAGAGCCGGCGTGGTGTCGGAAGAGAAGGAAGTTTCGCCTGCGCGTGCCGTTCGTCGACGAAACAGGCCAGGCCGGTGTCTTTGATGAGGGCGTCGAAGATGCGGTCGTAGGCAAGAGACCAGCTCTTTCCGTTGGCGCACTCCCAGATGCAGCCTTCCACGCGTCCCCGGCCGCACCCGCCATCGGAGTGAGAGAATCCCTGCTGGTAGAGCGGCCACCAGTCCATTTCGGGATAGACGTCGGCCAGGCGCGCCAGCAGCATGCCGCACCGGTGGGCATCGTCCGGGTCGCCGGTGAGGGTGTAGGCTCTGGCAAGCGCCTCGATCCCGGCTTTGATCTGCGCCCAGAGTCCCCACTGGGCATAGACGGCGATGAAATCCCAGCGCTGCCCATCGGCATCGCGCCAACCGTAGCCGTCGTCTACCCAATGGGTATGCAGGGGATCGGCGGGATCGGGGTGGTCCATGTTGAACAACAGGCGCGCATCTCCCTGGCTCCGCCGGAAGAGTCCTTGCGCATCCAGGGCCGAGCGATAGTAGGCGCCGAAGTCGTTTTTGGGAAAAACCTCATGGCAGTGGGGACATTCGATCTTCCAGGGGCACCGGAACACATCGGTAAGCCAGGGATAGTTGCCGTAGGGAATGATGCCGTCCTGGCAGTTCGGGCAGAGCGCGATCTTATCGGTTCCGTAGACATTAACGATGTGGATGCTGCGAGGAAGCTCCTGGCCGGGGATAAGCGCCCAGAGAGTGTCTTCGTCGAGAAGGCGCCAGGGCGCGGCGGCTTCCTGGGCGGCGTCACGTTCCGCCGCGGCCCAGGCGAATCGCCCTGCATTGCGGACCGCGTTGGCGCGATCCGCTGCCGTGGTGGTGAGGCTGGCCGCTTTTGTCCGCCTTTTCCTTACCATGAGATTTGGGAATGGGAGTACATTAGAAACAAAGTCATTATAGCAAGGGGAGAATTCCCTGTCAAGCTAATTGTGCCGGCACAAGAGAAGAGGAAAGAGAACGAAAAAGCCCTGTCGAAACGTGTTATGCCCGCGCAACGCCTGCTGCCGCTGCGGAAAGGCGCGGCGGCGCAGCAGGCCCTGGAAGCGGCTCAGGCCCTCGCCGCCGCGCTGCGCGATCCGCCGGCTATCCCGTGGTGCAGTTGATCTGCGTGTAGGTCGTCGGGCACCTCACGCAGATGCTCTCCTTGCCGGAGGCTTTCGGCAGCATCCTGGCATCGGCGGAAAGCGTCAGGTCCAGCAGGGTCTCCTTGTTCAGAGAAAGCTTGCCTGCTTTGCGTGTGGTCTGTGTCGTGCTCTCGTGCGCGCTGTTGTCGATCATAGGGGATCCTTTCCGAATCGATGTTTTGGATCTACTCGCTGCGTCGCCATTATAGCAAGGGGGGTATTGGTTGTCAAGCCTTTGTGACGCCCTCGTTTGGATTCCGGGTCACTTTCTCTCCGGCTCGGCGAACAGCCCGAAATCGGAGAGCGCCGGGCAGACAGGACACTGCGTGATCCGCAATCGCACTTTGCTCGTGGTCACGTCGTCGGGCAGGCGGATCAGCCGGCAGGCGCCGATGCTCGTTCCCCGTGCGATCTCCTGCCAGGCGCCGTTCTGCCACGTGTCCAGCGCGAACGCTTCGATCCGCTGGCCGAGCTTGATGTTCTCCCGCAGGCGCACGACATTGAAGCGCGTCTCTTTGCCCATGTCCACGATCAGCTCCGGCGTTGTCACCGCGTCGTCGGTCGCCCAGTAGCTATAGCGGTCGTTGTCCAGCAGCTTGTCCGGGCCGTAGGCCGGGTCGTTGCCGCGCACGTTGGAGGCCGTCAGCGTTGCGCCATTCGCGAGGTTGGTCCGGAAGGTGGCATGGAGACGCGCGCCGAACTGCCGTAGCGATGCGACGTCGGCGGCGTACAACCGGCCTTCGCGGTCCGGTGGAACGTTGAGCAGGAAGCTGGCGCCGTGCCCGACGGACCGGTAGTAGAGATCGAGCAGTTGGTCCGGCGTCTTGACCCGATCGTTCTCTGCAGTGTGCCAGAACCAGCCGGGACGAATGGAGACGTCGCATTCGGGGGGCAGCCAGCGGGAGCCGTGACGCGTACCGGTCCCGGACAGCTCGGAGCGAACGTCTCCCGGAGCGGCCGGCCCGCCGTCCTCGCCGACCGGGTCGTAGGTGGCCCAGCAGGTATCGTTTGCATAGCCCGACTCATTGCCGACCCAGCGGATGTCCGGGCCGGCGTCGCTGAAAATGACGGCTTCCGGCTGCAGTTGGCGCACCATCGCCCAGGTCTGGGGCCAGTCGTAATAGGTCTTCCGGTCGATGCTGCGCGTCTCCCGCGCGCCGCCGTAGTAGCCGTCGCCGCCGTTCGCCCCGTCGTGCCAGACCTCGAAGATCGGGCCGTAGTGCGTCAGCAGCTCGGTCAACTGCGCGCGATAGATGCGGACATACTCCGGCGTGCCGTAGTGGGAGTTGTTGCGGTCCCAGGGGGAAAGATAGACGCCGAACTTCAGGCCGTGCCGGCGGCAGGCTTCCGCAATCGCCTTGACCACGTCGCCCTTGCCGTTCTGCCAGCGGCTTTTGGAGAGGTTATGGTCGGTGGTCTTCGTGGGCCAGAGACAGAAGCCGTCGTGGTGCTTGCAGGTGAGGATGACGCCCTTCATGCCTGCCGCCTTTAGCGCGGTGACGATCTGGTCCGGATCGAATGCCGTGGGAGAAAACACGTTCGGGTCTTCGTCCCCATAACCCCACTCTTTGTCCGTGAAGGTATTGACCGTGAAGTGGAGGAAGGCGTAGGTCTCCATCGCCTGCCAGCGCAACTGGCGTTCGGAAGGGAGGGCGCCGTAAGGCGCGGGCGGCGGGACTTTCTGCTCCTGGGCCGGCAGCGCGACACTCATAAGGAAAGCTCCTAGAATGGCGAAAAGCGAGAGGGATTTCAATGGAATGGCTCCTGGGCGGCTCACGCAAAAGAGTTCTTCTCACCCAGCCTGTAATCCTGCTTTGACCGCCCCGCTCTGTAAAGCTTGCCTTCTTTTAGGACTGTCTTTCATTGACACCGGATGACTCTCTGATATACGCTCAATACAGGGCAAAGGCACGAAGAGGACACGAAAATGACGGCCAGGCAGGATGGAAATGAAAGAATACACAGTCATTTTTGAGCGAGGCAAGACCGGGGAAGAGAACTGGGGCGCTTATGTGCCGGATCTTCCGGGCTGCGTATCCACCGGGGATACCCTGGAAGAGGTGAAAGCCCATATCGAGGCAGCGATACGCGGACATATCGCCGCCTTACAGCAGACCGGGCAAACGGTTCCTGAACCGACCACCGTGGCAACTACCGTACAAGTCGCCGCTTGATGGCTTCGTCGTCGGAGCAAGACAGCACTTTTTGTCTTGCTCCATAGGCCCCTCCCCTAAAATGGGAGGGGTCGGGGATAGGGGCCTATGAGAATCTATCCACAATTGATTGCAGACGTATCGAAATATAAGGGTTTTTCTGTATATGAAAAATACATAGATTTCCCAATTGACACAAAGGTAAAAGAGGCGTACAATTCGATCATGCTGGCAATAGTACCAGGCATATAACGCTAATCTAACAAAGGAGAACAACAATGGCTGCAAAGACACTCAAATGCATGCTTTTCGGTTTCCTATGGCTGTTCGTACTGCTACTGTCCGCTCCGGTTAATGCTCAGGAGAATGGAAAGCAAATCCATGCTGTCGATACCACGAAGTATACGGGTTCCGGTACAGTCATGACCAGTAGTTTGCTAAACTACCAATTCAGTGGCAGCGGCTCCGGACTATACAATGATTGCGGCCAGTCCGTCAACACGGGAGGGGCACTCCTGACATGGGTATTTACCAGAGATTGTATCCTTGATGGGACTACATTTCCCCTGCTCCTAGATCCGACCAAATTTTCACCTCAGCCAACTTATCTGGATGGAACAAAAGTTTCCAATTCATTCCAATATTTCGTTCTTCGATTGAAATTCAACACGACATCCTGGCAATCGTTAATTCCATCGAATGCCTGTGTCGGAATCAATTTCATTCACCTATTACATAATTCGGTGGGAAATGAGAGCCAATATCCAGGATCTTACGAGAATTACATGGTCCAACCACCCTATACAGCCGATCAACTCTTTGATGCGAATCCGCCTCCGAACGGTACGAATATGGGCATGATTCTGCTATACCCGACCAACTCGAACCCAACAGGTGTATGCAATACCTCCTACCAACGTTATGGGCCAGGCCAACCATATGTCCTTAATTTTTCGGATTCCTGGTATTCCGATCCGTATTCTTGTTATTTCATCTTTGCCATCGAACAAACAAACGGGCCTCTACCATTCAATCAACCCGCAACCACGACTCTGGATCCTGGGCATTATGGATTTTATAGCTATGTTGTCTTTTTCGTGAACTGTACGCAGCCTGGGGTTCAAGGTAAAAGCAAGCCATGGCCCGTATAAGGTATGCATCCGTGCTACCTTTTGTGTGACAGTCAGGTTCCAGCAAGCGATCTCTGGACCTGACTGTTCTATGAAGCTATGCCTGCTCTGTAAAAGTGTGGGGAGGCTTGCCGTCTATTGTTTCTTGCTGCTACCACCGCCAGCAGGATGGGGCAAATGGATCTTCCCATCCGCGCCGACCAAATTGGTATCCTCGGGATTACCTCGGCTGGCGCGCTGGCCGTAATAGAAAAGACCCCCTATGATGAGCAGCACGACGATCACGATGACGACCGCCGCCGTAGGGTTGAGCTCTTTTTTCATTTTCCTTCCCCTGGTGACCGGAGAACCCGATCTATCAAGCTCTTTCCCGCCCCAAGAACAACGAGGAGCGGGAAAGAGAGCGAGTGAGTTTCCGGTCAAAGCCGGTTAGTTATCAGGGTACCAGTAGTACAGATGCACGCCATCGGGATGCACCTTCAGGAACTGGGGACCCTTCATGGATTTGACATGCCCATCCAGGAAGGAAATATTGGCCATGCCCTTGGTGAAAGAGCGGGTCCCGTCTGCGTTGCTCGTATCGCAGGTGTTGAGACCGACGCCGCCACTATGCAGCGTATTCGGGCCGAAGAAGCCCCAACTCAGAACGACAGCCGGGTTGTTCGGCGGGTTCCAGGCGCCGCACCAACCGAATCCCTGGTTATTGACGCCGGAAGACTGGCCGCCATAGGTGCCGTGCCAGCCGTCGAAGTTGTTGGCATCATAGATGAACGCATACTCCGCCGGGCGTGCCACTCCGGCGAGCGTGCGGCTGGAGGTCGCGACACCTTTCAGGTAGTCGACCGCGCCCTCCCCAGAGTTACCCAATACGTCGGTGTAGTAGGCCGCGCCGCAGATCATGTCGTACTGCATACCGGCCGGAACGATCTTATTGATCCAAACACCGGGTCCACGGGTAATGTAGTAACCCAGGGTGTTATCGGTCGCTGCGGCCCGCGCCCCCATTCCGTAGGAAAGCCAGTAGTCGAAATGGGTCTTGTGGTCGGAGCTTTGATACGGGGCATCCGGGCAGATCAAGACGTTGTAGCTCTTGATGTAGGGCTGGACGGTGTCCTGCCAGGTGACTACGGAAGTGCCGAGGTCGGCGGTGAAGTCGTTGCCAGGGGTTGACGGGTTGGTCCCGATGGTCAGCGGCACGGCCTCGTCATAGTCCTGGATGTACATCTGGACGCCGGTGTTGAGCTGCTTGACGTTGGAGAGGCAGCTTGTCTTGCGGGCCTGCTCGCGGGCCTGGGCGAATACGGGGAAGAGAATGGCTGCCAGAATCGCGATAATGGCGATCACCACGAGCAGCTCGATCAGGGTAAAGGCTTTGTTGCGACAGAGAACATGGGTGTCTTTCATGGTAGTTGGATCCTCCTCTAGAGACTCGATGCAGTATGCATCATACTGCTTGGTAGAGAAGCGCCGCTGCCCTGGCGGCTTATGCCGGAAATCCAGGCACCGGCGATACAACTAGGACAGTCCTGGTGTGCTTTAGCTCCCTCCCTTCATAGCCTGGGCGGGCCGCACGCCCGCTCGCCGAATGGCCCATTATAAGACGGCTTTGCATTGTTGTCAAGCACATGCCGTCGATTCTTTTTGGAATAGTTGGCAAGTCGGTCTAAAATGGACACAAATGTGGAAACTATAGGCTTTAAGGCCCCATCGTCGATACATGAGAAAGCGTCTGATCGAGGAGATGGCGCGCGGCTGCGTGGTGCGGGTCTAATTCCAGCGTCTTGCGCAGCTCCACCAGCAGGAGGGGCGTGTTGCCCTCGTCGCGGTAGACCTGAGCCATCCGCCAGTGCGCTTCCGCGCTGTGGGGATTGATGGAGACCAGATAGTAGGCGGTCGTCACCTTCTCCCGCTCCGGCTGCAGGCGGCGAAAATCGGCGAGCAGGCGCTCGCCCTCCGCGGCGCGACCGGTCCGGACGTAAAGCTGGCCTAAGAGCAGGCGCGTCTGCTGGAAGTCGGGATTGCGGCGCAGGACCGTCTCCCACTCGTGCGCGGCCTCCTCCAGCCGGTTCTGCTGCTGGTAACAGAGGCCCAGATAGTAGTGGGGATCGGGCGCATCCGGCTGCAGCGCCAGCATCTGTTGATAGGCCTGAATCGCATGGTCGTAATCGCCCTGGGCGTAGTAAGCCTGTCCCAGATAGAGCCAGCCGACCGGATCGTGCCATTGCGCGGCGGCCTGCTGGGCAACCGTGATGGCATCGGCATAACGCCGGCTGAGCAGGTAGACGTGCGCCATGTTGCTCCACAGCGTCGACTCCGCCGGGGAGTGGCGGCGCGCCTCCGTCAGCAGGGGATCGGCCCCGGCAAAATCCCCGTGCTGCGCGTAAACCGCCGCCAGGGCGATCTTGATATCCAGATTGTCGGGCTGGGCGCGGGCCGCCTGCTTGAGCAGCGCCTCGGCTTCCAGGGGCCAGTCGAACTCAAGATAGAGATCGGCCAGATGCAGCAGGACCGGCGCGTTCTGCGGGTCCACCTTCAACAGACGCTTATAGGTATCGACCGCCAGATCCGGGCGGTGGATACGCACGTCCACGTCGGCGGCATAGTTGAGGACCTGCGGGTCCTGGGGCGCCAGGGCGACCGCGAGCGTGGTCTGCTGCGCGGCTTCCTCGTTCTGGTCGGCCAGAGCGCACGCCCTGGCAAGCTGAATGTGGGCGATCGGATCGGCAGGAGCCTGCTCCAGGGCATTCCGCGCCGCCTGCACGTCCTCCTGGAGCCGGTTATGCTGCGCCGCGGCCGCCTGTTGCACGGCAGTCTGACGATCCTGGCGCTCCTTCTCTTTGGCCGCCGCCATCTCTCCCCGAATCGTCATGACCGCCAGCGCAATAATAACGATCAGCAGCGCACCTGCCAGCAGCAGGCGTCCGCGGGGAGGAGGGGGAGCCGGGGCAGCAACCGCCGTCTTACGCATCACCTTACCGTGCCCTCTCCCTCGCGGACCGTCCAGATATGGTCGGCGGGCACGCGCGCCATCCGGTCTACCGTCCCGGAAGGCCAGTGGATCTCCACGTCGGCCGTCGTCGCCGTTCCCAGCCCGAAGTGCGGGCGCAGGTCGCTGGCCGAAAGGTAGCTGGAGCCGCTGCGGACCATCGTGCGCTGCCGCAGAGCGCCCGCGTTTACCAGAACCATCGCGCCGATGCCGTCGCGGTTGCTTTTCGTGCCCACCGGCTTGAGCGTCAGCCAGTGATAGGGCGTGGGCGTCTCATTGTGCCAGAGGTAGGCGGGGCCGGTGTTGCTGGTGAGGAGCAGGTCCAGCCGGCCGTCATTGTCGATATCGCCCCAAGCGCAGCCGCGCCCAACGAGAGGCTGGGAGAAGGGTTTCCCGCTCTTCAGACCGACCTCCTGGTACGTGCCGTTGCCCTGGTTGCGAAACAGCAGGGTCGGCTCCGCGTAGGACGCCTGCGGCTCTCGCTCCCGGATGTCGTCCTGCACGTGGCCGTTGACCTGCAGGATGTCCTTCCAGCCGTCGTTGTCGTAGTCAAAGAAGAAAGCGCCGAATCCCAGCACGGAGGCCGTCTGGGGTCCGATCCGGGCCTCCTGCCGCTCGTCGCGAAAGATTCCCGGCACGACCTGGCGGTAGAAGGAGGTCTGCTGGCCGAAGAAGTTGGTGAAGACCAGGCAGGTCTTGCCGTCGTTATCCGCGTCGTCGGCGTCGATGCCCATGCCGGCATGGACTCCTCCCTCCGGCTCGTAGGCGATGCTGCTTTCCAGGCCCACCTCCTTGAACGTGCCGTTGCCGTTGTTATGGAACAGGAAGCAGGGCTCGGTGTCGTTGGCGATGAAGAGATCGGGCCAGCCGTCGCCGTCGTAGTCCCAGACGGTCACGCCCAGCGATTTTCCGGCGGCAGCCGCGATTCCGGACTCGGCGCTGACATCGCGAAAATGGCCGTTGCCTTCGTTGTGATAAAGGACGCAGTGACTGGGAGGATAGTGCAGGGGAAGGCAGTAGACGCGCTTGTGCTCGACCCCGGCATAACAGGGCCGCTCATCCGCCAGCGAGCCATACCGCACGTAGTTACAGACGAGCAGGTCCAGGCGACCATCCCGATCGTAGTCCACCCAGGCGCAGGAGGAACCCCAGTTGCCCGCGTTGGCGACCCCCGCCTGCTGGGTCATGTCCGTGAAGGTGCCATTTCCCTCGTTATGGAACAGGTGGCCCGGTCCGAGCACGCAGGAGACGTAGAAATCCTCGTGCCCGTCGTTATCGTAGTCCCCGACGGCCACGCCCATGGCGTACATCACGCTTTTATCTAAGCCGGCCTGGTGGGTGACATCCGTGAAGGTGCCGTTATGGTTGTTATGATAGAGCTTGAGGGTCGGGCGGCCGGTCACGTGTCCGCCGGGCAGGGGCGCGCCGTTCAGGAGCAGGATGTCCAGGTAGCCGTCCCCATCGTAGTCGATAAAG
>DASRCN010000111.1:0-8948 GCA_035653075.1 Chthonomonadaceae bacterium | reverse complement strand
TCCCCTCTCACAAGGGGCGAGGGGAGCTACTGCCCTGACTTCTGTCCCTGCTTAAAGGCCAGAGAAGCTTTAAGCAGAGGCACAGGAGAGCGATATAGTCCCCCCTCCCCTAAACTTGGGGGAGGGGAAGGGGGTGGGGGCTTGTTGGCCTACACCAGCTCGCGTACCTTGTCCGAAAGGACCGTGAGCGCGATCTTCTCGCGGTTGGGCTCGCCGCGCAAGAGCGACTCGGCGAAGTGCTTCGCCTGATCCATGGTGATCTTGGGCGGCATGGGCGGCTCGAATGGATCGACGATCGCCTCGACGATGACCGGCCCCTGCACCGCCAGGGCTTGATCGAAAATAGAGCCGCATTGGGCCGGGTCCTCAATGGTGAAGCCGGCGCCGCCGCAGGCGCGGGCAAAGGCCGCGAAGTCGATGGGCTGCAGCTCCACGCCGAACTCCGGGTTGCCCAGGAAGACCATCTGCTCCCACTTGATCTGCCCGAGCGTGTTGTTCTTGATGATGACCACCTTGATCGGCAGTTTGTACTTGACGGCGGTGGCGAACTCGGCCATCAGCATCGAGAAGCCGCCGTCGCCGACGAAGGCAATGCATTGCCGGTCAGGATAGGCGATCTGCGCGGCGATGGCGTAGGGCAGGCCGGGCGCCATGGAAGCAAGGTTGCCGGAGCAGGAGTGCATCTGCCCGCGCTTCGACTTGATATAGCGCGCCCACCAGGTGGCGATCGTGCCGGAGTCGCAGGAGACGATGGCGTTGTCGGCAAGGCGCTTGCCCAGCTCCCAGGCTACCACCTGCGGCTTCATCGGCTTGTCGGTGCGCGCGGCATGCTTTTCCATTAAGCTCCACCAGTCCCGCATCCCCTCTTGAGCCTTTGTCAGGAAGTCGCGGTTCTCGCTGCGCTCAAGCATGGGCAGCAACGCTTCCAGGGTCGCCTTGCTCCCACCGACCAGACCGACCTCGATCGGATAGCGCAGGCCGATTCGCGCCGGATTGATGTCGATCTGCACGGCGCGGGCCTGGTCCGGCTTGGGATAGAACTCGATGTAAGGGAAAGAGGAGCCGACGATGAGCAGCGTGTCGCACGCCTCCATCGCATCCTGCGAAGGCCGGGTCCCCAGCAGACCGATGCCGCCGGTAGTGTAGGGGCTTTCGTCCGGAACGACCGCCTTGCCCAATAGAGGCTTGATGATCGGCGCGCCCAGTGTCTCGGCGATCTGCTCCAGCTCCTCGCCTGCGCCGAGCGCGCCCTGCCCGGCCAGGATGACCACGTTCTTGCCGGCATTGAGAATTCGGGCTGCTTCGCGCAGACCCTCCTCGGGCGGCAGGCTCGTCCGGGGAGTGAACGTCTCCGATATCTGGCCCGGCTCTGTCGTGTGGTTGGGCTTGTCGCGCTTGGAGATGTAGGGACCGGGAAACTCTTTCTCCTGCAGGTCGGTCGGGAAGGTGAGGGTGGCGACGCCGCGATAGCTGATCGCGGAACGGCAGGCCAGATCTACGACGTTGGGTACGTGGGCCGGACCCATGATCTTGGTGCAGTAGACCGAGACATCCATGAAAACCCGATCCAGGCTGACATCCTGCTGTTGCCAGGTGTCGGTCAGATCGTGGTAGCAGTCGCCGGTGATAGCCAGCACGGGCTGGCTGTCCATCTTGGCGTCGTAGAGGCCGTTGAGGAGATGGATGCCGCCCGGCCCGGAGGTCGCCAGGCAGCAGCCCAGCTTGCCGGTGTATTTGGCGTAAGCGCAGGCCATGAAGGCGGCAGCCTCTTCGTGCCGCACCTGAACGAACTTGATCTGGTCCTGATTGGTCCGCAGGGCCTCCATGATGCCGTTGATGCCGTCGCCGGGGATGCCGAAGACATATTCGACTCCCCAATCTATCAGATGCTCGACCAGTACGTCGGAAGCGTTCTTCGCCATTTCTGTGCCTTTCTACATTCGGGATTGGGGACTGGGGACTAGGGACTGGGAAAGCCGTATTCGGAGGCGCTACCTCTCGGCATTAGTCTTTCCCCAGTCCCCAATCCCTGGTCCCTAGTCCCTGCTTTAAAACAGATTGCCGGCCGCGTCGAAGGGCAGGGGAGCCGGCTCTTCCAGAACGGTCAGTTTGGGATTCTGGGATACCTCTTCCAGCAGACCTTCGGAGACCCAGAAGGTGTCCAGGTCATCGGTGTTTCGAATCCGGCAGACGCGCGGCTTCTCGCCAGCCAGAGAGGAGTAGATCGCGACCTCGATCGCCTCCCGGTCGGAAGGCAGCGCCAGGGGAAGTGGCCCCTCGCGCGTGTTTCCGCCCGGTTCCTGGGCGGTGAGGATATTGACATAAGTCACGTCTGGATCGTAGGTCTCGGCTAATCGCTGCGTCGTGAAGTCGGAGAGGCCGACGCCGATGCCGTTGCCCAGGGAAGGTGGCGTGATGGAGAGGGTGACGAGACGGCGATAGTCGGGAACGTGCGGGCGGTTGTCTTTGACCCGCCATCGGCCGACGACGTTGGGGTCCATACCCGCGCCGGAGATGTTCTTGCCGATCTCATCGAGGATGAGAACATCCAACTGCTGGAACGGCAGGGTCGCCAGATGCGCCTTGGCGGTGTCGAGCAGGCGAATGTCGGCGTCCAGGAAGGCTGAATAGGTCGGCGGCACGACCTCGACGACTACCGGCCGGCGGAAGCCGTTCTCGACGACCGCGATGCCGAACAGGATCTTGGCTTTCTCCAGGACGACTTGCGGAACGCTGCGCACCGACTCCCACAGGCCATGATTGTGCGCCTGCTGGGCGCCATGCTGCTTGCCGAGGCCGATAGTGACCATCTTGAGCAGGCCGGAGGCCAGCTCGCCGATCGATTCGGGGTGCGTTTTGACCCGGCCCAGAACGATAATTCCCTCCGCCTCGAAGGCGATCTGGTCGGCATGAGCGACGGCGCCGCTTTCCGCCGTGCCGAGCGGCACCGTGTCCATCGAGGCGTGGATCGGCGCGCCGACGCTCTCTTCCGTGACGCCCAGCCGGCGAAGGATCTCTACCTGCCCCTCTGGAACGGCACCGCCGTGACTGCCCATCGCGGGGATGAGAAACGGCTGGCCGTCGACCGCTTTCACGGCGTCCACGATGCCGCGGAGCAGCTCGACAAAGCCGCCCATGCCCCGGCTGCCGGCGGTGATGGCGATGCGGTCGCCCGGCCGGACTTTATCGCGCAGACCGGCGTCGAGGAGCCGCTGCCGGGTCTCTCCGCGCACATCCGGAATGTGGTCGGACAGCAGATACTGCTTGACCGGGACGCCGTTGGGAACCGGTCTTCGGGGAAAGGGCATCGTTTCCATACAACTTCACCTTGCCACCGCTATTTATATCGCGATACGATATGGCGGCTCTCCTCTGTAAAAATACGGGCCTGCCCGGAAACCGTTCCCCAAAAAAACGGGGTGCCGGCCCGAAGGGCCGGCACCCCTGCCTGCGAAGCAGGCTACACTTCCGTTTTAGGTCACTTCCTGGTTGGTGAGAAGGCGCAGGGGAGTGATAAGCGCCATCGCGCCGGCAAAGGCGAAGATGGCGCACCAGAGATAATAGTTCCCCATCGGATGCCCGATATTGTAGGTCATGACCATGTAGCCGCCGAGAATCCCACCCACGATGCCGCCGATCAGGTCCATGAGGACTCCACTGGTTCCCCGATTGGAGATTGGAATCAGGAGACGGGCGAGGGCGCCCGCGACCAGCCCGACGAAAATCCAGAGCAAAACATCCATCGCCGTTCACGCACCTCCACGATCGAGACGGTTCGGTCGCGGAGTATCGGCTGCCGCGACGCTATCACCGATTACGGTACTTGTTTCGCCCCTCTGTTCGGCAGAGCGAAAGAAAATCCCTCCTGGATAGCAGAATCCCTCTATTCTCTTCGGCGACTTCAGCCGCCCGAACAAAGAATACAGGATAACTCTACCTGGATAGGACGGTAAAAAGGGAGTCAGGTTCCACGACACACCAGCCGGGATATAAAAAAGTCCTTCCTGCAGGTGTAGGAAGGACTCGGTGCAGCAAAAGTCGAGTGAAGAAACGGCTATTCCTCGACGACTTCGCGGATGCGGCGCTCGAACTTTTCCAGGTCCAGCCCTTCGTCGCGGGCGATGCGGCGCACAGTCGTGTTGACGTGACCCAGATCGAGCAGCAGGTCACGCAGGATATCTTGCTGCTGGCGGGCCTGCGTGACTTCGCGCGGCTCCTGCACCAGATCGCGGATAATGGAGTCTTCGGCGCGGGAAGCGATCAGCGGCTCATTCTGATCTTCCAGGTGGACGAGCGTTCGCCGGCCCGGTCCGCGCTCTTCCTCGATGGGAACGACCGCCGTCACGCGATCCGAGCGCACATATTTTCCGTAACCAAGATGCACAAGGGTAGATGGCATGATTTTCATTGAAACACTTCCTCACAACTGTGTACTACTATCAATTACGAACTTCTAGAGAACAAAGTTCCCTAATACAGGGATTGGCAAGCGAAAGCTTTCAATATAAGAGAATGGCATTCAGCCCAGGACGCCGGCGAGACGAACGGCCAGGTAGAGGAGGAGGGCGCCGAGAAGGGTCATCACGCTGGTCAGGAAGGTAGGATGTCTGTGCTGGCTTTCCGGCAGCAGATCGCTCGCTCCGATGTAGATAAAGAAGCCGCAGAACAGGCCCAGAATCAGCCCCAGCCCACTCTCCGGCAAGATCAGCCAGCGCGCGACGAGCACGCCGACAAAGGGAGCGACGGCGTCTGTGAGCAGCCAGCGGAGCGCCCGAGGCCGCGATCCGCCGTTTTTGACGATGACGCTGACCGTGTTGATGCCATCCGAGAAATCGTGGAGGATAACGGCCGCGGCCACAATAGCGCCGACGGCAGGGGAGATGTGGAAGGCGAGGCCGATGGCCAGTCCGTCGAGGAAGCTATGGACAGAGAGACTACCTGCCTCCAGAGCGCCCTGGTGGCCCAGGCATTCCGGATGCTCGAGGTCCCGGTAGTGGATCACTACGAGGCGGTTGAGCAGCATGAACACCAGGAAGCCCAGGGCTGTAACGGAGGTGACGGTCCCGATTCCGTAGGGCTTGCCGGCCAGGTTGAGCGCTTCCGGCATCAGGTCGAAGAATGCGACACCGATGACCGCCCCGGCGCTGAACCCCAGGATAAGGTGGAGCTTGTCCTGATGCTTGAGGGCGAAGAACCCTCCCAGATAGGTAGCGAGAACGGCCGTCAGGCCGAGCAGAAGAGGTATCATCCGTTCACTCGCGGTCCGGCCACCTCTTCCCTCCCCGGCAGGTGATGGCCTGGAACGGTGGCGAGCGGCGTCTCTATTATACTTTAATCCTGCTGCGGACCGAATCGCGCCTCCAACTGGCGCACGCGCGACTCCAGGACGTCGATGCGCTCCAGCAGCTCAGCCACCATTCCGAGGCCATGCCAGGACAATCCCATATCGCGGCGCAGCCGCAGCATGCGCCGCAGGCGCGCCAGCATCGCGGGCGCGAACAGGGGTCTGTCCTGCCACTCATCTGCCGCCTCGATCACGCCGAGGCTATGGAGCCGGCGGACGAGGTCCGGGTGCAGGCCGGCGGCGCGGGCCAGGTCTTCCTCATCCAGCAGGCCGTGGCGGGCATGCGCCACACGAACATCGTAGCGGGCCAGCAGGAACTGGGTCGGCATGACTACCTCCCTTCTTGTTAAGCGGACGAGAAACCCAACTCCCTCCTCCTTACGAAGGAGAGGAGGCCAGGGGGTGAGGTCAGCTTTTTCTTGGGTCGAATGAAGATACGGACTTCAGTTGCTCGAATAGCTCACGTTCTTTGTCCGTAAGGGTCCGTGGCACGTCGATTCGCACGGCGGCATAGAGGTCGCCGCGCTTGCCGTTGCGGTCCGGCAAGCCCTGGCCGCGCAGACGCAGCTTCTTCCCGCAGCCGGTCCCCGGCGGCAGGGTCGCCTGCACCGTTCCATCCAGCGTCGGCACGGGAATCTGCGCGCCAAGCGCCGCTTCCCACGGGGCGACGGACACCTCGACGGTCAGGTCTTGCCCGGCGACACGGAAGGCCGGATGGGGTGCGATATGCACCCGAAGGAACAGGTCGCCGGGCGGGCCGCCGTTGAAACCGGGTCCGCCCTGTCCGGCCAGACGCAGCAGCGCGCCGTCCGGCGTGCCCGGCGGGATGCGCACCTCGTAGTTCTTGGTCGCCTCGTGGACCCGGCCCTCATGGTCCCGTTCCGGAACGCGCATCGTGATCGTGCGCGTCGCTCCCCGGTAGACATCTTCCAGGGGCACGGTGATCTCGGCTTCGATATCTTCTCCGCGCTCGTGCAGCGGCGCACGGCGTGCCCGCCCGCCCAGTCCCTGCCCTCCGAACAGCGAGGAGAAGAAATCGCTGAAGTCGCCGCCACCGAACTCGAAATTAAACTCGTCCGGAGAGACGTTGCGATATTCAACGCCTCCTCCGTATCCCGGCGGTGGCGTGAACTCCTGTCCGTTGCGCCAGTTCGGCCCCAGCGCATCGTATTTTTGGCGCTTCTCCGGGTCGCGCAATACCTCATAGGCCTCGTTGATCTGCTTGAACTTCTCTTCGGCATCCGGGGCCTTGTTGACGTCCGGGTGGTATTTGCGCGCCAGCTTGCGAAAAGCCGCCTGAATCTGCTGTTGTGTGGCGTCTCGCTTGACGCCCAGTGTTTCGTAGTAGTCCTGGAATTGGACCGGCATACTCGCTCCCCAAACCTGTTGTTACTGATCTCGTGTAAACTCGGCGTCGATGACGTCCTCTGCAGGTTGGGCGCCCGGCTCCGGCGGGCGGCCATCGGTGCGGCTGTCGTGTTCCGTTGTGCCGGGGCCGGCTTGCTGATAGGCCGCCTCGCTCAGGCCGTAGGCGGCCTGCTGCAGCTCGCCGACCAGCGGCCGAATCCGTTCGACGCCCGCATTTTCCTGCAGCGCCTGGCGAAGATCAGAGACCAACTGCTCGCAGCGCGCCTTGATATGGGCCGGCGCCCGGTCGCCCAGGTCCTGGATCTGGCGCTCGACCTGATAGATCAGCGAATCGGCCTCGTTGCGAGCGTCCGCCTCTTCCCGGCGGCGCTTGTCTTCCGCCGCGTGCTGCTCGGCATCTTTAACCATGCGGTCGATGTCGGCTTTGTCCAGGCTGGTCGAGCCCGAAATGGTGATTTTCTGCTCTTTGCCGCTCGCCTTGTCGCGAGCGGAGACGTTCAGGATGCCGTTGGCGTCGATGTCGAAAGTGACCTCGATCTGAGGGACTCCGCGTGGGGCCGGTGGAATGCCCTCCAGCCGGAATCGGCCCAGCGTCCGGTTGTCGCGCGCCATCTCGCGCTCGCCCTGCAGCACGACCACGTCCACGCCGTTCTGATTGTCCTCGGCGGTGGTGAAGATTTCCGTCTTGCGGGCAGGGATGGTGCTGTTGCGCTCGATGAGCTTGGTCATCACGCCGCCCATCGTCTCCACGCCCAGCGACAGCGGCGTCACGTCGAGGAGGACGACGTTTTCGACCTCGCCGGCCAGTACGCCCGCCTGGATCGCCGCGCCGACGGCCACGACTTCGTCCGGATTGACGCTCTGGTTGGGCTGCTTGCCGCCGGTCAGGCTGCGCACCAGGTCCTGGACGGCCGGAATCCGGGTCGAGCCGCCGACCAGGATGACCTCGTCGATGTCCTGCACGGACAGCTTCGCATCGGCCAGGGCGCGCTCGACGGGACCGCGGCATCGCTCGACCAGATCGCGCGTCAGGTCGTCGAATTTGGCCCGCGTTAAATTCAGGAGCAGGTGGACCGGGCCGTTGGGACCGGCGGAGATGAACGGCAGGTTGATCTCGGTCTGCGTAACATTCGACAGCTCGATCTTGGCCTTCTCCGCCGCCTCGGTCAGGCGCTGTAGCGCCTGCTTGTCTTTACGCAGGTCGATGCCTTCCTGTTTCTTGAATTCGTCGGCAGCCCAGTCCACGATTCGCTTATCGAAGTCGTCACCGCCGAGATGTGTGTCGCCGCTGGTGGCTTTGACCTCGAAGACCCCTTCACCTACGTCCAGGATGGAGACATCGAAGGTGCCACCGCCCAGGTCGAAGACCAGAATCGTTTCATTCTGCTTCTTATCCAGGCCGTAGGCCAGAGCGGCTGCGGTCGGCTCGTTGATGATGCGCAGGACATTCAGCCCGGCGATCTGCCCGGCGTCCCGCGTCGCGGTCCGCTGGGCATCGTTGAAGTAGGCCGGCACGGTGATGACCGCGTCCGTGATCTTCTCTCCCAGGTACTTGCTGGCGTCGTCCACGAGCTTACGCAGCACCGCCGCGGAAATCTCTTCGGGCGCGATCTGCTTGCCGCGCACGTCGAAACGGACCGAATCGTTGGGGCCAGGCACGACTTTATAGGAGACGAGCTTGCTCTCCTCGGAGACCTCGTTCCACTTGCGCCCGATGAAGCGCTTGGCCGAGGTGATCGTCCCCTCCGGATTCAGGACGGACTGGCGCTTGGCCAGTTGGCCGACAAGGCGCTGCCCGTCCCTGGTATACGCCACGACCGATGGGGTGAGGCGGCTGCCCTCCGCATTCGCGATGACGGTGGGCCGGCCGCCTTCCATGACCGCAATGACTGAGTTGGTGGTTCCGAGATCGATACCGACTGCTTTTGCCATGACTCCATCCTCCTGCATGGTCTTCAATGGATGCTCTCTTCCTCTAATCTGAGGACGTAATTTTTTTGTGTTTTGTTGACGAATTTTGCAGAAATTCCTGTTCGCCCGGTCATGCTTTGGGAACTTGCCTCCGGCGGCGCCGTCCATGATGTAGGCCGTTAAGGCCCCCACCCCCTTCCCCTCCCCCAAGTTTAGGGGAGGGGGGACTATATCGCTCTCCTGTGCCTCTGCTTAAAGCTTCTCTGGCCTTTAAGCAGGGACAGAAGTCAGGGCAGTAGCTCCCCTCGCCCCTTGTGAGAGGGGA
>DASRCN010000110.1:0-12474 GCA_035653075.1 Chthonomonadaceae bacterium | reverse complement strand
TGATCGGTGAACAGGTCTTCGGTGATGTTGCGCATAAACTCGCTATGGTCCCGGCTGTCCTCCTGCCAGTCGAACAACTGCTGGCGCAGGAAGGAGAGGCGGCGCTCGAACTGGTCGCTGGCCTTGCCGCCCTCTTTGTACTGCCAGTGCGCGGCCACGCCGAACTCGGCGGTGCGGTGCATCTCCCAGGTGCGGATCTGCACTTCCAGCGGGGTGCCTTTGGGGCCGATGACCTTGATATGCAGCGACTGGTAGAGATTGCTCTTGCTCTGGGCGATGTAGTCGCTGTACATGCCAGGAATGGGGGTCCAGAGTCCGCTGATGACGCCGAGGGCGTGGTAACACTCGGCGCGGGTATGGACGATAACGCGCAGGGCCGTCAGATCGAACAGCTCGTTGAACTCCAGGCCCTGCTTCTGCATCTTGGTGTAGATGCTATAGAGGTGCTTGGGGCGTCCCTTCACCTGGGCGTCGATGCCCTCTTCCTTGAGCTTGGCCTGCAGGATAGAGATGGCCTCGTCCACCTCGGCCTGCCGCTCCGTGCGGTTGCGCGCTACCCTGGCGGCGACCTCGGCGTAGGCTTCCGGCTCGACGTATTTGAACGCCAGATCCTCGAGCTGCCATTTGAGCTGCCAGATGCCGAGCCGGTGGGCCAGGGGCGCGAAAATCTGAAGGGTCTCGGTCGCCATGCGGAACTGGCGGGCCGGGGAAAGCGCGCCGAGAGTGCGCATATTGTGCAGGCGGTCGGCCAGCTTAATGATGATGACGCGCAGGTCTTTCGCCATGGCGACGAAGATCTTGCGCAGGTTGGCCGCGTTGCGGGCCAGCTCCGCCTGCTTGCGCCGCCGCTCCACGGTCGCCGGGCTGAGCTCTTCGTCGTCCTCCGGCGCGCCGGCTTTGCCCTCATCCACGCCGGCAATATGCAGCTTCGTTACTCCGTCCACCAGATGCGCGACTTCCGGACCGAACTCGCGCGTCAGCTCGTCGAGCGTGACGCCGCAGTCTTCGGCCACATCGTGGAGCAGTCCGGCAGCGAGCGTCTGCTCGTCCATCTGCAGCTCGGCCAGGATTTCGGCGACTTCGACGGGATGGGTGATGTAGGGGGCGCCGTCCTTGCGGGTCTGGCCGGCGTGCTTTTCGCGGGCGTAGGCAAAGGCGCGGCATACCAGGTCGGTATCCGCCTGAGGTTGATGCTCGGTCAGAAGCGCGAGGATTCGCTGCAGCGTGGTGTCAATATCGCGGACGCTGCCGTCCTCGGCTTCCTCGGGAGCGACCCATTCCAGCGCCGATTTGCGTGGAGCCAGTGCCATACCCGCGTGGATTCCTTTTCGACTACATTCATTCTCGGCAGATGCTAGCATCTTCTGCCACCAGTGGGAATTATAGTATACCACGAAACAGAAGAGCTAAAGTTGGCCGGCAGGCAAAACGAGGAGGAAATGGCCTCCTGGGTATCCAATTAACAGGGCACAGACGGCCAGTCGATGCCGTTTCCAGGGCAAGGCGCCCTGAATCGTCACGAGGCGACAGAAAACAGCTATGAACGATCCTTCTCCGAACGCGATAGAGTATGTCTCCACCGGCATTGCCGGTCTGAACCAGATTCTCCACGGCGGCTTTCTCCGCAACGGCCTCTACCTGGTGCAGGGCGAGCCCGGCACCGGTAAGACCACGATGGCCCTGCAGTTCCTTCTGGAACGTCAGCGCCACGGCGACCCGACCCTCTACTTCAACCTGACCGAATCCAAAGAAGACATGGAGCGCGCCGCCCGCTCGCACGGCTGGTCCCTGGAGGGGATTCCTATTCGGGACCTGTCGACCTCGGAGAGCTTCAAGACCGAGGCGCAGTACACTATCTTTCATCCCTATGAAGTCGAGCTAAGCGAGACGACCCAGGCGATCCTCTCGGAGATCGAGCACATCCAGCCGGCGTACGTCGTCTTCGATGGTCTCTCGGAGGTACGGCTTCTGGCCGGAGATCCTCTGCGCTACCGCCGGCAGATGCTGGCGCTGAAGCAGTATTTCGCCGAGAAGGGAATCACGGCGCTGCTGCTGGACGACCGCAGCGGCCCGATGGGTCCGCTCGCGCCCGAAAGCCTGGTGGGCGGCAACACCCTGCTGGAGGACTATACGCCCAGCTACGGGCGGGCGCGGCGGCGGCTGCGCGTGACCAAGGTGCGCGGCTCCGACTTCACCGGGGGCTATCACGATTACGACATTACCGGCGAGGGGGTGGTGGTCTATCCGCGCCTGGCCGCCTCGGGCCAGCATGCCCCCATCCCTTCGGAGCGGGTCTCCAGCAACATCGCCGGCCTGGATGCGATGCTGCAGGGCGGGCTGGAGCCGGGCACGACCACGCTGATCCTGGGACCGGCAGGGGTGGGCAAGTCCACGGTGGCCTTTCAATACGCCGTCTCTGCGATCGGATTAGGCTATCCTGCCACCGTCTACGCCTTCGAAGAGGTCGCGCATATCCTCCTCGGGCGCGCGGAGAAGCTGTGCGGCCCCCTCGTTCGCGAGGCGCACGCCGATGGGCGGCTGCACGTCCAGCAGGTCGATACGGCCGAGATGTCGCCCGGCCAGTTCGCCCAGGCGGTGCGCCGCTCTGTCGTCGATAAAAAGGCGCGCGTCATCGTCATCGACAGCCTCAACGGCTACGTCAGCTCCATGCTGGAAGAGAAGACGCTGGCCATGCACCTGCACGAGATGTTCGCCTTTCTCAATCAGCAGGGGGTGGTCACGATAGTGGTGGCGGCCCAGCACGGCCTGATCAATGCCCGCGAGGCGGAGGTCGAGGTCAGCTACCTGGCCGATACGGTGCTGGTGCTCAACAATTTCGAAGCCTCGGGCGAGATCCGCCAGTCCATCGGGGTCTTTAAGAAGCGTACGGGACCGCACGAGCGGACGTTGCGGGAACTAAATATCAGCGCGGAGGGTATTACTGTCGGCGAGCCGCTGCGCGGATTCCAGGGCATTATGACCGGCGTGCCGCGCTATGAAGGCGACACCAATCTCGTAGAGGACCGACCATGACCGTGATGGCCGTCGCCGAAAAGGCGGAGAACCTACCGGAAACTCTGGAAGCGCGGGTGCTCTTGCTGGCGCCCGTGGGGCGCGATGGCCCGCTGACCGTGCAGGTCTTGCAGGAAGCCGGATTTCCCGTCACGCTCTGCCACACCATTCCGACGCTCTGTCAGGAAATGGAAGCGGGCGCCGGGGCGGTCCTGATCACGACCGAGGCGCTGCGCGAGGCGGAATCCACGCGTCTGATCGCCCAGCTAAAACACCAGCCGCCCTGGTCGGATCTGCCGATCGTGCTGCTCTCGAACGATGCGGCCCGAACGGGGCTGGACGCGCTGGCGCTGCCGTTGGGGAACGTGACGGTGCTGGAGCGACCGCTGAGCCGAGCGGCCTTGCTGATGGCGATCCGGGCGGCGCTGCGCGCCCGGCAGCGACAGTATCAGGTGCGCGATCTGCTCGCCGAGACGGAGCGCGCCCGCGCCGAGGCGGAGCGCCAGCAGGCGTATATCGAAACGCTGAACGAGCGGCTGCAGCGGGCGATGACGGAGACGCATCACCGCGTTAAAAACAATCTACAGATCATCGCGGCCATGATCGACATGCAGATGCTGGAGAGCGGGGGCGCCATTCCCATCGACGAGATGAAGCGGCTGGGCATGCATATACGCGTCCTGGCATCGGTTCACGACCTGCTGACCCAGGAGGCCAAGCGGGATGGGGAGGCGCAGTCCGTCTCGTCGCAGGCGGTGCTGGAGCAGTTGATCACCATGATCCGGCAGACGACCGCCTCCCGTCCGATCCGATACCACCTGCAGGAGGCGCGGCTGGCGGCGCGGCAATGCACGGCCGTGGCCCTCATCGTCAACGAGCTGGTCAGCAACGCGCTCAAATACGGTACGGGCACGATCGAGGTCTTCTTCGAGGTCGCCGGGGACCAGGCGCGGTTGAAGGTCTGCGACGATGGCGAGGGTTTTCCGGCGGATTTCGATCCGGCGACGGCGGCCAACACCGGCCTGGAGCTGGTGGAGCGGCTGGCCCGCTGGGACCTGAGCGGGCAGACACGGTATCAGAATTTGCCTCAGGGCGGCGCCTGCGTCGTCGTGACCATGCCACTATAAACCTCACCCCCGGACCCTCTCCTTATCAAAGAGAGGGGAGAAAGATAGGGCGCAGCAAGCAGCGCCGACATCCCCGCCCGTCAGGGCGACATCCCCACGAGCGCAGCGAATGTCAGTGTACGGCGGTTCTGGCGACGCTGGCGAGGATGACGGCATTGGCGGCTGTCAGCGCCTTGACGAGCTGAGGCGTATTCTGCGGCGAGAGAGAATAGACCGTTTGATCGGCGTTGCCTTCTCCGAATTCCCACGACCATAGAGCGGCTATGGGGGCTGTCCCTGCTTCCACGCGCTGCAACGCATCCTGCAGCCAGGGTGAGTCCTGCTCTTTCCCGTTTACAAACACCTTCTGGCCGAGCTCTCCCACGAACAGCGGCTTGCCGATATCGTAGGCGGCATAACCGACCCAGGGCAGCCGGAAGGCGCGCTTTCCGTCCTCGGTGATCCAGAAAGGCGTGTCGTTGGAGTCTGGCGGATACTCGTGAACGCTGACGATGTCTAACGGCGGCGGATTGAAGAAGCGCAGCATCTCGATGTATTCCGGGAAGATGTCTGGGGTCCAGTCCATCGGGTAATCGAGGGGGTGCGGGTCCCTGCGATGGGCCAGCATCGCCTGCCGCATATGCCAGGCGGCGGGGCGCATGTCGGCGTTGCCGGAGGTGACCAGATGGTGTTTATCCAGGCGATGGATGAGGGTTGCGATCTGGACAAGGAAGGCGCGGATCTGGTCGGAGGTGGGGATCTGATCGGCGGGACGGGATTTCCACTGCGCCGACAGGTCGGCCTCCAGATTGTACTCGTTGCCGATCTCCCAGAAGAGCACGCGGGTATCGTTAGCGTAGCGGGAGACGATGGCGGTCACGTAGGCGACGGCGAGAGCGTTGGAGGCCGAGCCGGTCGTGAGGTAGGTGACGATCTGCTCGTCTTTGCCGGTCGTGCGCCGCACATAGTCGGGCAGCATGTTCGGATTGAACAGGAGAGAAGGGACGATGGCGATATTGTCGCTGTCGGCAGCGGCGAGCATGCGGTCGAAGGCGTCCAGCCAGCGCGCCCGGTCCTGCTCGAAGGTGCCGAAGCCGTCCGCGCCCCAGGTCGTGCCCCAGCAGCGCACAAGGCGCACGCCTGCCGCTCTGGCGTCCGCCAGGGCTTTGACGCCGCTCGCGTCGTCTCCATGCAGAAACCGCTCGAACAGGTCCGGAATGTTCACCCCGATGTTGCGGAAGGGGACGTCCCCTAAATAAAGCTGCTTCTGACGCACCTCCAGGAAGACGGGCCTGGGCGGCTTTGACGTCTTCACTGGCTTTGGCGCCTTCTGCGCGGTCGCCGGCCCGCCGAACAGCATCGCCATGAGGCCGAGAAACAGGCAGAGGCCCCCACCCCGAACCTTCGGAAGAGCAGGTTGTCCGGGCCGTGAACGGCCCGTCTGGCAGGCGGCTACGCCGCCAACCGCCCTGCGGGCGGATTTTAAGCGGATGGACATAGGTGTCTCAGAGATTATCTATGGCGGATTGCTGTCAAGACGCTCAGCGGCGGCGTAGACGTTCATGGTATCGCCGCGCAGGAAGCCGATCAGGGTCAGGTTGAGGTCGCGGGCGAGCTGCACGGCCAGCGAGGAGGGGGCGGAGACCGCGCAGACGATCGGGATGCGGGCGGCGGCGGTTTTCTGCAGGATTTCGTAGCTGGCGCGCCCGCTGACCATCAGGATCCGTTCGGACAGAGGCACGCGCCCGGCCCGGACCTCCGCGCCGATGAGCTTGTCCAGAGCGTTGTGCCGCCCGACATCCTCTTTGAGCGAGAGCCGTTGCCCGTCGAGGGTGAACAGCCCGGCGGCGTGCAGGCCGCCCGTGCGGGCGAAGACGTGTTGCGCGGCCCGCATCTGCTCGTTCAGCCCGTAGATGATGCGGACCGGAATACGCCAGGTTGCGGGCGGCAAGGGTGGCGCGACACAGTGGACGGCTTCGAGGCTGGTCTTGCCGCAGATGCCGCAGCTCGACGTGCCGACGAAGTTGCGCTCCCAACGGTGCGCCTGGGAATCCTGCTTCCAATCGTCTTTGAGGCGGACGTACATCCGGTTCTCACCGCCCTGTCCGGGACCGGGCTGCATCGCGACGATCTCCGAAGCAGCCTGGATAATCCCCTCGACAAACAGAAACCCGGCGACGAGGTCGAGGTCGTCGCCGGGCGTGCGCATGGTCACCGCCAGCCGCTCGCCGTTGATGAGGATTTCCAGCGGCTCCTCGATGGCGACGGCATCCTGGCCCTCGCGCGCCGCGTCTCCTTCCCAGCGGGTGACGATGATGTCTTGATGCATCGCGGCTCTATGGGCGCAAAGCCCCTTCCCCAAAAATCGTGGGGAAGCGATGGTCCGGATCGTGGACGGAGCGGGTGGCCGCGTCCATATAGCAGACGCTGAAGGCGCGGCGGGGCCGCTCGATGGTGTTGACGCCGGAGCGGTGCAGCAGCCAGTTGTGAAGCAGAATGGCCTCGCCCGCTTCGGCTTCCAGGAAGACGCTGTCCTCATCGCGGGCGAACGCGGCCTCCTGCTCCGGCGTGATGGTGTGCCCGCGCTCGGAGAAGAGGCCGTGGTGGTGGCTGCCGGGAATGACCTGCATGCAGCCGTTTTCGATGGTGGCGTCGTCCAGCGCGGTCCAGATGGTGATGAGCGGGTTGCGGTCCAGCCCCCACTGCGAGCCGCCGTCCTGGTGATAGGGCAGGACGGTGCCGCGATGAGCGGGCTTGTTCATGAACATGGCCCGGTAGATGGCGACGTCCTCGCCGTAGACGCGGCGGGTGATCTCGCGGAAGCGTGGATGCTGCATGTAGCGCAGGAAAAGCGGGTCCCGCTCCAGCATCTCGATCTTGCGGTAGGCGAGCGTCGGCCCGGCCCATTCTCCTCCCGGCCCGACGTCGGCATAGACGCCGGTGTCGCTATCGAGCTGGAAGTACATGCCGTCGTAGCGCACCTGGCCGAGCATGATCTCGTCGATGCGCGTCTGCAGCGCGCACAACTCTTCGGCGCTAGCCACATGGCCCAGGCGAAGATAGCCGTCGCGCTCGAACTGCGTCCATTCCATAGGCCCCCACCCCCGTCCCCTCCCCCAAGTTTAGGGGAGGGGGGACTAAATTGCCCTCTGGTACCTCTGCCTGAAGCAGTTCCAGCCTCTAAGAGCGTGTACGGAAAACCTGCCCGCTTCTTAGCCGGGCCGTGAACGACCCGGACCTCACCTCTAACCCCTCTCCTTCGTAAGGAGAGGGGAATTTTGTTTTCCTGTTGGGATAGCATTCGGTATCTGGGCGAGGATTCCTGCTCTTAGCGGAAGTTTAAGCGGAGGAGCGGGGCTAGCAGGCTGTGCCGGTCGGGATTTCTTCCGTGACCGTTTGGAAGATGCGGAAGCCGCGCGCCTGGTAGTTGGAGAGGGCTGCGGGGTGGTCCAGCGAGCAGGTATGGACCCACACCCGCCGCGCGCCCATCTGCCAGGCACATTCGACGGCGCGGCTCAACAGATGCCCGCCGATTCCTTTGCCGATAAACGCGGGGAGCAGGCCGAAGTAGGCGATCTCGACGCTGTCTTCCAGCTGCTTTTCCAGCTCGTAATAGCCTGCGGGCGCGCCCTGCACGTAGCCCACCCAGGTCTGCACTTCCGGCCGGCGGACGTAGGATTCCCACTGCGCGTCGGTCCAGACCAGCCGGTCGGTCCAGTGCCAGTCCTTTCCCACGACGGTATAGAGGAAGCGATTGAAATCCGGGCAAGGGATGCGCACCTGCTCGATGCGCAGATCGGGATGGGGCCGGGGAGAGGGGCGCAGCTCGGAAGGGCTGGTCATCTCCAGATGGTGGGTGACGACGGTAAGGCGCATCCGGTCCCGATCCCTGAAAAGAGGTTAACGCGCCTGCGCTAAGAGCGGCGAGCCGTCCGGCACGCCTTTGGGAAGCAGCCGGTACTGCGTGGTACGGCGCATCGGCGTATAGCCCGCCTCGCGGATCAGCCGCTCCATTTCCTCGATGGGCATGGTGAACGCGCAGCCGGCGGAGGAGACGACGTTCTCCTCCATCATGGTGCTGCCGAAGTCGTTCAGGCCGTAGCGCAGGGCGACCTGGGCCACCTTCGGCCCCTGCGTCACCCAGGAGGCCTGCATGTGCGGGATGTTGTCCAGCATCAGGCGGCTGACGGCCACCGTCCGTAGATAATCGAAGGCGGAGGCGCGCTCGATGCCCGGCAGCTCCGTTCCGTCCGGCTGGAAGGACCAGGGAATGAAGGCCGTGAACCCACCCGTCTCATCCTGTAGCGCGCGGGTCTTGACCAGATGCTCGATCCGGTCCTCCTCCGTATCCACGGAGCCGTACATCATGGTCACGGTCGTGCGCAGGCCGACTTGATGCGCGGTCCGCATGCAGTCCAGCCACTCCTCCGCCGTATCTTTGTAAGGCGAGATGCTCTCGCGCACGCGCTCGGTCAGGATCTCCGCGCCGCCGCCGGGAATGCTGTCCAGCCCCGCTGCCTTTAAACGTGTCAGGCTCTCGGCCAGCGAGAGCTTGCTGATTTTGGCGAGATAGATCAGCTCGGCGGGCGAGAACGCGTGCAGGATGATGCCATAGGCGCCGAACCGATCCTTGATGGCCCGCAACAGGTCCTCATACCAGTCCTGCTTCAGCTTCGGGTTCAGGCCGCCCTGCATCAGGATTTCGATGCCGCCCAGATCCACCATCTGCTGGATCTTCTCGAAAATCTGTTCGCGGGAGAGAACGTAGCCCTCCTCATGGCCCGGCACGCGATAGAAGGCGCAGAATTTGCAGCGCACCCAGCACACATTCGTGTAGTTGATGTTGCGGCCTACGACGTAGGTGACGATATCGTTCGTCTCCGGGTGCAGCCGCTCCCGAACGTGATTGGCCAGGAAAGCCAGCTCCGGCAAGTTCGGATATTGGAAGAGGCGCAGGCCCTCTTCTGCCGTCAGCCGTTCGCCGGCAAAGACCTTATCGGCGATGTCCTCGATATTGCGCTCGACAGGCCGCGCGCGCTCCAAATCGGCAAGTGCCATCTTCGCTCCTCTCTTGACCGCATTATACCTCACGGCAGCACAGCCTGAATCCATCTCCATCCGTTCTATTAGGGCCATCGCATGTGACTTCTATACCTATTTCCACATCCCTGGTTTTGGCCGGGCCGTGAACGACCCGTCTGGCAGGCCTGCGGCCAACCGCCCTGGCGGGCGGAACATTCCACATGCGATGGCCCTGCCCGTCCTAGATTTCGCAACGTAAAAACAGACATGACACGCTAACAGATTTCTGGTAAACTAGAATCTTGGCCTAACGCCCAGCCGGAGGATGATTTTTGATGTACAACCCGCACAATCCGCTGATCGTCCAGTCGGACCGCACGGCGCTGCTGGAAGTCGATAACCCGCGCTATGAGGAGTGCCGCGATAAGCTGGCCGCCTTCTGCGAGCTGATCAAGAGTCCGGAGCATATTCATACCTATCGCCTGACCCCGCTCTCGCTCTGGAACGCGCGGGCGGCGGGCATGACGGCGGAGGAGATGGTGGCGGCCCTGGAGGAGTACAGCAAGTACGACGTGCCGGGCAACATCCTCCATGACATCCGCGACTACGTGGGCCGCTACGGGCGGCTGAAGCTTTATAAAGAGGATGGGCGGCTGCTCCTGCGCGCGGCGGACAACCTGCTCATGACGGAGATACGGCACACGAAGGCGCTGCAGAAGTATCTGCTCTCGCAGGTGGACGCGCGCACGGTGGAAGTGCCTCTGCTGGAGCGCGGGCGGCTCAAGCAGGCGTTGCTTAAAATCGGCTTTCCGGTCGAGGACCTGGCCGGCTACACGGACGGCGAGTTTTTGGAGGTGCGGCTGCGGGAGGTGGCGCGGTCCGGCAAACCGTTCCTGCCGCGCCCCTATCAGGACGCGGCGGCCTCTGCCTTCTGGGCGGGCGGCTCGGCGGCCGGCGGCAGCGGCGTTTTGGTGCTGCCCTGCGGCGCGGGCAAGACCATCATCGGCATGCAGGTGATGGCCCGCGCGCAGATGCAGACGCTCATCATCGTCACCAGCATTACCGCCGCCCGCCAGTGGCGCGACGAGCTGCTGGACAAGACCACGCTGACCGGAGACCTGATCGGCGAGTACAGCGGCGAGAAGAAGGAAATCCGCCCGGTCACCATCGCTACGTATCAGGTGCTGACCTTCCGCCGCGACCCGGCCAAGCGCAAGGGCCGGAAAGGCAAGGAGCCGGAGGCGGTCCTGGGCGTGGAGATGGATGCCTGGGCCGAGGAGGAGCTCAACGCGGACACGCCGGAGCAGGCGGGCGGCTACCTGAACCTGGACCTGTTCAACCGCCAGAATTGGGGCCTGATCGTCTACGACGAGGTCCACCTGCTGCCCGCGCCGGTCTTTCGCATCACCGCGGAGATTCAGGCCAAGCGCCGTCTGGGACTGACGGCGACGCTGGTGCGCGAGGACGGCCGCGAGGACGACGTGTTCTCGCTCATTGGGCCGAAGAAGACGGACGTGCCGTGGAAGGAGCTGGAGAAGCAGGGCTGGATCGCCACGGCGCTCTGCACGGAAATCCGTATTCCCCTGGCGGAGGGCAACCGATTGGAGTATGCCGTCGCCGACCCGCGCGAGAAGTTTCGTCTGGCCTCGGTCAACCCGCGCAAGGAAGAGGTGATCGAGGCGCTTTTAGAGCGGCACCCCGACGACAACGTGCTGGTCATCGGCCAGTTTTTGGACCAGTTGGAGAGCATCACCGACCGCCTGCAGGCGCCGGTCATCACGGGCAAGACCCCGCAGCGCGAGCGAGAGCAGATCTACGCCGCCTTCAGGCGCGGCGACATCAAGCGCCTCATCGTCTCGAAGGTCGCCAACTTCTCCATCGACCTGCCCGACGCCAACGTCGCCATTCAGGTCAGCGGCACTTTCGGTTCCCGGCAGGAGGAGGCGCAACGGCTGGGCCGCATCCTGCGCCCCAAGTCCGACGGCAGCCTCGCCCGCTTCTACTCCCTGGTCACCCGCGAGACGCGCGATCAGGAGTTCGCCACCCATCGCCAGCTCTTTCTGACCGAGCAGGGTTACCGCTACGAGATCATCGACGCCGAATCCCTGCTCGCCCCTGCTTAAACAGCCGTCGTCCACTAAGCAGGTTCTTAGCCGGCATTCCGGGTGGATGAAATCCGCAGAAGGTTGAAATGCGAGGCGGTTTGTATGAAGCAGCCATGTATGGCGATACGGATACTGTTCTGGATATACTGGCTGAGGCAGAAAACATAGAGCTATTCAGAGAGAAGGACATGACCGATATCCTAAAATCTGCTTGACCTCGCCTTCCCTGGATTATCATTGACAATTTACGTAAAACGCGTCAGAATATACGCATGCTGCGTAAGGATTCATCCTTAGATGCTCTTTTCCCTAAAGTCCGGCAGGCGCTTCTGGCGGCGATGCTATCGCAGCCCGACCATTGGTGGTACTTGAGCGATCTCGCTCGCTTCCTGGAGGTCCGACCTTCCAGCTTGCAGAGAGAGTTAGCCTCGCTTACCCATGCCGGCATATTGCGCACACGACCGAGCGGAAACCGGATTTACTATCAGCCAGATCCCAACTGCCCGCTCCTTCCTGATCTTCAAGGCTTGCTGGCTAAGACAGCCGGCTTGGCGGATATAGTCAGGGATGCTATCCGTCCTTTTTGGGAAAAGATCGAAATAGCCTTCCTCTATGGCTCTATAGCAAGTGGCGAGGAGACGTCTGCAAGCGATGTCGATTTGATGATTCTCGGCGCGCCTCGCCTGATCGATTTAGCTCCGGCACTGCGCGAGGCGGAAAAACGGCTCGGACGCCCGATCAATCCTGCCGTTTTCACGCCGGAGGAATTTTGTCACAAACTCACAGACGGCAATCACTTCCTCACCACGGTGATGCATTCCGAGAAGATTTTCCTGAAAGGAAGCAAAGATGAGCTGGGCGCAGCTTGTAGCTGACCGCAAGGTAAGAGCACACACGACAAGCCGCAGGGAGCTGGATGACCTGCGGGCAGTCGTTTCTCGCGATCTAGCCTCATTCACAACCGTAGGGACTAAGCCCGGTAGGGAAACCTGCCGGGCTTCTTAGCCGGGCAATGAATTACCCGTCTTTTGGTCCTTCGGACAACCGTCCTGCGGACGGAAAAGACTGGGTGCTCGTGGAAATACCGAGTTCTCGGACAGGCTCTAAGCCCGGTAGGGAAACCTGCCGGGCTTTCTGACGCGCCTTTTTCGCTTTCAGTGTTATACTAAGAGCACCTAACAAAACCCTGTCAGCCAAGCGTTCCAGCAGAGGAGCACACAGCCCAACAG
>DASRCN010000109.1:0-6317 GCA_035653075.1 Chthonomonadaceae bacterium | reverse complement strand
CGCCATCTGCCACTGGCTCTTGCGGGCCTGAAATGCGCCTTCGACCTGCGGCCGGCAGCGCAGGACCGTCTCCAGGGAAACCAGGAACGCGCAGCCGAGGGTGAACGCGCCGTCCCGTAAGTGCGTGTAGATGCTCTCCGTGCCGGGAAAGCGCGCCTCGAACGCCTCCCGCGTCACGATGGGAATGGCGATGTCGGCGTCGGGCGAGCAGGAATCCAGAAAAGCGATGATGGCCTCCGGCGTGATGAACGGCAGATCGGTGGTCAGGATCAGGACGCGTGAAGGAGGGGCCGGCTCCTGGGCGCGCAGCCACTCCAGGCCGCGGTAAATATTCTCCGGTCCGGTCGCGCCCTCTGAGATGGCGGCGTCCGCGCCGCACGCTTGCGCCTCAATCAGCGCCTCTTCCGGTCCGATCACCACGATACGCCCGATCCGGCCGGTGGCCCGCAGGGCCTCTATCATCCGGCGCAAGAGGGTTCGGCCCTCCAGGCGGATAAGCGCCTTGATCTCGGCTCCGGCCTCCCTGGCAAAAGCGCCGGAGATGCGTCCTCCGGCCGGCAGCACCGCATCGATCCGCTCCATTGGGATTTCCGACCGCATCCTTCTCTTTCTCCCGGCCCGGCGTCCTTCTATTCGCGCTGCCGCGCCCGCTTTCCTCTTCCGCTCTGTTTTGCATTATATACCGGGGCGGCCCCGGATGCCAGGGCCGAAAGGCTCAATTCTTCGCGCGGCTCGTCCCGGTCTAAATGGGTCTTTTTGGGACGGGGCGGGACATTTCTTCGAGAAGGGCTTGACACATTTCCAGAAGTCGGTCTATAATACTTTGTTTTGCAAAGAACTTTGCATTATGTTCTTTCCGCGAAGGAGAGACGAGGAGGCGAAGACGATGGAAACGACGCTCGCAAAAACCTGGCCTTACCTGATGGCGCTCATTCCGGCCTTTCTCGGCGCCTATGCCGGCGTCGGATTGAACCGGCTGTGCTTCCCGTCTTAACCAGTATCAAAAAGTAACATTTTGGGCTCTCCCAGCAAGAGGGAGATAGCCCTGGGAGATTTCTATGCAGACGAACACACGGGTCGGGCTCGGCGTGCTGGGCGTCGCCGCGATCCTGGGCATCCTGGGTGATATGCTTCTGCGCGTCGACTCCTGGGGCCTCAACATCGGCGTATGGATCGGCGCGCTGGTGGCGGCGCTGCTGCTGCTGGCGTGGCGGCAGCAGGTGTGTCTGCTGGGAGAGGGCCGCTGGCTGCTGCTGCCCGCGCTGTTGTTCGCCGTCCTCTTCGCATGGCGCGACTCGGCGACCCTCAAGGCGCTGGATGGGCTGGCGCTGTTGATCGCCCTCGCGCTGGCAGCGGTCTGTGGGCGGGTCGGCAGCCTGCGGATCGTCGGGGTGATGACCTATGCGTACCACCTCCTGATCGCCGGGCTGAACGTCGCGTTCGGGCCGATCCTGCTCCTGTTGAGCGACATCGCGTGGAAGGAGATTCCCGGTCAGGGCTGGCGGCGGCGCGCCTTCGCCATCGGACGCGGTCTTCTCCTCGCCCTGCCGCTGCTGGTGGTCTTCGGGGCGCTGTTCGCCTCGGCGGACCCCGTCTTCGATTACTATCTCTCTGCCGTCTTCCGGTTCGACTTCGATAGCCTGGGCACGCATCTGTTCATCATTCTGTTCTGCGCCTGGGGTGTCGCCGGGTGGATGCGGGGAATGCTGCTGCGCGAAGAGCCGGCAGGGTGGGACCGCGCGGACCGGCAGTTTGTCTCGCTGGGCGGCGTGGAGATCGTGATCGTTCTCGGCCTGCTCGACCTGCTCTTTCTGACGTTCGTGCTCCTCCAACTGCGTATGCTGTTCGGGGGCGCCGCTCTGGTGCGGGCGACCACCGACCTGACCTTCGCCGAGTATGCGCGGAACGGCTTTTTCGAGCTGGTCGCGGCCTCGGCGCTGGCCCTACCGCTGCTGCTTCTGGCCCACTGGCTGCTGCGCAAAGAGCGCGCGGTAGAGGAGCGTCTGTTCCGCCTTCTGGCGGGGGGACAGGTGCTCTTGCTTTTCGTCATCATGGCCTCTGCGGTCCAGCGGATGCGGCTCTATCAGATCGCCTACGGCCTGACCGAGCTGCGCTTTTACACGATGGCCTTCATGGGCTGGCTGGCCGTGCTGTTTCTGCTGTTCGTGGCGACGGTCCTGCGCGGCCGGCGGGAGCGCTTTGCGTTCGGCGCGCTCCTTTCCGGTTTCCTGGCCGTCGGCGTGCTTCACGCTCTCAATCCGGACGCGCGCATCATTCGCGCCAACGTAGCCAATATGCGCGCCGGCCATGTCTTCGACGTCGATTACAACACCTCGCTGAGCGCCGACGCCATTCCTGCGCTGGTATCCCGCCTGTCCGACCTGCCGCTTTCCGAGCGGCGCTCCACTGCCGGCTACTTGCTTAAAGAAGCGACATCCTTATCGCAAAGCCGGGACTGGCGCTGCTGGAGTCTGGCGCGCTCTCAGGGCCTGCAAGCGATCCAGAAAGATCGGGTCGCCCTCACTCAAGACCTCACCCCCATAGACCTCACCCCCTAACCCCCTCTCCTTCGTAAGGAGAGGGGGAAATCAAGCTTTGAGTAGCAAGCTCCCCTCTCCCTCGTAAGCAGAGGGGGAATTAGAGCCGGGTGTTGAAAACATCCGGCAGGACAAAACGACCGTCTTCACGGACGGAAACCCTTTTTGTGAATGGGATCTGATAGATGCTTTTCTTTCGCTGAAAGAAAGACACATTTATGACGAGGCAAGACCAGACGGGACAGTTGATAGAGAAGAAAAGGCTCTGGCCGGCGCTCTTCTGGTGGGCCGTCTTTGCGGCGGCGTTCGGCTGCATTGAGGCGGCCGTGGTCGTCTATATTCGCCGACTCGCCGGCATGCCGCCGGGAATGGACTACCGGCAGATATGGACGGCGCGCGGCCTGTCCTTCCATTCCATCTCTATTCTCACGGAGCTTCGGCGGCAGGGTATCCTCGGCGTCGAGCTTACCCGCGAAATTGCTACCCTCACGCTTCTTTTCAGCGCGGCGTGCGCGGCCGGCAGGAGCCGGATCGAAAAAGCGGCGATCTTCGGCTACACGTTCGCCCTGTGGGATTTGACCTACTATCTCTATCTGGCGTTCTGGATCGGCTTCCCACGCAGCCTGCTGGACACCGACATCTACTTCCTGATCCTGACTGCCTCGTATGGACCTATCTGGCTCCCGGCGCTGGTCCTGATGCCCGCCCTCCTGGCTCTCTCCGTGGGGCTGATGCGTAAAGCGGGTGCGTCTCAGCCTTTGCCAGGGGTTGAGAACCCCTGTCTGTAACAGGCAAGCGTCCATCGGACGCATCCAAATTCCCCCTCTCCTTATGAAGGAGAGGCAGGGCCGCAAGGCCCGTGGTGGTACAGGGGGTGAGGTCTTACGGAGTAAAGCAGGAGTTAAGGAGCGAGGGAGTTAATGAGGAAAGGAGTAACAGAAAGGAGTGCTGATGATGCGCTTGAGCTGCTGCGCCTATTCGTACCGGCAGGCCCTGCAGGGCGGCCAGATGACCCTCTTCGATTTCCTGCGCGTCTGCCGAGATCTGGACATGGACGGCGTCGAGCTGACCGCCTACTACTTTCCCACGACCGAGCGCGACTACCTGGAATCGGTCAAACAGGAAGCGCGGAGTCTGGGGCTGGCGGTTTCCGGCACGGCAGTCGGCAGCGACTTTGCCCAGCCGGACGCCGAGAAGCGGCGCGAGCACGTCGCGATGACGAAGGCGTGGATCGAGCACTCCGTCACGCTAGGCGCGCCGACGCTGCGCGTCTTTGCCGGCGGTGTCCGCGAGGGCCAGAGCGAGGAGGAGGCGTTCGGCAACGTCGTCGCCTGTCTGCAGGAGTGCGCGGGACCTGCGGCAGAGCGCGGCATTAAGCTCGCCCTGGAAAATCACGGCGGCCTGACGGCGACGGCGGAGGGGACGCTGCGTTTGCTGCAAGCCGTGGACCGCCCGGCAGTCGGCCTGAACCTGGATTTCGGCAACTTCACCGGCGACATCTACGCCCAGTTCGCGGCCTGCGCACCCTATGCCGTGGCGACTCACGCCAAAAAGAGCGCCCGCAGCGCCAGCGGACCCGTTCCTGTAGACTACCGCCAGGTTGGCCGGATCATGGACGCGGCCGGCTATCGCGGCTTCCTCGCCATCGAGTACGAAGAGGAAGAGCCGGCGGAGACCGGCGTGCCCGTCTTCGCCTCGGAACTGCGCGCGATCTTTCCAGCTACTCGCCGTTAGGGAGCCTTGCCGAGCTATTCTCATATAGAAAAGCCGGCAGGCTATAGAAGGATGCATGATAAAACCCTCCTCGGTAGAAAGAGCCTGGTAACTCGAATCTATCCGAGGAGGGTTTCGATTTTCGCGTCCTCGCAAAATCTGGGATGAATCCTGCGAACGGAAAACGAACGCTCAGGGATTGACTGTAAACAGCTTTGCGCTGGTATCCGTACCATTGGGCGTGGTCACGATGAGCGAGTAGCTGCCGGTGGGAGTGGAAGAACTGAGCTTGAATTTGATGGTGGCAGCCGTGTCACTGATAACGTTCTGGCTGACTCCGCCAATGGTTAGGGTGGCGTTGATCAGGTTTGTACCGTGCAGGGTCACGACCGTGCCTGAGGAGGCGCTGCCGGTGTTGGGGCCGAAGCTTTTGATGAGTGGCAGTTGGATCGGCAGAATAAAGAGCGTGCCGGCATTGCTGGCGCCACCGCTAAAGGTCGTGCCATACAGATTGCCATCCAGTCCCTCTATCACTCCCGACGCTGGATTGGTCCCGTCAGTTCCATCGTTAATAAAGCTGTAGAGGTCGGTGAAGAGGCTGCCATCTTTACTGATCTTGAAGACGACACCATAGCCGTTACTGGTAACCCCATCATCGCCAGGGCCGCCATAGTAAGTAACCCCGTAGAGCATACCATCACTGCCTTCCGTGACCGACGCAATAGGATTAGCGCCATCCGTGGCGGTAAAGGAGTGTAGGGTGCTGAAGACGCTGCCATCCTTACTGATCTGGAAGACCGTGCCCCCGGAGCTATAAAGGTTCGTGCCGTTATAGCTTGAGCCGCCGTAGTTGGTCGTGCCATAGAGCATGCCGTCCCTGCCCTCGATTACACCGGCCCAAGGGTAGATGCCGTCCGGGCCGCTGAAGGAGTGCAGGATCGTTAATGCCCCCGTAGCTGGCGATAATTTGTAGACAGTGCCAAACCCATAAGCGCCTCCATCTGAGTTTGTGGTGGTGCCATACAGGTATCCATCTGATCCTTTTATTAGCGTCGTGTAAGCCGGCATCCCTTCCTGCGGGGTGAATTGGTGCAAATCTTTGTACTTCACACCGCTTGTGGCAGTAGGAAGGGTAAGCTTAAAGAGCGTGCCGTTGCCGTATTGGCCGGCGTAATGGCCTACCCCATAGAGGTTATTACCGATCAGCAGAGGGGAACCCCCCGCAGCGCTTCCATTCTGTGGTAGTGAAAAAGTGTGCAGGACTGTGTAGACGCCAGTAGCTGGTGTATACTCATAGAGAACCCCGCTGCTGTCATTGATATACCAATTGCTATTGGCCCGGGAGGTGGCGCTTCCATAGAGATTGCCTTTACTGTCGAAGACAACCCCGCCCTGGGGACAGGCCCCATCTGCGCCATTTGTGAAGTGGTGTAGCACGGTCAATACACCGGCAGGGCTTACTTGAAAAAGGGTACCGTAACCGTAGGCGCCACCCTGGCAGGTGGTACCGTAATAGTTGCCATCCTTTCCCCGCGTCAAGGTACAGATAGGGTTCTGGCCATCGGACGGGCTGCTGAAGCTGTAAAGGATGGTGTCGGTCAATTGCGCCTGCGCCGGCTGAAAAGATGTCAGGCAAAGAGCCAGGCTGATGACCAACAGGACGAAGAGAGAACTCCCGGTGCGTGCTGCTTGGTTCACAGCCAGGGAAACTGAGAGAGAACGTACAGACATGATGAAGCTCGGTCCTTTCATTTTGCTCGGCGAGTCTTTCGCCAGGATAGGAAGGTATACTGACCTCGCCTGTTTAAGGGATTGTTTCTAAGGAGCGGCAATGGCGCTCCAAGAATGGGAGAATTTGTACGTCTGGAATCCAGCCTGATCCAGGGAGAAGGTTCCTCCCACGGCTAGCGGTAAAAGGCTTCCTGAAGGGATAGGATAGTTGTTTGGCTGACCCTGGATGGGTAAACTACCGCCCGGCGTATTATATTCAACGGCCACATCCACATACTGGCCGGGAGCGATGCTATCGGCCACGAACTGGGGATAGGTCGGCGAAATGAATTCTCT
>DASRCN010000108.1:0-5612 GCA_035653075.1 Chthonomonadaceae bacterium | reverse complement strand
CATTGAGCGCGCCCTTGAGTTCGCCTGGCAGCCGGAGAGTTGGGATGCGGATCAAGATGGGGTGATGGAGGGTCAGCAGCACAATACCTATGACATCGAGTTCTACGGCCCCAACACCATGTGCGGCCTCTTCTACCTGGGAGCCTTATGGGCGGCAGAAGAAATGGCGATCCGGGTAGGCAGCACCTAGCGTTCTCTCCCAAGATAAGCTCGGAGGACTTCTGTTGATTCTTCTCGGCAGGAAGCGGCTGGGGGAGCTTCCGGCAAGAGGAGGGAAAAGAGAGCTACACAGCCCGCTTCGAGCTTGTGTGGGGGCAACTGGCTCTGCAGACAGTAAAACTGCCACTGGGCACGGGCACGAAGCTTACGGTTCAGGTGGACGGAAAGCCGGTGGAGGTTCAAGTATTGCCAGAGGGAGTGCTTAAATTCGCATCGCCGGTGAGGCTGCAAGCTGGGCAAACCCTGGAGGTCAAGGCCATACGTTAAGAGAGGAGAACACAGCATGTAGGGTCGAGCCCCGCTGCACAGCACAAAAAAACGCCTTTTTGAAATTTATTGCCGAAAAACAAGAAAAAATACTGGACAAGCAGGCATCCAAGATGTTATAATGCGACCGGTAGGCTTGCGCACTATACCGGGTTCCGATGCTCGGTAAGGAAGGAAGAAAGGACAGCGTTATGAATGTGAATGACTTTACGCGGCTCGGCCGCGTAACGTCTCTAATGGGGGCAGCGCTAGTCATTTTCGGTCTGGGTTCGGCCCGTGCCGACATTATCGTCAAGGATCCTACGGTTACGCCTAACGGCTCCAACTTCACCTGGACTTATGACGTTACCCTCACCAACGACGAGACGGTCCAAACAAACAACTTCTTCACGATCTATGATTTCAATGGGTTCGTGCCGGGCACCAACTTTCAGCCGGCCGACTGGGTCTTCTCCAGCGCCAATGTGGGCAAGACTCCGTCCAAGGTGAAGCCTCAAGACAACCCGAAGATCCCCAACTTGACGTGGACCTACACGGGCACGGCCACGATCGGTCCCGGCCCGACGGACCTGGGCCTTTTCGGCGCCGACAGCACGATAGGGACCGAGCACGTAGGCACGTTCGCCACGGAGGCGATCAAGTACGCGCCGGGTAAGCCGGGCAACGGCAAGCCGGTGGATAATGTGGGTTCGGTAGGCGTGCCCTACGTTCCGGAGAGCAGTTCTTTGCTGTTGCTGCTGCCCGGGCTGGCGCCGCTGGGCATCCTGCTGCGAAAGCGGCGGGGGTAGTCGTCGCATCCGGTCTTCGGGCCGGGTGAGGACGCAAAAAACAACCCTATAGCGTTTTTCGCCTGACATAGACGCCGCGCAGGATGCGCGGCGTCTTTTCGTTTGGGACTGCGCCCGTAAATTTTTGACCTTCTCCCTGAAGAAAATCGCGAATTTCGCAAGAATCTAGCTAATAACCCGCCGAGACTTACAAGGAGGAGACAATGGCCACGGAGTATGTCCAGCACTTCGGCATGCGAGAGACTCCCTTCGCTCGCAATCACGACCCGAAGTGGCTTTATCTGTCCACACAGCACAAGGAAGCTGTGATCAAGGCCAGATGGACGATCGAGGAGCATGGCGGCCTGGCGCTGATACGAGGGGATGTCGGGCAGGGCAAGTCCTTTCTGATCGAATATCTGATGACGATCTGGCCCAACCAGTTCGGGTGGCGCTGCGCGAAGCTGCAGAATACGGGCACCATCACCACCCCACGCGCCCTGCTGGCGGAAGTGCTCTCGGCGTTCGGGTTGGAGCCGCAGCCCTCCGCGCGAAAAATGGAGATCGCCCTGGAGGCATGGCTGCTGGAACAGGCTTACGAGGAGAACAAGACGGCCGTGCTCTTCATCGATGAAGCCCAGTCGATCGGCTCGCGCGCCTTCCCGGTCCTGCGCGACCTGCTGAATCTGGAGACGCGTGATCGCATTCTGTTGCAGATCGTGCTCTCTGCCCAGCTGAACATCGACCGGAAGCTGGCCTATTTCCCGGCGCTACAGAGCCGGGTAGCCTCGGTATCCACTCTGGAGCCGCTGACGTTATGGGAGACCGATGCGATGCTCCTGCACCGTTTCCGGCGCGCCGAGGCCATGGACCCGTTCCGAATCTGCCCAGCGGATACGATGCGCGCCATCTACCGCTACAGCGGCGGTGTCCCTCGCGACATTCTCGTGGTCGCGGAGGCGGCAATGAAAGAAGCGTTCCTGCGTGATAGCGATCGGGTGCTGCCCAAGCATGTCGAGCAAGCCGTCCATGACCTGGCGGGGCGCCGCCCGATGGTAAAGGCGGCCTGAAATGACCGATCCGCGCGAACAGTCCCTCGACGCCGAAATCCGAAGGCGAAGACTGGATGACCTGTTTGCGGATGAGCCGTACCTGTCCACGACCATGAAGGCCCGGCGTCTGCACGAGAAGCTTCAGGAGCTGCGTGCCCGGGAGCAGGCGGTGCAGGAGCCGCCAACAGATGCCCGTCTTCGCGAGCGGTCGTCCCCTCCGGGGGCTGAGAATTCGGATCCGGCATTGCTGCCGGAGGAGTCCGGCGTGGACGAGCGGTCGCAGGCTGTGGATCGGGTGAGCCTCGTCCGGGCCGCCGAGTATCTGCGCGCCGGAACCAGCCCCGGACAGTTGGAGCCTCCGTATGCCGCGCGCCTGCTGCATTTCCGGGAGCAGGTGCTCATGAAATGGCTGGAGTGCGCCCCGGAGAAAGAGACCTCTTGACCGGCCGGTCAGGAAGTCTGCCTGGCCATTGGAACAGGGTGGGATCGCGATTCTCCCGGAAGGGAGCCGGGAAGACGATCTTAACCTCACGATAAGGAAGGACACATCATGAAAGTTTACGCGATCACCAGCCAGAAGGGTGGAGTTGGAAAGACCACCACCACCGTCAACCTCGGGGCCGCGCTCGCCATCGAGGGCAAGCGCGTGCTGCTGCTGGACATGGATCCTCAGGGAAGCCTGACAGCCGCGGTGGGACGCGCGACGGGCAGCGTCTCTATTGAGGACGTGCTGCGTGACCCGGACAATATCCTGAATGCCATCTATCCTTGTAACGGCGGCATGCACGTCATCACGGCGACGGCGACGCTGGCGGGGGTGTTTTTGGAGCTCGATCACATCGAGTCCCCCGCCTTCCAGTTGAAGCAGGCGCTCCAGAAGGTGCAGGCTTACTACGACTACGCGTTGATCGACTGTCCGCCCTCTCTGGGTCACGCCACCACCAACGCGCTGACCGCCGCCTGTATGGCGCTGGTGCCTCTGCAATGCGAGTTCCTCTCCCTGCGCGGGCTGGCGGACGTGCAGGAAATCGCTGCCGCCATCCAGGAGACGACCAATCCTGGTCTGCGCATGCGGGTAGTCGCCACGATGTACGACAAGCGCACGATTCATGCCCAGGATGTGCTGCGTGAGGCGCGCACGGCCCTGCCGAACCTGGTCTATGAGACGGTCATTCCGCGCACCGTGCGCCTGGCGGAAGCTCCGGCGACCGGCCAAACCATCTTCGACTACGCTCCTGATTCCAACGGCGCCTATGCCTATCGTCTGTTGGCCCAGGAGATACTACAGGAGGACAGCATTTATGGAACGACGAGCCGAAATCCGGGCTGCGATGCACAGCCTGCTATCATCCAACAGGCGGCCTGATCCCAGAACGCCGGTTGGCGGCCCGATTCCAATCACGGTCCCTGCGTCGGCGCCTCCCGCAAACAACCCACTGGCGTTGTCCGAGCCGCAACTGCGCTTGCTGCGCGGCCTGCAGTCGGTGCTGCAGGAGAACGGTATCGAAGCCGAGTTGACAGAGATCATTCATGCGATCATCGTGGTGCTGTCGGCGCGCCCCTCGCTCTGCCGGGGGCTGTTGGCAGCCTACTTATTGGAAGGGTGATTCCCATCTCCCTTCCCGCTCTTATTCATTACAAGGGTAAATGGTCCCATCCTTAGCCCCTGCAAAAGCCTCTCCTCTTCGCCCCTTAGAGGGAGATGGGAAGGGGGTGAGGGGCGTTACAAGGTTTTCGCAGGATGCGAAAGAATCCTAGCGGTCGTGCCGCCAGACCGGCCACATCTGGCGGCGGCGGCTGCGCGAACAGGAGGTGCGCAGGTTGTCCGGCCCAACATTCAGCCGTGGCTTAATCGCCAAACTACTCGCTATTCCGCTGATCGTCGTCTGTCTGGGGATCCTCATTCCCGGCGTCGTCGGCTACAAGCTGCTGGAGCGCCAGGCAGAGCGGGAGACCCATGAGAAAGCCTTGATGCTGCTTTATACGCTTGCGGCGGCCCAGCGCAATGCCGAAAGCGGGGCGACGGGAACGGCGGGTTCCAATACAGGCGGCTTCTCCGCGCGGGAAATAATGCGCGACTACAACGCCAGCCAGAACGAGCTGCCGTATCACTTTCATCAGGTCATGTTCCATCCGACCGGCACCGCCGACCGGGCCGATGCCTACGAGTCTCGTTTGATCGGCGCCTTCTCGGCGGACAAGACCCTCAATCAGGTCGAAGACGAGATCACGACCAAAGACGGCAGCTTCCGGGTGATCGCCATTCCCCTGCGTGCCTCCTCGGCGGAGAAAGGTCCGGCGATCGGCGCTTCGGTCATCTACATCCCCGCCGGCTTCGCGCGCGCGCAGACCAATGAGATCTTCTGGACGGTCTTCCGGCTGATCGCGCTGCTGACGGTGTTCGGCGCGGCCTTGCTCGTCTGGCGGACACAGATCGTGGTCACGCGGCCCGCCCGCCAAATGTTCGAGACCTGCATGGCGATCCAGTGCGGGGAGTGGGGCGCGCGCTTTGTCGTGGGCTGGCCGGATGAGCTGTCGACGCTGGCCGTGGCGTTTCAGCGGACGACTCTCTGGCTGCGCGAGCGGATCGCCACTGAGGAGAAGCTGCGCGCCATGTTCCAGCAGTTCATCCCGGCTTCGGTGGCGGCCCGGGCGCTGGGCAAGGACAGCGATCAGATCTTGGCGGGAACGCGCCATTCCGTCACGGTCATGATCATCAATATCCGCAACTTCAAGCTGCTCATGGAGCACCTGCCGCCGGATCAGACGGTCTCGACGCTCAATGAGTTCTTCAGCGAAGTCAACCGGGTGATCGTGACTCATAAGGGGGTCGTCAGTAAGTACCTGGGCGACACGGTCCTGGCGTTCTTCGGCATGCCGCTGGGCAACGACGACCACCCGCTCAACGCCGTGCGCGCCGCCCTGGCGATCCCGCCGGCCCTGCAGCGACTTTACGTGCGGCTGGACGAGGCTTACGGCTGGGAGCTGGGCGTGGGCATCGGGATCACGACCGGCGAGCCGATCGTCGGCCACTTCGGCTCCTCGGAGCACATGGAGTACACCGTGCTCGGCGATGTGGTCGGCGAGGCGCATAAGCTGGAGGCGATTACCAAGTCTGTGCCGGAAGAAGACACCGTCGTTATCAGCGAGACGACCTACCGGCATATCATGTCCGAGGTGCATGTCCTGGATCTGGGCGAGCGCGGTGAAGAGAGCGCCGAACAGATCCATGCCTACGTGGTGCAAGGTTTCCGCTCGGAAGCGCGCAAGGTGCTGACCGCGTAATTACTGGTGAATCAGTAATTAT
>DASRCN010000107.1:0-25364 GCA_035653075.1 Chthonomonadaceae bacterium | reverse complement strand
TGGAAACCGATCGAGCAGCGCTGAGCCGGCCAGAGGAAATCGCAACCGTGCGCCTGCGCGTTCTGCACACTATCCGTACCGTCTACCATACCCCGGCGACGCAAAGCGCCTACGAAGCGCGGCTGATGCCCCAGAGCGACCGGGACCAGACCTGCCTGGAGTTCCGGCTGACCGTGCGCCCGCCCACGCCGGTGACCGCCACGGACCTGCCGTCGGGCCGCGTCCATACGTTCCGCCTGGACGCGCCGCATTCGGAGATGATGGTCTTTGCGGAGTCGCTGGTGGAGACGCGCCTGCAGGACCCGTTCGCGCGCCTGCCCTGGACGGACGAGGAGGAGTTCGCGCTGCCGGAGGGCCTGCTGCAGCGCTACGCCGATTACCTGGCCTTCACCGAGCGCGTGCCGGACGACCCGGAGACGGACCGAATCGCTCATGTGGCGCGCCGCCAGGCAGGAGACGGCATGGCCTCGTTCCTTCTAACGTTGACCCGCATGCTCCACCGGGTCTACATCCTCGCCTCTACGCAAGCTGCTCCTCCTGCCCTGCAGCCGGCGTTCGATCAGGCGCGCGATCTGCGCCAGGACTTTCTGCACCTGATGCTGGCGGTCTGCCGGCGGCAGGGAATCCCGGCGCGCTACGTGAGCGGCTACTTCTTCCCCGACGGCCACCGCGCCGACATCGCCGTGCAGGTGCGCGCCGAGGGTCCAGAAGGCCGAGAAACGATTCCTCTTGAAGGCGGGACGCCGCCGGAAGCCTCTATGCATGCCTGGATCGAATGCCTGCTGCCGGACGAGCGGTGGCACGGCTTCGATCCGATCCACAATCTGCTGGCGAACGACGCCTACATCAAGGTCCACTATGGCCAGGACGCCGCCGACGTAGCGCCGCTCCGGGGCTCCTACCCCGGCTCCCTGGCCGCCACCACCGAAGTCTCCGTTCGGATTCAGGCAGAATAGACTCCACCCCTTGCCCCTCCCCTCGGTAAGGGAAGGGGAAGCAGAAGTTTCCTAGAGGTTCTGAGAATGAAGAAGATCGAAGCGATCATCCGGCCGATCAAGCTCGACGAGGTGAAGATCGCGCTGGGCGAGATCGGGGTTACGGGCCTGTCCGTTTCGGACGTGCGGGGCAGCGGTCAGCAGCAGGGGCATCGGGAGAGCTTCCGGGGCGCCAGCTACTCCATCGACCTGCCGATGAAGGTCAAGCTGGAGATCGTCGTGCGAGATGAGGACGTGGAGGAAGTCCTTACGACCATCGAGCGTCATGCCCGCACCGGCGAGTCTGGCGACGGCAAGATTTTCGTCCTGCCTATGGACGACGCCATCCGCGTCCGCACCGAAGAGCGCGGCGAGGATGTTGTTTGATAAGATTGCATCACGATCCTGTACCGTGACAGATTTTTCGGGGAGGAGTAGAAGCATGTAGGCAACTGGCTCACCCGAAAAGGAGAAACGATGTCACGTAAGATCACAGGGATGCTATGTTTGTTCTGCACGCTTTCTTTTTGTCTGCCTGCTCTCACTTCGACTGCTGCCGTACAGGGCTACAAGATGGTCGATCTGGGGACATTGGGACCGCCCGGCGTCGGCTACAGCCAGGCGCTCGGCATCAGCCCCTTGGGACTGGTGACCGGCGTATCGACAGATGGCGTCAACCAGTCCCGTGTCTTCCTCTATAGTGGCGGCGTGATGCATAGCCTGGGGTTTTTCCACTATATCACGGTCGGGAATTCCATCAACGACTCCGGACAGATCGCCGGCACGGTCATTGTGGAGGGCAACAACAGCTTCACCCCACACAGCTTCCTGTTCAGCAACGGCGTCTTTACGGATCTGGGCATCCTGCCTGGCTACAACCAGAGTAACGCCTCTGGCATCAACGCAGCCGGCCAGGTCGCCGCAAACATGATAAACGCCGGCCTCACCTCGTCCCTTTCGCGCGCCTACCTCTGGCAAAACGGCGTCTTCACGGACCTGGGTACGCTGCCTGGCTTTTCCGGTAGTGGCGCCTACGGCATCAACGATCTGGGGCAGGTCGTCGGCCAGGCCATCGCCAGTTCCGGAGTAGAGCACGCCTTCGTATGGCAGAACGGGGTAATGACCGATCTCGGGACCCTGGGCGGGACCATCAGCCAGGCTACGGCCATCAACAATAACGGCCAGATCGCCGGGTGGTCGCTGACCGGCACGGGTGCGGAGCACCCGGTTCTGTGGCAGAACGGCGAGATGAGCGATCTGGGGGTCCTGCCCGGCTTTTCCTACGGGACCGCGCAGGCCATCAATGCGGGCGGTCAGATCGTCGGAATGGTAAGCACGTCGGGTTTTCCGGGTGTCCAACACGCTTTCATCTATAGCAACGGCGTTCTCGGCGACCTCAACACCCAGATTTATGGCAATACCGGCATCACACTCAGCACAGCCCAGGGCATCGATACCGCCGGGGACATCATCGCGAACGGTCAGATCAACTTTGTTTACCATGCCTATCTGCTATCGCCGCATACCCCCACGACCCGACCGGCCGCGCCAAAAGGTCTGGTCGCAACGGCAGGCACGCGTTCGGTGACGCTCACCTGGACGCCTAGCGCCGAGGCGCTTTCTTACAATATCAAACGCTCCCCTACCAGCGGCGGGCCGTATACGACCGTCGGAGTCGCTCGCTCCGGTCCCAGCTTTACCGATACGTCTGTGACGTCCGGACAAACGTACTTCTATGTGGTCCGCGGCGTCAACCCTCTGGGGCAGAGCGCTAAGTCCAACCAGGCACAGGCAACGCCGCATTAAACCTTCCTTGTAGCCTGCAGCATTCCGAATCCGAGGGGTCTCGTGCGTCAGGGAAAAGGTGGAACCGGATTTCGGGGACTGATCTGAATGATCCTTCCCTGTACATTCCGAATCACCCTCAGTACGGCGTATCCCTTTTGAAATTTGAGGGAGACGAAGATGGCTGCCTCTCCGTCTCCCTCGAACTCGTAGGCCCGCTGCCATATCTGGCCGGCCGATTTGAAGCCTCCCATCTCTTGCTTGAGAGATGGGATATACGGCGTTATTTCTTTCTTATAGGCATCGAAATCGATGCGCGGATCGAGCGCGCTTTGGAGCGGGGCATAGTCGCTCTCAACTGCGGACGCAATCATCTTTGCCGTCTCGCTGCGGGTATCCACCTGCTCTGGATCTGCAAACCTTAGCGCAAGCATGGTTCTAGAATCATCGGTCAAGAGATACAGGCGACCGCCCGGAAGGCTCACCGTGATCTTGCTGCCATTAGCAATACTACTCCAGATAGGCCGCAGGCCTCACAGCGTTTCAAATGGGTTTCAAGCAGGACGGAGGGACTCGACAGCGGCACCTTCGCCGCTGTTGGTTGCAAGGATGCGATAGCGATCAAGGTGGCGGATAAGAGTATCTTTATCAAGATCATTCTACCCAGATGGTCTGTTTGCCGAGGAGGCGCTCGATGGCGGCGCGGAAGGGTTCGGTGAATTCGGCGAAGAGCGGCGTGCGGACGACATGGAGTTGGCCGCTGTCGGGGACGTGCAGGTAGATCTCCTGGGCGTTGCCGTTGCCGCGATGCTGCTCGACGGTTTCTTTGACGAAGCGCAAGACCTCTTTCTTGGACGGATCGACGCGGATGTGGATGCTGCGCGGACCGTCGCTGCTGTTACCCGCTGCCTTGGTCAGCGGGGTGACCGCGTCGGCCAGGATTTCGACGATGTGGCCGCCCTCTTCGTCGTCGCGGACCCGGTCGCGGTAGCTGGTCTTGCCCTTGAGGAGCACGATGCGGTCTTTTTGCAGGTTGGCGCTCTGGACGGCGTAGTTGGAGGGGAAGATGGTACAGGAGACGGTGCCGGTCATGTCCTCCAGGGTAAAGAAGGCCATCGGCTCGCCGCTCTTCTTGGAGGTGAACGGCTTGATGCTGGTGATGATGCCGCCCAGCAAGACTTCGGCGCGGTCGGGCATCTCCGCAATGTCGGCGATGCGGGTGGCGTTCTGTTTGGCGAAGGTGTCCAGGAACGCCTGCAGCGGGTGATCGGAGAGGTAGAGGCCGAGCAGGTCCCGCTCGAATCCCAGGATCTGGTCGCGGGGATAGTCGGGAAGCGAAGGAATGGAGATCGTCTCGACGGCGGCGGTCGCGCTGTCGTCGCCGAACAGCTCGGCTAAAGACCCCTGCCCCATCTTCTTCTCCCGCTGGGCGCGGGTGGCGCTCTGGCAGGCATCGTCGAGGATGTGGACCAGCGCTTTGCGGTTGGCATGGCCGGACAGCGCGCCGAATGCGCCCGCCTGGATCAGCGCCTCGATGGTGCTCCGGGTCACGCCGCCCGCTTCGCCGCCCATCACGCGATGGCAGAAGTCCACCAGCGACGCGAACGGTCCGCCCTCCTCGCGCGCCCGCAAGATCACTTCGACCGCCGCCCGGCCCACGTTCTTGATCGCCGCCAGTCCGAACCGGATCGCCTTGCCGTCCACCGTGAAGTCGGCCTCGCTCACGTTAATGTCCGGGGGCAGGACCGGGATGCCCATGCGCTTGCACTCGTCCATGCAGGTGACGAGCTTATCGCTCTTGTCGCTGAAGCAGGCCATGAGCGCCGTCATGTATTCGACCGGATAGTTGGCCTTGAGGTAGGCCGTCTGGTAGGCGACCATCGCGTAACAGACGGCGTGGGCCTTGTTGAACGCGTAGCCCGCGAACGGCTCGATCAGATCGAAGAGCTCGCTGGCCTTCTTTTCGGGAATCCCCTTCGCTTTCGCGCCGTTGAGGAAGTTTTCCCGCTGCTTGGCCATCTCCTCTTTCTTCTTCTTGCCCATGGCGCGGCGGAGAATGTCCGCCTGGCCGAGGGAATAGCCGGCGATGGCCTGCGCGATCTGCATGACCTGGTCCTGGTAGACGATGACCCCATACGTCTCTTCCAAAACCGGCATGAGCAGCGGATGCGGATACTCGATCTTCTCTAAGCCGTGCTTGCAGCGCACGAAGCGGGGGATGTGCGCCATGGGGCCGGGACGATAGAGCGCGACCATCGCCGCCAAGTCTCGCACGCTGGTCGGCTTCAATTCCTGGATGTAGCGGCGCATCTGCGGCGACTCCAACTGGAACACGCCCACGCACTCTCCGTTGCCTAACAGCTCGTAGGTCTTCGCGTCGTCCAGGGGCAGATTCCGCACGTCCAGCTTCGTGCCGGTCGATTTCTCCACGGTCTGGACCGCCTGCGCCAGGATCGAGAGGTTGATCAGCCCCAGGAAGTCCATCTTCAGCAGGCCGATCTTCTCCAGCGTCCCGGCCACGTACTGGGTCACGCAGCCGCCGTCCGCCGAGCGGGTCAGCGGGGTATATTCGACCAGCGGATCGTGGGAGATGATGACCCCGGCGGCGTGGACCGAGGCGTGCCGGGAGATTCCCTCCAGGCGGCGGGCGGTGTCGATCAGCTTGCGGGCGTTCGGGTCGCGCACGTAGACGTTCTTGAACTCCGGATTGGCCTCCATCGCCTTATCGATGGTCATGCCGACCGGCAGCGTGGGGATCATCTTGCAGAGCTTGTCCACCTCGCCGGAGGGCATGCCGAGCGCGCGGCCGGCATCCTTGAGCACGGCGCGGGCGGCCAGCGTCCCGAACGTGATGATCTGCGCGACGCGCGCCTGCGTGGGGTCGTCCTGGTTGGGGCTGTACTTTTTGGTGACGTACTCGATGACCTCGGCCCGCCGCGCGTCCTCGAAGTCCATGTCCACGTCCGGCATCTGGACGCGCTCGGGGTTGAGGAAGCGCTCGAAGGTCAGGCCGTACTCCACCGGGTCGATGTCGGTGATGTCCACGAGGTAGGAGGTCAGGCTGCCGGCGGCAGAGCCGCGCACGCCATACGTGATGCCCTTGGCGGCGGCGAACTGGGCGAAGTCGCGCACGATGAGGATGTACTGCGAGAAGCCGGTCGTCTGGATCACGTCCAATTCGTATTTGAGCCGCTCGTAGACCTTGTCCGGCGCCTTGCCGCCGTACTTGCGCTCGATTCCCTCCTCGGCCAGCTTCGTGAGATATTCGTGCGGCGTGTACTCCTCCGGAATGCCCGGCGACGGCAATGGGCAGCGCCCGAACTCCAGATCCACGTCGCACCGCTCCGCAATCTCCAGGGTCTGCTCGACGGCGAACGGCGTCTCGCGGAAGAGCGTCTGCATCTCCTGCGCGTCTTTAAGATAGAACTCCTGGGTGGCGTAGCGGAGGCGGTCGGTCTCATCGACGGTCGCGCCCGTGCCGATGCAGAGCAAAATGTCGTGGGCATCAGCGTCCTGATTGCCCAGATAATGCACGTCGTTGGTACAGATCACCTGCAGCTTCAGCTCTTTCGCGATCTTGAGTAGGTCTTCATTGCAGCGGATCTGCTCGGGCAGGTTGTGGTTCTGGATCTCGATGTAGTAGTTTTCGGGGCCGAAGACGTCGCGGTAGAAGGCGGCGGTGTCGCGGGCGGTCTCGTAGTCGCCGCGCAGTAAGGCCGAGCAGACCTCGCCACCGAGGCAGGCGCTGGTGGCGATCAAGCCCTCGCGATACTTCGTAATCAGCTCGCGGTCGATGCGCGGTTTGTAGTAGAAGCCTTCGAGGGCGGCGATGGAGGTGAGCTTGAGGAGATTTTTGTAGCCCTGCAGGTTGCGGGCCAGCAACACCATATGGTAAGCCGCGCCGTCCAGGCGGGGCTGCTTGTCCTTATGGCCGCGAGGAGCGACGTAGGCTTCCACGCCGAGGAGCGGCTTGACGCCGCTGGCCTTGCACTTGCTGTAGAACTCGGCGACGCCGTACATGACGCCGTGGTCCGTGAGGGCCAGGGCCGGCATGCCCAGCTCGGCCGCGCGGGTGATCAGCGGGTCGAGCCGGTTCGCTCCGTCGAGCAGGCTGAACTCGGAGTGACAATGCAGGTGAACGAAATCGCTGCTGTTCGCCATAGGGGGTATTCGCCTTAAGGAGGCGTTTGGCGTTTGGCGTTGGGCGTTGGGAAGTGTTCCTGACGCCAGCGCCTAATACCCAACGCCCATTTTGGGGATGAGGGCGATACGGCACGGTATCTAGCGCACCAGCCAGAGGGAGAACCCTACATCTAGGTTTCTGGCGCTATTCTAATCGGTTTAGCGACCGGCGAAAAGTAGACATTATTCCATTCACTACTGACGTTGATTTTCCCTGCAAGTCGCTGACAGTAACTATTTTAAATATTTTTCGGGAAGCGATGACGGCCTATTTCGCGGGCGGGGAGAGAAGGAAGGCGCGGAGGACGCCGTGATGTGTGCCGAAGCCGGCGATCTGCCCGCGATCATTGATGGCGTGCGCCGATCTCAAGAGCCAGCCGGAACCGGGCGGCAGGAGGGTATTGAGATCGAGCATCTTGCCGTTGCGATAGAGGAAGGGCCGCAGCTCATTCCCGCCCATATCTACGTAGCCGACGATCTCACCGGCATTATTGATACCTCTGGCGATGGAGCCTTTCGCGCCGCTGAGAAGGCCCAGGTCGAGAAGCTTGCTGCCATCCCAGAGAAACGCGTGATAGCGCCCGGCAGCCGTCTGCGCCGCGCCGACGATCTGCCCTTTGTCGTTGATAGCCCACGCCAGGCTGCTCTTGCCGCCGAGCGTTCCTAGATCGGTCATCTTGCCGCCGCTGATTAGGAAGGCGTGGCCGATGTCGTTCTCCGCTACGAGGACCTGTCCGACTACCTGACCGGCGCCGTTGATGGCAAAGGCGCTGCTGCCAAAATCGCTGTCGCCGTCGATGTCGGTCATCTCGCCGTCCTGCCAGAGGAAGGCATGGGTCGAGCCATCGGTCGTCTGCGCCCAGCCGACGATCTGCCCTTTGTCGTTGATTCCGCGCGCCGCGCTCTTTGCGCCTCCGAGCGTGCCCAGGTCGGTCATGTTGTCCTCGCTGTAAAAAAAGGCGTGCTGGATCTCGTCGCCATTCTCCGCCTGGCCCGCGATCTGGCCTTTGCCGTTGATGGCGAAGGCCGTGCTTTTGCCGCCCCCAAGCGTATCGAGATCGCGCATCTTGCCCGTGTCGTACAGGAATGCGTGCGGACCATCGGGCGAGAGCGCCATGCCGGCCACCTGGCCGTCGTCGTTGACACTCTCGGCATAGCTCTCCTTGCCGCCGAGCGTGCCGAGGTCCACTACGGTATAAAAGCGTTTCTGGGGAGCTGGCGGCTTATGGGCGACGGGCGGAGTGGCCGCCAGACAGAGCAGGATCACTCCTAAAGTCCCTGGTCCTGGTAGTAGTTGCGCGCGCATTGCCTTCTCCTCTCGTGCCTGTTTTGTGGTTGACTGCATGGAGCTATTGTACAAAAACGTTTGACGGTCGTCAATCTATATGTTATGATGGGGTGGCTGACCGGATGAGAATCCCCCCTTCCTCGATCTGCCTCTGCTTGCAGTCTATCTTTATCTTCCTGGAGGCGCCATGCTGTCGCCCAATTGTCGTCGTACCGTCATTGTGCTGATCTTCTCGATCTTTCTTTGCCTGATCGGTCCGGCTCCCCTGCCGGCGCAGACACGCCAACTGAACGTTCTGCACGCCTTCACGCCGGTCACCGTCGATACGCTTGAAGTCATGGGGCCGCTCGTACAGGCTGCCGACGGAAACTTTTATGGCGTGAGTTACAACGCGATCGTCCGTATCACTCCAGCCGGCGTAATGTCCCCTCTCTATGTCTTCCCGGACAACTCTTTTCCGACCGCGCCTCTGGTGGCTGCCCCAGATGGCAATCTCTATGGCACAACCTCTAAGGGGGGCGCCAATGGCGCTGGCACGGTCTTTAAGCTCACCCTGAGTGGCATGCTGACCACGCTCCATACCTTCCCGGCGGCCTATCCGTCCAGCGACGGACTGAATCCCTACGGCGGCCTGATACTGGCCAGCGACGGCAACTTCTATGGCGCTACCCTGTACGGCGGCGTGTACGGCGCGGGCACGATCTTCAAAATCACTCCGCAGGGATCGCTGACAACACTCTATTCTTTTAACGTCGACAGCGACGGTCAGGAAGGCTCGCTGACCAGCCTGATTCAGGGCAGTGACGGCAATTTCTACGGCACCACGGGTGGAGGTGGCCCGAATGGCATGGGCACGGTCTTTAAGATGACCCCGGATGGGACCCTGACGACCTTACACACTTTTAATGGCTCCGATGGATCGTCCCCGGAGGGACTGGTAGAGGGCAGCGACGGCAACTACTACGGCGCCACGGATAGAGGCGGCCCCAACGATAATGGCACCATTTTCCAGATCACTCCCAACGGCGTCTTTACCAGTCTCTATACCTTCGCGGGAGCGTACGGTGCCGGCCCGAACGGCCTGACATCAGGCAGCGACGGCAACTTTTACGGCACCACGCGTGGAGGTGGCCCGAACGGCACGGGCACGGTTTTTAAGATAACCCCGCAGGGAGCGCTGACCAGCCTTTATTCCTTCTCGGCGACAAACGGCACGCAAGGAACGAATGCCGATGGCGCCAATCCCAACGCGAATTTGGCGCTGGGAAGCGATGGCAGCTTCTACGGCACAACCTATGCTGGAGGGACCTATGGCGTCGGAACGGTCTTCAAGATCACTCCGCAGGGAGTATTGACCGTACTCACGTCGATTCCAGCGGGGACCAATGCCGACGGCTCCATTCCCAACGGGCTGATTCCAGGCGCCGATGGCAATCTCTATGGGACCGCCCAGCAAGGCGGCGTGAACGGTGCGGGCACGGTATTTCGCATGACTCCCACCGGGACGCTGACCACCCTTTACGCCTTCTCTTTGCCATCGGCCGCGGGGACAAACGCCGATGGCGCCAATCCTATGGCCGGCTTGATTCAGGGGACGAACGGCAACTTCTACGGCACGACCTTTGCCGGCGGCGCCAATGGCGTGGGCACGGTCTTTCAGATCACCCCGGCAGGCGCCTTCACCACGCTGGCTTCATTCGGCGGAGTCTACGGAGCCCATCCGCGGGCCGCGCTCCTTCTGGCCGCCGACGGCAACTTCTATGGCACCACCTCGCAGGGTGGCGCGAACGGGAATGGGACGGTCTTCAAGATCACACCTGCCGGCGCGCTGAGCCTGCTCTATACCTTCAGCGCCACCAGCGGCACGCCACCGGTCAATAGTGACGGCGCGCAGCCGTGGGCGTCTCTGGCGCAGGGCAGCGACGGCAATTTCTACGGCACGACCACGCTGGGAGGCGCGGGGGGAACCGGGACCGTCTTTCAGATCACCCCGGCAGGCGCCTTCACCACGCTGCACGCCTTCTCGCCTCTGACGGGAAGTTCCGGGGTGAATGCCGAGGGAGCCAATCCGCAGGCCGCCCTGGTTCAAGGGCCGGATGGCAGCTTTTACGGGACGGCTTACAATGGCGGCGACCCCGGATCCGGGACTGTTTATAAGATCACACCCGGCGGAGTGCTGACTGTTCTCCATACGTTCTCCGCTTACAGCACAAATGGGACCGATCCGGATGGCGCGCATCCGGTGGCGCCGCTGCTGCTGAGCAAAGGCGGCCTCTTCTATGGTTCCACTACCCAGGGAGGCGTCAGCAGCGGGGGAGCCACCGGATTTGGAACGCTCTTCCGATTGTCCCCAAGCGGTACGCTGACAACGATCTTCACCTTCACCGGGGACAGCTATTATGGCTATAATCCCATCGCGGGGATGGCTCAACTTGGCGATGGCTTGATCTTCGGAGTGACCGGCAAACCGGATTTTCAGACGGATTCCAGTGAAGGCATCGGAATCGTATTTCGCCTCAATAACGGAAAAGCCAACTCCGATCTCAACCGCGATGGCCTGCCGGACCTGCTCTTTCAGAATCCCGGTACCGGCCAGTTGGCCGCCTGGTTCATGAACGCGAGCACCGCGCTCGCCGGCGCCTTTCTTTATCCTCCGCAGCAGCCCGGCTGGCTGTGTGTGGGAACCAGGGGCATATACCCGAGCGAGCCGCCGTTACTCGTCTTTCAGAATACGGCCACGGGCGAGATGGCCGACTGGACGATGCAGGGGAATTACGCGCAGTCGGGCGAGTACCTTTACCCGAATCCGGGGCCGGGCTGGGCGTGTGTTTCCGTTGAGGACTTTAACGGAGATAACGTTTCCGATCTTGTCCTTCAGAACACAAAAACGGGAAAGATGGCCGTCTGGTACATGAACCCTTTTTATCCGTTCAACTACGCCGTGAACGGCGCCTACATCTCTCCCAATCCGGCTCCTGGCTGGAAATGCGTGGGAACCGGGGACTTCAATGGCGACGGCAAGCCGAACCTCGTGTTCCAGAATGCTTCTACCGGACAGCTCGCCGTCTGGTATATGAATGGCGTCTATGCCACGGGCGGCGCGTATATCACGCCCACTCCCCTGCCCGGCTGGCAGTGCGTGAGCGTCAACGACTACAACGGCGACGACCATCCGGACTTAGTCCTGCGGAACGCAGCCACCGGCCAGATGGCGATCTGGTATCTGAACGGCGTCACCGCCGTCAACGGCGCTTACATCACTCCCAGCCAGACTCCGGACTGGCTGTGCGTAGGGATACATTAGATGCCGGCGGCCTCAATATGCCTCGGTAAAGGAGGAGGTCTTATGCGAAGCCTGGGGGAAACCGGTCAGGCTCTTGGCCTGCTGTTCGGCTTAGTGCTGATAGGTTTGCTGGCGATGCCGGCTTCTGCGGCCACGGAGAAGGTGCTTCTGAACTTCTACGGACCGACCCCCTATGGGAGCGGACCATTCAATCTGTTCGTGGGTCAGGATGGCAGCCTCTACGGTCTTACCCATTCCGGCGGCGCCAATCTCTACTATGGGACTCTGTTCAAGTACACGCCCGGCGGTGTTGTGACCACCATCGCCGCCTTCGACTATAACGAGGGCGGCTCGCCGGCCAGCGTGATTCAGGCGAGCGATGGCAATTTCTACGGCTTGACCGCAGGTTGGTACGGCATCGAGGGCGGCACGATACCGAGCACGCTCTTTAAAATCACGCCGGCCGGGGTGCGCACCAACCTCTATACCTTCGATAGCCCCGGTGGCGGCGACATCATCCAGGGTAGCGACGGCTACCTCTATATCGCCTTTGGCGACGCGATCTATCGCTCTACGCTCGGCGGAACGCTCACGACGCTGCACACCTTTGCTCCCATTATGCAAGCCCTCGACGTCGAGTTGAATGCCGATGGCCTCGGTCCTGGCAATCTCTTGCAGGCTCCGGATGGAACGCTCTATGGAACGGCGGACTTTGGCGGCCCCTGGGGCAGCGGCACCCTGTTCAAGCTAACTCCGGAGGGCACGTTCACTCTGCTGTATGCGTTCGCCTATGTGAATCCGAATGACAGGGGACACAATGCAGATGGGGCTTATCCGGACAGCCTGGTTCTTGGCGCCGACGGCGCCCTCTACGGGACGACCATATCCGGCGGAGCCAATGGCACAGGCACAATCTTTCGCCTTTCGCCCCAGAATTCGCTGACGACCCTGCACACCTTCTCTATCCTATACGACACCTACCAGTCTCTCTCGAATGCCGATGGCGCAGTGCCAACCGTGCTGATCGCCGGAACGGATGGCAATTTCTACGGAGGAACCCAGGCGGGCGGAGCTGGCGGCAGCGGCGTCGTGTTCAAGATCACGCCACAAGGTAATTTCAAAACGATCCACGCATTCGCTGCCGTAGGAAGCCCCCTCTTTGCAGATGGCGCCGAGCTCTCCTCCCTTCTGCAGAACAGCGACGGCAGCTTTACCGGCGCGTGCCTGCAAGGCGGCCTTTTTGGCGACGGCACGGTCTTCCAGCTCAATCCGCGCGTTGTGCCTGCCGATTTCAACGGCGACGGCCGGTCCGATCTCCTCTTCCAGAATCTGGCGACCGGCCAGATCGCCCTCTGGTATATGAACGGCACCGCGGCAACAGGCGTCTACGTCTATCCTCCTCAAGATCTGCACTGGCGGCTGGTGGGCAGCGGCGACTTCAATAACGATAGCCTGCCGGACCTGGTGTTCCAGAACACAACGACCGGCCGGATGGCCGTCTGGTATATGGAGAACAACGACATAGTCGCCTTCTCCAATGGCGCGCCCAGCACCGATTATATCTATCCCCAGCCCGCCCCTGGCTGGAAGTGCGTGGGGATCAACGACTTCAATGGAGACGGCTATCCGGACCTGCTGTTCAGCAATCCCACTACCGGGCAGTTGGCCGTCTGGTTTATGAGCCCACAATTTGGCAACTATGCCGAGGGCGGAGCGTATATCTCCCTCGTCCAGGACCCACATTGGCAATGTGTAGGCACGGGCGATTTCAACGGAGATGGCTCTCCGGACCTGCTGTTCCAGAACACAACGACCGGGCAGTTGGCAGTCTGGTATTTGAAAGGGCTCACGGTCGTGGGAGGGGCCTATGTAAGCAAGACACAGACTCCTGGATGGCAGGCGGTCGCCATTGCCGATCTCAATGGGGACGGGCATCCGGATATCGTCTTTGAGAACGCGGTGACCGGGCAGCTCATGGCCTGGTATCTGAATGAGGCCACGGTGACCGGCATGGCCGCCCTCTCTCCTTCTCAGAATCAAGGGTGGCAGGCGGCCGGTCCGCGCTGAGAGAGGTCTGTCCAGGCAGTTCGGTCTTAAAAGGAGCAAAGCCGAAGGCAGCGGAGGCTTAACGCGGCCAGGGCCAGACGAGATCGCGCAGGATGGCGAGCGCTTCCCGGGCGGTCCAGACGAAGCGTAGGAGCGGTTCGCGATTGCGCCGGCAGTCTTTGGCCGGGCTGGTATAGGCGGTGATGCCTTCCCGGTCAAAGTCGCGGTGGACGCGAAAGAGATGGTAGGGATCGCTGACCGCGATCACGCAGTCCCAGCCGTGGGCGCGGCAGATTCGGGCGGTATAGCGCGCGTTCTCTTCGGTATTTTTGGCGCGGTCTTCGACGATCAGGTCCGCGGGGTTCACGCCCACGGTCCGGGCCAGCGCCGCGGCCACCTGCCCCTCGGCAGGCGGATTTTTGCCGACGCCTCCCGAGCAGAGGATTTTACCGGCCAGATGCCGACGATACAGGTCTACCGCGTGGAGCGTGCGCGCTCGCAGGCTGTCTCCGGCCTTTCCCTGCTCCGTCACTGATGCCCCCAGCACGACGATCGCCGGAGCGGCCTGTGCCCTCTCAACCTGCCCGTAGGCATCGATATACGCCATCAACCCCAGAAAGGCTAGGAGAGCCAGGAGCAGCGTTCCGAGGAGGATATTGCGCCCTGTCCGTTTGCGTTCCCGATGGGCTTTCTCGACCTCGCGCTTCGACCGTCCTGGCTTCGATAGGTCTTCTTTCGCCTGCCGGCTCCGTGTTTTACGCCGCTTGCTTTTGCTCACCCGCGCTCTATCCCTGGCAGCATCCGGATTCGACGCCCCGATCCTATTTCCAGCCTCATTTTACCCTCCCGATTCCCATTGGGTTTTCTTGTCCTCTCCAGACTTCCCCTTCCAATAGTCCGAGAGCTATCCAGAAGCGTTGCGACACGGCATAAATTTATAGAAGTCACGAAAAACTGAGAGTATTAAACGATTATTGAACGGTAGAACGCTACGATAACACTATACGCGCGCAGATGCCGTTTCCCAGCGACGTGACGCGTCGTTTGCCGCTGCCGTTGTCTCCTTGCCGTCCACGAAGACAGGCAATGACCTGTGCTCCAACGCTTTCATCGCTTTATCCGCTTATACGGCCCTGGCAGACAGGATGCAAACGAGAGAGCTGGCAATGCAGAGACCCATCGGGAAGAAGGTGCTGGCCGTCGACGACGAGCGCCATATCGCCCGCCTGGTACAGATCAATTTGAAAGGCGCTGGCTATGAGGTCGTGACGGCGCTGGATGGATATGAGGCCCTGGAGAAAATCGAGCAGGAGCGACCGGACCTGCTCGTCATGGACGTGATCATGCCCTATATGAGCGGGCTGGAAGTCCTGGAGCGGCTGCGCGCCTGCGAACGGACCCGGGACCTGCCGGTCATCCTACTGACGGTGCTTGCCGAGGACAGCGCGCTGATCCAGTGTGAGCTGCTGCTCTGCAGCGCCTACCTGGCCAAGCCCTTCAATCCCACCGAGCTGATCGCTTCCGTAGATCGGGTCTTGCTGGCGCAGGAGCTAAAGTCCGGCAGCCTCCTTATTGAGAGTTAAGGTCCCACCCTGGCGACATCTGGTTGCCCTGTTAGCTTAGAGATGGAGAGCCTCTTCCATTACTAGCCAGGCTTCCCGCAGGGTCATGCGGTATCGGAGATTGCGGTCGCTCTGCCCCTCCAGAGCGGGACTGGGATAGGCAATAACCCCAAAACGCTCAAAATCACGTCGGGCGCGAAAGAGATGGTAGGGATCGCTCACGACGATAACGCGCGTCCACCCATGCGCCCGGCAGATGTCGGCGGCGTAGCGGGCGTTCTCCATCGTACTCCGCGACTTGCTTTCCAGAAGGAGATCTTCTACAGGAACGCCTTGCGCTTCGGCCAAAGTAGCGGAAGCCTGCGACTCGGCGGGTGGGAAGCTGCCGATGCCTCCCGTGCAGATGATCTTGGGCGCCAGTCCGCGCCGGTACAGCGCGACCGCCCGAAGCGTACGCGCCCGCAGGCTAGCGCCCGGCTGCCCGGAACGCTGCACCTTCGCCCCCAGCACGACGATAGCCTGCGCCGGCTGCGCACGGTCCACCTGGCCATAGATTTGGATATAGATAGCTAATCCGGCAAAACAGAGACATGGCAGCAACACCACAGCGGACAGGATGATCACGACTCGTTTCCGCCTCTTCATAACTCAGCCTCTCCACCCAAATCAGTCAAGGAAGATAAATATCATCTTCATATTCGACGTCTAATTATCCCTTCCTGTCTGGATCTGCTATCTCCTTGCCCGCGTTGATCTTAGAGCCTGTATGGAAACCTGCTGGCTTCTTAGCCGGGCATTGAAATACCCGTCTGGAGGGCCTTCGGCCAACCGTCCTGCGGACGGACCTCACCCCTAACCCCTCTCCTTCTCAAGGAGAGGGGGAACTTTAAGGAAGCGGACAACCGTCCTGCGGACGGAAAAGCTTTTGATATTCGTGCGCATATCGGCGTTTACGTACAGGCTCTTAGGCTATAATACGGTGGCGGCAATGAGTAGAAAGGAGCACGTCAGCCTTGAATGGCGACCTGGAGCGAAATGGTTTCGCCATTGCGCCAGACGTAATGGATGAGAGCACGATAACGGAGCTTCTTGAGGAGTTTGCATGGAGAGCGGGTGACGCTGAAGGCGCGGCGGGCCACGGCTTGTATGCCCTGCGCAATCTCTTGCAGGCCGTGCCGGCTGTCTGCGAACTGGCGGCTTCTCAGGCTGTTCGGACGCTCGTCGAGCCGTTTTTGGGAAGGGACTGCTTCGCCGTGCGGGCCATCTATTTCGACAAGATGCCCGACGCCAACTGGAAAGTGCCCTGGCATCAGGATCTCTCGATAGCGGTTGCGGAACGGAGAGATGTCGAGGGATTCGGTCACTGGTCTCAGAAGGCGGGGGTGGCTCACGCGCAGGCGCCGGCTTCCTTGCTGGAGCGGATGCTGACCGTTCGCCTGCACCTGGATAGGTGCGATCGAACGAACGGTCCTTTGCGCGTGCTGCCGGGCACCCATCGTTACGGTAAGCTGAAACCCGGCGAGATCGAGCGGCTGCGTGCAGAAGTGCCGGAAACAGTCTGCGAGGTGGAACGTGGAGGAGCCATGCTCATGCGCCCTTTGCTGCTGCATGCCTCCTCCAGCGCACAGTCGGCCCACCATCGGCGGGTAATTCATATCGAATATGCCGCCGAGCCGCTTCCGGACGTCCTCGCGTGGTATGAGACCGTTCCGGGAAGCAGCTAGATAGGGAAGTCGCCTACTTGCCGGTAAGCCCCTTCAGTTCGGCATCGGTCAGCTTGTCCTTGCCCTCCTTGCCGATCTCCACGGCGGTCTTGCCGAGGCTGATTATCACATCATCGCCCACGGAGGAGTAGGCGGCAAGCTTAGGCAGAGCCTTCAGCAGGGCGAAGTGCGCGTCGCTGAAGGCTTTGATTTTGACCAGCGACTGCTTCTTCGGGTCGTAAGCGTTATCTTCCCAGACGTTGTCTTTTTGGCGGTAGAAGGTTTTGTCGCCCACATCCTGGACCGTTACGGTCGCCTCCCCAGGCACTTGCTCTAGCTGCACAGGAGGGCCACCCAGCCTGCGGTTGATAGAGACACGACCCATAGCGTTGGGCGGGCCGCCGAAGAAGCCTGCTCGACCGCCCATTCCACCTCCGGCCGACTGATAGCGTGGAGCCGTCTGGCTTGCCTGCGCATAGCTTTTCGCGCGCAGGCTCTGGTCGGTGACATCCTGGCCGGAGATACCATACTGGGTGGCGCGCCGGGCCACTTCCTGCCGAACGATAGAGGAGTTATCGAAGTCGCCGTTAACCTGGAGATGGAGACCAAGTTGCTCCTGCTCCCGCTCATCTACCAGGAAGGAGGTGTATTCGGTGATGATCCCGTACTCCTTCGAGAGGCGCACGATCTCATCGATGACCTCCTGCTTGCCCTCCGGGTTGCCGGAAAGACGCAGTTGGTCCACCAGGTAGCCGATCTTGCGGGCGGCCCAGATGCGCGGCAGGAACGCATTTCGCCCCTCCGCCGCGCCGAAGCCGGTTCCCATCTGAAACTTTTCCTCCGTGCCGTTCGCGAAGCCGGCCAGACGCACGGTCCCGCCGCCTTCGCCGCGAAATCGGCCCGTGATGACCAACTGCGTACCCTTGAAAAGGTCCGGCAGGACCTTCGGATAAACATCATACACGTCCGTTCCATCGAACGCCAGCTGCAGATCCGAGAGGATAGGCGAAGAGACTTTGGCGAAAAACGCCGAAACCTTCACCTCGATATCTTCCTCCGGCTTGACGTAGTCGGCGTCGCCGCGTCCGAGATCGGCCAGGCGGTCGAGGAAGGGCACGTTCACGTCGTAGCCGAGGCCGAAGCAGAACAGACGCGCGTTTGCCGGCGCTTTCTCATTCCAGCCATCTATGCCCGGCCCGCGCGGCCGGCCGCCATCCTGGAACGCCGCCTGCTCGGCGGTATGCGAGTCGCCATTCCACGCCTGGACGTGCCGCAGGATGGTGTCGATGTCGGTCTCGCCGACCGTCGGCAGGCCGTCGGTCAGGAAGACGACCATCTTTTCGCGTCCCGGCTCGGCGCGCAGGAGGTTCAGCGCCGCATGCAGCGCGTCCTCGATATTGGTGCCGCCGCTGGCGTCGATGTCGGCGACGAAGCGGCGCGCTCTGGCGATATTCGCTTCGGTCGCCGGCGCCAGTTGCCGCAGGAGCAGGTCGGGCGATTCGTTGAAGGTAATCACGTCGAAGCGATCCTGCGGATGCAGGCTGTTGAGGCAGTAGAGCAGCGCCTTGCGCGCCTGCTCGATCTTCGGGCCGGCCATCGACCCCGTGCGGTCGAGGACGAAGACGATATGCTTGGGCAGGATTCGCTCGCGGGGAATGGTGACGCGCGGCGCGGCCAGGAGCATGAAGTAGCCATCGCGGTCGCCGCTCTTATAGGTCAGCAGCGACAGTCCCACGTCGCCATCGCTCGTGCTGAAGTAGAGGGTCAGGTCCTTATCGGATTCGCCCTCCCGGCCCTCCCAGGATGCCGTGGCGCTCCGGTCGTCGAGACGGCGGATGGAGAGCGCATGGGTAGGCGAGTAGAGGTTCTTGAGCGGCGCGCTCGTCTGCAGTCGAATGGCGATCGACATGACTCCGACCGGCTGGGCGCCGAATCGGGAGGTGGAAAGCGGATAGGCGTAGCGGCGCAGGCTGCCCTCCGTTTTCAAGACTTCGGTATAGCGCAGGCGAATCGTGCGCTCGCCGTGGGCAGGTATGGGAAAGACGCGGACGCGCACCAGATTGCGCCCGACATATTCCAGCAGCGCCGGGTCCCGGCGGCGGCGCACGATCTCTTCGTAGATGCCGCGCGCCTCGTCGCTGCTCAGAACACGTGGCTCCAGCGTCTGGTCGCCTACGGTCATGCTGAAGGCGGTCGGCGACGCCCCTTCCGGCAAGGGATAGAGGTATGTCCCTTCCTGCGGGAACGCGCTCGTGTTCACGAACGTCTGCTCGACCGTCGTTTCCGCGACCGCATCGTCGATTCGGGTGTTGACCCGCAAATTTTTCACGTAGAACGGCTGGGAGCGAATATCCCCGACCGGATAGAGAATGCCCTGCGCATGCACGGCCGAGCCAAGCCCGCATAGGCCCCATAGGCTTATCAGCCGCATGGCAAAGAAGTGAGATTTTCGGAGCATGCTCGTTCTCCTTTCGGGGTTAAGGCCCTCACCCCCGACCGCTTCCCCAATCTTAGGGGAGGGGAGATTTCCCTGGAAGGTCGGGGTCCGCGCAGGCGGACTTTGGTCTTAGCACGGTGTTTTAACGCCGTGTAACCGAGGCCGCCTCCGGCAAGTGAGCTCCCCTGCCGGTGGCGACCGCGTGAACGGGGAGACTGTTCGGTTCTTAGACGGGCATTGCAAACGGAACGTTACGAGGCTTCCCGGCTTAATTTTGGACGATCTTCCTGAGGATTGACAGAGCGCGCAAGATTGTGTTAGGATGGATTGCCCTGAAGCTAGAGTTTGCGGGCATCTTTTTGATCCACGCAATGGGTTTCGTCCTCTCTGGCACATCATCATTCATCCTCCTGGTCCCCTACCGGCCTCAGGAAATAGATGGCGCTATTGAGGCGCCAGGAAAGGCAATCATGCATCTTTTCATGTCATCCGGTATCCCTCCATCGCTTTCGGAGCGTGTACGCCGCACGTTTAGCGGCACGCTGCGGACGGCCGCGACCACCGTCCTCGGCCTCTTCCTCGGCGCCGCCGCCCTGGCGGCGCCACCCCCGATCCATCCGAAGGCCCAGCGCGTCGAGCCTATACCCGGCACGATGCCCTCCGTGCCACAGCCCTCGGTCTCCCCGCTGGCCGCCACCAATCCCTGGGTGGATCTCGGCCCGGCGCCTCTGAATGCCGGGGTTTCCTGGTCCGGCCGCATCGCCGGCATCGCGGCCGATCCTACGAACGCCAACACGCTCTTCGTGGCGACCGCTGGCGGCGGGGTCTGGAAGAGCACCGACGGCGGCACGACCTATACGCCCCTCACGGACAATCAGGCGACTCTGGCCATGGGCGCTATCGCCATCGCTCCCAGCAATCATAACGTCATCTATGCCGGCACCGGCGAGGCCAACAACTCCGGCGATAGCGCCTACGGCTATGGCGTACTCAAGTCTACGGACGGCGGCTCGACCTGGACTCTTCAGGGATCGAGCGTTTTCACGATGGCGACCATCAGCAAGATCGCCATCAGCCCCACCGATCCCAACACCGTCTACGTGGCGGTGAACCGGCCGGGACTGCCCGCCGGCAACTATGCCTACTCCGGACAGACAGGCATCTGGAAGACCACCGACGGCGGCTCGACCTGGACCAATACCACCACGTCTCTGTCTACGTCCCTGGGCTACAGCGACGTGGCGCTCGATGCGAATTCCGGCACGCTCTATGCGGCGATCGGGCCCTACTATGCCAACAGCCTCAACGGTGTGTATCGCTCGACGAACGGCGGAAGCACCTGGTCGGCCGCCGGCAACTTCCCGATGGGGGGCAATAACGGTCGCATCTCCATCGCCCTGTTCCCGTCTACTTCTACCACGAAGGCGACGCTCTATGCCGCTATCGAATCGGTGCAAACCAGTGGCCTGCTGGCCCTGGAAAAGAGCACGGACGGCGGCACGACCTGGACGGCACTGACCAACACCCCTAACTATATGGGAGTCAGCCCCTATGGACAGGGCTGGTACAATAACGCCATCGCGGTCAGCCCCTCCAATGCCAACGTCGTCTTTGCCGGCGGCAGCAGCAATGGGGGCGGACCCAATTTGATCGAATCGACCGATGGCGGCGCCACCTGGACCGACATCTCTTCCGACGGCAGTGGCAACAGCCCTCACACGGATGAGCACGCCCTTGCCTTCGATGCCAATGGCAAGCTGCTCAGCGGCTCGGACGGCGGCATCTGGCGGCTCAACAATTCCAACCCCTCCAGTCTTTCCTGGCAGGACATCAACGGCGACCTGGAGACCATCCAGTTCACCGGCATCTCCCTGCATCCCACCAACAGCAACATCGCCTACGGTGGGAGCCAGGATAACGGCACTGAAGGCACTACCGGCAATCTGGGATGGACGCTGCTCATCGGCGGGGACGGCGGCCACACCCGCGTGGATCTGGCGAACCCCACCACCATCTATCAGACCTTCACCGGACCGGACATCGACCGTTCGGACAACAGCGGCAGCAGCTTCTTCTCCATCACCAGCGGGATCAACTTTGCGGACAACTCCAACTTCTACGTCCCCTATGTGATGGACCCGGCGAATACGTCCCGGCTGCTGCTGGGCACCACCACCCTCTACGAGACGACCAACAAAGGCAATAGCTGGATCGGCAAAGGCTCCTTCGCCGCTACCGGCCCGATCGATGCCATCGGGGTCAACGGCAACACCATCTATGTCGCCGCAGGTGGCACCTATGCGGCCTCCAGCGTCCTCTTCGTGACGGTCAACGATGGGACGAGTTGGACGAACGTGACCCCCGCCGGCATCACCGCTCACATCGCCGACATCGCCGTGGATCCCACCAACGCGCAACATGCCTTCGCTGTTGCCGATCATTTTGGAGCTGCCCACGTCCTGGCAACGGCCAACGGCGGCTCTTCCTGGAGCGACATCTCCGGGAACCTGCCGAACCTGCCGGTCAATGCCGTCAAGTACGATCACACCGCATCGACGATCTATATCGGCACCGATATGGGCGTCTACGCCTCCTCCGGCAGCGGCGCCTGGACCCAGGTTGGCATCGGGCTGCCCAACGCCCGCGTGGTGGACCTGGACCTCAACACCGGCCTGGGCCTCCTGGGAGCCGGAACGCATGGACGCTCCATGTGGGAAGTCTCGATACAGGCCGCCCAGACGCCCGTGCTGTCCTCTCTAAGCCCCTCCTCCCTCGATGCAGGCGGCTCCTCTTTCACCCTGACCGCCAAGGGCAGCAGCTTTGTCAGTGGCGCCACGATCGACTGGAACGGCACTCCGCTGACGACCACCTTCGTCTCTTCCACCCAGCTCAAAGCCGCCGTGCCCTCTACCGACATTGCCAGCCCCGGCACCGCCAAGATCACGGTGGTCAATCCCGGCGGCGCGACTTCGGCTTCCAAGAACTTCAAGATCCTGGTGACCACCTTGCGGCTGACTTCCTATAATGTCACCCGAAACAGCACGACCGGGGTCTATACGGCCACGTTTACCCTCAAGAACGTGGGCTACTTGACGGCCCCCGGCACTGAGATCACCAAGTCCACTCTGGGAGCCGCGGCCACCAGCACTACCTTGCCGGTGACGTTGGGCAATATCGCCGCCGGGGCCACGGCCACAGCGACATTGACCTATCCTTCTTCGGCGGGAACTCCCGGCACGGTCGTCACCTTGAAAGTGTCCGGCAAGTTCACCGGAGGCACCTTCAGTGTCAGCCAGAAGCTGACTTTACCCTAGCCAATCGGAAGCCTGAATCGATCCGCCCCCTGGCATGGCCCGGGGGGCGGATTTTTCTTCTCTTCCTGAGCTCAGGGCATATGCGGAGCGACGGCGCGTTCTGCATAGCGGCGGATCGAGTCTTCAGAACTCATCGTGATGGGGACGGGCCTGCCGTGGCCTTTGCCCGGATCCGGGGCATTGGAGAGCGCATTGTAACAGGCGATGAACGCGGTGCGCGGATAGTCGGTGGCATTGGCCTCGGAGCGGTGGAAGGTGTTGGAGTGCCAGATGACCACGCCGCCGGGCGCGCCGGTCATCTTACGTACCGGAAGGTCTCCGGCGACCGCCTGGATGGTCTCCTCTTTCACGCCCATCTGCCCGCCGACGTACTCGGCCATGTGCTCGTGCTCCAGCCGGCCCAGCTTGTGAGAGCCGACCAGGATCTGCAGGCAGCCGTTGTCTTCGCGGGCCGCATCCAGAAAGACCATGCAGGAGAGCATGCGCGCTTCCGGCGGGCCGTCATGGTACCAATACCCATAATCCTGATGCCACACCCAGGAGCCGGCCGAATGGGCTTTCTTGAAGATCACCTTGCTGTGCCAGTGATAGACCTCATCGCGCAGAAGCTGGCGTGCCGGGACAACGAGACGCGGATGCCGCACCAGCGCTCCGAGCGAATCATCGCGTGTCTCCATCCACAAAGCCAGGGCTGCGCTGCCGACCTTGTCCGAGATCGCAAAAGCATTCTCCCGGCTCTCACTCTCCAGGGCATCGGCTTTGAGGACACGCACCTCTTCCGGCGAAAACAGTTCCGGTAAAAAGAGATAGCCCTCTTCGTCGAATGCGTGGGCCTGTGCTTCCGTCAGCGACATGCTTTTTCTCCTTATTTCGGCACGGGCGCCGTCTCCGTGAATTCTGCCGCTTCCCCGGCTACGACCGCCTGCCGGGACGTGTCGCCGCGGAACAGCAGCGGGAAAATAATGGCACAAAGAAGCGTCAGTATACACGGGATCAGGAACACCATGTGCCAGTCGGTCACCGACACGGGCTTACCACCTTGCAGAATAATCGTTGTGTACATCTTCTGAATCTGTCCCGCAAACAAGCTGCCGAAGTAAAGCCCTAGCCCAAGGACAGTCAGGGCGACCAAGCTCTGTGCAGAGGCACGGATATCCTTGGGTGCTACCTCGTCCACGTAGATAAACCCAACGACAAAGAAGAAGACATAGCAGAAACCGTGTAGGGCCAGCGAGGCGATGACCAACCATTGGATAGGTAGGAAAGCAAAGATCGCGTAACGGATCGGCCAGGCGATGATTCCAAGCGTGAGCCCTTTACGCACGCCTAATCGGGGCAATACAAATGGCAGAGACAGCATTACAACCGCCTCGGCTATCTGAGCGACAGTCATTACGATTGGCAGGTTGTTGTCGGAAATACCAATGCCATGTAGCGAGACAGGCGCTCCCAAGAACGCAGAGGTGAACATATAGAAGAACTCTAGTTCCGTGCCCACGATGAAAGAGACGATCATGAAAATCAGGAAGCTGCGACTCTTCAACAGCGCCAGAGCTTCGAGGAAAGCGAGCGGATTCGTCCCCTCCCGAGCAGGCGGGGTCTTTGGTAGGGCAAAGCAGAACAACCCCAATAGTATCGACAGGATCCCAGCTAGATAGAACAGATCGCCGGAGACCGGATGCCCGGCTAGTTGGCGCCACAGTCCGAGCAGCCAGTTTGCGATGATCCAACCGAGAGTGCCTCCGACCCGGATGCCGCCAAAATCTCGTTCCGCACTCGACAGATGGTGGAAGGTTAGAGAGTTCGTGAGGGCTAGAGTAGGCGCGTAGAAGAGGGAATAGATGAACAGCAATGGCACCAGCAGCCTATATTCGTGCTGTCGGGCGATCCAAAACATCAGGACCCCGCCGAGCAGATTCAGGATAGCGAGAAACTTCTCCGTATTCACATGACGGTCTGCTATCTGGCCGGCAATAAAAGGAGAGATAATGGTCGCCAATGGAAGCAGGCTGAACAGGACACCTATCTGAATCCCATTAAAGCCAAGGTTCTTCCCGAAATATTCCCCGGCGACAGCAAACCAGGCTCCCCAGATGCCATACTCCAACACCATCATCAGGGTAAGCCGCCAGCGCAGGTTAAAACTCATGGGAGTGTCCTCCTTTAGAAGGGGCTTATCCGGCCCGCATCTTGTTGCTCGGCCAATTCGACGCGCTTGCGATCGGTTCCTTCCCTGCCGCAAGTAAGGCAAAAAGAGAAAAAAACCTTACTCTTCGCTATAACTCTTTTCCCTTCTCCAGCCGACAATCAGTAAGGCATCTTTGCGCCGGGTTCCCTGCCGAACTCTTTCTCGACCCCATGCCCCGCGATTTGGGCGGCGGATCGGCGATGAAACACACGAAGATATCTCCACTCTGCCGTGCCGTTCTTCCGACACGCATCCCAGGAGGCATGTTCATGGGCGAAGTCCCCGTAACCACACTCTGGCGGCAATTCAAAGAGCACTATTGCCAGGAGGCCAGGGAGCTGCTGATCCAGCGTTATGCGCACCTGGTCTCCATCACCGCCGGCCGGCTGTTCGGTCCCCTGCCCTGCGGCATCGAAAGAGAGGACCTGGTGGGCGCCGGGGTGGTGGGTCTGGTCAAGGCCGTCGATCAGTTCGATCCGGAGCGGGGCATCAAGTTCGAGACCTATGCCATCACCCTGATCCGAGGAGCCATCTTAGAGATGCTAAGAGGCGATGACTGGGTACCCCGACTGGTAAGAGACCAGCAGAAGCAGATCAAGCAA
>DASRCN010000106.1:0-24819 GCA_035653075.1 Chthonomonadaceae bacterium | reverse complement strand
GCGCCGCCCGGCGGCCATGATGGCGCTCCCATGCCGCCTGCCAGCGACTTGGTCAACACGACGGAGCCCGCAAAGTTCAATCCCGGCCGTCCCTCGACTTCCGTCTGAGGCGCGCCTCCCGGAGAGTTATCCAGGTAGCCGTGCGCCGGCAGGGTAAACGTGACGTGACTGACGTATGCCGTATTGTTGCGCAGCTGCATCCACCACCGGACGATATCCATCTCCGAAGGCGCAAAGCCGGTGAAGTTCACGACCTTGTGCGATTGGTCCAGGGACATCTGCTCGAGCAGGACACGGTCGCTTGTCAGATCGCGCATCTGCTCATACAGGTCCGGCCAGGCGTCGTTATAGGTCTTTGCGTTGGCGATGAAGCCTTCCTTGGCCGTGATCTCGGCATTCTTTTTATTCAGGTCGTCGATCTGCGTCTGGGTACTGTTGGTCGTGTTCTGCAGGGCGGTGGCGTCGTCTTTGTCTTTCTGCGCTGCCGCCAACTGGCCGGCCAGACTGCTGGACCAGGTGACAAACAGAAAGACGACGATCCCTATGACAACCAGCCAGGCGACGGCCAATTGGACTTTCTTTTGCTTATCGAAGATATAGGGTGGAAGCAGGTTGATGCGTAGCATCGCGAACGTCTCTCCTCAGGTGCGCCGGGATCCGGCGCGAGCGGATGGCTTGGGAGTTATCGCTGGAACTATTTGCGCTTGCCGCCGGCAGAGCCGATCAGGTCGCGCATCCCCAGGCCAATGCTGACAGGAAACAGAGCAGCGATCTCATCCAACTGCCCCATCGATGTATTTTTGGTATTGACCGGAAGGTGCTGCAGCACCTGCGGCACGTGCGTGGGAACGCCCGTCTCCGTCTCCAGGAACTGGGCCAGATTGCGCAGGTTGGCGGTCCCGCCGACGAGCAGAATCTCATGGATCTGGGCGTCCGCGGAACGCTGGCGGTAGTAGTCCAGAGAGCGGCGCAGCTCCTGAGCTAGCTCGGTCAGCACCGGCGCCATGGCATTGAAGACCAGAATGCGCCGGGTCTCCAGGACGGAGTCGCCTCCGCTAACGGGTGCGGGCACCGGGGCCGGCGGATAGGCAGCGGGCGGCGCCGGAGTCGCCGTGAAATCGGGCGGGGTAAACCCGGCATCGGCGGCCTCGTCTTGTGGCGTCGTAGGCTGCCCGGCCAGGTCCACGGCGGGCGCCGCCGGAGTGGTCGGCGCAGCGAAAGCCCCTGCGTCCGTATCGCCAGGCGCCTGGGGCACCTCGCCGGGCGTGGAAAAATCGAAGGGCATGCGGCCGGAGGGCGTTCCGGAGGCCATGCGGCCGGAAGAAGACTCCGCCGGAGTCCCCGGCGCAGCCGGGGAGGCCGCAGAAGGCGTTCCCGAGGCGGGCTGGGACGCCGCAGGGTTACTGAAATCCATGAAGCCCGGCGCGCCGCCAAAGGCGGCGCCGGCATCTCCCGGACTCCAGGTCGGCGTCGCCGGGCCAAGTCCGGGCGTCTGGTTGAGGATCACCTCGCCGGATTGAACTTTGTAGTTTTCGGCGGTCGCCAGATCGACCTGCAGCGTATCGGCGATCGCGGTGGTCAGGTTGTTGCCGGCCATCGGCAGGGTCCGGAAGAAGGCCGGCAGGCGGTCCCGGTAGATGCCGATGTCGGTATTGCTGGCGCCGATGTTGACGATCGCCACGGTGTGGCCGGGCGGCTCGCCTGCCGGATTGTATTCCAGCAGGGTGCGTCCTGCCGCCAGAGGCTCCACGTCGATGGCGACCGGCTTGAGCCCGGCGGCGAACAGCATCTCGACATGCCGGTCGATCATATCCTGCTGGGCGACCGCCAGCAGCACTTCCATATTCTGCCCTTCCGCATAGCCTTCCGGCCGCTCGATGGGCTGATAGTCCATGATCACTTCGTTGACGGCAAAGGGGACATGGCGCTCCACTTCCCACTTCATGGTCTCCGCCAGCTCGGCCGGGTTCATCTGCGGCACCTCGATGACGCGCACGACGACCGCCGACTGGCCGGACACGGAGCTGACGACCTGCCGGGCGGAGATGCCCGAATCCTTCAAGAGCTTCTTGACCGCCTGTCCGAGCAGCGTCGAATCGATGATGACGCTGTTCTCGTAGGCTTCCGTCGGGGTCGGCGCCAACCCGATACCGGTGATCTCCACTCCGGCGCCAGTGCGCCGCAGCTCCGCCACCTTGATCAGGTTCGAGCCGATATCCAGACCGACAAAGGTTCCCCCTGCCATACTTCTTTTTCCTTTTTATGCAGGCTCTTCCGAGCCGGGATGGGCCTTGCTGATAGTTATTACGAGGATTACGGGCTGCCGCGTCACCTTGCGCGCAACAGGCGCATACCTCGCCATTGTATCAGCTTTACCGTTCTCTGTCAACCTCTCGCGGGTGTCCGGTGTCGGATTTCGGGTTTTGGGCGCCGGGACCGAAAGACCCGGTCTCCCCTTCTCAGCCATCCTTTTAGTCGGAGAAACGGTGTCCGGGGTTCATATCTCAAGCACGCTGTCGCATTCGGAGGTAAGCCCGACGGTCGAGAGAATCCAGCAAGAGGACTCTCCTAAAGAAAAAGACGCAGACAGATCGCTTCCACGTTCGGTCCCGCCGATCTCGTTTGCCCTCTTCGTCACTGGGAACCGGCTTCGCGTGGCACGGGAGTGTTCGGACCCTTGACGGCGTGCCAGAGAATATCGTTCAAAACCGCGTCCGGAACCCGGTCTGCCTGGCGAAAGTCGAGCCGCGCGCTATCCCTGGCGCGGTACGCCGTGGAGGTGTTGAACTCCCCGATGATCTCGCGGGCCGGCAGGATGGCATCATAGGGATCGGCATTGTCCGGCGCCGGCCCGAATAGAGCCAGCAGCGGCGCCGTCGCATCGTAGCGACACATCGGCGGCAGGCCGAGCAGCGCTTCCATCGTATGCAGCACGCTGTCGGTATTGTAGAAGCGATGGTCCACCGTGCCGCGCCGGACGTACGGGCTGATGACATAGCAGGTGGAGCGATGGGCGTCCACGTGATCGTGCCCGCTCTGCGCGTCGTCTTCCACGATGAAGATGGCCGTATCCTTCCAGTAGGGACTGCGACTGACCGCTTCCACGAGCTGGCCGACGGCGTAGTCGTTGTCGGCGACCATGCCGCGCGGCGATTGCAGGCCCGGTGCCGTGCCCTGCGTGTGGTCGCGCGGGAACCGGACCATCAGAAACCGGGGCAGATCGCCGTTTTTGACATAGGCATCGAACTCCCGCTTCCATTCGGAAAATCGGCTGGGTGCTGAGAACTTGCCAAAGGCGCGTCGCTGCCGTGGGGCCAGCACGTTGAGAATCTTCCAGGCGTCGCTGTCGGCGTAGCTCATGTTGAACTGCATGAAGCTGTCGTCGGTGTGGCCGACCAGCGCCCGCTCGTCCGGCTCATTGGCCGCAACGGTCACCTTGCCGTCCGGGCTTTTATAGTCTTCGAAGGTGACAAAGAACCCGTAATTGCGATAGGAGACGCCGTGATGGGCGCAGTCGTCCCAGAGATAGCCGCCGGGCGCGCGGGCCACGTCGGGCAAGCCGACCAGATCGACCGGCACGTCATTGGTCTCGCCTTCGAAATCGTAGCTGCGGCCCCGGCCGCTGTAGTTGAAGGGAACGTTGCGCTCGGTGTACGCGCTGCCCATGCCGGAGTTGCACCAGTTCCAGCCATCCGCCGACACTTCGGCGGCGCAGTAGAAGTTGTCGAGCAGGACGAACCGCTCGGCGAGCGCGTGCTGATTGGGCGTCACATTGCGCCCAAAGAGGACCAGGGAGGGATCGCCGTTACCCTCCGGCAGATCGCCCAGCACCTGGTCATAGGTGCGGTTTTCCTTGATAATGTAAATAACGTGCTTGATTCCCGTTTTTGGCAGCGCCTCAGGGCGTGTCGCGCTCGCGTTGCGTCCGACAAAGTTATTCGCAAGGACCTGCTGCGTAAGCTGCTTAAGATCCGCTTCGGAAGGAACCGGCTGGACAGACACTGTGCCCTCGATAATGCTCAGGATGTACTGGCCCCAGGCGCCGTCGGGGCCGGCCTTCTCCTTATTGGGATTGCGCGCTTGCGCGCCCTTCGCGTTCGCCACGAACAGGCGCCGGCCGTCCGGGCTGACGGCGACGGCGGTCGGATACCAGCCTGCCGGCAGGTAGCCCTGCAGGGCGTATCGTCCCCGGCTAAGGTCCACGACGGCCACCGCGTTCATATCTCCCAGGCTGACGTAGAGCCGCGACTCGTCCGGGCTGAGCGCCAGGCCGGTGGGCGTGGCGCCCGGCAGCCCGCGCGCTTCCGTGGGCCGCAGGGGAATGGTGCGCAGGAGGCGGTCCGCGCGTGTATCCACGACGGAGACGGTATCGCTGCCCGCGTTCGCCACGAAGAGGCGCTGCTGGGCGCCATCGAGACAGAGGGCCATGGGATGGTCGCCGGTGGAGAGATTGCGAAGCAGCCGATCGTTCGCGGGATCGCTCACATCCACCACCGAGACCACGCCGTCCCGCTCGCTGGAGACATAGAGCTTCTTATCGGCGTCCGGCCCCTTGGTGATGGCAGCGACCGCGTAAGGAAAGCCCGCCGTGCGGGCCTTGCCGATGACCCGATTTCCCCCGGTGTCGAGGATGCTCACCGACCCTTGCTGGTTCGTGGCGGCGCTCGTTTCGTTATTGACCGCATAGAGACGAGTACCGTTCGCGCTCAGAGCGAGGCCGGCAACGAAATTAGGCTCGGCCCCTTTGGGCAGCCCGGAGGGATCGTCGAGGACAGATCCCGTATCCGTCAACCGGCCGGAAGCGTCGAGGGTAAACACGGACACATGGTCCTCCGGCCCGCGCGAGACATAAAGCCGATAGCTGCCGCTCCCATCGATCACCGGACTGAAGGCCAACCCCACGTAGAGCGCCTGCGGGCTCTCCTTGTCGTCCGTACGGGGATCGTTGAAAGGGAGTTGAGAGACGAGGTGTCCGTCCTCGGTACTGAGCACGGAGAGGAGCTCGCGGTAGCCGGTATCGGTCACGGCCAGCCAGCGCCCGTCCGGGCTGAGCGCGATATTGGCGGGAAAGCTGCCGACGCCGGTCTGCTGCCCTGGCGGCGTCATGACCTTGCCGGTCGGGAGCGGAACCGTCTGACCCGTTGCTTCCTGTCGCCCGGCCCATGCGGCGATACCCACCGCTGTAGCGACCAGTGCCGCCGCGACCAACAGGGTCGCTTTCTTCCTGGAAATACCGAGCATGCGTCTCTCCTTGCCTGTTTAGTTTCAAGCAGAGGTACAAGCGAGCAGTTTAGTCCCCCCTCCTCTAGAATTCGGAAGGTTCGAGGAGGGAATGGGGAGCGCGTCGGCGATTGGAAGGAGGCGGGGACCTGACTCAGTGCCCAGGATTGGGCTTGGGGGCCGCAGGCGGCAGCACGCGCTGGGCGGGCGTGACCGGCTTCGGCGGCGCGGAGGGCGGGGTCTGCTCGGAAGCCGGCATGGAAGCGTAAATGGCAGGATAGCGCGCCAGAATCCATTCGCGAAGGCCCATACCGTGACCCGTTTTCCGGTAGAGATTAAAGAAGTGGTCCATCTCGCCCGTTCGCGACCAGCTAAAGTGGCCGTACCGCCAGGTCAGCTCGCGGGCTTCTGCCTCCTCCAGTGGAACATGGCGGTAGACATTCAGATAGATCGTGCCGGTCAGGCCGGAGCGGTCGGCGCCGCCCTGGCAGTGAAACAGGACCGGGTAGGAAGCGTGATCGAAGGTGTCCAGAAGCTCGCGCAGCGAGTCGGGCGGCGGCAGATGGATGGCACTCATCGGCACATCGACGTGGCGCACGCCCAGCTCCCCGCATTCCTGGATCTCAGACCGATACCAGCTATCGTGCATCGAGCCGCCGCGCAGGTTGATGACCGTGTGGATATGGTCGGATTGCAGGACCTCGTGCAGCAGACCATCCGTCAATTGAGCGCTGCGATAGACCTCCCCTGGAACGACCGTACGTACGTTGCCGCCAAGAAACCCGATATACCAGAGGAACGCCAGGATGCAGGCGAGCAGAACGATGACGACCGCCAGCACCCGCCGCCCGGCCCCTCGGCGGCGCGGCTGAGGAGGAGAAACGGGCGCTGCTTGCTCTACTTCTTGGGCTGCCACGCTCAATCGCATTTCCTTTTCGGGATCTCGCACCCTCTATTATACCGCCGGGGGCCGGGGCTTTGCTCCCAACCCTAAAACCATGAGCGGAAACTCGCTATATACCGCTGTGCCAGTCGGCCAATAGCGCGGCTTCCCGCTCGGGTTTCAAACCCGCCTGCCAGGACCTATCGGCCGGGCGGGCAGCGTCCCACTCCAGCGTAGCGTGAATCGTGTCCTCCAGGGGGCGGAACGTGAGCCCATCGGAGATCGCCTTGCGGACGTTGATGGCGCTGAAACCGGCCGTATCCGCCTCTTCCGGGACCCAGAGCGGCAGTTCCATCCAGGGCTGAACGCCCTTCTCCAGCAGAAACTCCTGCGAGACCCACGTGAAGCGGGCGTTCTTCCCGCTGACGGCCTTGCACGCCTCCAGCAGCCGGCCCATCGCCAGCGGAGTGTCCGGTCCGGTCGCGTTGTAGACGCCGGTCTTGCCGTCCTCGATCATCCGCACGTTCCACTCGGCAAGGTCGCGAACGTCGATAAATTGTACCGGCTGTTCCGGCCGTCCGGGCGCCAGCACTTCGCCGCCCTGCGCGACCCGGTGCGGCCAGTAGGTGAAGCGGTCCGTGGGATCCCACGGACCGACGATCAGGCCTGGCCGAATCGTGAGCACGCGACCCGGCATCGCCTCCTCCGCCGCCTGCTCGCACAGCACCTTCAGCGGACCGTAGGTCTCCCCGTTCACCTCTTCCGTGCCGGCATCCTCCAGGGTCCCTAGCGGCCCGTTCTCATCCATTCCCAGCTGGCTGAAATCGCTAAAGACCGAAATGCTGGAGATAAACGTGTAGTGGTCCACCGTGTTGGCAAGCAGCCCGGCGGTATTCCGAACGACACGCGGCACGTAGCCGCAGGTATCGATCACGGCATCCCAGCGCCGGCCCTCCAGCGCTTCCAGATCGCCGCCCCGATCGCCACGCAGCTTCTCGACTTCCGGAAACAGGTCCGGATTGTGCTGCCCTCGGTTGAATAGCGTGATTGCATGCCCCCGCGCCAGCGCCGCCTCCACCAGGCTTCGCCCTAAAAACACCGTCCCCCCGATGATGAGTATTTTCATCTTCCTGCCCCTCCTTCATTGCTTAGCCGCCCGACTCTCATCCGCCATTATACCTGCCCCTTCCTTTAGCAAACAGCATAGGAGCTACGTAATAGACTAGGGCGCATTGTTAACGCCCGCGCCCTCTGTTATAATAAGGAACGTCATGGACGCGCATTCTCTTCACGTACTCGAATATCGGAAAGTCTTAGACCGCCTGGTGGCCCACACTTCCAACGGCATCGGGCGCGACTTCGCGGCGCAACTGGAGCCGCTGCCCTATCCGGAAACGGTCGTGCGACGGCTGCAGGAGACCCGCGAGGCGCGCCTGCTGCGCGACCAGGACAGCGGCATGCCGCTCGGCGGCATCCACGACATCCGGGAGACGGTGGAACGCGCCCGCATCGAGACGCGCATCACCCCGCACGAGCTGCTGGACGTCATGCATACGGCCGGCGCGGCGCGGCGCCTGCGGATGTACCTGCTCAACCGCCAGGAAAAAGTCCCGCTGCTGGCGGAGATGGCGACCAACCTGCCGATCCTGCAGTTGGTGGAGCAACGCATCGAGGAGAGCATCAGCGAGGGCGCGGAGGTGCGCGATTCGGCGTCGCCGGAACTGGCGCGCGTGCGCGGCCAGATCAAGGTCGTGCATGGCCGCCTGAACGATCGCCTGCAGAGCCTGCTTTCCAGCGACAAGGTCCGGCCTTACATCCAGGAGTTCGTCGTCACGCTGCGCGAGGGCCGCTACTGCATCCCCGTGAAGGCGGAATACGCGCGGGCGTTCGGCGGCATCGTCCACGATTCGAGCCAGTCCGGCGCGACGGTGTTCATCGAGCCGGGGCAGACCGTGGAATTGGGCAACGAGCTCAAGCAGTTGGTCCTCAAGGAAGAGCAGGAGGTCGAGCGTATCCTGTACGAGCTGTCGGCGCTCGTCGGCGGCTACTACGACGAGCTGCAGCGGCTCGTCTCCATCCTCGGCCACCTGGACGTGATCCACGCCAAGGCGATCCTGGCCGAAGAGATGGACGCAGCCGAGCCGGCGCTGAACCGGCAGGGGATCGTCAAGCTCTATAACGCGCGCCATCCGCTGCTGCCGGGCAAGGTCGTGCCCATCGACGTAGAGCTGGGCGAGCGGTTCACCACGCTGCTCATTACCGGACCGAATACCGGCGGCAAGACAGTCACGCTCAAGACTCTCGGCCTGCTGACTCTGATGACTCTGGCCGGACTGCAGATTCCCGCCTCACCGGACAGCCAGGTCACGCTATTCGATCAGGTTTTCGCCGACATCGGCGACGAGCAGGACATCCAGCAGAGCCTTTCGACCTTCAGCGCGCACCTGAAGAACATCGTCCGCATTTTGGAGACGATCACCGGCAACTCGCTGGTGCTGCTGGACGAGGTCGGCGCGGGAACGGACCCGGCGGAGGGCGCGGCGCTGGCCAAAGCGCTGCTCGACACCTTAATGGCTCACAACGCTCGTGTCGTGGCGACCACGCACTACGGCGAGCTGAAGGAGTACGCCTACACCCGGCCCGGCGTCGAGAACGCCTCCGTGGAGTTCAATCGCGAGACCCTTTCGCCGACCTACCATATCCTGCTGGGCGTGCCTGGCTCCTCGAACGCCTTCTACATCGCCTCGCGGCTGGGGCTGCCCGCCGAGATCGTGGAGGACGCTCGCGCCTTCCTGTCGCATCGGGAAGTGGAGACCGGCGAGCTGCTGCAGCAGATCGAGGCGAGCCGCCGCGCCGCCACGGAAGCGGAGCAGGAGGCGCAGCAGGCCCGCGACGCCGCCGTGAAAGCCCGCGACGAGTACGAGCGGCGGGTGCGGGAGATCGCAGAGGCGCAGCGCACGGTCCGCCAGCAGGCGCAGGAGGAGGCGCGGGCGATTCTACGCCGGGCCAGCGACAAGGCGGAGAACATCCTCGAAGAGCTGCAGAAGATGCGCAGGGGGCAGCGCAAAGGTCCCTCCGCGCGCCAGAAGCTCAACGCCCTCCGGACGGAGACCTATGAGTCTTTAGGAGAGCGCGAGGAGGCTGTGGCGGAAACCCTGCCGCCGCTGGAGCCGGGCCACGTCTTCAAGGTGGGCGATGTCGTGCGCGTCACCTCGCTCAACCTGGATGGGCATCTGCTGGAAGAGCCGCGCGATGGCGTCGTGCCGGTGCAGATCGGGGCGATGCGGGTCACGCTGCCGCTCGATCAACTTCGCCCGCTGCCCAAGTCTGCGGCGCGAGAGGCCGAAAGGCGCACGGCCGCGCCCAGCGGGGCCGGCGATATTGCGATGCGCAAATCCATGCAGATCGCGCCGGAGCTGATGCTGCGCGCCATGCGCGTGGAAGAGGCGCAGCCGATCTTAGACAAGTACGTGGACGACGCCTATGCCGCCGGAATCCATCAGGCGCGCATCATTCATGGTATCGGGACCGGCGCATTGCGCCGGGTCGTCTGGGACTATCTGCGCGGCCATCCCGCCGTCGCCTCGTTCCGTCTGGGCGAGGAGGGCGAAGGCGGCGAAGGCGCCACTGTCGTCACCTTCAAAAGCTAATGCCACATCCAAAAGCCAACTCCTTGCGCGGGCTGCTGACCGCGATCCTCACTCCCTTCGACCGGCAGGGCGACCTGGCGCTGCAGCACATGCCCGCTTTGCTGGACTTCCAGCGGCGGGCGGGCATCGATGGCGTGGTCGTCTGCGGCACGAACGGCGAGGGCACGTCCCTGTCGGTCGAGGAGCGCATGCGGACGCTGGAGGTAGTGCTGGCCTCGCGTGAGCGGATGCTGGTGGCTGCCGGGACGGGCGCTGCCAGCGTGACGGATACCCTCACGCTTACGCGCCATGCCGCCGAGGCCGGCGCCGACGCGGCGCTGGTGCTGCCGCCCTTCTACTTCAAAGCGCCCACCACCGAAGGGCTGGCCGCCTGGTTTTTGCGCGTCCTCGATGCCGCCGACCTGCCGATCCTGCTCTACAACATTCCGCAGCAGTCGGCGGTCGCCATTTCCGACGATCTGCTCGACCGGCTCCTGGACCATCCCAACCTGGCGGGCCTCAAGGACAGCGCCGGCGAGTGGGCGCGTACGGAAGAATTTATCACGCGCTATCCCCAACTGCGCGTCTTTTCCGGCGGCGACCGGCTGGCCTCCCGAAGCTATGCCGGCGGCGGCGCGGGCGCCATTTCCGGCGGCGCCAACGCCTTTCCGGAAATCGTCGCGGCGGTGCGTGACGCCTATCAGGCCGATGCTGGCGGCCCGCGCACGCAGGAAGCGCAGGTGCGCCTGAGCGCGCTGGTCGATATCGTCGTGCGCTATCCCCTGATCGCCGTCAGCAAAAGCATCCTGGCGCAGCGCGGTTTACCCCGGCTGAGCGTGCGCCCGCCCCTTGTGGACCTGACTCCCGCTCAGGAAGACGCGCTGCTCGCTGAGCTGCGCGCCGCCGGTTTCCTGGACCGCTAGTCCTGCTCTCCCGAAACTTTTGCCCGCCATGCGCGTATATGGGCACGAAGGGTTTTTTCTCACCATACCTGGCAGGAGTGCGGACACAAGGAGGCTGCTCATGGATCCCCGCTACGATCAGGAAGGCGTGGAGCCCGAGGTCGATCTCTTCGAGAGCGATGACGCGTTCCTGCTGCGTGCCGCGCTGCCCGGCGTCCAGCCCCAGGATATTCACCTCGAAGCCACCGGGCGCCGTATCTTCCTGTCGGCGGAAAGCAGCGCCCTCTCCGCTGCCTCGCAAGACCAGCCGCCTCCCATCCGGCACCGCAAGGGCCACTTTTCCCGTGGGGCCCGATTCCAGTTCACGACGATCCTGCCCTTCGAGATAAATCCCGATGCCGCGCAGGCGCGCTATAAGAACGGTATGCTTACTCTGCGCCTGCCCAAGCGGCAGGCGGAGGAACACCGGCGCGTGCCGATCCCGATCCAAGCCGGGGAGATGGAAGCGCAGTCGGCGCCTTCCGGCGCGCCCGCAACACCTTCTCCAGCTCCTGCGAACACCTCCTCCGCTCCGCCGCCTCCGGAAGAACGGTCGCACGAGGGCCGGCCGGCCGCCAAGATGGGGATGGCCTACACTCCGACCGGCAGTGAAGACCACACGACCAAAGCGCAGTCGCTCACGCAGCAGCAGGCACAGCCGAGCCGCACGCCACAGACCAATGGCGTTACCAGCGCCGTGACCACCGGTCAGACCAACCCGCTCGAGCCCCCGCCGCCTCAACCCGCCAACCCGAAAACGTAATCCGTTTACACACGGAGTCCTTATATGTTATAATGCCGCCAGGAAAGAGCTAGCGACGGGCGCAGGGTCAGGAATGCCCACGAAGCGCCGGCCTTGGGGAGTTCGTGGATGAGTTTGATCATTGATGACGTTATCGCGCGCGAGATTCTGGATTCGCGCGGCAATCCGACCGTCGAGGTCGATGTCTATCTGGAAGACGGCACGTTCCAGCGCGCCTCCGTTCCCTCCGGCGCCTCCACCGGCGCCCACGAAGCCGTAGAATTGCGCGATGGCGACCGCAGCCGCTACGGCGGGAAAGGCGTCCTGACCGCCGTCGAGAATATCAACGATAAGATCGGCCCCGAAATCATCGACATGGATGCGACCCGCCAGCGCGCCGTCGACGCGCGCATGATCGAGCTGGATCGCTCCCCCAATAAGAGTAATCTGGGCGCCAACGCCATTCTGGGCGTCTCGCTGGCGGTCGCCCGAACCGCCTCGCATGGTCTGAACCTGCCGCTCTATCAGTACATCGGCGGCGTCAACGCCTGCACGCTGCCGGTGCCGATGATGAACATTCTCAACGGCGGCAAGCACGCCGACAGCAACGTGGACCTGCAGGAGTTCATGCTGATGCCGGTCGGCGCGCCGAATTTCCGAGAAGCGCTGCGCTGGGGTTCGGAAATCTTCCATGCCCTGCGCAAGGTGCTCAAGGGCCGCGATCTCTCCACCGGCTACGGCGATGAGGGCGGCTTTGCTCCGAATCTGAGCAGCAACGAGGAGGCTCTGGAGGTCCTCATCGAAGCCATCGGCCAGGCGGGCTACAAGGCCGGCGGGGACATCTATATCGCCCTGGATCCCGCCGCCACCGAGTTCTACAAGGACGGCAAGTACCATCTGCAGGGAGAAGGCAAAACGCTTACCAGCGCCGAGATGGTGGATATGTACGCCCGATGGGTGGATAAATATCCCATCCTCTCCATTGAGGACGGGCTGGCCGAGGACGATTGGGAAGGCTGGAAGCTGCTCACGGAACGGCTGGGCGGGCACGTTCAGATCGTCGGCGACGACCTGTTCGTCACCAATACCACTCGCCTGGAGCGCGGCATCGCCAACGGCGTGGCGAACTCGATTCTCATCAAGGTCAACCAGATCGGCACGCTGACCGAGACGCTGGACGCCATCGAGATGGCCAAGCGCGCGGGCTACACCGCCGTCGTCTCCCACCGCTCCGGCGAGACCGAGGATTCCACGATCGCCGATATCGTCGTCGCCACGAACGCGGGCCAGATCAAGACCGGCGCGCCCAACCGCACCGACCGTGTCGCCAAGTACAACCAGTTGCTGCGCATCGAGGAGGAACTGGAAGAGACGGCGCAATACGCCGGCCGCAAAGCGTTCTACAATCTGCGCAGCGCCGTCAACAGCAAATAGATTTATGGCGGATCTGACACGCGAATACGGCTGGTACCGCACAGGCTGCGAGCGCCTGGGACAGATGCCGTTGGCGGAAGCGGAATTTGCAGCGCGCTGGCAGGAGCTCGAGGATCACGCGGAGCGGCTGAAGGCGGCGGAGGCCGAAGGGTCTGTGGCGGAGATGGATGCCGCCACACGCGCGGAGATGCAGCGCCGGATCCAGGACGACCCTTTCGTGAAGGCGGTTCTGGTTGGGATGGCGGAGGAACAGTCCGCAGGGTAGCGACCTATGAAACACAAGGCGACTCGGGAGTATCAGTGGTACCTGTTGGGCTGCCGGGATGCCGGCGAGGCGGAGCCGCTGCCGGCAGAGGACTTCTGGCCGCTCTATCGGGGCTATCGCCTGTTTCGCCCACTCGTCGGTCTGGTGGGAAATATCGGCCTTCGGAAAGAGCCGTCGTTGAGAAGTCCCTGGCTGTTTCGCCTGGTCTACGGGGTGCTGCGCCTCCTGATCGTGATGAATGAGCTGGGCCGCCGGGTGAAAGCCGGGCGGAAACTCGATAGTGATGGCGGCGGCGCGCCGGTACCGGCCAAATCCCGGCCGCGCCCGCCGGTGCTGGTGGGAGCAGGCGCGAAGCTGCTTCCGCCATTAGATCCCGAGCCGGATGTACGTGATCCCTGATTTTGGCTGCAACGTTCCGGAAATGAGGTGTCTGCCATAGCTTCCAAATCCTCTTCCAAAATCAGAGTCCGGCGCCGTAAGCGTACGCGCCTGGGCATTATCATGTCTTACATCCTCACCTGCCTGATCTGCGGCTGGCTCGGCGTGCGGATGGCCTATCCGTTCGTCTTGGCCGAGCGCTGGCGCGTTCCCAACGACGCTTTGGAGCGCGAGGTGCTGCAACTGCGTCTGCAGAACCAGCGCGCGGAGCGGGAGGTCAAAGAGCAGGATACCGACGCGGGCGTCATGCGCGCCGCACGCCGTCTCGGCTGGGTGGCCCATAACGAGCAGCATCTGCGCATCCCCGGTCGGTGAATCTATCACCTTTACCGAGTCGATAGAGCTCATTCCGCCGCAAGGCGACGGATTAAAATCCTTCGCTGTATGGGCGCTTTCGCGCCGGGCGTGCTTCGCACACTGACCAAGAGCTTAATCCTTCGCATAATCGCTCTTTGGAACGTGTCCGAAGGACACCCAGCCGAAGGCTTAAAAGCGAAGGAATTTATTCCATCGCCCATGCTAGACCACGAAGGCGTTGCCTCGCTGGGTCTTCTCCCTAAACGCGCTTTCCCAGCGCAATTTCTAACTCGATTCGCTTGCCTGCCATAAACTGGTTGTGCTATAATAGAAATCCCCCTACCCCTCCCCTGGTTGCACAACCAGAGGCTACCCATCACTTTTATGAACAGAGGCGACGGCAAGGATGCCTCACTGGCGTTCAGAAAGGAAAACCCATGCGGTCTCCAAGAGCGGCTTTAGCAACCCTGATAGCTCTTCTTTATAGTCTCTTCCTGGCAATGGCGCTTACCGGCTGTGGCGGCGGAGGTGGAGGCGGTCATCATACGCCCCCGTATGCCAGTGCCCTAGTCGATATCTTCTGGGCACAGCGCAGCCGTGGCGATACCGTCCAGGGGCCTTCCGCAGCCCTTTCGGCCGTCATTACCATCGTTGGATCTAATTTAGACGGCAGTAACGTTAACTTCCTCGCCCCGCGTCCTTCTGGAGCGCAAAGTCAGACCTATCCTTATCGTTCTCCACAGACACGAACGGGCACATGGCCGCTAACCGTCACCTTCTATGCAAACGGCGACGGGACCGGACCAGTCGTCGGCGTTGCTAAATCGCAAATTAACATACCAGGCGATGGTACCACCACCACAACCATCAGCACTTCCGGCACGATCCAGTCGCTCGTAATCGCGCCAAACCAAGTTATCCCCGCGCAACAAGACTCGGATATTACCTATACCGCGTATGACGCCAACGGAAATATCATCGCCATTGCCCCTAATACTCTTTCACCTGGCTCGGGGTTCTATACAGTGGTAAGCGGGAACAACACAGTGCTGAAAGTCGATACGAACGGACAGCTTTATGGAGTAAACCCTGGCACCGCGTCGGTCACCGTCTCTGTGAAAAATTCGACCACACAAACCATCACGAGTGCTGCTCAAACGGTGACGGTTGGGGCAAATGTTTCCGTGACACCTTTAGCGCCTGTTGTGGCGGCAGGCAAGAACCAGTCGTTTACGGCGAAGGTGACGGGATATAGCAATACGGCTGTCACCTGGGGCGTCCAGGAGACAGGGGGCGGCACTATTTCGGGCAGCGGCAACACGATCATCTATACCGCACCGAGTACGCCAGGAACTTACCACCTTATCGCGACGACGGTAGCCACTCCTCATGTTTCTGCCACAGCGACCATTACCGTCACTCAGGTTGTCATCTACATTGCGGATACGGGTAACGGTCGAATCGTAAACATGACCGACATCGGCGGGCACAACTTCTCAACGCTCAGTCAGCAGGGAACTCAAAACACGGAATTGGGAGCACCGACCTCCGTTGCCATCGGTCCTACTGACGGCGGCATCTATATCGGCGATCCGGGCGATCACAAGATCGTCCGTTCCGATGACATGGTCGGTAATAACTGGACAATCTATACCGGTAGTCAACTGCCCCTCAGCCCCCGCTCGGTCTGCGTCACGGCGAACGGACAGATCTATTTCGCCGACCAGAACAACAACCGCATCGGCCGCATCGACGACATTTCCGGCAAAAATCCGGTTTTCGCCGGCATTCAGGGCAGCGGCGTGGGAGAGTTCAACCATCCGACCGGCATCTGGGTCACCCCGGACGGCCATATCTTTGTGGCCGACCAGGGCAACAACCGGATCGTCGAGATGAGCGACATGCAGGGCGATGGCTGGACCACCTTCGGAAGCACAGGCAATGGAGTAAATCAGTTAAATGGCCCTGCTTCCGTGATGGTCGGCTCGGACGGCAAAATCTACATTGCCGACCAGAACAACAGCCGCATCGTGCGCATCGACGACATGAACGGAACCAACTGGATAGCTCTGGGTACCAATGGATCTGCAAGAAAGCAGTTCAGTGCGCCCGCCGACGTCTTCTACGGACCCGATGGCAACATCTATGTGGCCGATGAGGACAATAACCGCATCGTTCAAATTACCGATATGAACGGAGACGGCTGGCAAATCTACCAATCGGGGAGCAGCTATTCCGGGCTTAAAATGCCCACCGGCATCTTCGTCCAGTAGCCTGATCTCACCCCCTTACCCCCCTCTCCTTACGAAGGAGAGGGGGATTTGCTTTTCCTCACCCCATCGAAGGCGAATCCCCAAGCCGCGATTCGGAGCGAGCCGCGCTTGCGCGAGTCTCGCGGAGAGCGGCGTTGACCCTCTCAGCTTGTCCGCGTGCCGGTAGGCAGGCCCACGTCCTCGCGGATGCTTGTGGGTTCGCCGCCCCGCTCGTGGCGGGCTGCCGCCGCGTCCTGCGCCGGTCGCGCGGCCGTAGGGGCGATCAGGGGCCAGACCTTGTTGGCCGTTTCGCGTTCCTGCTGCAGGATCTGCTGCGCCAGTTGGGCCGTCTGGGTATCGCCGATGGCATTGGCATAGGCCATCAAGCCCTGATACATAGCCATCTCGAAGCTCTCGATGCCGAACGCTTTCATCAAATCCTGGGTCGTCTTGTCGTCCGGATCGTGGGCGCCCTGGAACGCATCCCCGATCATTGCCATCATCTTGTTGAGAAATCCCTTGCCGCCCGACGGCTCCTCTCCCAGAGCGCGAATCCGCGCCTCTAATTGTTGCTCCTGCCGATGCGTCTCGTCTGCGTGCTGCTGGAACATCGCGCGGATGTTCGGATTGTTGACCTCATCCGCCATGGACTGGAGATTGTCTACCAGCGCCTTCTCCATCGCCCAGGCGTCGTCCAGATAGCGGATCATGCGGTCCTGTGAGTCTTCCATTCCGGGTAACTCCTTTCCCATCGCGGCTGCGCCTTCCGGCACAACATCGGAACCACCTCCGGCCCGATCGCCCCTGCAGGAGGACGTCCGGAACGGGCGATTCCATCGCTTCCGTGGGGAATACGGGGCCTAGAAAGGCTTGTTCCTAAAAACAGGGAAAAGCAGCCTCGCTTCGCTCGGCAGGGAAAAGATCGAAGATAGAAGGGAAAAGAAAGGAAGCGAAAGAGGGTTTTACTTTTCCCTTTTCCCTTCCATCTTTTCCCTTATCGGAGGGCCGTTTGAGGCGAATGTTCCGCGTAGATGAGATAGGGATAGCCGTCCAGCCGCGCCACGATCCGGCGCACCTTCTGCATATCCACTTTGTCCAGCAGACCGGCCTGTTTCAGTTTCCGGCGGACATACGCCAGCGAGGCTTTGCCCTGCTGGTAGATATCCGGGGAGACGCTCAGATAATAGTCGCCGCCCTTTTGCCCAATCTTGACCGGCTCGTAGAGGGAGTAGATGGGCATGCCGATGGAGACCTGATGGAACATTTTATGCGCTGCCTCCAGGTAGAGACGCACACAGGCATGGGAGGCGGCGTGCCCGACACTCTCGGTCTCATACGTGCTGTGAAAGCCGACCTGCGGCGCGCTCCAGCCCATCCAGCGATCGCCGATGGGATTGCCCGGTCCGGCGGATACCCAGCGAGTGGGCGTGTGCTCCCGCCGGACCATGATTTCAGGTGGAATCCAGATCGGATCGACCACCAGGCGCACGATTTTGTAGCGGCCGATCGGCGTCTCCCAGTGCCGCTTGCCCACCGCGCAGGGAAATCGGTCCAGCAAGCGGCCATGCCGGAAGACGTAGATGCCCCGCTCCGGTATGTTGAGGACGATGCCATCCGCGACTTTGGCGGGCAGAATGGTCATCAAGGGCAGCAGCAGCTTCTGTCCCGGCTGGGGACGCCTTCCGTCCAGCCCGTTCAGGTGCGCCAGCGTGACAGGATCGGTGTTACACCAGCGCGCGATCTGCAGCAGGATCTCCCCAGGATGCACGATATGGTAGCGCGACTGGCCGACCAGCGGCTCGATCGGATACTGGAAGCGATCCTGGAGGAGCGAGGCCTTCGGCGCCGGAATCCGGTCCAGGGCCGGCCGATAGGCAAAAAGCGTGAGAAACGCCAGGCTCAGCGCGGATACCGGCAGGAGCGTGTCCCAGAACGTTCTATTCGGACCATTTGCTTCGGTTGATACCCATACGCTTTCCGGATTCACCGTTCTTCTCTTCCGTCTTCCCGGCTCTGTGGCTGGACGGTCCGCAGCAGGTGTTCGGCCGGTATCTGCGGCGCTGGAGACGCATAGGCGGGCCGCAGCAAGTGATGCGGGGCGGTCGCTACGGCGGTCGCGCTGGAAGCCCGCAGCAAGGTCGCGCTCTCGCGGGCCAGCCGGGCGCGCTCCTCCAGGTAAGGTAGACACTCCTGTGCCCGCCGGCGGACAGAGGACGGCCCGAAAACGATCAGATAGTTCACATAAGGAATAGCCCGCTCGTCCCCGATCTGCTCCAGGGCTTGCAGCAGCGCGATGCGCAGGGAATCGCTGCCGGTTTCCAGCAAAGACAGCAGCGCCTGCATCGGCTCGGCGGTGATATAAGCGGCATCCCCGGCGCGAACGCGCGGCAGCAGCTTATGCAGCGCCTCTTCGGCCCCACGCCGCACCAGGGCGTCGCCATCCTCCAGGGCGATCGCCAGCACGCCGACGGCGCGCGGATCGCCCGCCTCGCCCAGCGTCCGGGCGGCATTGCGCCGCGCATCCACCGCGCGATCGGCCACCCACAGCGCGCCGAGGATCTTGACGAACATCCAGCCGAAACCGACGACCGGGACACGCAGCGCCAGCAGACCGATGATCGCTCCAATGAGAACGACGATTCCCAGGATGCGCCGGATCTGCTGCTGGCGGGCGGCGCGTATCTCGCGCATTAAGAGCGCCATGGTGTCTTCGACGCTGCGCTTCTTTAAGGCGACCTGATCGAGCGTCTTCAGCAGGCCCTGCGCTGCCGTGGCCGCCGAAGCGCGAAGCTGCGGATCGGCGTTCTGCAGCGCCACCAGAACCGGCAAGCCTCCTCTTGCCTGCGCCGCCGTCTCGTCGCATCGATAGGTCTCCAGATTCTGAGCCGCCGTCTGGTGCATCTCCATACCTATTATTTACGTGCCTTTCTCGATATTGCTCCCCGAATTACCTAACCCGCTTAAGGGGGTTAGGTGGATTTAGGTAAGAAGGACGCCAGGGGCAGATCGCCGAAATGGGAGGCATGGAGATACCTTTCTCGCCGGCTGCCGAGAATGCGGACTATCTGGCCGCCACCGTGACCACGCCGGAGGAGCGTGCCGCCGTCTTTGCGGTGCGTATGGTCGTTTTTGTGGAGGAGCAGGCCGTGCCGCCCGAAGAAGAGTTGGACGCACTCGATGTCACGGCCACCCACTTTCTGGCCCGTCTCAAATTGCCGCAGGCGGGCGATCCGCTCGGCATCGTCGGCGCCGCGCGGCTGGTGGATAAGGGAGGCAGCGTAGGTAAGATCGGGCGCGTGGCCGTGCTGCGCGAGCATCGGGGACGGGGAGTCGGCGTGCTGCTGATGCGCGTCGCGGAGGAGGCCGCTCGCGCACAGGGCATGACACGCGTCGTCCTCGACGCCCAATGCCAGGCCATCCCCTTTTACGAGCGGCTGGGCTACACGGCGGAGGGCGACGTCTTTCTGGATGCCGGCATCGAGCACCGGCTGATGTGGAAGGACCTGGCCGGCGCTGCTTGAGGCTTACGGCGTGTTCTCGTCGTGCGTGTGCTCGTGATCGTAGCTGTGGAAGTGGGGATGGGAGTGGATCAGATCGCCATGCCGGTGCAGATGCATGTGGAGCAGGTTCGCCGCTTCCAACAGCCGCAGATCGGCCAGGAGGACCGCGCTCGGTCCCTCGGCGACGATGCGGTGATCTTCGCTGAGGACCACGGCTCGATCCGCCAGGAGCGGAACGTGATGGAGGTCGTGCGTGGCCGTCACCAGCGTCTTTCCCGCTGCGTGCAGGCGCGCCAGCAGGTCCACCAGCCAGCCCTGTGAGCGCGGGTCCAGCCCGCCGGTCGGCTCGTCGAGCAGAAGCACGTCCGGGTTGATCGCCAGCACGCCGGCCAGGGCGACCTTCTTCTTCTCGCCTCCGGACAACTGAAACGGCGTCCGGTCGAGCAGGCTCGTGAGGCCGAACAGAGCGGCCACCTCCTGCACACGCTGCGCCACCTCGTCGCGCGGCAAGCCCATCTGCAGCGGCCCGAAGGCGATCTCGTCCCGTACGGTCGGGCAGAAGAGCTGTACATCGGCGTTCTGGAAAAGATAGCCCACCCGGCGTCGGAAGCGGCAGGCCGTCGTCTCATCGGCCAGCGTCTTCGCAGAAAGAGACTCTCCAAAGGCCGTCAGTGTCCCCGACTGCGGGAAGAGCAGCCCATCCAGCAGCTTGAGTAGCGTGCTTTTGCCACAGCCATTGGCGCCCAGAATAGCGATCTTCTCTCCCTGCCCGATCGTCAGCGAGATGTCCTCCAGGGCGTCTACCCCCTCGCCATAGCGGTAACAGACGTTATGGAGAGTGAATGCGTTGTTTGCCTCGGTTTGCACCCTTATCCCCTATCGCCACCGCCATGCGGCGAGGGCGACGAGCAGCGCGGTCAGCAGCCAGACCGAGTCCGCTCTGCGCCAGCGCCGCTCCGTAAGCGTCCCTATCTGTCCGTGAAAGCCACGCGAGAGCATGGCTGCGTGGACCTCCTCTGAAAGCGCCAGCGTTTTGCCGAACAGCGCGCCGATACTGACCCCCAAAAACTCCCGTCCCTGCGCGCGTGTCGCCCGCCCGACCGCGCGGCTGCGGCGCGCTACGAACATCTCCGCCGCCGCCTGCAGCAGCACCACCAGATACCGATACGTCATCGCCAGAACATGGAGAAACAGGCGTGGAAGCGGCAGAACCCGCAGGGCGCTCAGCAGATCGCTCCAGCCCGTCGTCATCGTCAGGAGAGCGGCAAACGAGACGGCCACGCCTACTCGCAGCATCAGGACGGTCGCGGCTTCCAGGCCAGGCGCGGTGATGGCCAGATAGGGCTGCCGGCTCAGGATCAGCAGCGGTCGGCCCGGTGTTACCCAACTAAGAGCGGAGGGCAGCGCCAAAGACCCGATAAAAAAGAGCACCGGAAGCCACACGCGCCGCGCCATCCTGCCGGGCGACAGGCGCGATGATAGGGCCAGCACGAGCGTCAGTGCGGTCAGAGCCAGCAGGGTGAGCGGGCGGGAGACGTAGGCGACGACGGCAATCAGTCCAAGAAAGGAGACGATCTTGGCCCGGGGGTCCAGTCGCTGCAGAAGGCCGGAGGAGCGCGCCCACGTCTCCCCGGCGAGGGCAGCAGCGCCTGCGGAGGCAAATTCCTCCAGAGAGCGCTCCAGAAAGCGCAGAGAAGGTCCACGCGCCCCGTCACCCCCATCCCTTGATCCCCTTCCCTCCATAACAGGGGAGGGGAGATTTGAGTTGAAATCTCCCCCTCTCCTTACGAAGGAGAGGGGATAGGCGCAGCCGCGGGGGGGTGAGGTTTTCTCCCCCTCCTCTTGGGAAGGAGAGGGGATAGACGCAGCCGCGGAGGGATGAGGCCTGAGAACCCGGACGCCGATCAGCAGCAGCCCGACAATGGTCCCGATTCCGAGAACCGCCGCGCCGAGATAGCCAGACGCGCCCCGCTCGCTGGCGTAGTCGCGAAGACCACGGATGCCCTTGTAGGCATGGGCTTCCGCCCGCGCCGCGCCTTTGGGAACGTACGTATGTCCCTCCACCGTGCGGATTTTCGCCGCCAGGCCCTGCGTGTCCCACTCGCCCCAGGCCTCCCCGCGGGCCAGCAGCCCCAGCGGCGACAGCGCGCAGAGAGCCAGCAGGCCGGCCCAGAGCATCTCCTGACGCCGCGCTGCAGTCCCGGGCGGCGCGGCGGTTCCGTACAGCATAATGCCGGCCGCCTGCATATACCGCACCGCGACTGCCGTCACCACCGCCTCGGCAGGCCCGGCGATGAGCAGGTGGGCGCCCAGCATGGCGGGCAGCGTCACCTTCAGGCCGAACGGAAAGTAGAGGGCGCGGCCGTCCGGCTCGTGAAAGAGAGCGGGCTGGATGCCGAGCAGCACGGCCACGACAGCCGCCGCCGCGTTGATCCCGATATAGGCCCCGATGGCGGCGCAGACGGCACGCGCGGGCGCGCCGGCGGATAGGCGCCGGGCGAGCAGCGCATAGACGCTGTAACCCACGAACGGCAGCACAAAGGCCATCGTGAAGCAGTTCGCGCCGTAGGTCAGCAGGCCGCCGTCACCGAAAAAAAGCGCCTGGATCGCCAGGGTGACCGACAGGCCGAGCACAGCGGCCCAGGGTCCCAGCAGTACCGCTAGCAGCGTCCCCGCTATTGGATGCGCGGTGGTCCCGCCGAGCGCGGGAATATTGAAGAGCATGACCGTAAAGCAGAACGCCGCGCCCAGCGCCAGCAGCGGCATCTGCCGGGTTCCCAGGTCCCGGCGCACGCGCCGTCCGGCCATCGCCCAGACGGGCAGCATGGCTGCGCCCGCAGCGATGGAGGTCGAGGGGCTGAGGACCGAGTCGGGAATGTGCATCGCAGCTTTCTATTCCGGCCCGGGCTGCCGGGACCGCAGGCGAAAAGGATCGTTTCCGATAACGATTATACTTTAATCCTGTCGGTCCCTGAGGAAAGCCGTCACAGAGTGACCGGGCCTGCGTTATGAGGAGTATACAGAATTCCAGAGGCGCGGTTGAGAAGCAGGGCGAGCGGGGAAACATTGCGGACACCCGCCGCGAAGAAGGAGGACCGCGCGAGCATCGGCGCCTGCCTCAAGGGAGCACAGACGCCAGAGTACGAAACCAGCAAGGAGATTTAAGATTATGAAACGCGCACATCGCATGACCACCCTGGCGCTCGCAACCACGCTCGGCGCGGGCACCCTGTTCGCTCCCATCGCCGCGCGGGCCAGCGAAGACGGCCATCGCAACACCGCCATCGGCCTCGGCGCGGTCGCGGCCGGCCTGCTGCTGACGCAGAAGAACAAGCTGCCGGGCCTGCTGGCCGCAGGCGGCGCCGCTTACGCCTATACGCAGTATCAAAGAGATGTCCACAGCCGCCATCAGCGCGAGGATCGGTACGGCTACAATTACGATAACAACCGCTATAACCGGGATCGCTACAACAATGGCGACGACGGCTACTACCAGGACAACAACGGTTACCAGTATCGCAATCAGGGGGATAACCAGGACTACGAGGACTATAACGATGCCCCGCGTCCGAGCCGCAGCTATCGGTATCACCGCGATAACTATGACTCGCGTTCGTATAACCACGGACGCCGCCACTGCCGGTAATCCATATCCGGTTTAACATCGTGTGTGGCAGCAAGAAGCCCCTGGGCCGGATGGCCGGGGGCTTTTTTATAGGTGAGGGGAATGTATTCCATTGAGCCGGCAACGCGATTCCGGTAGTGGTATAATGAGGCTGTATTCGCGGTTTTAAGCCGGTGTGATCCATTCGCAGCCATGAACAAAAACCACCTGTGGATGATCGTCATCGCGGTCGTCGTTGTGATTGCCGTGGCGATCGGAGTGTGGCGCTCTCGCGGAGCGCCACGTCCCCTGACCTTCGCAGAGATCGAGCAGCGCGCCCACGACAATCCCAAAGACGCGCAGGCGCAGCTCGACTGGGGAAACGCCCTGCTCCGCGCCCACCGTGACGATGAGGCCGCAGCCGCCTTGCAGACCGCGGCCGGCCTTGCCCCCAACGATCCTCGGCCCCTCAACGCCCTTGCGGACGTCGCTCTCGACCAGCGGCAGCCGATGGAGGCGCTCAAATATCTGCGCCAATCCCTTCAGATCAAGCCGGACGACGCGGCCATCTGGCGCAAGGCGGGCGTGATCCTCCAGCATTTCAATGTGGATGCCGCGCAGCAAGTTTACACTCGCGCCACGCAGCTCGACCCCAAGGATGCGATCTCCTGGCGGCAGCTCGGCATGATCGAGCGATTGAAAAAGCAGTATGCGCTCGGTTTCCAGCATATCCAACTCGCCGCTCAGTTAAATCCGAACGACCCCGTGACCCAGGATATGCTCGGCGATACCGCGACCTCTCAGGGGAAATACGATGTCGCCAAAGCCGCCTGGGACAAGCTGCTGGCGCTGCGCCCCGGAGATCCCGACGGGCTGCTTGGGTCCGCGCAGGTCATCATTCAAACCGATCCCTCCCCGGAGAATCTCGATCGTGCCGGGCGCCAGATCGAGCAGGCGATTTCGACGAAACCTACTCCCTATGCCTATCTCCTTCGGGGGCGATGGAACTTGCTGGAAAATCGCGATAAGCCGGCAATAGACGACTTGAAGAAAGCGCTGGCGATGGATCCCTCGCTGATTACCGCGCACAGCTTCCTGTCCAGCGTCTACGCGCGCATGGGCCAGTCGCAGTTGGCGCACAGCGAATCCCGGGCGTTCCAGGCCGGACTGGCCGCCCTAGGAAAATCCCAGGAGACGCCTAGAAAGTGACGACACAAGCCCTTCGCGCCCGCCTGCGCCTCCTGTCCATCGGCGGCGCGCTCTTATGTGCAGGGTGCCACCAGCCTTCGCCTGCAGTACCGTCCACTTCCGCCGCAGCAACCCAGCCCGCCCCCCTCTTCCGAGACATGGCCCACGCCGCCGGCCTTGATCTCTCCTGGGGACCGCGCGATCCTACGAAGCTCACCATCCTGGATATGGTGGGTTTTGGGTGCGCCTTTCTGGATTATGATGGAGACGGCAAGTTGGACATCCTCTTGGTGGCGAAAGATCATTTAGAGCTTTACCGCAATAAGGGAGACGCCACCTTCGAGAATGTCACCGACAAAGCTTTTCCCAACGCTCCCCGAAAACCTTACCTGATGGGCTGCTCGGTGTGTGACTATGATGCAGATG
>DASRCN010000105.1:0-15780 GCA_035653075.1 Chthonomonadaceae bacterium | reverse complement strand
TACGAGGAGGCCGGGGCGCTGCGGGACATGTTCCAGAACCACCTCATGCAGCTCCTCTCCATCGTCGCCATGGAGCCGCCCATCCACTACGATGGCGCCAGCGTGCGCGACCGAAAAGCGGACGTGATGAAATCCATCATTCCCATCAATCCCGAGCACCTGGGCGAAGTGGCCGTGCGTGGGCAGTATGGGCCGGGCGTCATCGACGGCAATCCGGTGCCCGGCTACCGGCAGGAAGAGGGCGTCAATCCCGAATCGACGACGGAGACCTTTGCGGCCCTGAAACTCCTGGTGGATAGCTGGCGCTGGGCGGACGTGCCCTTCTATCTGCGCTCCGGCAAGCGGATGCCCCGAAAGCTGACCGAGGTCGTCATCCAGTTCAAGCGCGTGCCCCACCTGTTCTTCCAGGAGACGCCGCAAGACGAGATCGCGCCCAACCTGCTCATCATGCGCATCCAGCCGGACGAAGGTATCTCCCTGCGTTTCGGCGCAAAAGCGCTGGGCGCTGAGATGCTCATCCGGCAGGTACAGATGGATTTTGCCTATCGGATCGCTTTCGGCGAGTTTCCGGCAACGGCCTATGAGACTCTGCTGCTGGACGCGATGCAGCGTCAGGGCGCGCTCTTCAATCGCAGCGATGCCGTCGAGATGGCCTGGAAAGTGCTCGCGCCGGTGCTGGAGATGTGGCACGCGACCCGTCCCTACACCTCTTTTCCGAACTATGCGGCAGGATCGTGGGGGCCGGCGGCGGCCGATGCGCTGCTTTCCCGCGACGGGCGGGCCTGGAAGAACTCGCTACGGGGCATGAAGAATGGGCAATGAGATAAAGAAAGGGATGCAGGAGGCGATCTGCCGGCATGCCCGCTACTCGCTGGGAAAAGATTGTCAGGAGCTTGCTGCCTCCGATCTGTTTCGCTGCACGGCGCTTGCGGTGCGTGACCGCATGGTGGAAGGGATGCTTAACACCGAGGCGCGTTACCGGCAGGCAAATGCCAAGCGCCTCTACTATCTCTCGATGGAGTTTTTGATCGGGCGCTCCCTGGGCAACAATCTGGTCAACCTGGGGCTTCTGGAACCGTGCCGTGAGGCGCTTCTCAAGATGGGTTACGATCTGGAAGAGGTGCGCGAGAGCGAAGCGGACGCGGCGCTGGGCAATGGCGGGCTGGGCCGCCTGGCGGCCTGCTTTTTGGATTCCCTGGCGACGCTGGGCCTGGCCGGATATGGCTACGGCATCCACTATGAGTACGGCCTGTTTCGGCAAGAGATCGACGATGGATACCAGAAAGAGAAGCCGGACAACTGGCTGGCGCAGAGCACGCCCTGGGAGATTGAGCGGCCGGACGAAGCCTGCCTCATTCCCGTCTATGGCCGCATCGAGCATTCGGTAGATCGCCGTGGCGAGTATAACCCCTTATGGCTGGACTGGAAACTGCTCGTCGGCGTCCCGCGCGACATCCCCATCGTCGGCTATGGCGGCCGGACGATAAACGTTCTGCGGCTCTACTCCGCCCGCTCCTCGCAAGACTTCGATATGCAGATCTTCAACACGGGCGACTACCTCCGCGCCGTAGAGCAGAAGATCGCATCCGAGACGGTTTCCAAAGTCCTCTACCCCTCCGACACGATCGAAGCCGGTCGGGAGCTGCGCCTTCTGCAGGAGTATTTTCTGGTGGCCTGCGCGGTGCGCGACATCGTCCGGCGCTATCTGCGCGACCACGACGATCTGGGCGCGTTTCCATCGAAGGTCGCCATCCAGCTTAACGACACCCATCCGGCGCTGACGGTGGCGGAGCTGATGCGCGTCCTGGTAGATGAGAACGAAGTGCCCTGGGAGGCGGCCTGGGAGATCACGCAGGCGACGCTGGGCTACACCAACCATACGCTGATGCCGGAGGCGCTGGAGCGCTGGCCGGTCGCGCTGCTGGAATGCGTGCTGCCCCGGCACCTGCAGATCATCTACGAGATCAACCGCCGCTTTTTGGAGCAGGTCACCTCGCGCTGGCCGGGGGACGAGGCCCGCGTCCGCCGCCTTTCCCTGATTGAGGAAGGAGAGCACAAACAGGTGCGGATGGCCAACCTGGCGATCGTGGGCAGCCATTCGGTCAACGGCGTCTCCGCCCTGCATACCGAGCTGCTAAAGACCCGCCTGGTCCCGGATTTCTATGCACTGTGGCCGGAGCGGTTCAACAACAAGACCAACGGCATCACCCCGCGGCGCTGGCTGCTGGAGGCCAACCCCTTACTGGCAATGCTTCTTACCGAAACGATCGGAGACGGCTGGATCACAGACCTCGACCGGTTGAAGGCGCTGGAGCCCTTCGCGGAGCAGGAAGCCTTTCAGAGCGCGTTCCTGCAGGTCAAGCGGGCCAACAAGGAGTGGCTCGCCCGAATTATTAAGGAGACGACCCGGATCAAGGTCGATCCGGATTCGCTGTTCGACATCCAGGTCAAGCGCATCCACGAATACAAGCGGCAGTTGCTCAACGTGCTGCATATTATCCACGAGTATTTATGTCTCGTAGAAGACGGCCGGGAACCGACCGTGCCGCGAACCTACATTTTCGGCGGCAAAGCGGCGCCCGGCTACTGGAGGGCGAAACAGACCATCAAGCTGATCTCCAGCGTCGGCCAGATCATCAACAACGATCTGCGCGCCAAAGACCGGATCAAGGTCGTCTTCCTGCCGGATTATCGCGTGTCGCTGGCGGAGAAGATCATTCCCGCCGCCGACCTGAGCGAGCAGATTTCTACTGCCGGGATGGAGGCTTCGGGGACGGGCAACATGAAGTTCGCGCTCAACGGGGCGCTCACCATCGGCACGCTGGATGGAGCCAATATCGAGATCCGAGAAGAAGTCGGCGCCGAGAACTTTTTCCTCTTCGGCTTGACGGCCGAAGAGATCGAGCCGATGCGGGCGCAGGGCGCCTATCATCCCTGGGAGTATTATGCGCGCGATCCCGCCATCAAGCGGGTCCTGGACAGCCTGCACACAGACCGGTTCAGTCCGCGCGAGCCCGGCCTGTTCTCCTGGGTCTCTCAGGCGCTGCTGGAGCAGGGGGACACGTTTTTCCTGCTTGCCGATCTGCCGTCCTACCTCGCCACTCAGGAAGCGGCCGGCGCGGCTTTCCGCCAGCCGCACGATTGGGCGCGCAAGGCGATCCTGAACGTCGCGCGCATGGGCAAGTTCTCCAGCGACCGCACGATCCTCGCCTACGCTCGGGAAATCTGGAATCTAATCGAATAAAGAGCCTGAGAAGGAATTCCCCGCATTCAAGTTATATAAGAGGTCTATGATAAGCCGTCGTTCTTCCTTACTCCTCTCTCCGAACCCGGATGCGACCGAGTATATGTATCTTACCGCGCGGGAGGCCGGATGGGAACATCTCAATTTTGCCGCCCGGCGGATGCGCGCCGGTGGGCGCTGGCAGCACGCCACGGAAGACAATGAGCTGGCGCTGGTCGTTCTGGGGGGCGTCTGCGCGGTGCGATCCAGCCGGGGCGAATGGGCGCGGATCGGCCGGCGGCCCAACGTGTTCGCCGGGATGCCTTCCTGCCTCTACCTGCCGCGAAACACCGAATTTACGGTGGAGGCGTTGAGCGACGACCTGGACATCGCCTGCGGCGGCTGCCGCACGGACGAAGACCATCCGGCCCGGCTGGTAACGCCGCACGACGTCGAAGTTGAAATCCGAGGAGGCGGCAACGCGACCCGGCAGATCAACAGCCTGATCCCACCCGGCTTCGACTGCCACCGTCTGGTCGTCGTCGAGGTCTATACCCCTTCGGGAAACTGGAGCTCCTATCCGCCGCATAAGCACGATGTCCACCGGGAAGATGCAGCCGGCAACGTGCTGGAAGCCGACCTGGAGGAGATATACTTTTATAAGATGGACCGTCCGGGAGGCTACGCTTACCAGCGTGTCTATACGAGCGACGGTCGCCTGGACGAGCTGATGCAGGCTCGCGACAGTTGCGTGGTCCTGGTGCCGGAGGGGTATCATCCGGTCGTCTCCGCGCACGGCTACACGACTTACTATCTAAACGTGCTGGCCGGTTCGGCCCAATCTCTGGCTAACAGCGACGACCCGGAGCACGCCTGGATCAAACAAACCTGGAAAGAAAAGGACTCCCGCGTTCCGATCGTGCATCTGGGGATGGAAGGTTAACACGGCGTTAAAACGCCGTGCTGAAACACAAAGTCCGCTACGCGGACTCCAGCCGAAAGGTAGTAATCTGCGAAGGCAAGTTTCGTATCTTAGAGCCTGTCCGACAACTCGGTACTCCTACGAGGAGACAGGCTTTTCCGCCCGTCAGGGCGGTTGGCCGCCCACCTTAAGTTCCCCTCTGCTTACGAAGGAGAGGGGTTAGGGGTGAGGTCCGGGTCGTTCACGGCCCGGCTAAGAAGCGGGCAAGTTTCGTATCTTAGCACCGGGTTTCAACCCGGTGAAAAGGCCTTTTAACGCCGAATAAGGGTAATAAGATGGTCACCGCGACGGAAATGTGTCCCCTGCAGCAGACGGTCACGAATACGGCCACCGACTACTGGAACGACTCCTGCTCGGTGGAGGAGCTGAAGTACGCCATCGCGCGGGGCGCAGTCGGCGCGACGAGCAATCCGACGATCGTGCATAACGTGCTCAAGCAGGAGATGCCGCTGTGGCGGAACCGGATCCTGCAGCTCATCGAAGAGAACCCCACCTGGTCGGAAGATCAGATCGCCTGGAAGCTTTTCGAGGAGATTACAGTCCGGGGCGCGGAGATGCTGATGCCGGTGTTCAAGCGGGAGAAAGGCCGCAAAGGCCGTCTCTCCATCCAGACGAACCCGGCTTTCTATCGCGACCCGGAGGCGCTGGTAAAGCAGGCGCTCCATTTTAGTGGGCTGGCGCCCAATATGCAGGTCAAGCTGCCGGTAACGCAGGCCGGTATCGCGGCGGTCGAAGAGGCCACCTATCTCGGCGTGAACATCAACGGGACCGTCAGCTTCACCGTCCCCCAGACTATGGCGGTCGCAGAGGCGGTCGAGCGCGGTCTGAATCGGCGCGCGGCGGAAGGCTTACCCATCGACGATATGACGCCCATCTGTACCCTCATGGTCGGAAGGCTGGACGACTGGATGCACGTACTCGCCAAACGGGATCAAATTCTCGTCACGCCGGGCACGCTGGATTGGGCTGGAATCGCCTGCATCAAGAAGGCATACGGGATCTACAAAGAGCGCGGCTATCGGACGCGGCTGCTCGCGGCGGCCTACCGGCACCACCTGCACTGGTCCGAGCTGATCGGCGGCGACATCACGCTGACCATTCCCCATGAGTGGCAGGTGCTGTTCAACGCGGCGGACATTCCCGTGAAAGAGCGATTCTTCAATCCCGTTCCCACGGAAATCCTGGACACGCTCTACGAGAAGTTCGCCGATTTCCGCCGGGCGTACGATGCCGATGGGCTGCGCATCGACGAGTTCGATTCCTATGGAGCAACGGTGCGGACGCTGCGAACGTTCATCGGCTCGGTCCACGACTTGATCGCGGTCGTACGCGACTTCATGCTTCCTAATCCTGATTTATAAGAGAGCGGAGGAGCCTCATGGCGACCAGACGCCTGACGATGGCGCAGGCCATCGTCCAGTTTTTAGCCAACCAGGTCGTGGAGCGCGACGGTCACGAGAACCGGTTCTTTGCCGGGTGCTTCGGCATCTTCGGGCACGGCAACGTGGCCGGAATCGGCGAGGCTCTGCTGTCGCATCCGGATTTTCGATTCATCCCGACGCGCAACGAGCAAGCGCAGGTCCACGCGGCGACGGCCTTTGCGAAGGCGAGCAACCGCCTGCGCGCCTGGGCCTGTACCTCCTCCATCGGACCGGGCGCGACCAACATGGTCACCGGAGCGGCAACAGCGACGATCAATCGCCTGCCGGTGCTCTTGCTGCCCGGCGACATCTTCGCCCGCCGCAACGTGGCCCCGGTGCTGCAGCAGTTGGAGCTGCCGACCAGCCAGGATCTCTCGGTGAACGACTGTTTCAAGCCAGTTTCACGCTATTGGGACCGCCTGAACCGTCCGGAACAGATCCTCACGGCGCTACCGGAGGCGATGCGCGTGCTGACCTCGCCGGTCGAGACGGGCGCAGTGACGCTGGCGCTGCCGCAGGACGTGCAGACGGAAGCATTCGACTATCCCGAAGAGCTGTTCGCCAAACGCATCTGGCATATCGCGCGACCGAGGCCGGATGTCATGCTCATGCAGAAGGCAGCGGAGTGGATACGCAGCAGCCGCAAGCCGCTGATCGTCGCGGGCGGCGGCGCGATCTACAGCGAGGCCACTGAGGTGCTGGCGCGGTTCGCCGAGCAGACTGGCATTCCGGTCACCGAATCACAGGCAGGTAAGGGCGCGATGCGCTACGACCATCCGCTCTCCCTCGGCGCGCTCGGCGTGACCGGCACGCCAGGCGCTAACATCATGGCCCGCGAAGCGGATTTGGTGATCGGCGTGGGCACGCGGTATTCCGACTTTACGACGGCCTCCAAGACGGCTTTTCAGAACCCGGACGTCCGGTTCATCAACATTAACGTCGCCGAGTTCGATGCCTACAAGCATGCCGCCGTGCCGCTGGAGGGCGATGCAAAGGTCACGCTGGAAGAGTTGGGGGCGGCCCTGCAGGGCTTCTCCACCAGCCCCGATTACAAGGAGCGCAGCGCCCGCTTCAACAAAGAGTGGGACGCCGAGGTGGAGCGGATCTACACGCTGGGCTGGGGTCCGCCGATCAGCCAGGGCGAAGTCATCGGCGCGGTCAACACGGCGAGCGATGCGCGAGACGTGGTCTTGTGCGCCGCCGGCAGCCTCCCCGGCGACCTGCACAAGCTGTGGCGAGCGCGCGATCCGAAGGGCTATCATCTGGAGTACGGCTACTCCTGTATGGGCTACGAGATCGCCGGCGGCATGGGCGTGAAAATGGCCGACCCGTCGCGCGAGGTCTACGTAATGGTCGGCGACGGGTCCTACCTGATGATGTCCTCGGAGATTGTCACGGCCATTCAGGAGAACGTCAAGCTCACCATCGTATTGATCGACAATCACGGCTATTCCAGCATCGGCGGGCTGTCTCAGTCGGTCGGCTTGGGCGGATTCGGCACGCGCTACAATACACGCGACGAACGGACCGGCGCGCTGGAGGGAGAGGTCCTCCCGGTGGACTACGCGGCCAACGCCCGCAGTCTGGGCGCGCACGTCATCTCGGCGCGGGACCTGCCCTCCCTGAAGACCGCCCTGGAGGAGGCAAAGCGGCAGGACCGAACGACGGTCATCACCATCGAGACCGATCGTGAGCAGCGTGTCAGCGGCTACGAGTCGTGGTGGGACGTGGCGGTCGCCGAGGTCTCCGATCTGGAGAGCGTGCGTAAGGAGCGGGCCGCCTACGAGAAGGCGCTGAAGAAAGAGCGGCATTTTCTATAGGCACACGGCGTTGAAACGCCGTGCTGAAATACAAAGTCCGCCTGCGTGGACTAAGCCTTCAACAGCGTTCCCCCTGTTTAGGGAGGGGACAGGGGGTGGGCAACCTGCGAAGCGGGTTTCGTGTTTCCGCACGGCGTTTCAACGCCGTGGAAATGGAGAGCAGATTGAGAAATCAGAACTATATTGCGGGAGAGTGGCGCGACTCGTCTGCAAGTGAGTGGCTGGAGGTGCATAACCCGGCGACGGCGGAGGCGCTTGGCTCGGTGCCCTTGTCGCCGCCGGAGGAGGCAGATCAGGCAGCGCGGGCGGCAGCGGCGGCGTTTCCGGAATGGCGGCGGGTTCCGGCTCCGACGCGCATCCAGTATCTCTTTAAGCTTAAAGATTTGATGGAGGCCCAATTCGAAGAGCTAGCCCGCACCATCACGATGGAGAACGGCAAGACCCTCGACGATGCGCGCGGAGAGGTGCGCCGGGCGATCGAGAATGTGGAGGTCGCGTGCGGCATTCCAATGCTGATGATGGGCGACTTCTCGGAGGACGTGGCGCGCGGCATTGATGAGTACATGATCCGCCAGCCGCTGGGCGTAGTGGCGATTCTCTGCCCGTTCAACTTTCCGGGCATGGTGCCGTTCTGGTATCTGCCCTACGCCGTCGCCTGCGGCAACACGGTCCTCGTCAAGCCCTCGGAGCGCACCCCCATCACGATGCAGCGCATCTTCCAGCTTATCGAGCAGGCCGGCTTCCCGAAAGGCGTACTGAACCTGGTGAATGGCGGCCCGGAGACCGTCAATGCGATCCTGGATCATCCGGCGATCCAGGCGGTCACTTTCGTCGGCTCGACGCCGGTGGCGCGGCACGTCTACGCTCGCGCGGCCGCGAACGGCAAGCGGGTGCAGGCGCAGGGCGGCGCCAAGAATCCGCTCATCATCCTCCCGGATGCGGATGTAGCCTTGACCACGAATATCGTCGTCGACAGCGCCTTCGGCAACGCCGGGCAGCGGTGCCTGGCGGCTTCGCTGGCGGTCATGGTAGGCGAGGCCAGCCGGATCTTCCCATCGAAACTGGCCGAGGCGGCGCAGGCGCGCGTGGTCGGCTATGGACTGGAGCCGGGCGTGCAGATGGGACCCGTCATCACGCCGCAGAGCAAAGCCCGCATCGAAGGCTTGATCCAGAAGGGACTGGACGAGGGCGCGGAGATCGTCGTAGACGGTCGCCATCCGGTCATTTCGGGCTACGAGCGCGGCAACTTCCTCCGCCCCACGATCCTGGACAACGTCCGGCCGGGAACGACCGTCGCGAAAACGGAAATCTTCGGCCCGGTATTGAGCGTGATGCACCTCGATACGGTCGAGGAAGCGATTGCGCTGGTCAACGCGGGCGAGTACAGCAACATGGCCTGCCTGTTCACCAGCAGCGGTGCCGCGGCGCGCAAGTTCCGGTATGAGGCCGAGGCGGGCAACATCGGCATCAATATCGGCGTGGCGGCCCCGATGGCGTTCTTCCCATTCAGTGGCTGGAAGAACAGCTTCTTCGGCTCGCTGCATGCGCAGGGCAAACACGCGGTCGAGTTCTTCACGCAGACCAAAGTCGTCATTGAGCGCTGGATGGAGGAGTGGTCACGGAAGTTTTAATGAAGGGAAGAGCATGATTCGAATCGGGAATGCGCCCTGTTCTTGGGGGGTGCTGGAGTTCGACCTGGAGGGACAAGCGGCGGGATATGTCCAGGTCCTGGATGAGATCGCGCAGACAGGCTATGCAGGCACGGAGTTGGGCGACTGGGGTTTTATGCCAACCGACCCGGCCCGACTGAAGGCAGAGCTGGCAGAGCGAAACTTAACCATGCTGGGCGCGTTCGTGCCGGTGGATTTAAAGGATGCGGCCGCGCACGCGACGGGCCGGGAGACGGCGGTACGGACCGCCCGCCTGCTGGCCGATGTGCAGGGCAGCCAGCCGTTCATCGTTCTGGCCGACGACAATGGCAAAGACCCTGTCCGCACCGGGCACGCGGGTCGAATACGACCGGAGGAGGGTTTGAGCGAGGCTGAGTGGCAGGTCTTTGCGAAGGGCGCCATGCAGATCGCGGAGGCTGTGCGAAGTGAGACCGGCCTGCGGACCGTGTTTCACCATCACTGCGCCGGGAACGTGGAGACTCCGGAGGAAGTCGAGACGCTGCTCCAGGCGACCGATCCGGCGCTGCTCGGGCTGTGCTTCGATACCGGCCACTACCGCTTCGGCGGCGGTGACCCGCTCGCGGGATTGCGCCGGCATGCAAACCGCATCTGGCACGTGCATTTCAAAGACTGCCAGCCGGAAGTCGCCGCGTGCTCCCGAGAACAGGGCTGGGACTATTTCCAGTCGGTCCGGCAGGGAATCTTCTGTGAGCTGGGCCAGGGGGACGTGGACTTCCCGGCGATCCAGGCGGAACTTGAAAAAAGGAGCTACGACGGATGGATCGTCGTGGAGCAGGATGTCCTGCCCGGCATGGGCGCGCCCAGGGAGTCGGCGCAGCGCAATCAAGACTATCTCAAGCAGATCGGGCTATGATACGGTCCGGCGTGGAAATGCAGGGGCGAAGAGGAGCATGACGGAGACAAGACCGATTCGAGTCGGAGTGATTGGCGCGGGACGCATCGGCAAAATCCATGTCGAGAATCTCTCCTATCGCGTGCCGGGCGCCGCTCTGGCCGCCATCGCCGACGTGAATCTGCCGGCCGCGCAGGAAATGGCCGCCAGATTTAAAATCCCCATGGCGGTGGCCGACTACACCGCCCTTCTCACGGAGTCGAACATCGACGCGGTCGCCATCTGCTCCCCCAGCGACACCCACGCGCGCCTGATCGTCGAGGCGGCGCAGGCCGGCAAGCACATCTTCTGCGAAAAGCCCATCGATTACGAATTGGATAAGATCGACGCGGCGCTGGAAGCCGTATCTCAGGCCGGCGTGAAGCTGCAGGTCGGATTCAACCGACGCTTCGATGTCAATTTTGCCAATGCGCGGCAGATGGTGGCCGAGGGCAATGTTGGCGATCCGCATATCCTGCGCATCACTAGCCGCGATCCGGAGCCTCCACCCAGGACGTATGCCCGGGGCGCCGGCAGCATCTTCCTGGACATGACCATCCACGACTTCGATATGGCGCGCTACTTGATGGGCAGCGAGGTCGAGGAGGTCTCCACAGCGGGAGCAACGCTGATCGATCCCGACGTGGACGACCTGGATACCGCTATCGTCACGCTCACCTTCGCAAACGGCGCTCTCGGCGCCATCGACAACAGCCGCCGGGCGGTCTATGGCTACGACCAGCGGGTCGAGGTCTTTGGATCGGGCGGCATGGTAATGGCGGCCAACCGCACGCCGGATACGCTCTCCCTGAGCAACAGCGAGGGCGTCCATTCCGCCAAACCCCTCTACTTCTTCCTGGAGCGCTACACCGAGTCGTTCGCCACCGAAATGCGACAGTTCATCGAATGTATCCGCCAGGATACGCCGCCGCCCGTTACCGGCTGGGACGGGCGCATGGCGGTCGTGATCGCCATCGCGGCCTGGAAATCCTACCGTGAAAAACGCCCAGTCCGCGTCAGCGATACCCCGTAAAAACAGCAGTTATTTTTTCTGCAGGGCAAGACATCATATAATTATCAGACTTTTTGAGGCCATCTTCTCGCTTGATGAGATGCCTACCCATTGTCCCCTCATTCCAGAAGCCTCCAGATTGGCCACCCTATTCGGCAGTTTCTCTACGGCAAGCGCACGGGAATATATCGGATTCTGTTTGATGTGCAGGATGATGCTGTGGATGGTCCTATTGTTCGCGTACTCAGAATCTGGCATGGCAACCGAGATAGGATACGGGCGGAAGATTTAGCAGGTTAATAAATCACACCTGGAAGTATAAAGGAAAACTCCGGCCCCCTGCCTAACAGAGGGCCGGAGACTTCTTGGATGGCGCAGATCGAAGCAGTCCAAGCAATCTGGAACGGGCTTTTAGACCTTGTCTATCCGCCGCGCTGCCTGGTCTGTGGCGCCTGGCAGGAAGAACCTTTGTGCCCGGCCTGCCGGCACGCCATCCAGCCACCCGACCCGCCTTTCTGCGATCGCTGTGGCGTGCTCATTGCCGCCGACAAATCCCTCTGCCCTGCCTGTGAGCTAGGCCCGGAACCGCCGTTTGCCTGGTGTCAGGCGATGGGCCGCTACGAAGGCGTTTTGCGCCAGGCCATCCACCGTCTCAAATACGATGGCAAGACCGCCCTCGCCCAACCGTTAGGCAAACTGTTGGCCGCGTCACTAGAACGCCCCGGTTCCCGACTGCTGCCCCACCCCAACGCCTCCGACCAGCCTGCCTTCGATAGGGTCGTTCCCGTTCCGCTGCATCCCTCCCGACTGCGGGAGCGCGGCTTCAACCAATCGGAGCGGATCGCCCGGATTGTAGCTCAGGAATACGGATGGCGGCTAGACACGCGGGGGTTGCGCCGCATCCGCCGCACGAAAACGCAGACACGGCTGGGCCACCGGGAACGCGCTCAGAACGTGCAGGGGGCGTTCGCCGTCCGCACGTCGGACTATTTCGCCGGGCAATCCGTGCTTATCATCGACGATGTGCTCACGACAGGAGCTACCGTGAAAGAGTGCGCACAGGTGGTAAAGGATGCGGGCGCTGTGCGGGTCTGCATCACGGCCCTAGCGCAAGACATTTGATTCCCTGCTTTCTCCCTCTAAACAGCGCTTCTCTTGTTCGGGCGGCTAAAGCCGCAGCAACAAAGGCACAAAGTCCGCCTGCGCGGACTGCTACTGCCAGGTTTTTCCTCTCCTTTCTAGCTGCTACCTACTTAAGAGGAGAGAAAAGCCTAATGGCTCTAGTCGCCGAAGGGCGACTTCGCGCTCTTGTTGCAGCGACTTCAGTCGCCCGATAAAACGGAAGACCAATGAACCATTCGGCCCGCTTCTATACCCAATCAAGGGAAAACAGGCAGTACCTTCATGCCTGGTAACGCCCTTTGCCCGGCTCCCGTCTAATGGACGGTCGAAGGCAGGGAGAGGCCTTTGAACTCCGAAGAGAGGTGGCTGCTATGGGAAACCGTTCGTTCGTTCCTTTCGTAATGCTCGTTATTCTGGGCTTTAGCGCGCTGCCGGCAGGGGCGCAACAGAAAAATGGACCGGCGGCGCGACACAGAGCGGGAGGAAGCGAAATGACACAACAAAATAGCGCAGAGAACAATCTTGTGTTGTCGCCATTGGAGACGCAGGTGATGGGCCAGAACCACTGGCTGCGCGGCGGACCGGCGGCGTTGCGAGTCATCGTGCTCGACCACGAGACCGCCAAGCCGGTCCGCGCCGAGGTGAGCCTATCGCTCGAACATCTGGAGAACGGCAAGCCGTCCGGCTTGGCGGCGACGCTTTTCTCCGGACACACCAACGCCCTGGGCACGCTGGATGCACAGTTCACCGCGCCGGAGGCGCCACCCGGCTCCTATGATTTGACGGTGGCCGTCGACTCCCCGCTCGGCAAGGACACAGTCACCCAGCCCATCCAGCTTCAGCAGTCGGTGCAGGTGATGCTGACCGCCGACAAGCCCCTCTATCAGCCCGGACAGACGATGCATCTGCGCGCCCTGGCCCTCGACATGGCGACCCGGCGCGCCGTTTCAGACAGCCCTGCCGTCTTCGAGGTCGAGGATGCCCGCGGCAACAAAGTCTTCAAGCAACGGACCACGCTCTCCCGCTTCGGCGTCGCCTCCGCCGACTTCATCCTCGCCGACGAGGTCAACATGGGCGCCTTCACGCTGCGCGCCGTGCTGCCGCAGGGCCAGGCGGAGAAGAAGGTGCGAGTCGAGCGCTACGTGCTGCCCAAGTTCAAAGTCAGCCTTACCACGGACCGCCCCTACTACCTGCCCGGCGACCATGTGAATGGGACCGTCAAAGCAAACTACTTCTTCGGCAAGCCCGTGGCCGGCGCCCAGGTGAATATCGCCGTAAACACACTCGACATCGGCGTGAGCCAGTTCGGCGAACAGCAGGGCGTGACCGATGCGACCGGCGCCTACCATTTTGAATACACGCTGCCCTCCTCCTTCGTGGGCCAGCCGCTGGAGCAGGGCAAAGCCGTCGTCGAGTTCCACGCCACAATCAAAGACACCGCCGAGCACACGCAGGACGTCCATACGACGGTCCCGGTGGTACAGGAACCGATCTCGCTGGTGCTCGTGCCGGAAACCCGCGCGCTCGTTCCCCACGTGCCCAACCGGGTCTACATCTCGGCAGCCACTCCGGACGGCGCGCCGCTCAAGCAGGCGGCCCTCGAAGTCCACACGGACCTCAATAACGCCGTCACGCATCTTATCACCGATGACCTCGGCCTGGCGACCTTCACCTTCACGCCCGGCAGCCAGCCCGCCAATGTCACCGTGCGCGCGGTCGATGCCGCCGGCCATGTCTGCACCGCCGGTCGCTATCTGCAAGCCGGCGCGCAGCAAGAAGGCATCCTTCTGCGCACGGATAAAACCCTGGCCCGCGTGGGCGACCGCCTGAACCTGACGGTTCTCTGCTCCGCGCCAGGAGGGACGGTTTATCTCGACGTGCTGCGCGACCGGCAGACGATCCTGACCCGCGCCGAGCCGCTGCATAACGGCGAAGCCCATCTCTCCCTGCCGATGACCAACGACATGACCGGCACGCTGGAGATGCACGCCTACAAGATCCTGCCCAGCGAAGACATCATTCGGGATACCCGGCTGGTGGTCGTCTCGCCCGCCGGCGATCTGAGCATCAAGGTCGGCGCCGACCAGGCGCAGTACCGGCCCGGCGGGGATGCCGTGATCCGCTTCCTCGTGCAGGATGCGGGGCGGCGTCCGGTCGCGGCGGCATTAGGATTGGCGATGGTGGATGAGAGCGTCTTCGCCCTCTCAGAGCTGCAGCCGGGGTTAGAGAAGATCGTCTTCACGCTCGAAAAGGACCTGATGGAGCCGAAATACGAGATTCACGGGCTGGAGCCGGCCGGTCTGCTGCTCAAGGAGATGCAGCCGGCGCCGCCCGAAGAGCAGGAGTCGCATCAGCGCGCGGGGGCGATGGTGTTTGCGGCGGTCCCGGCCTCCGGCGACTTCGATTTCCGCGTCAACACATTCTCAGCACGCTGGGAGAAAGTCAAAGAGCTGGCGATCCAGAAGATGATGGAGTCGCATAAGAAGATCCTGAACGCTCTCTCCCGCTACCACCAGGACACCGGCGACTGGCTCCATGCCGCTGACTCTCTGACCCTGCTGGTAGAAAAAGGCTACCTGCGCGATGCGGACCTGCGCGATCCCTGGGGTCACTATTTCCGGTCCAATCTCTACGGCCGCACGACCTACGAGGGCTATTTTACCCTGAGCAGCGCCGGACCGGACGGCCGCTGGGACACCTCGGACGACATTCTGGACATTGGCTATTCCCGTCGCCTGGGAGGAGCTATGGGCGGTTTTGGCAGAGGTGGATTCGGGGGACGCGCCGCGTTCGGTCCACCTGGCGGTCTTATGGAAAGAGAGGTGCCGCAGATGGAGCTGATGGACCGCGCCTCTGCCGCCGGAGTGCCCGGTCCCGAAGGCCCTCCCGGTGCGACCACTCTGGCCGCCATGAAGGTCGCCGTTCCCAGCCAGAACGGAGGCGGCGAAGAGCCGGTACGTGTGCGCTCCTACTTCCCGGAGACCATGTACTGGAATCCCGGTCTTATCACGGATGACAACGGCCGCGCCGAAGTGCGTATCCCCATGGCCGACTCGATCACGACCTGGCGCTTGAGCATGATGGCGAACAGCGTCCGCGGCCAGTTGGGCAGCGCGACCGCACCCATCAAGGTGTTTCAGGACTTCTTCGTGGACATCGACCTGCCGATCGCCCTCACGCAGGACGACCGCGTCGATATTCCGGTCGCCGTCTACAACTATCTGCCGACCGCGCAGGACGTGACGCTGACCCTCGATGAGCAGCCCTGGTTCGCGCTGAACGGCCCGAGCACGCAGGTCACGCATGTCGAAGCGAACGCGGTCACTGCCGTCACCTACTCCATCACCGTCAAAGAGATCGGCCACTACGCCCTGACGGTAACGGCTCGCGGCAGCCGGCTCTCCGATGCCGTCCGCCGCTCCATCGACGTACTGCCCGACGGCAAGGAGGTCCGCACGGCCATCAACGATCGCCTGGAGGGCACGGTCGATAAGGTCCTCACCATCCCTGCCGAGTCGATCCCCGGCGCCAGCACCATCTGGGTCAAGCTCTATCCGGGCGCCTTCAGCCAGGTGGTCGAAGGGCTGGACGGTCTGCTGCGCATGCCCTTCGGCTGCTTCGAGCAGACCAGCTCTATC
>DASRCN010000104.1:0-61236 GCA_035653075.1 Chthonomonadaceae bacterium | reverse complement strand
CCGGGCGGCCACGCTGTCGTTTTCGCGTACCAGCCCCAGCAGCAGATGCTCGGTGGAGACGTAGTTTTCTCCCAGCCTGCCGGCTTCTTCCTGGGCAAAGAAGACCACCCGTCTGGCCCGCTCCGTAAACCGTTGCCACATCGCCTATCTCCTCTCTGTCGGCGCCACACATTCCCTTCCTTAAATTCGGGGTCAACAGGCGGGGTCCTTCTTCCTCTTAAGAACGTATTTTTAGATAGTTTTTCTGGAGGACCCATACACAGAGTGGAGCAGGAGGGGATCGCCATTCAAACCTTTCTTCCATTTCCCGATTTCGAAGAATCGGCGCGCGTGCTGGACAGACAGCGGCTGGGAAAACAGCGATTAGAGGCGCTCCATCTGCTGCGCTGCCTGCGAGACCCGTCCCTGGGATGGCAGAATCATCCGGCGCTGCGGATGTGGCGCGGATACGAGAAGGCGCTAGGGACCTACGCGCAGGCGATCTGCGCCGAGTGGAAGCGGCGCGGCTACCGCGATACGATCTCGGAAACTCTTTTTCGCGAGTTCGGAGCCAGGCCCTGGGTAACATCCCCTCGGGCGCTCGCTCGGAAGGATCTGCCGCCCTGGCTCGGTCGCGAGGATTTCCACGCCAGCCACCGGGCGACCTTGCTATGGAAAAATCCGGACTGGTACGGGCAGTTCGGCTGGAAAGAGGCGCCGGTCTATGGATATGCATGGCCCGTTCCGCTGTTGGGGAATAGAGGAATCAGGCCGCCATCCCGGCAGGTTCCCTTACAACCATAGAGAGCCGATGTGCTGCGCGGAAAAGGGCAGCACATCGGCGTCCAACCAGCCATGAGTCTACTGCGGCGCGGGAAGGGGACCGGTCGAGCCGCAGCCCGAAATGGACATCTGCTCGATACTGCAGAGGAACGAGTAGACCTTGTTCGGATAGGCCAGCGCGTTCCAGTTGCTGTTGAGCACGCCATAGCTGTCGTTGCCGTTGATGGACCAGTAGGTCCAGTTCAGATTGGAGAGGGCATAACCGGAATCGTTGGTCGTCGTCCGCACGTAGCTGCTCTGGACGTAGTTGACCAGGTCGGTGAACCACTGGCCCTGGCTGCCGGCGCCGGAGGTATAGCAGTCGCTCGAGGCGTTTCCGGTCCCGAACTCGCCCAGCCACGTCGGCGTCTGGCTATAGGCCGTCGCGCCCGTGTTGCTCCAGGGGTAGGCGCTGTGGCCGGGCCAGACCGGGTTGATGCCGCCGGACAGGTTGGTAAAGCCCCAGTGGCTGGTCCAGACATCGGCCAGGCTGGAGGAGGAGCAGCCGGACTTGTAACAGGTGCCGGTGTTGAACCACGGCTGCTGGTATTCGCTGGGCCCGTAGTCGTGTCCGGAGTATACGAGCTGGTTAGCCACCGGCGCTCCCAGGCCGCTGGCGCTGCCGCCGCTGTTTAACACGACCGGCGCGCCGGGATTGTTGGCGTTGCCGTTGATTCCCTGCAGTTGTCCGCCCCACCAGTAGTAGTCGTAGGGACCGTTGGCGGCCGTACCGGTCGCCGTGGGAAACTGGCTGATACCTTCCACGAAGATCAGAGGATAGTCCCAGCCGTGGCTGGCGGCATCGCCCAGGATGCTATCGCCCGCCCGCTCTGCGGCCAGCCGCCAATCGTGCGGCGTGCTGGTGGTGATGGCGAACGGATTGGGGTTGGGATTGGTCGTCGGACTGATGCCGTCGCCGGTACCCCACGTGGCCCCTTGCAGGTAGGCGGTCCTGCTCGGCGTGTGCGGCTCGTTGCGCAGATCGTAGCCCAGGACGATCGGGAAGCCGTCGGAGGCAAGGTAGTTGAGGGTGACCGTGTCGTTGGCCTGCTTGACCCCATGCACCCAACGCTGCACGTTGACCCAATCGTTGATCCAGGACGATTCCGGATAGTTGTTACTGCCGGAGACGTAGTACCAGAGGCCGTTCGCTTCGGCGGAGTTGCCGGCTTCGGAGCGGTGGTTGTCGAGGATGACGTGCAGGCCGAGAGAGCCGAGATAGTTGATGATCAACGCCAGGATGTCGCGCGCGTTCTTTCCCTTACAGTCCGGACAGGCGCTGGTATAGTGGTAGGAGGCGGCGGGGTCTTGCTCCCACATCTGGTTGCTGAAGGGAAGGCGGACCGTGTTGAACCCATACTGCAGAATCTGCGTAGCGATGGACTTATAGTCCACCGTCCACATGCCGTCCGGCACATAAGAAGTCGTCTCCGCGCCGTACCAGTTGACGCCTGCGATGATGTACTGTGTGCCGGAGGGAGTGAGGATTTTGGTGCCGCTGGTCGTCCAGCCGGTCGCGGCGGCGAAGGGGCTGCCGAGCAACAGGCTTCCGAGCGCCATGCAGAGGGTCAAGGCGAGGCGCGTAAGGCCGAAAGAGGAGAGGCGCCGGAAATGGCGGACGAAGCGCTCCGGCGAGAGAGAAAGAGGGAAACTGGGAACCATGCTTTTCTCCTTTCGTGAGGAGGGAGGCAAATCGGGACCTCCCGGTTGTCGTAGAGCGTTCCTTCTGACCCGTCTCGTCCCCTGCTTAGAGAGGGTGCGGTCATTGTGGGCGTGGCCCGTTCTGCCGCTGGAAGCCGCGCGCAGACAGCAGAAATGACGGTTTGTCTTTTACTCTCTCGTAGCGAACGGGGAGTCCAGTATAACAAAATCGCCCGGCGCTGTCAAGCCGGGCGCGCGTTGCCGGCGAAGCCGGTTTGTGGTACACTGCTCCCGAATCGAAGGAGGAAAGGCACGTGACCCAGACCGTTCCGCCGCGACGCGCACAATGTCCCGACCCGCCGACCGTCGCCGAGAACATCACCCACCTGACGCCCTATCGCCCCGGCAAGCCCATCGAAGAGGTCGAGCGCGAGCTGGGCCTGACGGACATCGTCAAGCTGGCCAGCAATGAGAACAACCTCGGTCCCTCCCCGAAAGCGATCGAGGCGATGCAGCGGGCCGCCGCGCAGATGCACCTCTATCCCGAAGCGACCGCGCCGCGTCTGCGCGAGGCGCTCGCGCGGCATCTCGGCGTGGACGAGAAGATGCTGGTCTTCGGCAACGGCTCCGACGACATCATCCACCTGCTCGGCGTCACCTTCCTGGAACCGGGCGACGAGGTGATCCAGGCCGAGCCCTCGTTCGTGCGCTACAAAGCGGCGGCGATCCTTAACAACGCGCCCTGCCACAGCCTCCCGCTCGATTCCGGCTGGACGCACGATCTGGAGGCGATGGCGGAGCGGATCAACGCCCATACCCGCCTGATCTTCCTCTGCAACCCCAACAATCCCACCGGGACCATCGTGAGCCGCGCCGCCCTGGAACGCTTCCTGGACCGCGTTCCGGAGCGCGCGATCGTGGTCCTGGACGAAGCCTATTTCGAGTACGCGCAGGGACCGGACTTCCCGGACGGCTCGCGTTACGTGCAGGAAGGGCGCAACGTGGTCGTGCTGCGCACCTTCTCCAAGATTTATGGGCTGGCCGGACTGCGGATCGGCTACGGCATCATGCGTCCGGAGATCGCGGCGTGGCTGGAGCGCACGCGCGAGCCGTTCAACGTCAGCGGCATGGCCCAGGCGGCGGCGCTGGCCGCCCTGGCGGATACCGAGCATGTCGAGCGCACGCTGGCGATGAATGCGGCGGGCAAGCAGGCGTTCTATGCGGGCTTCGAGGCGCTGGGACTGCCCTACACGCCGACGCACGCCAACTTCGTCTGGGTGGACGTCCGCCGGGACTGCAAGGCGGTCTTCGAGGCGCTGCTGCGCCAGGGGGTCATCACGCGCACGGGCGACATCTTCGGCGCGCCGACCCACCTGCGCGTCACCATCGGCAGGCCGGAGGAGAACGCGCGCTTCCTTACCGCCCTGCGCGCCGCTCTCGACTGAGCCTTTTAAGCCCTCACCTCATCCTCTCCCTGATTCCAGGGGCGCCTGCTTGTAACGATGCTGTAACGATAGCGTAACGCTCATCTTGTATAATAGCCTCAGACAGGATTTCCTTTAGCACCAAAAGGTAATGTCCGCACACATAGCGAATCTGGCTGCTCTTAGCAGCCGTGTCCATAGGCGCAGCGCCTTCTCGGAAAGGAGACCGACCATGAAATGGTTTCTCAAAGCTACAATAGCTTTCGCTCTACTCTATCTCATCATGCTCGTTCCCGCTCATGCTCAGAGCCTTTATACCTTCTCCCCCTTAGATGCTAACCAGCATAATGCGGATGGCGCCAATCCACAATCCATCATTCAAGGCGCCGACGGCAACTTCTATGGAGTAGCCACCAGCGGAGGCGTCAACGGCAGCGGAACGGTTTTCAAGATCACACGGGATGGTCACCTGGCACTCCTGCATACCTTCTCCGCCCTGGATTCCAACGGGTACAACGCGGATGGCGCCTACCCACTGGCCCTCATACAAGGCACCGACGGCAACTTCTACGGCGTGGCCCTTTTAGGAGGAACCCAGGGCAGTTGCTGCGTTTTCAAGATCACTCCCCAGGGGAACTTTACCACGCTGCACTCTTATGCGGCCGATGGCTCGGATGGCGAAGCGCCGATGGATATCGTGCAGGGACTGGATGGCAACTACTATGGGGTCACCGCCGGGGGAGGCGCCAACGGCAACGGCACCATTTTCAAAACCACCTCAGACGGTAACTATACCATCCTGTATACCTTCTCGGCTACGGATGCCAACGGCAACAATGCGGATGGGACCAATCCTCAATCGATCCTTCAGGGCGCAGGCGGCAACCTCTATGGCATCGCCACCAGCGGTGGCGCTAACGGTAACGGCACCATTTTCAAGATCACGACCAAAGGGAACTTTAACACGATCTATACGTTCTCCCCGCTGGATTCCAGCGGATACAATGCCGATGGAGCCAATCCGCAAGCCCTGATTCAGGCCGCAGACGGCAACCTCTACGGCGTCGCCACGGCAGGCGGGACCTGCGGCAGCTGCACCATTTTCAAGATTACGACGGCGGGTCATTTTACGACCCTCCATTCTTTTGCCGCCGATGGCTCGGATGGCGACGTGCCGATGGGGATCATGGAGGGCATAGACGGCAAATTCTATGGGGTCACAGCCGCCGGGGGCGCCAATGACACCGGCACCGTCTACGAAATCACCTCGGACGGCAGCTTTACGACCCTGTACTCCTTCTCGTCTTCCGGGTCGAACGGCAACAATGCGGATGGCTCCAGTCCGGGGTCCCTGATCGAAGATGCAAACAGCCCCACCGGCTTCGACATCGCCGCCAACGCGGGCGGAGCGAATAGCACCGGGACCATTGCGCAGGTGGTCCATACCCCCTCCCATCACGCCTTGCTCTTCCAGAACGCTTCCAGCGGCCAGCTTGCCGTCTGGTATATGTATGGCGTCGCACCCTTTGGAGGCGACTTCGCGACGCCGGTCCAGGACCCGGCCTGGAAAGCCGTCGGCGATGACGACCAGCAGAGCTACGACGATCCCTATAAGATCTTCTTCCAGAACCCGAGCGCCGGCCGGGTGGCCGTCTGGGATATGAGCAACATGAAGGCTACCAACGGCCAGATGCTTTCTTCCACCCCGCCTGCCGGCTGGAACGTCATCAGCATGGCCGACTTCAATAAAGATGGCATCCCCGATCTCTTGCTGCAGAACGCGAACACCGGCCAGCTTGCGATCTGGTACATGAACGGCGACTCCGCGTTTGACGGCACGTATGTTACTCCGACGCCATCTGCCAATTGGGACGTGGTCGGCAGCCTGGATTTCAACGGCGACGGCAACCCTGACCTCCTGTTCCAAAACCGTTCTACCGGCCAGCTTGTGGTATGGTTTATGAACGGCAATACCGCCGTCGACGGCGTCTACCTCGCCGATTCGGTGCCCTCCGGCTGGAAGTGCGTCTCTCTTCTCGCCCAATCCCTGCCTCTGCGCCCGGCCGGCTACGTCACGGCAAGCCTGGTCTTCCAGAACACGTCCACCGGTCAGTTGGCCTACTGGCTGCTGAGCGGCACCCAGGTGGTCGATGGCAATTTCTTCTCGTATCAGCCGGCATCCGGCTGGCATGTGGCCGGTCCGCACTAGGCTAAGCGTGTGTCTGTTCCTAGGCAGCATAGATTTTCACCACCCGCTCGCTTCGCTCGCTAGAGACACAGAGGCACAGAGGAAAAGCCAATGCGAGAAAAACCAGGAGAAAAGAAAGAGGTGGGTGCAAATAGAAAAGCCTGTGCCTCTGCTATCCACACAAGGAGAACACAGAGAAAAACGATTCTGCTATAGCGAGGATTGGCTTTTCTCGCATTGGCTTTTCCTCTGTGCCTCTGTGTCTCTAGCGAGCGAAGCGAGCGGGTGGTGAAATCTCTGCGGTCTGGCGGTCGGTAGCGGAAATGGGCGGAGGGGCTTGCTGTGCGTCTTCTGGGCTGGGGGTGCGCCTTCGTTGCGATCGGATTTTTGGCGCTCTCGCTGCCGCTGCGCTGTGTTAAGCAGGCGGGGGAGATCGGCGGGTTCTCGCTGCTCGATGGCGCCGTGATGGGCGCTTGTCTGGCCCTGATCACGCGCACCCGCCGGCCCACCTGGATCTATCTCCTGCTGGCGGCAGCCATGCTCACGCTCTGGCCTATCGTCGTGGCCTGGCCGCCAGGAGATCCGGAGGCTATTCACCCCTGGCGGGGCGCGCCGGAGATTGCGACCAACTACTTCGACGCGTTGCGCGTCTGCCTCTTTCTGGCCGGCATTCCCTATCCCTTTGTCCGTTTGGGGCATCACGCCCCCGATCTGCCTCCGCCGGAAAATCCGCCTGTTTCGTCGCCTTCCGGGTAACATCCTTCCCCTGGGAACACGTAAGAAGAGAAGAGGCGTGTTCGGTAGCGACGGTGTTGCGCGCCCGCACTTATGGTAAGGAGATGAAAAACGACGAATGAACAGCCATTCCTCCTATTCGCAGGCTCCGAATCGCTCGCGCCTGCGCATGTTCCTGGTGGTCGTCGCCGCTTTTGTCGTGGGGGGATTGATCCTGCCCAACATCCGTATTTCCTGGAAAGAGCCCGTCAGTCAGGCCGAGACAGATACAGGGCTGGGCATTAAGCCCGGTGCGCCCGAGCCGCTCTCCGCCGACGAGATCTACGCCCGCGCCGCGCAGGCAGCCTATAAGTCGGTGGTCTTCATCGATACGACGGAACGCGTCCAGATTCACGATATGATGGACCAGTTCTTTCCGGAGCCGCGCTACAGCCAGCAGCAGATGCAGGGTTCCGGCGTCATCGTCTCTCCCGATGGCTATATTCTGACCAACGAGCACGTCGTCGGCGGCTCCAACGTGGCCGGGCGGACGATCAGCATCACCTTGACCGACGGACATAAGTACACGGGCACGGTCGTCGGCGCCGACCGCCTGACGGATGTGGCTCTTATTAAAGTGGATGCCGGCGGGCTGCCCGCCGCTCGGATGGGCACGGTGAAGGGCCTGGTCCCCGGCCAGTTGGTCGTGGCGATCGGCAACCCGTTCGAGCTGCGGTTCACGGTCACGCACGGGGTCGTCAGCGCCCTACAGCGTCCCGTTACCACGCCCGACGGTCGCACCTACGCCGATCTGATCCAGCACGACGCGCTCATCAATCCCGGCAACTCCGGCGGCCCGCTGGTCGACCGGAACGGGCAGGTCATCGGCATCAATACACTTGTCGAATCGAACGCGCAGGGCATTGGCTTTGCCATTCCCATCGATACGGCGCTCCGGGTGGCCGACGAGCTGAAGCGGTTCGGACGCATCAAGCGTCCGTGGCTGGGCATCATTCCGATCACGAACACGACCGCCTTCGCTGATTACTACGGCCTGCCCAGCGTGCAAGGAGTAGTCGTGGGGCGTCTGGCCGACGATGGCCCTGCCGCCGGCGCCGGGCTGCAGGTAGGCGACGTCATTACGCAGTTGAACGGCCAGCCGGTCAAGAGCCGGGAAGATTTCGAGAACGTCGAGAAGTCGCTGCATATCGGCCAGCACGTCAAAGTCATCGTCATGCGGTCTGACGGGCGCGGGGAAGGAACGGTCACCGTGGGGGAAGCCCCGTAAAACAGGGGTGTCGCCGCTGTCCTCGGCGGTTTCATTCGCAAAGCGAACGGGGGTGTCACCTACTTCCTGGGTGACACCCCCGTTTTATCGGTCTTTCACCTGGATCTTGTTGCTGACGTCGCGGATGGCCGGCGCTGTCCACGCGTAGTTTCCTGCCGCCGTTTTGGCGCGCTCGCTGTGAACGACGCCCGTCAACGTGACGTGGCCGCCGTGGACCTGCACGTGAATGTCCGTCTCTCGGGCCAGGTGGGAATCGTTGCTCAGAGCATTGGTGATGTAGTCTGCGATATCCTGGTCGGTCGGCGGCAGGCCGCCCGGCCAGCCGCGCTGTTCCGGCGGGGGACCCTCCGGACCTTTGACGAAGTCTCCCCGGTCGGTATCGACAACGAGCTTGCGGTTCATGATTTAGACCCCCTTTTGGATGCCAATACAGGCTGGTCTAATCAGAGGTACGCGCGTTGGGAACACAGGTTCCGCGCCCGCCGCGCTCTGCGTCACAAAAGAGAGCCGGCGTCGTTATGGTGTATTGAAATCAGGTCGAATGCCAGACAGCGCCCGGCACAAGACTTACAAGGAGAAAACCATGATGCTGCGTCGTCTACTTCCCCTCGTGGGAGCTGCCGGGGCCACAGCTCTGTTTGGCTTGATGGGCATCGCACCCGCAAGCGCCCAGAGCTACTTCTCGATCCAGTTCGGACAGGGACACCATCGCCACTATCGCGACTGTGACCGGAACTACGACGGAGGTTATGTCTACGTCGCTCCTCCGCGCTGGGATCGGGACCGCTACGAACACCGCGATTGGGACCGCGACCGAGATCGGGATCGCGGCCACGACCGCTGGGACGGCGACCGCGACCGGGGCGATCATCGCCATCGGCGCTAAGGCTTGACGCGAAACAGGTAGAGACTACTTGATTCTAAACAGGGCTGGAACTCGTATGGGTTCCAGCCCTGTTGCTTTAAGGCGGGCCGAAACGTCACCTTGCTTTGAGATGAAAGATCGTCCCCATGCCACCCGCCCCACCGGAGTAGGTCGTTCCATAGAGGCTGCCATCCGCACCCTGAATCAGACCGCTGGGGCGACATCCGTCCCGATTGTACCATGTCGTTCCCGCCGTATTCTCCCGGTTGGCGCTGAAGGCATGGAGCAGGGACATCGAGCCATCCGGCGTGAGGCAAAAGACAGTGCCATCGCTTTTGTATCCGCCCTGGCAGGCCGTTCCGTAGAGATTGCCGTCCACGCCCCGGATCAGGGAGTCCGGACCGGCGCCATACCTTCGGGAGAAACTGTAGAGCGTCGTCAGCACGCCGTCCGGCGTGATCTTGAAGAGGGAGCCGAAACCGGCAGCGCCCCCATAAAAAGCCGCGCCGTAGAAGCCGCCGTCGTCTGCCGGCGCCAGGCCTGCCGAAGGGTTGGCCCCCTCCGCGTTGATTCCGTAGCCGCTGCTGTTGGTGGACGTGAACGCGCTGAAGGCATACAACAGGGTGAAGGTCCTCGTCGGGCTGATTCGGAAGACCGTGCCGTTGCCGTAGGCTCCGCCCCAATAGGTCGTGCCATAGAGATTGCCGTCTGCGCCCAGCGCCAGGGAGGCAGCGGGATTGGCCCCATCCTTATTGATGCCGTTGAAATCGAGGGCGGAAAAGGAGTGCAGGCGATCGAAGCCGCCTCGCGGCGTGATTCTAAAGATCGTGCCATACCCCTGGACCCCACCGTCGTGCGTCGTGCCGTACAAATCGCCGTCCGCGCCCTGCACCAGGCCCGCATAGGGATGCGCGCCGTCGGAATTGCATTGCGAATAGGGATCGAGCACGGAGAATGTGTGCAGCGTTTTCAGTGTCCCATCGGGGGTGATCTTGAAAACGGTCCCTGAGCCGCCCAGGCCGCCGCAGGGCGTCACGCCATAGAAGTCGCCGTCGGCGCCCTGGATCAGGCCTAGCGGGTTGCAGCCGTCGGCATTGATGTTGGCTTGTGCGGTCGGGTCCCAGCTTGCGGCGGAGAAGGTATAGAGGACGCTCAGCGCGCCCGAAGGCGCGATCTTAAAGATGGTTCCCGTGTTGTTGACGCCGCCCTGATAGGCCGTGCCGTAGAGCGCGCCGTCCGCGCCCTGGACGAGGCCGGAAAAGGGGTTGGCGCCTTCGGATCCGGTGAAGGCATAGAGGGTGGTCAGCGCAGCGGACTCGGCGTGGGCGACGGCGCCGGTCATCAGGCCGAGCGCCAGCAGGAAAACCGCCAAAAGGCGAAAGCGCGATGGGTATTGCATGGTCGTTGTCTTTCTTGCAGTAGAGCAGGTCGTCGCTGCGATGCCTGGATCGGGCGACGGGAGATACTACCGGAGAGGTGAGCGATGAAAACCTGTTACTCTGGCCTGGATGCGAGCGAGGGAAAAGCCAGGGGTTGGGCGTCAGGAACCTGTCACCTCATGAGTGAGGAAAGGACGTAACAACCCGCCTGCATGTTCCACCAGATAGCCCGGCAAAATGTAAATCCAGCACATTTCTCAGGAAAGGGTTTCTGGACGCAGAATCACAACGACCTGGGGCGCAATACGGGCACGACCGACGCGCAGGGCCATAGCGCCAAAATCGAGTACGGAGACAGCTCCGGCCGTTAGTGGCTGCTAATGTGGCCGAGCAAGTCCTTAACCGGTGAGGCAAGCAGCGGGCCAAGAATCGCGATCAGATTCGGCACATGAGCCATGAAATTGAAACTGAGTCCCCGATCGTCCAGCCACTTCTGGCGATCTGCCGTGGTTTTACCTGAATTCTCTTGATCTGCCAGTTTGGCGATGCGTTCGCTGAGCACGGCAGCCGTAGGTAGATAAATGGCGGCCAGTAGTGTCGTGTTATAGAGCGCGCGAACCAGCACCATGTTATTGACGAGTGCCTTAACGTCCTCATATACAGGCCCTTTTGGAGGTATCACCCAGGCCAGTACCCAGTTCATGCCTGCGTCCAACTGAATGATTCGCAATATCAGAACGGCTGTACTGATATAGAGTACCAGCCTCAATTGTTTCAACTGCACACCGAGGTAGCAGGCCTCCGTTTCGATGCGGTATCGCTCTTCCGGCACGCCACTGTTTGGGTCATAAGGTTGGAAACGCGCGTGCCATATCACACAGACAGCAATCGCGGCCAGGTAAATTGTGACCCCCATGGCTAAAGCATTGAAGATTTGATAGAGTCGGATCCCATGTCCACGGCTAAAGTCTTTCTCGACGGTTTGCTGCAAGAGTTGGTAGACATCTGGGGACGTTGGATAGAAGTAAGAATGGTAGGCTACGATAGACGCCAAAATCAAGGCTGCGATCCAGGCAAGCAGAATTGTCGGATTGTCTGTGACAGCATCCCAGACCGAATCCTCCTTGGGAGGATATACCCTGAGCGTATTGAACATTACATAGGCACCGAGTGGCAGTGTAACCAGGCATAACACCACATAGAGGGTGGTGAAACCGAGATAGTCAAGGCGGTTGGCGATTTTAAGCGCCCTAGCACCTTTCACCTCATCGCTCGCCTGTGTATTCTCTGCTGTCGTGGCGGCAGCACCTAGGCCAAGCGGCTTCAGGTCCGGTCTCTGGATCTGGGCATTCAGAAGTGGTATCGGCTTGCCATTTGTCAGATAGGCTGTAAAAAGATCGTTCGTGCCAATGACCGCAAGGAGTATCGCCAGCATCATGAGTATATTGAACGCGTTCTGATTTCGGCGTTTAATCTCCAGGGATCGTTTGCGCGTTTCTTGCCGTTGCAGATCGAGTGTGTGAGCAGACATAACGGGCCTCCCATACCTTCCGCCAAACAGGCAACAGGATCACTTGCTAGGAAAAGTATACTGCATGCAACAGAGAGTTCGCTGTCGATTACTTCACTGCTCCGATGTGAATTTGGTAACAGTGGCTTTGCTCTGTCTTCGCGAGGGCAGGAACAACGGAACGCGCGGCGAATAGTCTTGCATGCTGCCTATCCCGGCGCACAGGAGAGACGCCGTGAGTCTGCCAGTAGAAACCATCAGGCTGGCTGGAGGTTTGCTGTGCCACCCTACCGAAGGGAGGACAATGTCTATGGAACAGGCCATCAAATACCTGCCGGAGGAGATCCTTTCTTGAATCGGAGAGCGTTTTTAAAACGGAGCGTGACTGCCTCCGTGGCACTGGGCGCCGGGGTCTTCGCGACACCGGCCTTTGCCGCCGACGAGTACGATATCGTGATTTTGAACGGCCGGGTGATGGACCCGGAGTCCGGCCTCGATGCCGTGCGCAGCATCGGCATCCGGCAAGGCACCATCCGCACCATCTCCCGGAGCCGGCTGCGCGGGCGAGTCACCCTGGATGCGACCGGGCTGGTCGTCGCACCGGGCTTTATCGACGTGCTCGCGCACGGCATGGACCTGGAGAACAATCGCTATCAGGCCCATGACGGTGTCACTACCGTGCTGGCCCTGGAGGGTGATACGGCGGACATCGATGGCTGGTACACGGAGCGGCAGGGCAAGATGCTCCTCAACTACGGCGCCAGCGTCGGGCATGGGCAGGTGCGGTCCAGGGTGGTTGGGAGAACGAAGCGCGAGGATGCCGAGTACCGGGCCGCGACCAAGGCCGAGCTGGCGGAGATCCTGCAGGGGATCGAGCAGGGATTGAAGCGGGGCGCGCTCGCGGTCGGCTTCGGCCTGGAGTACACGCCGGGCACGTCCCATCCCGAGGTCATCGAAGCTTTTCGCGTGGCCGCGCGCTACGGCGCGTCCTGTCACGTGCATACCCGCTTCGGCTCGCTGCTGGAGCCGGACAACAACGTCGCCGCCGTGGAGGAGGTCCTGGCGGCCAGCGTCATCACCGGCGCGCCGCTTCATATCGTGCACGTGCCGAGCATGGCGTTGAGCATGACGCCCTACGTGCTGAAAATGATCGGCGACGCACAGGCGCGCGGCATGGACCTGACCGCCTGCTGCTACCCCTACACCGCCTTCGGGACCGGTCTGGGCTCGGCGGTCTTCGACGAGGGCTGGCAGCAGCGGTTCGGCATCACCTACTCGGATCTGCAGTGGGCCGCCACCGGGGAGCGGCTGACGCCGGAGACCTTCGCCAAATACCGCAAGGAGGGCGGTTTCGTGATCGCTTACGCCATCCCCGAAGAGGCCGTGCGCGCCGCCGTCAGCAGCCCGGCGACGATGATCGGCAGCGACGGCGGCCTCAATCACGGCAAGGGCCATCCGCGCAGCTCCGGCACCTACGCGCGGATCCTGGGGCGCTACGTGCGCGAGCAGAAGGCGCTCCCCTTGATGGAAGCTCTGCGGAAAATGACCCTCATGCCGGCCCGGCGGATGGAGAAGCGGACGCCTTCCATGAAGAACAAAGGCCGGCTGCGCCCCGGCGCGGATGCGGACATCACCGTTTTCGATGCCGCCACCATTATCGATAAATCCGATTTTAATAACCCGGCGCAGTATTCGGAGGGTGTGCGCTATGTCCTCGTTAACGGCGTGCCCGTCGTGAAGGACGGACAACTACAGGATGTCCCGCTGCCCGGCCAGCCGGTCCGCGCCCCTATCCGCGCCTGAGGCGTTCTCTAGCTCCCACTTTCTAAAACCGCCTGTCCGGCTCGGTACCTGGACGGGATAGCGCCCTCGCAGGAGTTGGCCTGGCGGTTGTCTAACAAGCCTTCCGGTTTAATCTCAACTCCGAGGAAAAAGAAAGATGGATCTGCTTCAGATAAAGAATGGGAAGATCGTGGATGGGCAGGACCAGCCTGTTCGCCTGCGAGGGACCTGCGTCGGCGGCTGGATGAACATGGAGAACTTCATCAACGGCACGCCGGGCGCCGAACATACCCTGCGCCGCTACATGGCCGAAGTGCTGGGTCCGGCAAAGGCCGAGTTCTTCTTCACGCGCCTGCTCGACTATATGCTGGCGGAAGAGGACATCGCCTTCATGAAGTCGTGCGGCGCGACGGTGGTGCGCCTGCCGGTCAACTATCACCATTTCGAGCGGGATGCCGAACCGTATAAGTACCTCGACGCCGGGTTCGAGCGGCTCAGCCGGGCGATCTTCTGGTGCGAAAAGCACGGCCTCTACGCCATCCTCGACCTGCATTCGTGCGCGGGCTGGCAGAACACCGACTGGCATTGCGACAACGATAGCCGCCACGCGCTATTCTGGATCCATAAAGACTTTCAGGACCGTTTCGTGGCGCTCTGGGAGGAGCTCGCCCGCCGGTTCCAGGGTCAGGCCGCCCTCGCCGGCTACAACGTGATGAACGAGCCGGTCACCGGCACGCCCAACGGCCGCTTCCAGGACGGGACCTATATCTCGAACTGGGACGCGCTCAACAGCCTCTACCGGCGCGTCGTGTCCGCCATCCGCAAGATCGACTCGGACCATATTATTTTTCTGGAGGGGGACTGCTTCTCCGCGCTTTTCGACGGCCTGGAGCCGCCGTTTGCCGAGAACCTGGCCTACAGCAGCCACAACTACACCGGCGCGGGATTCGGCCCCGGTCCCTATCCCGGCGATTTCTGGGGCTCGCATTGGGACAGGCAGAAGCAGGAAGAGGTGTTCCTGTCTGCCTCCGGCACGCGGTTTGCGCATAAGCACAACGTGCCGCTCTGGGTCGGAGAGTACGGTTCCGTTTTCCACGGCCCGCCCGGCGATCTGGCCTATCGTCTGCAGGCGTTCCAGGACCAGACGGACGCTTTCGAGACGTTCGGCGCGCACTGGACGACCTGGACCTACAAGGATGTGGGGGTGATGAGCTGGGTCTACGTCAATCCGGAAGCGGACTACATGCGGCGCACGGAGAAGATACGCAAAGCCAAGGAACTACTGAGTGTGGACTTCTGGGAGCCGATGGCGACCGCCGCGCCCGCCCGCGATGCGATCCGGCAACTGGCGGAGTTCGCCGAGCAGGTGATCGCCGACCCGGACACCAAGGTCGTGGCGAACCGGCGCTACCTGGAGCAGACCATTAACGAGGTCTACATGGGCACGCTCCTGCAGCCGGTCTATGCGAAGCAGTTCAAAGACCTGTCCGAGGAAGAGATCGACCGGGCGCTTTCGTCCTTCTCCCTGGCGCAATGCCGACGGCAGGAAGAGTATCTGAAGGTCCTCCGCCAGTTTTTCTCCCGTCCCGCCTGACTCTTTATGGGGTGAAGTTATACGCCGAGGATGTAGGTGTTGCCGGGAAGGCGGCGGACCAGGCCGCTGAGTTCGAGGAAGGTCATCTCGATACCCGCCTGGGTGGAGGTCAAGCCGGCTTCCTGGGCGATGGCGTCGATGTGCCGGGGCGTGAGGGAAAGGCACTCCAGCAGCTTGCGCTGGGCATCGGGAAGGGAGCTGAGCAACCCTTTACGAGACGCTTGAAGCGAGGAATCGAGGGGGGGTGTGCTGGCGCCTTCCTCCAGTTCCAGAGCGAACTGAGTGGCTGGCTTGGGAGGCAGCACGACCATATCGAACGCGCGCAGGATGTCGGCGGTCTCGGTGACCAGGATCGCTCCGTCTTTGAGCAAATCATTGGTTCCGGCGCTGGCTGAGCGGTCTATGTTTCCTGGCACAGCAAGGATAGGGCGGCCATGTTCGGCGGCGTAGCCGGATGTGATCAAAGCGCCGCTTTGTTTGGGAGCTTCCACAACAAGCACACCTAAAGAGAGACCACTGATGATTCTATTGCGAAGCGGGAAGTGCCATGCTTCAGGCTGCGCGCCCGGAGGGTACTCGCTGATCAGCGCCCCCTGCGCGGCGATTTGCGCGAAGAGGGCGCGGTTCTCGCGCGGATAGTCTACGTCCAGACCGCAGCCCAGCACCGCCAGCGTGCGGCCACCCGCCGAGAGCGCGCCTCGATGGGCTGCCGCGTCGATGCCGACCGCCCCACCGCTGACCACCGTCAGACCATACCCGGCCAACTCACGGGCGATCCGCTCGGCCGTGGCGCGGCCATAAGGCGTGGCGTGACGGGAGCCGACCATTCCCACGCTCAGCCGGTCCTCGGCAGCCAGTGTACCCTGCACGAAGAGCAGGGCGGGCGGATCGGGAATCTCGGAAAGCAGGCGAGGATAGCCCGGCTGTCCCTGGAGGACAAGCTGCACCTCGTGCCGCTCGATCCAGGCGACCTGTCTATCCGTCGCCGCATAGGCCGGGTCGCGCAGGCGCGTGAGATAGCGCGCGTGAAATCCCGGCGCCTGCTCCAGGGCCGTGTCGTCAGCCGCAAAGATCGCCTGGGGATCGTTGCCGAAGAGGGTAAGAAGCGCAGCCAGAAAACGCGGCGAGAGAGGCACGTTGGCCAGGCGCAGCCAGGCGCGCAGCGCCTCTCCCTCCGGGTGAAACGAGGATGTCTGCATGGGTAGGGAACTTAGGGCGCTTGGTTTCCGCCGTTTCCGCCCCCACCGACGCCGCCCCCGCCTGGGCCGCCCGGACCACCTGGGCCGCCGAAACCACCGAATTTGCCGCTATTATTCCCGTTGTTCTGCTGATTGCTCTTCGGAGCGCGGCGCGGCAGCGAATTATCGATATAGAACAGCCAGGTTTTGGTGGCCTGGTTGCCCATCCAGTCGCTAACGGTGATCGTGGCCCGGTGGATGCCATCGCTCAAGCCGACCATCTCCGTGCCGGCGCCGCTTTCCTGGGTCGAATAGGAGACGTTGCCGGACTCGGACGTATAGGTGTAACCCGGCTTCAGGTTGGGATCGAGGACATCCCCCAGTTGGCCGCGCTGGCGCGGAATCGTGGTGTCGTCCACTTTAAAGCTGAGCGTATCCAGATTCAGGCCGGAACCCTCGTCCACGATGCGGGCGGAGATGGTAAAGGGAGGAAAGCCGTTGGCATGCTCCCCCTCCAGCGGCTCCACGACGGTGATCTCCGGGGCGAGCGTGTCGGGCGCATCGTGGCGGAAGGCCGTCATCGTCCCATCGTCCGTCACCACATACAGCGTGCCGGCGGCGGCGACAGGGTGAGCGGCCACGTTGGCATCGATGGGGACCTCCTGCGCGTTGACGGAACTGGGGATGACCGAGTAGTTCCACTTGAGTCCGCCGGTGGCCAGATTGAAGACGTAGACGCCACCCCGCGCGGTCCCGACGACCAGATCGTTGCCGGCAATGAGCGGCTGCGCCATGATCTCATTCGCCAGGCGGGGAGCCTGCCTCCAGACGCCTCGACCACGCGAGTTGATGGCGTAGATATAGCCGTCTGTGGTCGGCACGTAGGAGGTTCCGTCCGCGCTCACGGCCGGGGGTGTCGCCGCCTCATTGGGCAGCGGAATCGCCCAGACACGGTAGCCGCTGCGCGCGCGGTAGGCGGAGAGGGTGTTGCTGGCCGCCAGATAGATCGTATCGCCGACGACCACCGGCCGGGCGCTGGTGACATCCATATCCAGCCGCTGCGCCCACTTCTGCACGCCCGTGGCCAGGTCGATGGCGTGCATCACCTGCTCGGCGGTGATATAGTACATCGTATTGTTTTCGTCGATGGCGAAGTCGGAGACGATGTCTCCGCCGATCGGAATGCCCGGCTGCGAGGGGCTGCCCCAGGCGCCGCCGAGCAGCTTGCCGGTCCGGGCGTCGATGCCGTAGAAGCGCCCGTTATCCGCCGCGAAATAGATGTTGTTGCCGACCAGTTTGGGCGAGGTGTAAACGCCGGAACGGGTCAGCCGGAAGGGGGTCCACACTTCCTTGCCGTCGGCGGCATTGAGGGCGTAAAGGCCATCGCCGGCGCCGAAATAGAGGACGCCGTTGCTGTAGACCGGCGAGCCTGTCACGAGGGCGGGCAACGGGTCGAGCTCCGGATAGCGCCATCGCAGTCCGCCCGTATTCAGGTCGACGGCATAGACGCGGCGGCCTGCCGAGAGGTAGACGCTGTCGTCGGTCACGATGGGAGCGGCGTGGTTGAGGGCGACGGCTTCCCCGGTGAACTTCCAGAGAACGGCCAGCGGCGTGTCGATGGTCGTGGTGCTCTGTCCACTCTGCGTAAGCGCCACGTTCTGGACCGGCGCGGCGGTCGTCTGGTCGTTTTGACCGGCGACGGCGGCCATCGGCACGGCTATCAGGGCGAGAAATACGAGCGCGCGCAGGAGCCGGCGACTTCCTGGCGCGGGTCTGCCCACGGCGCAGGCTGTCCTGGGGCAGGTTGGCGACAATCTGAGCATAGAATCCCCCTATGGAAAACGCAAATTTGCGGATATGGTATCGTATGGGAGCGCGGCGCGCGAATCCTCCCCGTCCATGTATTGGACGATTCGGTCGTCGATAACGTTACAGGGTGACCACGGAAGTGGAGTGGAACCGGCGCGCTGCCTACGAGCGCGCGTTCGGACAGATGGATTTCTATCCGCCCATTATAGACCACAGCGAAGAGGCTGTCAAGCCGGGTAAACTAAATTCAACAAACCGGTTACCTGGCGACGATCCCTTTCACCGCGGGAGATTTCCATCTCATGCGCTTCGCCGCCGGGGAGGAGTCAGCATCCATGCTTACAGAAGCCCAGATCGCCGAGTTTCGAGAGCGCGGTTTTTTACAGGCCGGACGAATCATGTCCGACGCACAGGCGGACGCATTGCGTGCGCGCCTGATGGATGTCATGGAAGGGCGCGGGAAGGCACAGCCGGAGCGCATCGGAGGATGGGGCGACGAGCGGAAGGTCATTCAGATCGTCAATATCTGGGAAGCGGATGACCTGTTCTACGAGCATCTGTTCAACCCGGCGATTCTGGAGATGGTCGCCGCCGTGATCGGCACGGATACCCTGCGGGTCTGGCACGATCAGGTGCAGTATAAGCCACCAAAAGTCGGCGGACCGACCGACTGGCATCAGGACCATCCGTACTGGCCCATCATCCAGCCGGCAGACCTGGTAAGCGCGTGGGTCGCGCTCGACGATGCGGATGAGGAGAACGGCTGCATGTGGATGGTTCCGGGCAGTCACCGATGGGGACCCCACAAAGGCGGGACTATCGGAACCGATCCGGAGACGTTTCGGCCCTTGCCCGATCTGAGCCTGCTTCCGCCCGGCATCGACATCACCCCGGTTCCCATGCCGGTCAAGAAAGGCCATGTCGGCATTCACCACTGCTTGACCTGGCATGGCTCTCCCAACAATTCTAGCGACCGCGGGCGTCCGGCCATCGCAGTCCACTATATGCCCGGATATACCCGCTACGAGAAAGACCCCGGAAAAACCCATCTTGTGGAGCACAACGTCGAAGTCCAGCCGGGAGAGATTCTCAAAGGCAAGCATTTCCCTACTGTCTGGGAGCACGGGCGCGTCGCGGACCATCTCCCCTTTGAAAAGCGGAGTGGGTGAAAAAACCTCACCCCCTCACTTTTTCTTGCCGGTGTAGAAGTCGCGGGACATTTTCAAATAGTCGGCCAGCGGCTCCATCCCCATCGCCGCACGGCGCTTGTCCACGTTGGCTTCGTCCTCAATAGGAGACGGGAGCATCTCGCCATTCTTTTGCTGAAGCTGCGTGCCGTAGATCTGCTTCTTATGCTCGCCGACGAGCACGCGGTCGGTCAGGTAGGCCAGCTCCGTTTTGTCCACGTCGCCTTTCTTATCGGCCTCCTGCATGAGCTGGAGGCAGTGTTTCTGGAAGGCGCGGTCCCGGTCGGCATGCTGCACGAGCAGCCAGGCGGCCTGGGAGCCGTCCTTGCCCACCAGGCTGATGCCCGGCCAGCCGTATTTGGCGACGACCGCTTTCATCCACGCCGTATTGTCTTTGTCTACCGCTTCCATCTGTTTGATGGCCGGCACGTCGGTCTTTTGCCAGGTCTTCGCGTCGAAGGGAACCCGCTGTTGGCGCATCCAGTCCAGAAACTTCATGCGCGCATCCTGGTCCACTTTATAGCGGTGCAGCAGCTCCTGGCGCAGGGCCTCGTTCTTGACGGGCGGCAGCTGTTTGGGTGCGGGAGGCGTTGTCTGGCTGCGACCAGGGAGCAGTGCGGCGGCGAGGCAAAAGAAAGCCAATGCGCCGGTGACAAAGCGGATCATGGGCCTATCCTTACGGGTGTCGTAACCGTTTGACACGCAGAGGCCCTTGCCGGTTACGGTTTTGGCTGGAGAAGCGCCGGCAGCCTCGCGGCATAAGCGCGCGTATAGCCTCTTCGTGCGCCATCTGAGTGAGCCTGCCGGCCTCAATAAGCGCGCGTTTGAAAAGGCGGACTCGCTGCTTGGTGGTTGGGAATCCCCGGCGCTTGCTCAGGTAGGGCGCCGGGCTGACCGGCCCTCTCCGCTTCTCGTAATCTTGCAAGAGGTAGGCCATCTCTTGCAAGAGCGTCTCATCCCAGATCACGGCTCCTCTCCTTCCTTTGAACTTGCCTCATCGGACACACGATTGCCAATGGTTTTACCCTTCTGAGAAAAGAATATGACGTAATTCACAGCGCGCTTGTGCAGAAAATAACTTGCCAGGCGAAGCCCTTAATGTTATATTGCCAGTACATTTCCCGCGATTTGCGACAGAAGGCGCATGGCAAGCGGCATGCGCTACAGGAGCGATTCGATCATGGTCCCTAAACAGAAGTCTGTTTCTAGCAGCCCGGCCGTTTCTTGCCGTCTCCTGGATGCAGGGACCAATCCAGTAGACGGCGCGGCGATGGTATGGGTTCCTGCCGGTGTCTTCCTCATGGGCATCGATGATCACTAATGCCAGGGTCATGAACAGGATAATGATCGCCAAGAGGTCGATATACGTTCGAGAACTGTGTCTCGTAGATATCCTCCTCAGATGTGAATTCCGATTGACGGGTTGAGAAGGGATCTGGTATCATAGAGGTGCCGAATCCTTAAGCCAGAGAGGAAAGAAGGGGCGTCCCTTATTAAAGAAACCGATCAGGCTATTGCGGTAACGGATAATGAGACCAAATTTTTGGAAACCGATAAGGCTATCGCCAAAAATTTGCTGAGTAATTCATTGTCCCTATTCTTGATAGCCTTACAACACCTTCAAAACCTACGCGCTCCAACGACGTAAAGCGAAAATAAACGGCAAATAACAAATGCCTTTAGGAACCGAGCAGTTAGGGCAGGATCTTCCTCCCCTTGGCCGGCAGGAGGTAATCTTAATGATTCTAACCTTGAACCTGACAATAGAGGAAGAGCGACGCATTCAGGAAGCCAGGCGCAAGGGTATTGACGTGGATGCCATGATTCGTAGGGTGATAGCTGGCTTGCCGGCTGCCGAGGCTCATTCGCGTGAAGACAAAACGTTAGAATTATTTGCTCAGTGGCAGAAGGAGGCAGAAACCTTGACCCCGGAGCAGGCTGCCGAGGAAGATGCCGGTTGGGACGAGATCATGCAGAATGTCCAGAAAGAGCGCTTGCACCTGACAATTCCCGACCTGTCTGATCATGAGTAAGACCATCTTTCTGGATGCGACGCCGCTCGGGCTTGTATCACAAAGACCCGGTAAAGCGGATGCGGATGCCTGCCGTCAGTGGGTTCGAGACTGTCTCCTTGCCGGACATCGTATCCTCGTGCCGGAGATTGCTGATTATGAAATCCGTCGAGAGCTTATACGGGCAGAATAAATAAACGGTATTGCCCGCCTGGACGCTTTTAATGCGGCGGATCCTGACCGTTATCTTCCCCTCACGACATCTGCTATGCGTCTGGCTGCAAATCTATGGGCGCATGCTCGCAACGCAGGCGTAACAACCGCAGATATCCACGCCCTGGATGGAGATGTTATCCTTGCTGCCCAGGCTCTTTCCTGAACCTATCGGGCGACCAGGTAATAGTAGCCACAGCGAACGTAGGGCATCTGATTCATTTCATTTCTGCCGATCTATGGAGCAATATCCAGCCGTAACTCGACAGATAAACTCGATTACTGTAGAGCGATTGTAGGCATCTCCTTCACTCTCCCGCAGGGATTTGCGGTACTTCGTCCTCGGTAAGCTGGACGATACGGTTCATGGCCTCGTAGGTGTCGTCGGCGAGGCGCTCGCGGCGGATTTCTCGACCGGACCGCGAGAAGATGCGGTACGTGACGACCCGATAGCCGGTCGCGCCGGGATTGCGGATATAGGCGCGACCGGTGGCGCCCTCGCGGCGATGCAACACGCGCGTGAGCCGGAGCGGCGTAATGGCTGAGAGAACCTCGCTCGTCACTTCTACGTGCGTGGACGGGCGCTGCCGGCCCAGCAGGCGGATATCCAGGCGGTCGTTGCGGGCCTCGGCCCGGATTCGGATCGGCCAGGGATAGGGGTTGCGGAAGCGCAGGTCGATATTGTATTGCGCCACGGCGGCGTCCCGGCCCGGCGGAACGTAGTGGGGCGCGAAGACGTGCGAATGGCGCTCCACGATCGGCAGCCCCGCCAGGAGCGCCGCGTTGTAGAGGGTGGTGGAGGTCTGGCAGACCCCGCCGCCGTACGCCTTCACCAGCTCCCCATCATAGCTGACCGGCGCCTTAACGTACCCTTCGTCCAGCGACCAGGACCGGACCGTGCGATTGAAAGAGAAGACGGCGCCGGGCGCGATGGTCTTGCCGTCCAGCGCCTCCGCCGCCCGGCGGGCATTGTACCGCTGGCTGGCGGTACGCCCGCGCAGGGTCGTGGCGAACCCGGCGATCTGGACCTCCGGCGCCTGCGGCGCCGCCAGTTGATAGAACAATCCCCCGGCAACGAAGAGGAGCACGAGGAGGATGGCGGCAGGCCCCCACCCCCTCACCTCCTCTCCTGTTATTGGGGGAGGGGGAACCCTATTTGAAGGTTGGAGTCCGCGCCGGCGGACTTCGTTCTGGCAGAACGGCACTTCCGTGCCGGCAGCACAGGCTTCCTCCACCCCCTTCCCATAAGGGAAGGGGATAGGTAGGTCAGCCCTATTTGATCTCGACATGGGCTTCCTCCGACTCGGAGCGGGTGTCCGGCGCATACATCGCCTGGAGGAGTGTCGGCAGGGCGTTGTAGCGGCCCGGCGTCTGCGCCCGCAGATTGTATTCGATGACGTGGGTGCCTTTGGGGAGCAGGCGCGTGAAGAAGGCGATCCGATCATCACGCACGTCCTGGCTCGACCACCAGAAATCCCAGTTGTCGATGTCGCCTGCGTCGCCCTGATCTTCGATCGTGCAGCCGGCGGGGAAGGGATCCTCGATGAGCACGTAGGCCATGTCACGCGGGACGGTCAGCGTCAGGCGGACGCGGATGTTGTCGCCCTGCCGGAGCGCGTTGTTCGTCGGCTCGGTATCGAGCTGCCAGCTCTCCTCGCCGATCTTATGCGGCAGGAGGCGCAGGTACTCGCGCTTGACCGCGAAGTGAGCGACTGTCAGGGCTGGAAGGTCGTCCGAAGCGACCGTCTGACGCAGCTCGACCGAGTAGAAGACCGGGCTGGCGCCGCCGGCGCGCTCCAGCGTCACGTCGTTTTTGTCGGGGCGCAGCTCCGAAGCCGGCACGTGCAGGACGATCTCCTTCTCCTGCAGCACGTCGGCGGTGAGCGGAACGGTGCGGATCAGGCGCCCGTTCAGGCGGACGGCTATGTCCCCGGTCGCCGTTTCCGGAGGCCGCGAGGTGAGATAGTCACAGAAAGCGGCCAGCACGAAGGCCGTGTCGCGGGTGCTCTCCCAGTATTCGCCCGTGCGCTGCGACATCAGCCAGCGCAGGACCAGGCCGATGCGCGGGTCGTTGGGATTTTCCGCCAGCAGTGCGCATAAGCCGATCGCCGTGGCCTCCTGGTCATCCCAATCCCAGATCTGCCAACGGGTTTCTTGCTGCGCGCCCCAGTGGAGCATGGCGTCCGCGGAGATCGCCTGCGCGTCCAGCATCGCCTGCGCGGGAGAGGGTGTCTTGCCGAGGAGCTTGTCGAGCAGGATCAGATAGGCCAGCCCCTCCGGCCCCAGCTTCGCCATGTCGATCTTATCCCGATGGGCGCGGGCGCCGGGGCGGTCGCCGGCCAGCGCCACGACGTAGAGCAGGAACGGACGGTCTTCCGGATCGGCTTTGGCGAACATGCCGAGCGCGGCCTTGCGCCCGCTCTCCAGGACGCTTCGGCGGACCGGATAGCCTTCCGCCTGCGCCGTCGCCAGGCCGTAGAGCACGTAGGAGGTCATCCAGGGATCGTCCTCGTCGTGCTCCCACCAGCCCCATCCCTGCTTTGCTTCGTTATCCGCGCTCGTATGCTGGAAGCGGTAGAGGCGCTGCAGGCCGTCGCGCACCATGCGCGACAGGTCCTGCGCCTGCGGGAGATGGGTATAGCCATGCCGCTGCAGCGCGCGCTGTGCCAGCAGGTCGGGCAGGAAGCGGCTCATCGTCTGCTCGGTGCAGCCGTAGGGGAAGCCGATCAGGTAGTCCAGGCCGCCGGTCAAGGCAGTGGCGATGGAGGGCGTGATGCGCACCGTGAGGCGGCTCACGCCGGGAATCGCCTGTGGATCGAGGCGCAGGACCTCCGTTTCCGGGTTCGCGGCCGTCAACTCGCCGGCGAAGGCCGTCACCTGCTCGCGCCCATGCGGGCGAATGGGCAACTGCAACTCGACCCCATCCGTGTATTGCCGCGCGCCGTTGGCCGGAAGGGTCCAGGCGGTGACGCGCAGGCCCGCCGTGCCGTAGCCGTCCGCCTGGACGGGCCAGACAGCTTCGGCCGCCTGGCCGGGCGCGATCTGCAGCCGCTGGGTCCCGGCGCCGATGACGGCCAGGTTGATGGCGCGCAGGCGCACGAGCGCCGTCTGCGGCGCGCCGGTGTCGTTATGCACGAACGCGACGAGACGGGAGCCATCGCGCTGGGTCAGGAAGCGCGGCGTCTCCACGCGCACCAGGAAGTCTTTGGCGGCAATCACCTTCGTGATGGCGTAGCCCAGCTTCGTGTCGGCCGTCGCGGCCTTGACGGTCGCGCGCCAGGTGGTCAGATTGTCGGGCAGCGTGAGGCTCACCGTCGCCAGGCCCTGGGCATCGGTCTGCAGGAAAGGCTGCCAGAAGGCCGTGTCCGGAAAACGCTTCCGCGCCGTGATCTTCGGCTCCGACTTGTCTTCATCGCCCAGGTACACGATCGCGAACGAGTAGGAGGTGTCCACGGCGTTTTCCTGGTGCGGATAGAAGTCGTCGCGCAGGGCGTTGGGATCGTCTTCGCGCAGAGCGTAGATCGACTCGTCCACCACGCCGAGCGAGAACTCACACACAGCCGGGCGGCCCTGCGAATCGGTCGCCTGGACGTGGTAGGTGATCTTATCGTCCGGCCCATAACGCGGTAGCGTGTTGGCGTCAGGCGTTTGGCGTTGGGCGTCAGGCGTTGGGCGTTCCGAAGGCTCGACGTTGGGAGCAGATGACGGCGGCGCGCGGTCGGGGGTGATGGAGAGCTTCAACTGTTGCTGTGGCATGGCGACGCGCAAGGGCGCCTCGCTTTTGGCGAAGTGCTTGTCCCGCACGTAGCAGGCCACCAGGAAGACGTTGGGACCGTAGCGGGCCAGGACCGGCAGGCGTACGATAGTGCTGCGCTGCTTCATCATCACGAGCTGCGTGCTGTAGATCTGCTGCCCTTCAATGGTCAGCAGCACGGTCTCTCCGGCGCGGGCGGCGTTGATGAGCACGCGGGCCGTATCGCCGGGCTGGTAGTGACGTTTATCGGTCAGGAGCGAGAGGTCGGCGTACTCGGTATCCAGATCGCCGCCCGCGTCCGAGGCGGCCCAAAGATCGGCGCGGCCCAGGATCGCATGCTGCTCGGAGTCCGTAGCGTGCGCTTTCATGAGCAGCTCTCCGGCACGCGGCGGCGTGACTTCTACAGTTACGCGACCGTCCGGGCCCGTGACCGCCTGCTGCGTGCCGACAGGCGTGAAGTGGTAATTGCCGTCCTGCCACTCCTCGTATCCTATCTCCAGAGAGATAGGCACGTTGGAGATCGGCTTGCGATCGTAGTCCTCGGCAAGGATCTGAACGGTGGCCGGCCGGCCCGGCATGGCGACGTAGCCTTCCGGGCTGACCGACAGCCGGAAATCGCCCGCGGTCACCCGCGCCGTGCCGTCTGCCGTCGCCTCCCGGTCTTCGCCCTCCGTGACGGTCACGTTGACGGTGTAGGTCTCCGCCTGCGGTCCATCGACGTCGTCGCGATCGGACGCCTGGAACGTGATGACCGCCTTGCCGTTTTCGTCCAGTGTGGCCTTGCCGTCCGTAATGGTCTGGCCGTAGTAGCTCTCGCCATCCGAGAAGTGCGGCGGAGGCCGGTTCTGCTCGTCTTCCTCGAGATCGTAGTCGTCCGGGTACTCCGCCGACCAGTCGGGGGCCGAGTAGACGTCGTAGCTGACCTGCGCGCCTGCGACCGGCACGCCGAAATAGAACTCGGCGGAGACATTCATGGTGATCGTGTCGCCGTGATTGTAGCGCGACCTGTCGGGCGTCACCGTCACGGAGAACTCCGGCTTGCGGTAGGAGGCCACCCTGATGTCTTGCGTGTGCTTCTCGCCGCCGACGCTCGTGACCAGGGTGTAAGAGCCGGTCGGCGCTTCCGGGCTGAGGTCCAGGTCGCCGGCAAAGGAGCCGAAGCGATTGGTCGTGAGGCGCTCATCGAGCAGGCGATCGCCGGAGGGATCGCGGATTTCGACCTGCACCGGCTCATCGGCCGGCACGCTATAGCGGGGGCCGGTATCGGTCGGATGCGCGACCGGCCGGCGCGCGATGCCTTTGAAGTAGATGCGCTGGCCGGGACGGTAGATGGGCCGGTCGGTATAGGCGTGGACGACGTAGGCGCCCGCCTCCTCGCTCTGATAGACCGCGTTGTTGAGCACGGCCTCATCCGTGCCGCGCGAGGCGATGATGAAGTAGTGGGTCTCGTCGGGTCCGCTTTCCTCGCTATTGCCCGCAGGGTGATGCGGCTTTTCCGCCGGCAGGGTCAGGGTCGTCAGGCCGCGGGCATCGGTCTGGCCCTGGGCCGCGGCTTTGCCCGCCGTGTACGCGCGGACCGACGCGTCCGGAAGCGGCGTGCCGGACTGCATGTCCACCACATAGGCAAGCATCTGGCGGTGGGCGCGCTTGACGACGAGCGCGGTATCGGTCACCAGCACCCAGGCGCAGACCGTCTTGCCGGTATGCGCCACGTCCACCAGGTAGAGGCCGGTGGGCAGCCGTCCGAAGTCGATCTGCTGATAGAAAAAGCCCTCCTTGTCGCCCTGCGTGATGGGCAAGTTGGTATCCAGGACGCGCTGGGGGGCGCGTCCGCCATGCGGCTGCAGCAGCACGGCGGGCAGGGCGGACGGCGGGTCGTAGCTATTGCCCACCTGGTCCAGCGCATCGGAGGCGTCCGCGTTCTGCAAGATGGTCGAGAGGCGCGTGGAGAAGACGCGCACGTGCATCGCGTCCCGGCGGATGGGTTTTTTGCCGTCCACGTAGCCGCTGACGGCAAGATGCGCGTTCTCTCCGGTGCCGTAGACGCGCTGGTGTTCCTTCATCTCCAGCTCGGATTCGGAGCGGTTCAGCATCAGCGTGAGCGGCGTCGTCCCGCCTTCGTAGACGGTGAGACGAACCTCTTTGGAGGCGTGCGCGCGGGTAGTCGCCGCAACCTGATACTCCCCAGCGGGAACGTGATCGAAGAGGAACCGGCCGTTCTCCCCGCTCATGGCGTAGCGGACATGGCGGTCCGGTTGGCCCTTGCCCGTTGGCGTAAGATAGACCTCCACGTCGCCCAGGGGCCGTTTCAAGTCGGACAAGATCACCTGGCCGCGAATGCGGCCGATGGGAGTCTCCTGGGAAAAGAGGTAGCCGAACGCGGCCCCGATGACCGCCAGCGCGACGAGAGCCGCCGCGTTGCGTGGCCGCAGCGCAAAGAGTGCGCCGAGCAGGCGTGATAGGGGTCTCATCGGACCGCTCCCTCCGCCGGAGCCGGCGAGATGCTGCCGGAGCGCCGCCTCTGCCACCACCCCTGGATACGCCCGCCGTAGTCGGCGAGCAGGATCAGGGCGATCAGGGCGCCGATCACCCAGGCCAGCAGGTGGATTTTCTCTCGGCGCGAAATGAGCGCCAATGGAAGCACGTGGTGAGTCCACTGGGCCAGCGCGAGGGCGATCGCCAGGGCGAAGAGGACGGGCAGCAGAGATTGGGCGTTGGGCGTTGGGCGTTGGGCGTTGGAGATCGAGGTTTCTGTCTCCGGCTCTGGAATCATTTCCGGAAGGGCAGCGGCGAGGGCTAAGCCCATCAGGAGCGCCAGCTCACTGCGTGCGCCAAGCAGGATCAGAAGCAGGGCCGGGGCAATCAGTGTAATAGCTCCGGAGACGATCAGGCGCAGGAGTCGACTGCCGGCGGAGCCGGGCGCGAGCCGCAGCAGAAAGCCGGACAGAAGGCCGGGCAGCACCGCGCCGACCAGAAAGCCGAAGAGAGCGAATTCGTCGGTGAGCGTCACGCCGTGCAGATCGCTCGTAAAGCGGGAGGCGCACAGGCGGTAGAGCAGTACGATCAGGCCGAAGGCGAGCAGGCGCAGGAGATGGATCGGTGTCTGGACGGGCTGCGGCACGGCCTCCGCATCTGGATTTTCCAGCGCGCCCATGAGCGCGAGACTGGCTGCCATCCATGCGCCGATCAGCAGCAGTCCGATCCCCATGCCCGCCAGCATCTGATAGGCGGCCATGATGCCGGCCAAGACGACCAGGACCGCCAGGGCGCCATTCTGCCGGCCAGACACGAGAGCGGTTTCTGGCGCCTCTCGCTCCTGGCGCAGCCGCGCCGCGACCACCCACCAGGCTACCAGGCCGACGAGCAGGCCAAGACCCAGGAGAAGAAACAGTTGCGGCTCGCCATGGACTTTGCGGGCGAGCAGCTTGCCCAATCCCAGCAAAAGCAGCAGGCAGAGCAGACCCCGCGCGCCGCGTCCTGCCGTCTGGCGGCTCTCTTCCGTCTGAACGATACCGGACGCCAGCCGGACGACGAGGGGTGCGAGGGGCAGTTTCAGCGCCAGACCACCCAGCACGGAGGTGGGCAGTGCGGTCAGCAGCATGAACAGCGGCACGCCGGCAGCATACGCCACGGCAAGCGCGCTCCAGGAGACCGGCTGCGCGGCGGCTGTGTCCAGGAACGGGGTGCGGTATTCGCCAAGCGCCGCGACGGCACAGAGCAGGATGGTGAAGCCCAGGCTACCTAAACCCCACCCCCTGTTCTCCCGAAGGTTCGAGGAGGGATCGGGGGTAAGGGCCGGGGGAGCCAGATAAAGCACCATGATGACGCAGAACCAGCCGATGGCGACGCCGAGCAGGGCGTCGGGAAGCACGGTGCGCATCCAGAGGAGGGGAATGGTGACGGTCACGAGCGATAGCGCGTAGGGAGAAGCGACGGCCGCGGCGGCGCATGGGGTCTGCAGCGCGGAATCGGAGCTGGCGTCCAGGCTGACGAAGGCGCGTGCCAGGACCCATCCGGCCAGCAGCGCGCCGAAGCCGCCGAGGAGGAAGCCATTGCCGAAACCGTGACCGGCGGCGAACGGCGGGCGCTGGGGCAGCGTGATCAGAAAGACCAGGATAGGCAGGGCGATGGCAGTAAACAGGAAGAGGCGCGGTAGGCCTGAAAGGAGAGAGGGAGCGCCGGATCGGCGGGGGCGAGTCACGAACAGACCGTACAGCCAGCCGGCCCAGCCGATGGCAAAAGCGCTCCACAGGAGACTGCGTTCCATTTTTTAGGACCTTTCGGAAGGGTGAAAACCCGGTCGCAAACGGTAAAATAGAGTTGCCGTCTTAAGAACGGCGAGAAGAGAGGCTGCGGATAACGATCGGGAAAGCAATAAACGAGGGATCGGGAGGGGGTATTCCCGAACGATTGGCCCACCAGGTTGTCGGTGTGGTGCGCACGGTCGTGAAGGCCGGGAGACGCGCGCCAGCCGGCGACTACCGGGGCGACGAAATGCCTGTCAGTTCTGCGCGTTACCTGGCCATAAGTGGATTCTGTGGCCCTTTAATGATAAGACGTGGTAACAAGGGCATTTAGTTACATTATTTTTGTGAGAATTTCATCACAACGGGCAAATTAAATCTGCACGGCCCATAGAGGGGTAGAGGCGGGCAGTTAAAACTCCGGCAACAAAGGCCCGAAGTCCCCTCCGGGGACTCAAGCTTCCAATAGAGAGTCGGTTGTCCGTCCTTCCGTGAAAGTCCCTCTTTCCCAGTATTCCCGCTTCGCGGCGGGAGAGAGGGATCGAGGGGGTGAAGGCGGCCCAGTAAGGAGAAGGCAGGCGACATGCAAGAGGCGGTGTCCAGGGAACGGTATGAAGAGATCGTGCGCGGGTTCGCGCGCAGCTCCGTGCTCGTGGTCGGCGATCTGATGATGGACGAGTACCTGCGCGGCGCCGTGCGGCGCATCTCGCCGGAAAGCCCGGTCATGATCGTGGAGGTGGAGGGGGAGGAGTTCAAGCCCGGCGGCGCGGCCAACGTCGCCAGCAACCTGCTGGATCTGGGCGCGCGGGTGATGGTCGCCGGGGTCGTCGGGGAAGACGAGATCGGGCGGCTGCTGAAGGCGGAGCTGGCGCAGCGCGGCATGGGAACGGACGGCATCCTGGCCGACCCCTCCCGCCCGACAACGCGCAAGACTCGGGTGGTGGCGCAGAGCCAGCAGGTGCTGCGCGTGGACCGGGAGCAGACTCATCCCATCTCACCTCAGGTCGCCTGCCGGCTTCTCGAAGTCACCGCTGCCCACCTGAACGATGTGGATGCGGTGCTGCTTTCCGATTACCGCAAGGGTGTCCTGACTCCAGAGACCGTGGAGGGGCTGTGCGAGCAGGCGCGGGCGATGGGCAAGCCGCTGCTGGCAAATGCGAAACCGGCCAGCGCGCACTGGCTGCGCGGCGCTCGTGTGGTCTCCTTCAATTCGGCAGAGGCGGAAGATTTGGCGCGGGCGCGCGTGCCGGAGGATCTAACCGAGCTGCAGGCTTACGGCGCGCGGCTGCTGAACGAGCTCGACGTGGAGATGCTGGTGATCACACGCGGCGCGAAGGGACTGGCTTACTGGCGGGACGATGGCGAGTTCCGCCATATTCCCGCGCACGTGGTCGAGGTATTCGATGTGGCGGGCGCAGGCGACACGACCATCAGCGCGATGACCCTGGCGCTCATCAGCGGCGCGAGCGCGCACGAAGCGGCCTTCATCGCCAACCACGCCGGCGCGTGCGTGGTCCGCAAGTCCGGAGTGGCTACCGTCCGCCCGGACGAGCTGATCGAGGATTTTGCCTGACCTCCACGATCGGGGTCAGGTCATTGCATCTGCCAGAGTTTGATGCTTCCATCTTTGCTGCCGCTGGCGAGCGTCTTGCCGTCGCGGGAGAAGACGAGCGCATCCACGGCGGCGGAATGCCCGGTCAGTGTTTTTTGTAAAGTTCCGGTCTGGGGATTCCACAGCGAGATGGTGGCGTCACTGCCGCCTGCGGCGAGAATCTTGCCATGGGGCGCGAAGGCAACCGCGCCCATCCAGTAGCCGTGTCCTTCCAGGGAGTATTTTAACGCCCCCGTATGGGCGTCCCACAGCTTGACCGTATTGTCATAGCCGCCGCTCGCGACCGTGGCGCCGTCGGGCGAGAAGGCAACGGTGAGGACGGCGGTGCTGTGGGCGGGGTGGGACCAGAGCAGCCGACCGCTGGCGAGGTCACGCACCATAAGGCTGCCCGGCGCGCTCGATCCGGAGATGGTGCCCCGTCCCACCGCCAGCAGCCGCCCGTCGGGAGAAAAGGCGACCGAGAAGACCTCGCCGCTGCCGGGGAAGATTTGATGCGGGGTGGTCGTCTGAGGATCCCAGAGGCGCACGGCGCCGTCCTGGCTGCCGGTGGCAAGGGTCTTGCCGTCGGGCGCGAAGGCGACGGCGTTGACATAGCCGCGGAAATCCGGAAGCGCGGTGCGTACCGTCTCGGTCTGCATGTCCCAGAGCTTGACGGCTCCCGGCTCCATCGGCCCGCCGCTGTTGACGGCCAGAGTCTTGCCATCGGGAGAGAAGGCCAGGGCGACGATGTCGCCGCTGTAGAGGCCCGGCAGGGTCCGGTCGAGCGCCTCGGCCTGAGGGTCCCACAGAGCGACCTCCCCGCCGTGCCGGTCGGCCTCCGAGCGCTCGCTGCCACTGACGAGAGTCTTGCCGTCGGGCGAGAAGGCGAGGGAGCGGATTCCGCCTCCGCCGAGGGAGAGCGTCCACACGCCCGCCGCGCTATGCGGCTGGATAAAGGGAAGCAGGGACATGAGCAGGGCGATAAAGGCGCCCATGCCGCCCGCCCAGGTCGCCATCCATCGGTTCCATCCCGGCCCCGGCATGTGCAGGGCGTAGCGCCACCCGGCGACGCCGAATCCCAGGGCCGCCACCCCGGCCCACACGCTCAATCCCGGCAGGAACGCCATCAGCGCACAGATCAGCGCCGCCCAAGTCCAGCGATTTTCCGGCAAGGGCGCCGTAAGGGAAGAGGCGTTAAGCGTTGGGCGCTGGGCGTTAGGAAGAGTGTTCCCAAAGCCTGACGCCACCCGCGTAGCGGGTAAACGCCTGACGCCCAATTCGGTGCGCCGCCGGGCTGCGGGACGGAGGTGTAAGCCCTGCTGCACGGCCTCGCGGGAAGGGAAGGGATCGCGGCTCTGGAAGCGCGCCGCGCGCTCGCACCAGGGGCAGGCGGTCAGATGGCTGCCGTAGCGATGCTGGGGATTGACGGAGCAGGGAACCAGTGCCGCTTCTGCCTCCATGAGCGCGCTCTGCCACTCCTGAGCGGTCGGTCGGGCGCGCGGATCGGCATGGCCCTCCTCGAAGCAGCGCGCGAACATCTGCCGCAGGTGGGAGGGTAACAATGTCAGAGGGGGCGCGGTCGGCAGGGGGCGGTAGGGGACGCTGCAAAGCCCATACGGATAGTGGCCGGCCTGGATGCGCGCCTCATAGGGTGGCGGGTCGCCGTAGCCGAGATAGACGCCGGCAAAAGGATGGGTCCCCTCCATCAGCAGCAGGAAGACCAGCACGCCCAGACCGAACAGGTCGTGCTCCGGCTTCCGGTCTACCTGGGAGAAAGGAACGCCCTGCAATTCGGGAGGCGTGTACTCCGGTTTGCCGACCGGACAGCGGAAGATGCGCCCGCTCGTGTCGTCTTTAACCTGGAAGGAGTCGGTATCGACCAGAGTGACGAGAGCGGTATCGGTGACCAGGATGTTGGACTCGTTGACATCGCCGATGACATAGCCGCGCGTATGCAGAGCCTGGACGGCGGCGGCGAGATTGCGGGCGGTACGGACGAGATAGAGATAGCTGAACAGAGGGCATTCCCGACGGCGGCTCAGGGGATTATAGAAGTTGAAGATAGGGCGCACGCCGGAGGCGCGGGGCATCAGATAGCCGACGATGCGGCGCATGTCGCCGAGCGGGCAGAGCAGATCGACCGGCCACGCGATAGAGAGCTGTCCCTGCGCGGCCATCGGGTCTTCGGGTGGGTTGGCGAGCATCGTCGCCAGCTTCCGCCCGACCTCTTCGGTCGGCTCGTGATAGACCTTCGCCACGAGCCTTCCGGCCGGGGGGACCGCAAAGACGACCGCTTCTCCTCCCCGGCCCAGCATCGGCGCCGCGTCGAGGATGATCCCTTGTCCGTTGGACTTGCGTTGGTACTGCATGAATAACATCCAAAACAGGGACTGGGGAAATCCTGTATGGGAAGCACACGCCTTCGCATCAGGCTCTTGCCAGTCCCCAATCCCTAGTCTCCAGTCCCCGCGCTTGCGGCCAGCAAGAGCGTCAGATCGTCGTCGGTCCTCTCGGCGATGCGGGAAGAGCGCAGGAACGCCTCCAGTTGCGCCTGGGCTGCTGCCGGCTCCGCGATGTCGGAGGCAAAGCGAAACAGCGGCGCAAAGAAGGGCGCGTGCGGCGCGCCTTCGGGCATCTTGAGCGCCAGCATCTGCAGCCCATCGGAGAGGAGGGCGAGGTAGGCGGCGTCCCCCTGCCAGACGAAGCAGGAGGCCGTATCGAGCGCGTCCGGAGAGACGAGAAACGTCGTCTCGTTCAGATGCTCGCCGCTCGGGGGCGGGCTGAGCGCGGTCAGGTTCCCTTGCCGGTCTGCCACGACCACGGCGCCATCGCCAACCTGGGCGACGGCCACACAATTCGGTGTGGCTGCGGCCAGAACCAGTGTCGTCGCCAACTCCCGCGCTGATGTCTGGAGTGCGGCAGCTTCCACCTCGACCGCCTCCTGCGCGGCCTGCAGGCCGGAGAGCAGAAACGCGCGCCAGCCCGGCGTGTCGTCCGGTGACGGAACGCCAGCCTCAATGCATCGCAATCGCTCGACAGCGCTTCTCGCCGCTGTCGCCGCGCCGATCTCCGACTGCGCTGCCGATCCCGCTCCATCCGCCACGGCTGCCAACAACACGCCCGCCGGAGTCTGCAGCCAGGCATGCGCGTCCTGGCAGGGCTGACCGGTTTTCTCGTGACCGGCGCCGCGCACGGAAGCGCCCACGACCTGCCAGCAGGCTGCTTCCATCAGACCGCGCCCCATCCCGGCGGCGGCAGCGCCACCTGCTCGTCCATGCGCGACTGTGACACCTTCTGCATGCTGGCCGAGAGCCAGACGAACATCTCCACGAAATTCAACCCGATGAGCTTGACCGGGACACGGACCACGATCTGCTGCAGGCGGTCCATGTCGGCGTTCTCGACCCCCACGGCGAAGAAGGCGACCCGCTTGGCCGCTTCCTCCTCCCGGATGCGCTGCGCCGCCGCTTCGACCACCGACTCCGGCTCGCCCTGCGGCGCGCCGTCCGTGACCAGAAAGACCCACGGACGGTAATAGGCAATGCCGCTCGCGCGGTACTGCGCTTTGCGGGCCTGCAGCAGGTCCAGCGCTTTGTGGATTCCAGCGCCCATGTGCGTCATGCCCTGCGCCGTCAGGATGGGCGGCTCGAACAGATCGGCGGTGACGAAATCTTCGATGACCTGGGCCTGCGTATCGAACGTGACGACCGCCACTTCCACCCGGCGGGCGGCCAGCGGGTCCTGAATGAGGTTCGCTTTGAAGGAGCGCAGTCCGGCGTTCAGCGCCGAGATCGCGTCTCCCTGCATCGAGTTGGAGGTGTCCAGCAGGAGTACACAGGCACAACGTGGCTCCGGGTTCTCCGCAAACTCGACGGCTTCTTCTAATTGGGATGGCTCCGCCATCTCCGCCAATTTCTCCTCTCGCTGGCGACATCCCGTCGCCCAATCTCAAATATAGTATACTGGGCTTTGGAGCAAAAAGTGATTGACCGGGAAACGCCCGTCTGCTCTACGGAGCGTATGCTGGCGACCGACTCAAATTCTACTTCGATTGTTGCGAATGATGCGAATATATGGTATATACGAGCAGGAATCTTTGTCCAAGCGGAGGAGAACAATATGCCGACCGACACCATCCTGCCCACCGAACAGGATGCGCGAATCGCTCGTGCGTCCAGCGAGCGACTCGCTCCCCTTGTCGCCGGGAAGAAAAAGGCGCAGCTTCATGTTCGTGCCAGTGACCAGGAAACGGATCTGCCCCTGCCCGCGCCGGTTGTGCGCCTTCTGCTGAATGTCCTCCAAGAGATAGGAAAAGGTCATGGCGTTACCATTACCCCCGTTCAAAAAGAGCTGACCACTCAGCAGGCCGCCGATTTCCTCAATGTTTCCCGCCCGTACCTCATCGCGGAGTTGCTGGACAAAGGCATCCTTCCCTATCGCAAGGTCGGCAATCGTCGGCGCATCCGCTATGAAGACCTGCTCCGCTATCGGGAAGCGGAGGAGAAGGAGATCGGCCGGCGCGGGAAGGTGATGCAGAAGTTGATGGAAGAGACCGAGCGGCTGGGACTATATACGTGATCGCACTGCTTGATGCGTGCGTGATCTATCCTCCAGCTCTTCGGGATGTGCTGATGTGGCTGGCTGTTGTGAAGGCCTATGAGCCACGCTGGACCAATGAAATACACGCGGAGTGGATGCGCAATGTCCTCGCAGACCGCCCCGACCTGACGCGCGAGTCATTGGAGCGCACGCGCATGCTGATGGATCAGGTGAACCCGAAATGCCTGGTGAGTGGATACGAAGCACGTATTCCCGGCCTGACCTTGCCGGATGAGAACGACCGCCATGTGCTGGCCGCCGCTATGGAAGCCGGGGCTTCTGTGATTGTCACCTTCAACCTCTCGGACTTCCCCCGGAAAGCGCTGAACCAGCATGGCATTCGCGCGCTGCATCCCGATGCCTTCCTGGTTATCCTCTTTAACCGGAACCGGACCCGCTTTCTGCGTGGAATAGGCCAGCATCGGGCCTCCCTAAAGAATCCGCCCAAGACGGTTGAGGAGTATCTGTCCACCTTGTCGGGCTTGGGCTTACCAGAATCGCAACTCGTTTAGAGGCGCATCGGGAAAAGATTTGATAGCGCGCCTGTTGTCGTAGGCCATCGTCTATGCTATGTCCTCGTGGACCTGTGTATCCAATGTGACGACCGCCACTAGGCGGCAGCTAGCGGGTTCTGGATCAGGTTCGCTTTGAAAGAGCGCAGTCCGGCGTTCAGCGCCGAGATCGCATCTCCCTGCATCGAGTTAGAGGTGTCCAGCAAGAGCACGCAGGCGCAGCGAGGCTCCGGATTCTCCGCAAACTCGGCGGCTTCTTCCAACTGGGATGGCTCCGCCATCTCCGGTACATTCTCCTCTCCCCATTTCTCAAATATAGTTTACTGGAATATCCCTTTAGCCTCAAATTCGGATCGCCACCTCATCTTGCATTGGGCAGCATAGCGAGCGGGGAAACAGTTTCAAGTGCCGCCACAAAGGTCGCCCTAACACCGATCCTGCATGATGTCCAAATTGCGCCATATCGGATGTTGGGGTGCGTCTAGCCGGGCCAGTACTGACCGGTGCCTGACCGATCGGATCCCTTTACGGTCGAGTTCGGTAGACGCGCGTTCTCATTTCATGTCCGGAAATCCCCGTTTGCTCCGATCCTTCCCCGGCACTGTCAGTTTGTATGCAGGTTGAGAGCGACTGGACACGCGATTCGCCTGTCATTATCTATGCAATAGCCCGTTGGATTAGGTTTCGTATTGGGCCACGTTTAAAAAACTTCTATTACACGCGTCACAATCTCTGAAAAATTCTACTGTAAGGTAGTAAGAAAGCTCTCACACCGGCCGCAGGGAGGACGCAAATGCGATACGACGACGTGCCAGTACATTTGAAGGAAAACTTCCGTGAAGCCTTCCGCCATTTACGTGTTGCACAAAGCCGTGGATCTCCTGACCTCAATCGGTACGAGGAAACGACGTTAACTGCACTGCGGCGTCTGATCGGCTATCAGGAGCCAACTCAGAAAGCCCTGGAAGGTGAGCAGCAGGTGTCGCAGAATATCCTTCGCGATCCGAACAACAATCCGCGCGACCCAGCTTTTTATTGTTGGGTAGTGTTCTGGAGGAGGTTTCATAGTGCCAAGGGGGAAGAGCCTCTGCCGCCCGTTCCTCCTGATTGGGCCTCTCCGGCTCCGGGTCCAGAAGAAGCCGTGATCGCCTCGGCTCAGTTGTGGCAGTTATTCAAGATCATAGAGGACCCGGCCACCAGAATCGAGCCCGGCTTAGCCCGAGGAGTTTTAAGAGCCCTGCTTATGGTCTTAGATGACGACCTCACTGATATCACATGCTGGCCAGGACTCCAGCATCTGCTGAAACTTGTGTTCCCGGACGAGGAGTCTCAGTGTTTCAAACCTGACGATACCCGGGATCGCTTGCGCGCCAAATGGCAGGAGGAGAGAGAGCAAATCGCGGAGATGGCAGGTGGCGATCCCGAGCAGGAGAGCATGCTAACGAGGCAGTGGAAAGACCGACTGCGGCAGCAATTGACACGAGTTCGCCAATGGCTGGCAGACATCATCGACCAGATAAATCAAGGAGGTATACAGTAGATGAGTACAGACAATGAGGCCTGTGTGACTCCGAACGAGACAAGAATCTTTTCCTATGTTCGTGATCACATTCGCCTATGCGACACCTGCCGGCAGGCCGTGGAAGAGCCGGAACGGATGGTTCAGGCGTGGGAGAGTGTGAGCGAACTGATTCGCCAGCAGGACCCCAGCCTCCTGCGAAAAGTGGAGCTCGCCGCGCAGGATGACTTGCGTGCCCGCGAAAAGCGCCATCACAAGGGGCAAGTGTCTGGCGGTGAGCGGGTACCCGCTCACACCGGCGGACTCAACGTAGGCAGAGAAAGGGAGCAACAGAGGTTTGTCTTTGGCTTGAAGTGGCCGCTCCAGCTTGCGGCGGTGACGGTGCTGCTTTTAGTTGCGTTTGGTATAGGCTGGGCGATCACACAGAGACCTGCAACACACCTCCAGCTTTTCCTACCACCTATGATCGGCCAAGCGACCCCTGGCGAAAGGGTTGTAATTCGATATAGAGGGTGGGACAGTCTGACGGGTAAGAAACAAGAGAATGAGTTCCGCTTCACAGCTAGCGCAGGTCAGAAGAGCTTCTCGGTTCCGTCGTTGGATCCCGGTGAACTGGCGATTCAACTCCGAGTCAGGAACCGCGTATTTGCCCGGACGGTTGCTATTGTCCAAGGTAATACGCCGGCCCAGTTCAAGAATCAGGAAGAGAATGAGGATAAACCGGCAGTCCATTTCGGGAATGAGGATGAGCCGGCAGACTTCGATCAATTATCGGCCATGGTGTTAGGCGCGCATAGTCTCCCGATGGGCGCAGAGCTTCAACGACAAATCGGAACAGTCTACTACGATAACCTCCGCGTTGCAGTTGAGCGCCCCAACGCCAAAGACAGGGTCGTAAGTTCTAATTTTGACGAGGGGTTGCTTCCAGAGGCCTTCTACGTTCATTGGCGTGGGGCGGCGAGCACCATAAGCTCTGATACCCATGCCCCAGGATCCGGCCCATATAGCTGGCGCGAGGACTTCTGGCCAAACACCAATACAAGTATTGCCACCGACCTGTCTGAGCAGGAGATCCAACCTGGGGAGAAGGTGTCCATTTCTGCCTCGGTCTTCATCGTGGATCCGCGTCGTGGGGCCGAGGTCGGCGTCTCGCATTTTTGGACTGACGAAGGGGGCGGTGGCGAACAGGCTGTAATGGCGGCCATTACCCTGAACAACGGCGTGATTCGACCGTGCGTACCAGCGTCTGTCGTGAATGACTACCCCCCAGAACCCTTCAAGGCCCAGCGATGGCACAACGTACAACTTTTGCTTGTGCCGTCAGCCAGACGATACCAAGCAAGCATCGACGGGCAGCCGCTTTGGGGAGGGGCTTGGCTCCCTATGGTCGACACAGACAAATTCCATTACCAGTTCACAAACGTTTACTGGTCGGGGACGAATTTCGTGCATGAGGAGGATGACAAAACCTCAGATGAGCCCCACTAACAAGCTTAACTAATCAGCGGGCTGCCAGATGCCTCTCCTCATAAAAAATCTGGCAGTCTGCTATCGACGAAAGTCGGCACACATTGACAAGGCGTTCGTAACCTAGCAAGCCGCCTTTCAACTACTCCGGAGGAACGGTCACATTTCCCAGCCTTGTCCCCTTCTTGGTTTGGGGACGCTATCATTCATCAGGGGAGGCCACGTCTGAAGCCGCCCTGCTAGCCGGTAGTCCCGAATCAATAGCCAAAATGGAGGTAACTGACATGATGCCGCAACTGGAACGCTTGCTTTACCACCTCTCTCCTCTCGATGCTGCCTTGGGATTCTACGTGCTCTATGCCGCCTGCATCTTTGTTCTTATGGCCATGCATGCCAATGTCGGCGGCGTGATACTGTGGCTGAAGCATCTATTCAGCTGGCTCCCACTGTTCACGTTGGCATGTTTTATATCGTTTTGCATTTGGCAGCCAGTAGCGATCGAGACGGGGATTTTACTCGTAATGCTGGGCGCTACCGCCGTTTCGGCGGCTTTGGGCCTCTGGTACCACCACCACGACGGATGGAAGGAGATAGAACGCGGCAAAGCGCTATTCCCCATGCTCTACTGGACGCAAATCATCTTGATGGCCGGCGCGGGAGGCATCGCTCTCGTCCAGGCCCTTACCCGGTCTGATAACTCTCCCGGAATAGCCATGGTTGCAATCAGCATCGTGGTCTTGCTGGTTGTCGAATACAGTGTTGGCTGGCTGGGCTACAGGTTGATGCAAGATCTGCGCGAAAAGCTGAATAAGTTGGACGTGGCCCATAAGGCGTATATCGATGCCATCGAAATAGAGCACCAAAAGAAGGATGTGGAAGTGGCCGCCATCAAGGCGGCAATGACTCTACTCGAATCCACTTGGCAAGTAGGCAATGACCTCAACCGTCTGCAGGCTGACACCAAGGCCAGCTACTCCAATCTTTCCAATGAGCAGCGCGCCCAGCCTGTTTCGGATGTAGCGGCCATTATGTCAGAGAACGTCGCAGCGAGCCTCCGGAATAAGCCCTACCCTGCCGCTGTGACCAAAGTCACCGAGTTGGCTGTCGACAAGCTGGCCATCTTGATCGGCATATCTCGCGAGGAGACCGTTAAGCAAGTGCGCGAATGTTGTTACCGCCTCGCGGACTGCATCGGCGGTAACTTCCAGAATGCGATCGGCGCTGCCGAGCGGGTAGTTGAGATCTACATGCAAACATATACCAGGCGGCCATCTGATGGCGAGATTCATTCCAGCGGCGGTTCTGCAGGTGATCCTGCAGCATCTCGAGACGGGAGGGTACGCGCGTGAAGTCAAATCATGTAACACAGATCGCCATCGCTTTGCTAGTCGTTCTAATCATCGGAGTAACCTTGTATGTGTTCAGCAGTTGGTTGGACGATCCAGTTCCCCGTGTGGTCGTCATGCTGGATGCCTCGGCCTCTAATGGTCTTTTCGACAACTCGGATCCGCAACGCGTTGCGGCTGCGAAACGCCTCCTAAAGCCAGTTATTAGCCGATGCACAGACGAGAAGCTACTCCTCATCATCATTTCGGCTAAACCCGTACCTCGCTTCCTTCCAATTAAGGGTCTCACGCCCGATAGCTTGTGGGATAGCGTTCAAAGTGAGGTTCAGGAAAGAAACCGGTATGAGCATCAAACTGGTGCCCTCCGATTCGGTGAAGGCACGAATCAGGGCGAAGCTATCCACCTCCTCGACGAATACTATGGGAAGGAGCAGCGTCCATTATTGGTGATCTCCCTTACGGACGGCTTTTCAGAAAAACATAGCTTCAAAGATATACGCAATCAGCTTAGCGCCCTCTACAGCCACCACAAGAACAGCCTGCGGTTTATTGTGCTCGGCCTGTCGCATGCTGCTCCGGTCGCCATGTCTGATACGGGCCAATTTCAGGACGTTCTTGAGCTGTGGCGCTCTGCCTTCGTGGAAGAAGGAGCCACCGACCTGACCGTCGACCAAGACGCCCAACGTGGGTTCTTGCTTAGCGACTGCCTCGAGGCGCCACGCAATGCAATCCGTAGTTTTTAAGGAGAACGAAGATGACTACCTTCGCATGCCTCGTGATCCTGGCTCCAGTGATTTCGATCGCTCTCTTAATTAAGCTTGTCCTATGGCTGGTAAAGCTACAAAGGCAGATCAACACCAGCTTCCGGGACGTACGTTACGCTGCCCGGGCCGTCAAAAACATGCTCACATTCCGCGATGAGGTTCTCCAAGAGATCCGTAGCAGCCTCCTCTCACGTCTCCTCGAAAACGAGCAGGCAGTTGCCCAGGCTATCGAATTTTTACGTGCAAATAGATCTTTCCATCACGTCAAAACTGGCCAGCCAGACTCCTCTGTTGCAGCCGCCGTCATCTCGGCCATGCCCTGGAACATGGCCAGAGCGTTGGTAGTCGAAGACTACGGTACCACACCTCGCCTCGAGTTTAGCGACAGGCTCCGGCTCTCTGTTCAAGCCGCTCATGAGGGTGTGTATAATGCAGAACAAGTCTACTCGGCGGCAAAGCGCGACTACCACCAGCTTATAGGGGCCTATCCCCACAAGCTCATTGTGGCATTCATGGGCTCTAAGTTCAACGAGGTCCCAGATGAAGCTCTAGAGAACGGTTCAGCAAGCGATGGGGGTGTTATCCGAGGAGTGCCTAATGAAAGCAGTCCTGAAGACCATGATGCCGCCCTGTACAAAAAACCCGTCCTTGCTGCGGTCAGCAAGGACGGGTTTTCCTCTCCATGACATTCAAAAACGGATGGCTTAGGGGCGACACGAACGGCTTCAGACCCGCGTGAAGTGCGCCTTCATGAACTGCTGCCATTCGCCGCTCTCGTCCTGGCCGAAGGAGGTCAGCGTCCGGTGGTTCTCGTCGAGGATCTCGATCACATCCCGATAGTTGGCCGTCTCGCCGTCTTTGAACATGTTCGGACCCACGCAATGCAGCGTCATGACCTTGCCATCCGCGCTCAGCTCGCCTACATACTTCCACAAATGAGAGGAAACCGAAGCGAACCAGCATCCCCGATACTCCTTGAACGAGACATCGTAGCCGATCGCGGCGTAGTAGGTCATCGGCGTCCCGTCGGGCATCGTCGTCTTTCCCTCCGAGAAAGCCCACAGGCCGCCGAGGCTTTTGACGCTTTCCGTGCCTTCTGCCTTCTGCTTGGGTCCATCTGGCCCCATCGTCATTTCCGTTTCGACGCGCCATTCCCCAACGAGATTTTGCAGCCATTGGTGCTCGTGGACCGGACGGGTCGCCATCTCGACGGGTTCCTGGGTTTGGGTACTCATACCTTTCTCCTTCCTGTTGCGACCGCCCCTGGAAACGTTGCGCTTTCTCCAGGGCGGATGTAGCAGGCATGTTGGGTTTCCTTCACATTTCCTCACTCTCAGAAACCACGAAGAAGCGGAAACCAGGCCGGTCAAAAAATACAGAAGAGGGCGCCTTTGGCTGCCGGAACTGGCAGGTTTTCTCCGATGGTGTATACTGGATTATCCCTATAGCATCCAATTCGGCTTGCCGTTCCCTGACGCAGAGGATTCTTCGCGAATGAAATCCGTGTGGCGTATATGCCTGTTCGGAAGGTTGCGTGTCGAGAGAGAAGGACAGGAGATCCTCCACTTCCGCAAACAGAAGACCGGCGCGCTCCTGGCGTACCTGGCCTACTTCCAGGACCGGACTCATCCGCGCGAAGAGCTGATCGATCTGTTCTGGCAGGAAGCGGATCTGGATTCCGGACGCGCCAGCCTGCGAACCGCGCTGGCGGCCCTGCGGCGCGTTCTGGAGCCGCCGCGCGTTGCGCCCGACAGCATCCTGAGAGCCGACCGCAATGCGATCCAGTTGAGCCCGGAGGCGGTCTCTACGGACGTAGCCGAATTCGAGGCGGCGCTGCGCTCCGCTGCCAGCACGTCCGACGCTGCCGAACGGGCACGCCTGTTGGCGCAGGCCGTCGGTCTCTATCGAGGACCTTTGCTGTCCGCTTTTCACGAACCCTGGGTCGTTCGGGAGCGGCAGCGGCTGGAGCAGGTCTATCTGCGGGCACGGCGCGATCTCGAAGCGGTTCCGCAGCCGGTGGAAGCGCCTCCTGCGCCTAGCGAAAGAGCCCGACCGTCCCGATTGCCCCTCCAGCTAACGCGCTTCTTCGGCCGGGAAGAGGAGATGGCGCGCCTGGAAGAGATCCTTCGTGGGCGGCAGGCGCGCCTCGTGACGCTGACCGGGCCGGGCGGCTCCGGCAAGACTCGCCTGGCGATCGAGGTCGCCCGAACGCTGGGCGATGCGTTCGCCGGAGCGGTCTGGTTCGTGCCCCTGGCCGACGTCTCCGACCCTCGCCTGATCGCCGGCGCGATCCTGAACGCTATGGGCATGCCCCAATCGACGACGGAGCCGCTGGATCAGATCGTCGCCGCCCTGGACCGAAAGCCGGCCCTGCTCATTTTGGACAATTTCGAGCAGGTAGTGGAAGAGGGCGCCTCCGTCGTATGGACTCTGCTGGAGCGTGCTCCCTCCCTGGTCTGCCTGGTGACTTCGCGACAGCGGCTGGATCTGGGCGGAGAGCGAGACTTTCCCGTCTTGCCGCTTCCGGTCCCCTCGGCTGCCGAGGCGCCGGAGCCGCTGAACGCGTTTCCCAGCGTGCGCCTGCTGGTCGACCGCGCCCAATCCGTCCGTCCCGATTTCCAGGTCACGGCCCAGAACGCGGCGACCGTGGCGGCCCTGTGCGAGCAGCTGGAGGGCATTCCGCTGGCGATCGAGCTGGCGGCGGCCTGGACGAACATGCTGACGCTTCCGCAGATGCTGGCGCGGCTGGAACACCGCTTCGATCTGCTGGCCAGCCGCCGCAAGGACCTGATGGCCCGGCATCAGACGCTGCGGGCCACCATCGAGTGGAGCTATCGCCTGCTCCCTCCGGACCTGCAGCCATTCTTTGCCCGGCTCTCCGTGTTTCATGGCGGCTGGACGCTGGAGGCCGCCGAGGAGATTGTCGAGGGGCGATTGCCGATTGCCGATCGGGAATCGGGCACAGCCTCGATCGACGATCGACGATCATCCATCGTCGATACCACGCTGGAAGCCATCGAGCAGTTGCGGGAGCGCTCGCTTCTTCTTGCCGTGGAATCCGGCGCCGAAATGCGCTACCGCATGCTGGAGACGCTGCGCGAGTACGCGGCAGAACAGCTTTCTTCCGAGGAGCGGGCCATCCTGCGGGAGCGCCTGGCGCGCTGGTGCCTGGCGCTGGCCGAAGAGGGCGATACCGGGCTGGCCGGTCCGGAACACGCCTCCTGGCTGCAGCGTCTGGAGGCCGAGCACGAGAACTTCCGCGCATCGCTGGTCTGGGCGCTGGAGACGGACGGCGATCTGGCGCTGCGGCTGGCTGCAGCGCTGGCCCGGTTCTGGGAAGTACGGGGGTATGTCCGCGAGGGCAACGAGTGGCTGGAGCGGGCGCTCGCCGTAAATCCCATGGTGGAGATCACGCGCGCTCGCGCCCTGGATCAGGCCGGATACTTCGCCTGGTATCTGCGCGACTTCGAGCGGTCGCGGCAGCGTCTGGAAGAGAGCCTGTCCGTTTATCGCCTGCTGGACGATCCGGGTATCGCCGGGCCGCTCAACCACCTGGCCGGGCTGCTGCTGTTCGAGAACAAACCGCAGGAAGCCCGCCCGCTGCTGGAAGAGGCTCTGGCGGCTACGGAGACGTCCGGAGACAGGCGCACGAAGGTCGGGGTGCTGGAAAACCTGACCCGCGTCGCGGTCGTCGTCGCGGACTTTCCGGCCGTCGAGCATTATGGGGCGCAGTGGCTCGCAGAGGCGCGCTCCGTCGGCGATCGCAGCGCCATGGTCGGCGCGCTGACGATGTGGGGCATCGCGCTCATCAGCACGGGAGAACACAGGCGGGCGCGCCGGAACTTCACCGAAGCCCTCGCCATCGCCGACGAGGTAGGCGAGACGTTCTGGTCCTCGGGCGCCCTGTGGGGACTGGGCAACCTGGCGATCCTGGAAGGGGACACTTCCCAGGCAAACGCCTATCTTACCCAATGCATGGCCCGGCTGGGAACCACCGGATTCGACGTCGTCAAGCACTTCGTTCTCGAAGCGAAGGCGTATCTGTTCGCCGCCGAAGGCCAGATGCAGCGCTCGGCCCGCCTGCTGGGCGCTACGGAGCACTTCAAGCAGACGGGGCAGAGTATCTCCGCTCCCATCGTCCACACGGTGTTCGATCCCTATGTAGAAAAGGCGCGGGCGGCGCTTGGCGAGGAAGCGTTCCTGGCGGAAAAGACAGCCGGCGCGCAGCTTACCTGGGAAGATGCCATCTTGCTTGCATTTCCCCAAGAGACCATGCATTAAGAATCCTTTTAACGTTTTTGTCACGCCTCCGCCGCACAATGCCCACGACGAACATACCCGGCGAAAACGCTGCCGGCGACGACTTCCACGGCGCGTTAGAACCGGCATCCCACCTGCTTCGCAGGTCGATCGAAAGAGGTCCACGCATGATAACCATTGACCCGATGGCGGAGGGAATCTACCGAATCTGCCAGATCGAGGAAGGGTTCCCTATTACGTTCAATCAGTTTCTTATCGACGATGAATGTCCCGCACTCATCCATACCGGCCCGTATCCTATGTATGAGCAGGTGCGCAAAGCGGTCGCGGAGGTTCTGGACCCGTCCCGCCTGGCGTATGTGGTCGTGCCTCACTTCGAGGCCGACGAGTGCGGCGGCATGGGCCGTTTCGTGGCCGCCGCCCCGGAGGCCGTGCTGGTGTGCAGTGGAACGGGCGCGGTCCTGAATCTGAATCACTGGGACTACGCCGGCCCGGTAAAGGGCGTCTATGATAACGATGTCATTCACCTGGGAAGACATGTGCTGCGTTTTCTGGAAACGCCCCACGTTCACCATTGGGATTCGATGATGGTCGTCGAGGAGACCACGCGCAGCCTGTTTCCTGCCGACCTGTTTATTCAGCCGGAGGCGCAGCCGGCGATCGTGCGAGAGAACCTGGGTAAGGAGATGTGCCGTTTCTATCGCCAGACCGGCATCTTTCCGGCGCGGGAGCCGGTGCTCCGGGTCCTCGATCGGATCGAGCCGTTCTCTCCGAAGTGGGTCCATCCGATGCATGGCGGCAGCCTGCCGGAAGAGGTGATCGCCGATTACATCGCGGCCTTGCGTACCGAATCCTTCGTTTTCGAGGGTAAGCTGTTTGGCAGGACCCTTCCCGGCTGGTAGGAAATAGAATCTGTAATTCCGAGTTGAAGCAAGGTACGATGAACCCCTCTTGTTCCATCCAACTGTTGGGCGGCTTGCGCGTGCAGCAGGGAGATCAGGCGCTGACCCGCTTTCGCACCCAGAAGACCGCTTCCTTGCTGGCTTACCTGGCCTACTTTCGCAAGCGAGCGCATCTCAGAGAGGACCTGATCGAGCTCTTCTGGCCGGATACCGATCCGGAGGCCGGACGCATGAGCCTGCGCACGGCGCTCTCGGCTCTGCGCCGCCAGTTGGAGCCGCATGGTATTGAAGACGGCAGCGTGTTATGGGCCGATCGGCGGAGCGTGCAACTGTCTTCGCAGACGGTCTCTACCGATATAGAGCAGTTGGAAGCAGCCCTGAGGGCCGCCTCGAAGGCGGAAGCGCCGGCGGAGCGGATCCGGCGCCTGAAGGAAGCTGTAGCCGTGTATAAGGGTCCGCTCCTGCCTGGTTTCTATGAAGACTGGGTGCTCCAGGAGCGGGAGCGGCTGGAGCAGGCGTATGCCGGCGCGCTGAAGGAGCTGACGGCGATCCTGGAGCAGACGGGAGACCTGGAAGGAGCGATCGCGGCGGGACATCGCCTGGTGGCCGTCGATCCGCTCTCCGAGGAAGGCTATGCCCATCTGATGCGCCTGTATGCGGCGGCCGGTCAGCCGGAGGCAGGTCTGCAGCAATATATCACGCTGGCACAGCTATGGGATCGGGAATTAGGCGAGACCCCTTCCGCAGAGGCGCAGACGCTGGCAAGGCGCCTGCAGCAAGCGTGTCAGGAGGCCGGGCAAACTCGGCGAAGCCCAGAGCCGCCACCGCCTCAGCCATTGCCTTCTGTTCCGGTGGCATGGGCGCTGCCGCCGCAAGAGCCGCATCTTCCGCTGCAGTTAAGCCGCTTTTTCGGGCGCGAGGAAGAGATCGAGCAGATACGGGCATTGCTGTATGAGCATGATGTCCGTCTGCTGACGCTGACCGGGCCGGGCGGCTCCGGGAAGACAAGGCTGGCTATCGAGGCGGCCAGAAAGATGGCTTCCCGCTTTGAAGGCAGAATATGGTTTGTTCCCCTGGCCGATGTCTCGGACGCCTCCTCGATCGCAGCCAGCATCGCCCATGCGCTTCAACTGCCATTGGTGGCGAACCGGGACCCGTTGGAGCAGATCACTCAGGCCCTCTCCGGTCGATCCTCTCTGCTCGTGCTGGACAACTTCGAGCAGTTGGCGGAGAAAGGGACGCGAACAGTGCTCGATCTGCTGGATCGCATTCCCGCGCTTCAACTGCTGGTCACCTCCCGGCAGCGGCTGGACGTCGGCGGCGAGAGGGAGTTGGCTGTGGCGCCTCTGCCGGCCCCTACCCGAAGCGAGATCCTGGAGAACGGGGAGCGATTTGCCAGCGTGCAGTTGCTTGTGGACCGGGCACAGGCGGCCCGTCCGGGATTTGCGATCACCCCGGAGAACGCCGAGGCGGTCACGCTGTTGTGCGAGCGGCTGGAAGGCATTCCGCAGGCAATCGAGCTGGCGGCGGCCTGGGCCGGGACCCTGACGCCCGCGCAGATGCTGGCGCGCCTGGAGCATCGCTTCGAGCTGCTGGCCGGCAAGCGCAAAGACCTGGCTCCCAGACACCGTACCCTCCGCGCGACCATTGAATGGAGCTATCGCCTGTTGCCCGTCGCGCTGGAGCGCTTCTTTGCCTCCCTCTCCGTCTTCCGGGGCGGATGGAGCCTGGCCGCCGTCGAGGCCATCTGCAGCGCCTTTTTAGACTACACTCCGATGCTTGCCCTCGACTACCTGCAGCAGTTGCGAGAGCGCTCTCTGATCGTCGCCGAGGAGACGGAAGGTGAGATGCGCTTTCGCCTGTTGGAGACTCTGCGCGACTATGCTGCCGAGCAGTTGCTGCCGGAGGAGCGGGAGGCGCTGCAGCGGCGGCATCTCGAATTCTTCGCCGGACTCGTTCGAGACGCCCAGGCCCATACCTATGGCCCGCGCGAAAAAGAATGGCTGGACCGTCTGGAGCGGGAGCACGATAACCTGCGCGCCGCTCTGGAGTGGGCCAGAAGCCGGGAAGAGACTCTGGAAGGCGGGCTGCAGATGGCCGGAAGGCTGGAGCGGTTCTGGCAGATACGCGGCTACTGGCAGGAGGGAAGGGAGCAGATCGAGAAGCTGCTGGCTCGACCCGGAGCCGCCGCCGCGACGGAGGGACGGGCGATGGCCCTCACTACGGCGGGAGTGCTGGCAGGTCTCCAGGCCGACTATGCTGCCGCGCGGGCGTATGAGGCGGAGAGCCTGTCGCTCTGGCAGGCGCTCGGTGACAGGAAAGGGATCGCCTCCGCGCTCCACCAACTGGCTTGTCTGAAGCAGGATACCAGCGTGGAGACGGAAACGCTTGTCGAGCAGAGTCTGGCGCTCAGGCGGGACAGCGGGGATAAGGCCGGCATCGGCTTTTCGCTCCTGCAGTTAGGAAATATCTGGCTGGATAGGGGCGAGTTTGAAAAAGCGCGTTCTTTCTACGAGCAGAGTATGGCGGTAAGAAGAGAGATCGGAGACCAGCGGGGCATCGCGACCGCGCTCAATAACCTGGGTGTCGTGGCGGAAGCGCAGAGAGACTATGCGGCCGCAGACCGGTATTATCGCGAGTGCCTGGAGATCAGCCGGCAGTTGGGAGATCGATGGGGCATCTCCCTGGGCTTGGGCAATCTGAGCATCGTGGCCCGGCTGCTCGGCGATTACGAGCGCGCTCGTAAGCTCAATGCGGAGGCCTTGCGGATGCGCCGGGAGTTAGGGGACAGGCGCCTGCTGTGCGGCTCCCTGGAGGAGATGGGGCGACTTGCCATGGCGGAAGCACAGAAGCAGCGTTCGGCGCGACTGCTGGGCGCCGCGCAGGCGATGCGGGAAGCCGTGGGTATCCTTATGACCGATAACGAGCGGGTCGAGCACGAAGCCAATTGGGCGAAAGTGCGCGCTTCCCTGGGCGACACGGCATTTTCGGCGGCGTGGGAAGAGGGACACGAGATGCCGCTGGAGCAGGCGATCGCCTATGCCCTGGATTTTACCGAACCGGCAGAAAAGCCGGCTGACGAGAGACCATAACAGATCGAAGCGGCCCGATATATGCAGCGACGCACAGGTCTCGAAACAGGTCTCGAAATCGGTTTCATGATATGTGGTCACGTTGATTTTCACGCCAGGCGTCACGCTGCTGTCACGTCGTCCCCGTATCCTGCTGGCTGTACGAGGCGCGAGGAAAGCGATGGCCTCGTCGCCAGAGACAACAGCTCAAGGAGAAGAAAATGATCAAAAAGTCGATGATGGAGGTCGTGATGCTGCTCTTCTTAATCGGCGGCGCGCTGGCCGCCTGCGCTGCCGGCCCTGCCGGACAACCATCGCTGCCGGATACCCCGGCAGGCCGCGCGCTGGCAGGATGGCTGCAGGCGTGTCAGTCCGGAAAGCCCGAGCAGATGCTGCAGTTTGTCACCCGGCATTATGATCCGCAGGCCTTGAACGAAGTTCCGGCGCAAGATCGGGCGGCGCGTATGCGCATGCGGTATCAAACTTACCGCATCCTCCAGCTAGATCGCGTCGAATCCTCCACGCCAACCAGAGTGACCGGCCTCTTTCGATCTCCCATCACGGAGACATGGCTGCGCATCTCTGCGGATGTCACCCCGGAGGAACCGCATTACCTCACCGGGGTCTCGATCGAGGAGATTCCGGCTCCGGCCGGCGTGGGGCGACCGAAATACAGCGACGCCGAACTGGGCCATCAACTGGGCAAGTACTTGAAGAAGCTGGCGCACGAGGACATCTTCTCCGGCGCGGTAATGGTATCGCGCAATGGGAAAACCCTCTACAAAGGAGCCTGGGGTCTGGCCAACATCGGCTATCATGTCCCCAATCAGGTCGATACGAAGTTCAATCTCGGCTCGATGAACAAGATGTTTACAGCCGTAGCCATCGCCCAGTTGGCGCAGCAGGGAAAACTGCGCTTCGAGGACCCCATCGGCAAATACCTTCCCGACCTGCCGAATGCGGATATGGCGCATAAGGTGACGATCCACCACCTGCTTACCCACACGTCCGGCGTAGGAGATTACTTCAACGATCGCTTTGACGAGGCTTCGCGCGCCCGATTCCGCGAGGTCAAAGACTATCTGCCGCTCTTTGTGGACAGTCCGCTGGCGTTCGAGCCGGGCGCCCGGTTCCGCTACAGCAACGGGGGCTTTATGCTGCTCGGAGCGATCGTGGAGAAGGTTTCCGGGCAGAACTACTTCGATTACGTGCGAGAGCATATCTACAGGCCCGCCGGGATGAGCGATACCGATGCGTACTCGCTCGACCACGATACGCCCAAACTGGCTACCGGCTATACCCGCATGGATGGAGACGATCTTCACGGTAATGCCGGCCCGCACAACAATCTGTTCATGCATGTGATGCGGGGTGGTCCGGCGGGCGGGGGTTACTCGACGGTGGAAGACCTGACGCGCTTCTCCGAGGCCCTGCTGGGCGGCAAGCTGCTCGACAAGAAATACGTGGATCTTCTGCTCACCGGGAAAGTGGAAGTAGGCATGGAGCCGGGCGTGCGCTATGCGTATGGCTTTTTCACGAGAAATGAGAACGGCCAGCGCATTGTCGGGCATAGCGGCGGCTTTCCTGGCATCAGCAGCAATCTGGATATCTATCTCGATAGCGGCTACACGGTCGTCGTAATGAGTAATTACGATCCGGGTACAGCGGAACTCGTCTCCGGCTGGATCCACGACCGTCTCGGCGGCTAGTCTCCGGCCAGCCTGCTTATGGCAGGATCATCTCCCGGAAGCAGCCTGGCTGGCCGCGCAGTAAACATTGCCGGCGCAAAAGGCAGAGCCGCATAGCCTCCTGCCGGAACCTCATGCCTGTCCGCCGCTCCGTCCATCGTGACGGAGCGGCGTTTTCTTTGGCCTGACTCTTGTCACGCTGAATTTTACGTTGTGCGTCACGTTGCTGTCACGTCGCCTGCGTATACTGGGGACCGTAAGCGGCGAGGAGGGCTTTTCGCCGCCGTGAGGAGTAACACGATGATCCGGTTTCCACAAACCAGCAAGCGATATGCGCCAACCAATCGAGGCGCAAAGGAGACAACAATGACCTTAACGCACCACAAGATCCCCGCCTGGAAAGCGGCAGGGCTGATCGCCATGCTGGCAGGCGCGATGTTGCCCGCCCGGGCCTCAACGACGATCACCACGCTCTACCAGATGGGCGCCAACGACGGCTACCAGTCCAGCGCGCTCGTCCAGGCGCCGGACGGCAATTTCTACGGAACCGCCCAGGGCGGCGCCGACTTCGAGGGCACCATCTTTTGCGTCAGCCCGAGCGGGCAGTACAGCACGATCTATACCTTCGCCGGTACCGCGGAAGGCGCCCAACCCTCCTCGCCCCTCATCGTCGCCAGCGACGGCAACCTGTATGGAACGGCGCTGCAGTATGGCGCGTTCAATGCGGGCACGGTCTACCAGGTAACAACCTCGGGGATGTTGACCGTGCTGCACACCTTCGACAACGCGACCGACGGCGAGCAGCCCTATGGCGTGACACAGGCCAGTGACGGTTATCTCTATGGCGTGACCAGCAACGGTGGCCCTGGCGGCTACGGCACGATCTATCGTCTGGGCCTGGATGGGACCTTTATCGTCCTGCACGCGTTCACCGCTTCCGACGGGGCCGCCCCGACTGCGCCGCCGATCGAGGGCACGGACGGCGACCTGTATGGCACGACCTATGGCGGCGGCGCTTACGGGTACGGAACGGTCTACAAGATCAGTAAGGCCGGCGCATTCACGCTTCTGCATAGCTTCACGGGTGGAACGGGCGGTATCCAGCCCTCGGTCCGGCTCGTTCAGGCCTCGGACGGTAACTTCTACGGGACCACCAAATCAGGCGGCACCACGGCCAATGACGGCACGATCTTTCGGATTTCGCCTTCAGGAACTTTCGCGACGATCCATGTCCTCGGCTTTGCGGACGGCTCCGATCCCGGCGTGCCGCTCATCCAGGCCGCCGATGGCTATCTGTACGGCGGGGATTTCAACGGCGGAAGCAGCGGAGTCGGCTCGGGAGACACCGGCGAAATCTTCCGGGTCTCGCTGTCGGGCGCATTCACCGGGCTTTACACCTTCTTCGGCAGCGCCAACGGCAGCAGCCCCAACGGCCTGGTCCAGGGCATGGACGGCAATCTGTATGGCACCACCTATGGCGGCGGCGCCTCCGGCCATGGGACGGTATTCCGCTGGCCGCTCGCTTCGGGCATCCAGAAGTTGAGTCCGTCCACGCTGCCGGCCGGCAGCCCGGCGACCACCCTGACGGTCTACGGCAGCAATTTCATGCCCGGCGCAGTCGTGCGCTGGAACGGCAACGCGCTCGACACCAGTTGGGTATCGGCCTCGGCGCTCAAGGCGCAGATTCCCGCCAGCGATCTGGCGGCGGCCACGACGGCTAAGATCACGGTCGCCAATCCAACGGCAACAGGCAACGTGTCTGCGGCCAAAAGCTTCACAGTGACCGTGACCAGCATTGGCATGAACGTGGGCACGCCGTACCGGGACAGCGCCACTGGCCTGATCGTCGTGCCGGTCACCTTGAGCAACACCGGCTATGCGATGGCCCCTTCGCTGGAGATCACGGCGGCCAAGCTAGGCACGTCCACCACCTCTTCGGCTCTGCCGATCCTCCTGGGCAATGTGGCGACCGGCGGCTCGGTCAGCGCCAGCGTGAGCTTTCCGGGGACGGCCGGCACGACCGGCAGCAAGAAGACGCTGACAGTGTCCGGCACTTACACGGGAGGCAAATTCAGCAACGCAATCACCATCGTCCTGCCTTAACCGGCAGAACAACAGCACACCTGGCCTTAAATTCCCCCTCTTCGAACCTTCGGGCCGCAAAGTTCGGAATCGCGGAGAGGGGGAACAGGGATGAGGGCAAGAAAGGCATCTTCAACGTGAAAACGCATCCTAAACCACTTTTAATGCTCCTGGCAGCCTGCGCGCTGATCGGCAGCTCGGCCGGCGCGCGGGCGCAGACGGAGAGCCTGACATCACTCTACAGCTTCCCCGGCTATCCGAACGGGTCGCAGCCTTATGGTGGGCTGACCCTGGGGAAAGATGGAAACTACTATGGGACGACGGTCGGCGGCGGGGCGCATAGCGCCGGTACGGTCTTCAAGATGGCCCCGGATGGCGCCGTGACGGTGCTCTACTCCTTCGACAATACGGAGGGCGCCAACCCCTACGGGAAACTGGCGCTCGGCAGCGACGGCAACTTCTACGGCACGACCGCTTATGGCGGCGCGCACAACGACGGCACCGTGTTCGTGGTCACGCCGAGCGGCGGATTCTCCTCGCTCTACTCCTTCAGCGGCGCGGATGGTCAGAAGCCTGTCTCTGCGCTGGTCGAAGGTCCGGACGGCGCTTTCTATGGCACGACCAATGCCGGCGGCAACGGAGGCGGCACGATCTTTAAGATCACGACCTCCGGCACATTAACGACCCTGCATTCCTTTACCGGCCTGAACGGGGACGGTTATTACAGCCCGGCCCCGCTGATCCTGGCCAGCGATGGAAATTTTTACGGCACGACGGAGCAGGGAGGAACGGGCGGCAGAGGCACAGTCTACCGGATCACGCCCCAGGGAACGTTTACGGTCCTCCATTCATTTTTGACCACCAGCGCGGATGGACAGTATCCAAAAGGGGGCCTGGTACAGGGCAGAGATGGCAGCTTCTACGGCCTGACCTATTCCGGCGGCGCGTACAGCTTCGGCACGGTCTACAAAATGACTCCGGCGGGTGCGGTGACCCTGCTACACTCGTTCACAGCGGAGGGAAGCAGTCCGCCGTATCCCAACAAGGACGGCGCTTACCCGGACGCGGAGCTGATTCAGGCATGCGACGGCTATTTCTACGGCACGACGGAGCAGGGTGGGACGAACGGGGGTGGGGTTCTTTTTAAAATCTCCTCGACCGGCGCTTTCACGACGATCCATTCGTTCAGCACTCAGGGAGCCAATACCGACGGCTCATTCCCGAAATGCACGCTGCTGCAGGGGCCGGACTGCAACCTATATGGCACGGCTTATGCCGGAGGGCCGGCCAACATCGGCACGGTCTACCGCCTCAACTTCGCGCCGGTCTTCCAGAGCATCAGCCCGACATGGACGAATGCCGCAGGACCGAGCTTCACCCTGATCGTCAAAGGAGATTGCTTCGCCAACGGCTCGATAGCGCAGTGGAACGGAACGGCGCTGACGACCACCTACGTGTCCGAGACGCAGTTGAAGGCTTCCGTTCCGGCCTCGCTGATCGCCAGCCAGGGCACGGCGAAAGTGACGGTCCAGAATCCGACCGGCGGAGTCTCGGCAGCCAAGACCTTCACCATAGTGCTCACGACTTTGAAGGTAACGGGAATTACATTGACGCGCAGCAGCGCTACGGGGGTCATCACGGCGAATGTGTCGCTGCAGAACGTCGGCTACCTGGCCGCGCCGAACGTCGCCATCACCGGCGCCTCCCTGAATGGAGTTTCTACCAGCACCACGCTGCCGGTCAGCGTGGGCAACCTGGCGGTGGGCGCGACGGCGACACCCTCCGTAAGCTTCCCCGGCTCGGCAGGCGCGATCGGCGCGATCGTGTATCTGAAAGTCTGGGGCACGTTCACGGGAACAGGAGGCAAATTCAGTGCCGCCCTGAAGGTTACCTTGCCTTGAGCGGTTGGATGGCGTAAGCTATCGTGGAGAGCCAAATAAGTGTGGATGCCAGGGCTGGAGAAGCCTCTACGCTTCTCCAGCCTTCTTATGGTGATCCGTGGGCATCGCGCACGTAGAAAACCATCAGTGTGCCCCCTTGAGGCGCATTCGGGAAGTCCGGCGAGAAGATCAGCCGGCGGTTCGCCGCGGCCCAATGGGGTGGGACGAGCAGGTAGCTGCCGTCCGCGCGCCGATAGCATAGCTGGGCCGGCTCGCCGCCATCGCCGTTGATGGCGCCCCAGACGTTAAGCGCCAGCCAGAACCGCTGCAGGTCCGAGAGCATCCAGCCTCCGGAAGAGGGCAGGCCGTGCCGGAAAGCAATGGCGCTCTCTGTCTCGCTGCCCGGCTGCTTGACGAAGAGCAGATAGAGATAACGGTTGTCTCGGGACCAGCCCAGGGAGGTTCGAGAAGTTCGGATAAAGTCCACGGTCGGGATATACCCGGCTTCCTGCGGGGTGGCCATAACCGGGCGTGGGCGCTGCGGCTGACCGGGCCTGGGAAACGGCTCTAGCTTGAGCGGCTTGCCGTCGCGGATCAGGCACTGCGCGGCCCCGGCGGCAAAGTCGAACGCGCCGGCAAGCGCCTCGCTTCTGGGCAGGAAGAGCGTTTTGAAGACCGGCTTGCCCTTCACATACCGGACCCCGAACGTCCAGCGATAGTTGCCGGCATTGGGATAGAAGAGTTTGCCATTCAGGACGACCGGCGTGAGGTGGCTGGCCGTATGGCCGGGACCGATGCCGTCGAAGTCGAAGAAGAGGCCGTTCCAGGCGGCCACCACGCTTCCGCGCCCGGTCGTATTCAGAAGGCGCGTGATCTGCCCGACGCCGCGCGGCCAATATTGCGCTTTGTTGTCGTAAGGCCGGCCGTCGTCCTCATCCTGATCGAACATCTCCAGGCGCAGATGGGGATTGGCCCGGAAGTCGAAGCGAAACAGGTCCAGGACGGTTCTATCGGGAGAGGAGGTGTCCAGCCAGTGCGTCACGCCGGGGTAGGGGTGATCCTGGACGGCGCGCGGCCAGGGCCACGTTGCGAGAGACGCGGGCGTATCCAGCTTTGCAGCCGGAGCGAGGATCCTGCCCACCATGCGCGGCTTCCAAAGGGACATGGCTCCAAAAGCCAGCAGCAGGAGCACCAGGAGAACGGCCAGGCCGATCCCCAACTTACGGATAGGCGCATTCCGCTTGCCATCGTGCGTGGGAGCCAGCTCGCTCCTAACCTGGCGCATCTCACGGTCTCATTTCAAACGGTCTGTGTTCCGCGGCGATGAGGCTCTTCAACTCTTTGTAGAGGACCAGCCGCTCGCGGCCCCAGGCATCGGCGCGGGCGCTGGAGCTATGGACGACGAACACGCGGGAACTTCCGATCCGTTCTTCCTGCTCGCCCCAATCCGTGCAGACACGCCCGGTCGCCATCGTATAGACATCCTTGCCGTTATAGCAGACGAACCGGGGGGCAAAAGCAAGCAGTTTAGTACGCAGGGCTTCCCGCTGCTCTGCGGTCGGGGTGGGGAGAAGATGGTTGGCGCTGGTGGCGAGATTCAGATAGATGCCCGTCAAGCCAATGCCGTACCGAAGCGCCTCAGCATCCTCATGCGATTCTAACTTGCGCGGCGTAAATCCCGCCTGCGCCAGCAGCAGCCAGAATTTATTCGTGGGACCGGCGTAGAAATGGCCGATCTCCGCCGACGAGTGGCTGGGCGCTGCCCCGACGAAGATGACATCCAGATTCGGCGCCAGGATGTCCGGCAGGATCGTTGCTTGCTGCGCCTTAGTAGTTTCCGGAAGGACCATACAGGTTTAGATAAATACGGGTGGAACGCCTGGGGAAGGCATGTAGAGCAGGTTTTCCAGGCCGACCACAAGGCCCTCCAGGGAGCGGACTTTGCGGATGGCCAGCAGGACGCCGGGCATGAAGGAGCGGCGATCGGTGGAGTCGTGACGCAGGGTCAGAAGCTGGCCGGGGCCGCCAAAGAGGATTTCGTGATGGGCGACGAGGCCGGGCAGGCGGACGCTATGAATCGGAATGTCGCCGGTATTGATGCTGCGCGCGCCGCGGGCGCCAGAAACCGTCTCGACGAGGTTGGCGGGAGGCGGCTCCGGGATCACCTGGGCCTCCTTCCGCGCCTGCGCGATTCGCTGCGCGGCCAGAAGCGCCGTGCCGGACGGGGAGTCCTTCTTATTCGGATGATGCATCTCGACGATCTCCACGTCCGGTAGATAACGGGCTGCCTGGGCCGCAAACTGCATGATCAGCACCGCGCCGATGGCAAAGTTCGGGGCGACGAACGCACCCGTACTCTGTATCTTAGCGACGCGCCCGATCTCTGCGATATTCGCGGCGGTGAGTCCGGTGGTTCCGACCACCGGAGAGATGTTGCACTTGAGGGCGGCGCGTACATTCTCCATGACACTGTTGGGAGCGGTGAAGTCGACCAGCACTTCGGGCTGCGCTCGCTCCAGCGCCTCTTCCAGATCGGATTCGATAGACACGCCCAGAGATTCCATCCCCGCCAGCGTGCCTGCGTCTGCGCCCACCTCCTGCTGATCCACGACGGCGACCACGCGCATGTCCGCCGCTTCACTCACAGCGCGAACGACCTCGCGGCCCATTCTGCCCGCCGCGCCACATACGACGATTCGTATCTCGGTTTCCGCAGCCATCGACGCTTTCTTCTCTTAAGACACGGGGTTAAAACCCCATGCTGAAATACGAAACCCGCTAAAGCGGGTTAGCACCCCTCACCTCCTCGCCCCTTGTAGGAGAGGGTGAGGAGGAGCTATTGTCCAAGCTTCTGCTTGCAGCCTTGAACTGCTTAAGGAAGGGGTACAAGAGATGAGTTCAGTCCCCCTCCCCTGTTATTCCGAAGGTTCGAGGAGGGGTCGGGGGTGGGGGCCAGATCACGCCGCGTTGCTGGCGCGTGGAAAGGCGCCGATCGCCGTCAGGGTCAGCGTGGATTCCTCCAGGACCTGGCAGGCGACTTTAGCGATGCTCTCGTGCGAGACGGCCTCGTACTCGCTCAGCACCTCGGCCATCGGGATCACGCGGCCATACGAAAGCAGCGACTCCCCATACCGGTTCATGCGCGCGCTCATGCTTTCCAGGCCCAGCACCAACGCGCCGCGCACCTGCCGCTTCGCCTTGGTCAGTTCGTCCTCCGTCAGGCCCCGCTTCTTGACGTTTTCGAACTCGGCGCGCGTCAGGTCCAGCACCTGCTGATAGGTGGCCGGGCTGGTGCCGCCATAGACGCAGAAGAAGCCGCCGTCCAGGTAGGAGCGTCCGTAGGAGCCGATGGCGTAGGCCAGGCCGCGCTTCTCGCGTATCTCCTGGAAGAGCCGCGAGCTCATGTTGCCGCCCAGCACGTTGTTGAGGATCGAGAGCGAGTAGCGCTCGCGCTCCTTCTTGCTGTAAGCGGAGGAGCCGAGGCAGAAATGCACCTGCTCGATGTCCCGCTTGCGAATCTGGCGGCTCTTGCCGGAAGACCTGGGCCGGCGCAGGGTGCGCGGCGGCGCGGTCCCCTCCAGGCTGCCGAGCGCCTTTTTCGCTAACTCCACCAGGTCGCCGTGTTCCAGGTTGCCCGCCGCCGAGACGACGATCCGGTCGGGCCGGTAGCGCGAGTGGAGGTAGTCCAGGATCGCCTCACGGGAGATCTCGGAGACTGTCTTTGCCGAGCCGATGACCGGCTTGCCGAGCGGATGGGAATGCCAGAGAGTCTGCTCGAAGATGTCGTGAATGATCTCTTCCGGCGTGTCCTCGTACATCTTGATCTCTTCGAGGACCACGCCCTTTTCCCGCGCGATCTCCTCGGGATCGAGCAGGGAGTTGAGCAGCATGTCCGTCAGGATGTCCATTGCCAGAGGCACGTCTTCGGCCAGCACGCGGGTCTCGTAGCAGGTGGCCTCTTTGCCCGTGAAGGCATTGAGATGGCCGCCGCGCGACTCGATCTCATCGGCGATCTGATGGGCCGTGCGCCGTTGCGTGCCCTTGAAGAGCATGTGCTCGATAAAATGGGAGATGCCCCGGATCGGCTCTTCTTCATCCCGCGCGCCCGTGCCGACCCACAGGCCGACCGAGGCGGAGCGCACGTAGGGAACCGTTTCAGAGACGATACGCACCCCGTTGGGCAGGGTCGTCAATTCGATGTTTTCAGAGGGTTGCCTGGTCATAGTACGTCTATAATACCACACCACAACCGCCGTTGCCGGACAGGCGCGCGGGCAAAAGTTTTGCGTTCGGGAGAGGTATTTTGCTATAATGGACGCGTGGTCTGTGACGCCATACTCAATCCCAAGAATGGAGTGAAGAACGTGCTGAAATCGCCAACCGATCCGAACGTCCGGCAACTGCATGCCTGGATCGATAGCCATCAGGAAGAGATCGTCACCGCGCTGCAGGGAGTCCTGCACATACCCAGCGTGGAAGGGCCGGCGGCGCCCGGCGCGCCCTTCGGCAAGACAGTGCGCGAAGCCCTCGACTACACCCTTGCGCTGTCCGAGCGGCTGGGTTTTCGCACCAAAGACGTGGACGGCTACGCGGGCCATGCTGAGTTCGGCGAGGGGGCCGAGATGGTCGCAGCGGTCGGCCATCTGGACGTGGTCCCGGAAGGCGAAGGCTGGGAGCATCCGCCCTATGGCGCGGAGATCGAAGACGGCTATATCTACGCACGTGGCTCCGCCGATGACAAAGGCCCCACCTATGCCGCCCTGTTCGGCGCGAAGGCGCTCCTGGATTCCGGCCTGCCGCTGCGGCGGCGCGTGCGGATCATCTTCGGCTGCGACGAGGAAAGCGGGTTCGGATGCGTCAAGCACTACTGGGAGGTCGCCCAGGAGGAGCGACCGGTCTACGCCTTCACGCCGGACGCCGGCTTCCCGATGATCTACGCTGAGAAGGGCATCGCCAATCTGATTTTAGAGAAAGAATTGCCGCAGAGCGAGGCGCCGCTTAAGATCGCGCAAGCGTTCGGCGGCCTGCGTCCGAACATGGTCCCCGATTCGGCGGAGGCGCAGTTGACCGGCACGCCGGAATCGCTTTACGGCGCGGTCACCGTGCTGCAGAAGTATTGGGATAAGAATGTTTCCTTCGAGAGCCGGGAAGACGGCCTGATCGTCCGCGCGTCAGGCAAGTCTTCGCACGGTAGCCGCCCGACCGGCGGCGACAACGCGGTCGCGCGGCTGGCCCGCGCGCTCTGTATGCTCGATCTGCCGGAGCGCGATGTCTGGCTCTCGTTTGTGGCGGAGACGGTGGATCCGACCGGCGCGGCGCTGGGTATCGCCGCCAGAGACGACGTGGCCGGCCCTCTCACCAGCAACCTGGGCATCCTGGAGTATACGGATCACGGCCGCGTGCGCCTGACGTACAATATCCGTTACCCGGTCACGTCCAACATCGCCACGGTAACGGAAGGCAACCGCCCGGTGCTGGAGAAATCCGGCTGGAAGCTGGCGGAAGTCCACGACCAGCCGCCGCTCTACGTCCCGCTGGATCAGGAGCCGGTCGCCACGTTGCTGCGGGTCTACCGGGAGGAGACCGGCGACACGGAGAGCCAGCCCGGCACGATGGGCGGCGGGACGTATGCTCGCGCCACGCCGCGCGCCATCGCCTACGGGGCCGGCTTCCCCTGGTCGCACGATGGCCCGGCCCACGAGCCGGACGAGCGCTTCGCGATCTCCACGCTGCTCGATGCCGCCAAAATCTACGCCCACGCCCTCTACGAGCTGGCGAAGTAGCGAGGCATCTCTGCTCGTGGCGGGTGGTTAAGACCGCAGCCACCAGAGCGCGAAGTCGCCCTTCGGCGACTGGCTTCCGGCATAGTCCCCCCTCCCCTAGAATTGGGGGAGGGGTCGGGGGTGGGGGCCTATAAGCAGGCGGACTTTGCGCCTTTGTTGCCGCGACTTCAGTCCCCCGATTCAAGTTGA
>DASRCN010000103.1:0-34660 GCA_035653075.1 Chthonomonadaceae bacterium | reverse complement strand
CCAGGTGGCACCCGGTCTTCGGGCCGGGTGAGGATTGAAACTGGGACAAGCTGTATGAAGAGGCAAATCAGATCATGTGGCACCCGGTCTTCGGGCCGGGTGAGGATTGAAACCATGCTTCCTGCGGTACATCGCCTTCATTCTGAGGTGGCACCCGGTCTTCGGGCCGGGTGAGGATTGAAACGAGATTGAGCTTGTCGGTGCCGAGCGCGATCTGGATGTGGCACCCGGTCTTCGGGCCGGGTGAGGATTGAAACGCTCTCTGCCGCTATGATGCGGGCACCGCGGCGTAGTGGCACCCGGTCTTCGGGCCGGGTGAGGATTGAAACCCGCCGGGCGCAGCAGGGCGGCAAGGTCCAAAGGTGGCACCCGGTCTTCGGGCCGGGTGAGGATTGAAACCATCTTGTCTCCAGGCGATGGAGCGCATTCCTCACGTGGCACCCGGTCTTCGGGCCGGGTGAGGATTGAAACTTGATCTTCTCCCGCTTGGCCGCTTCCGGAATCCAGGTGGCACCCGGTCTTCGGGCCGGGTGAGGATTGAAACCACGACGACTTTGCCGGTGGGGATGTAGAGCTGGAAGTGTGGCACCCGGTCTTCGGGCCGGGTGAGGATTGAAACTACCGCCCGCCGGCCTCTTACCTGACCGAGCAGACCGGTGGCACCCGGTCTTCGGGCCGGGTGAGGATTGAAACCGGACTATCTTCCCTTCCTAAACGGCAACCGTCCCGTGGCACCCGGTCTTCGGGCCGGGTGAGGATTGAAACCGAGGAAGCTAGTGAGCGTGGTCACGATGCCGCCCGTCGTGGCACCCGGTCTTCGGGCCGGGTGAGGATTGAAACCGCCTGGAGAAAGACCCTATGCCTGACCCGATCCAGTGGCACCCGGTCTTCGGGCCGGGTGAGGATTGAAACCCGAGGGCTACGTGCGCGATAAGCTCACCGGCCTGCCTGTGGCACCCGGTCTTCGGGCCGGGTGAGGATTGAAACGGAGAATACCCAGATCGTCGAGGATGTCACGCTCTCTGTGGCACCCGGTCTTCGGGCCGGGTGAGGATTGAAACGGCCACACGCCGGTCAGATACCCTCGAAAGGCCGCGTGGCACCCGGTCTTCGGGCCGGGTGAGGATTGAAACTTTTGTTCTGCGCTCGGCTGGTACGCGCCGGAGCAGTGGCACCCGGTCTTCGGGCCGGGTGAGGATTGAAACTGGAAGGCGATCACCTCGCTGGTCAGCGCAAAGGTGACCGTGGCACCCGGTCTTCGGGCCGGGTGAGGATTGAAACAAAGGCCAGCACGACGAGTATTTGCTGCTCGTGGTAGAGTGGCACCCGGTCTTCGGGCCGGGTGAGGATTGAAACCCTTAAGCGGCCATATTGTTTGTGCCACTCGCGTGTGGCACCCGGTCTTCGGGCCGGGTGAGGATTGAAACACGGCTTCGGCCTCAGCCTCCACCGTCGCCACTTTGTGGCACCCGGTCTTCGGGCCGGGTGAGGATTGAAACCAGGGCGCCTTGACGAGCCAGACGTTGCCCTTGTTGGTGGCACCCGGTCTTCGGGCCGGGTGAGGATTGAAACGTGACGGAAGCGGCGAAGGGGGAGGAGGACTGATGCCCGTGGCACCCGGTCTTCGGGCCGGGTGAGGATTGAAACACGGTCCACGACGACTTTGACGCCGTGTTCGACCAGACGTGGCACCCGGTCTTCGGGCCGGGTGAGGATTGAAACGCGAAGTTGCTTGCCGAGAATGGCGCGATGACATTCGTGGCACCCGGTCTTCGGGCCGGGTGAGGATTGAAACTTTTAAGAGAGTATGGCTACAAAGCCTTTGCCGATGCGCGGATGTGGCACCCGGTCTTCGGGCCGGGTGAGGATTGAAACAGGAAGTTGTTGATCTTCACCATCTTGTCCCAGAGGTGGCACCCGGTCTTCGGGCCGGGTGAGGATTGAAACCGGTAATCGTCGGGTCATTGAGGGGGATATTAAACCGTGGCACCCGGTCTTCGGGCCGGGTGAGGATTGAAACAGGGCGGCAGCGACCACCTGCCGGGCGAGGGCTTCGATCACGTGGCACCCGGTCTTCGGGCCGGGTGAGGATTGAAACAGGAAGTTGTTGATCTTCACCATCTTGTCCCAGAGGTGGCACCCGGTCTTCGGGCCGGGTGAGGATTGAAACCAGGTCACGCCATGCACGTCGATAACGACATCTCCCTGTGGCACCCGGTCTTCGGGCCGGGTGAGGATTGAAACCTAAACGCCGTGACGCCGGGGAGCGGGAGCGGCGGCGTGGCACCCGGTCTTCGGGCCGGGTGAGGATTGAAACAAGACATCGGTCGCCCGACACGTCACGATCCCCTGAGTGGCACCCGGTCTTCGGGCCGGGTGCTGATTCAATTCTTTATTGCAATTCTAGGGTACATTACTTTTGCCCATATCCTACAAGTAGATTACCAGCAGAGGGCCAATTCTTCAATGAAGCTGACGTTCGTGGAAGCTGTATCTTTCGAGAGAATTCGCGATGATGTGTTCAGCGGTGATCTGCGTTTCCACAAATTTCAGTCGGAACTTATGGAAAACCCTCGTGCGGGAGATCTGATACCGGGCAGCGGTGGGGTGAGGAAGGTAAGATGGACGGATGAGAGGCGGGGAAAAGGCAGACGCAGCGGGATTCGGGTCATCTATCTATATGTCGAAGCGCAGGCCCGCATTCTGCTTATCTTTGCTTATGATAAGAATACCCCGGATATTACCGAGCAGCAAAAACGTGCCTTTCGCACTATAGCCGCTGAATTCAAGGCCGAACAGATAGGCAAGGATTATTGAGATGGCACTAGAAAAAGACACCTTCATCGAAGGGGAAGCAACCCTGGATCCCGACATTCTTACGGCTGCCCTGGAAGAGACCATGCAGGATGTGAAGGCATGGAAGCGGGGTAAGAAGCGTTTACGGGTCACGGAGATGGCTGACGGCCATCAGATTACGCGCTTCGTCACAGCGGAGGAGCTTCAAGGGGTTCCTGAGTCCATGCAGAGGACGTTGCGGGAATTGATCCACACCCTATCCACTTTATCAGAAACCGAGCAGAATTTATTTTTACGACTGCTTCAAGCCCAACTAAAGGCGATCAAGAAACCGTAGTTTAAGCACCGGATCGCAAGGTATATTCCTCGTTCCAGATTACTTTGTGTTAGGACAAGGGTGGATGGCCCTGCGGGAGTCCATACAGCGCCGCTTGACAACCGCTCCTTTTTGCGCTATACTTTTTTTTACAAAGTACTTTGAGAACACGTCTTCAGCGCGATTTGCGTGGGGACGCTCACGAAGATGAGGACAAACATATGCCTCCCTGCTATCCCGATGCGCGGGCAGCGGACGAGCGCAGGAGAAGGGAGAAAAGGGAATGCGGGTCAAGATGATATTGCCGGCGCTTACCGAGGCCAAGAGCCCTCTGTTCCGGCCGATCAAATACGCTCTGTTTCCACCCCTCGGCCTCGCCACGTTGGCCGCGCATCTGGGACCGGACGATGACGTGACCATCCAGGATGAACACGTAGAGACGCTCGACCTGGATGATGATCCCGACCTCGTCGCCATCCAGGTGTATATCACCTCGGCCCGGCGGGCCTACGAGCTGGCGGACCACTATCGGAGAAAGGGCGCTTATGTGGCGCTGGGCGGACTCCACGTCACTTCGCTTCCGGAAGAGGCTGCCGGTCACGCGGACACGATTTTCCTCGGTCCGGGCGACGATATCTGGCCGGTCTTCTTGCGGGACTTCCGGGCGCGATGTCCGCAAAAGGTGTATCGGTCGACGGAGCGGACTCTGCTCGGCGCGCCGCCGATACGGCGGGACCTCATCAAGCGCCATCTCTATCTGGTCCCGAACTCCATCGTCGTCTCGCGCGGCTGTCCGCACGTCTGCGACTTCTGCTATAAGGAGGCGTTCTTCCAGGGCGGGAAGTCGTTCTACACGCAGACTGTAGATGCCGCGCTGGCGGAGATCGAGCGCCTTCCCGGACGGCATCTTTACTTTCTGGACGATCACCTGTTCGGGCACGTCCGGTTTGCGTCCAGCCTCTTCGATGGCATGCAGGGTATGGGGCGGGTATGGCAGGCCGCCAGCACGGTATCGGCCATTCTCAAGCCCGGATTGCTGGAGAAGGCTGCCGCGTGCGGTCTGCGCAGCCTGTTCGTGGGTCTCGAGACCCTGAGCGCGGCGAACCTTCAGGAGCAGCGGAAGGTGCAAAACCTCAATCGGGACTACGGGGAGGCCATCCGCCGGCTAAGAGATCATGGCGTCATGGTGAATGCAAGTTTCGTCTTCGGCATGGATGAGGATGACGAATCGGTGTTCGACCGGACGGTGGAGTGGGCGGTGAAGGAGGGGATCGAGACGGCCACGTTTCATATCCTGACACCCTATCCGGGCACGGCGCTCTACGCCCGGATGCAGCGGCAAGGACGTCTTCTGCATAGCGACTGGGACCTTTATGACACGCGCCATGCGGTCTATACTCCGGCCCGAATGAGCGGGGAGACGCTTGAGGGTGGCTACCGGAGAGCTTACCGGGATTTCTATCGCTGGACCAATATTACGGCGGCGGCCTGGACAAAAGCATGCTGGGGAGATCGCCTGCGACACATCGCCTACGCCGGAGCCTGGAAGCGGTGTGAGCCGATGTGGGATCTTCTCATCCGGGCCAAGCGGGTGACCGGCGTGCTCCCGTTGCTGGAGACGGTGCTGCAGAGCTTCGGCTCGCGGGGATCGGCAAGCGACCCTTCCTCTGCGTCTGCTTGATCCTGGTCACGGGTGGATCAGAAAGTTGAGGGTTGGTAACAGATACAGGCAAATCTCAATCCTGGCTCTCAGCGAGAGCCTTCAGGCGCTGCTATCCCAGAACAACTTTGGCTTCATGCGCGCGAGGGGTTATCGGAGCCCCTCCGCTTCTCGCAGGCGTCGCAGCTCGACGAGCATATCTTCGAGGGTAGCCCCGCCGCTAAGAAGGTCATCTCGAAGTCTGTTTGTGAGCGCGTCAATACTGGACTCTCTGGGACTCATGACGACGACGCCACCTAGATCCATGACGGAAAACTGCTGTCCCGTCTCCCATTTATGCTGTTGGCGCAGAGACTTAGGGATGGTGACCCGCCCACGTTGCGCCATTTCTACGGTAAGGGCTGCCATATCCATTCTCCTTTTTCGGTTTAAGAAATGAGAATTTGTGTCGTTTTCAGGAATTCAATATATCCGATTCTCCGATAAGTATCAAGCCCTCTTCAAAGTATCTCCCTGATTGCTTGGCGACGCGCGAATCCTTTAGAAGGTCACAAGGTCGTGCTCTCGGAAAGGATACGTATGGTTTTTGATGGTCTGTAAGTTTCCGCTTTGCCCGGACGCCCGGAGTATACTGAGGGACGAAGGAGGAAATGCGAAGATGGCGGTGATCCTGGAAACCCAACGGCTTCTTTTTCGGCCGCACGAGATAGGGGATTTAGAGGCGTACTGCGCGATGGAGGCGGACCCGGAAGTACGCCGCTATGTCGGGGGCCAGCCGCGTCCTCGCGACCAGGCGGAAGCGCGCTTCCGCAAAGGTCTTCCGATGGCGGACCCGCCGGATCGCCTGGCGCTCTGGGCAACGGTCTATAAGCCGGAGGGCTGCTACATCGGTCGCTGCGGCGTCTATCCTCATTTCGATGCGGAGGGCAAGCCTCTTCCCGGCGAAGGCGTGCTGGCCTTCTACCTGGCCCGGCCTTATTGGGGACGCGGCCTGGCGACCGAGGCGGGACAGGCGTTCCTGGAATTCGGTTTTACGCAATTGAATCTTGACCGCATCGTGGCGCAGGTGGACGCCGACAATCATGCCTCTATGCGTGTGCTGGAAAAGCTGAGGTTCCATCTTACCGGGACGGAGCAGGGCGAGAAGCGCTCTTTTCATTTTTACGAAATGACCAGCGCGCAATGGGAGCATCGCGAATAGCGTCTGGCTTTCCGGCCGAGAGTTGAAAACGCCTGGCAGGCTTGCCGGAGGTTGAAAACCTCCGGCTTTACAAAACAAGCGTCCTGCCGGACGCATCCAAATTCCCCCTCTCCTTACGAAGGAGAGGGGGATTGAGGGGGTGAGGTCTTCTGCCGGGTGAACACCCGGCAAACTATCCAGTGGAAGTGGTCACGGCAGAGTGATGCGCTGGGAAGCGGTCCAGGGAGTGCCGGAGTTGAAGACTCCGGAGACTTTCAGCGTGGTCGTCTGGCCGCTGGCGCCGAACGCCGGATAGGAGAAGGTCGTCTGGACGGAAGCGCCGCCCGCGACGCTTCCAAGATCGACCGGTAGCGTGCTTGTCGTCCTGGCGCTGCCTAGAAGCGAGCTGGTGACGGTCAGATCGGAGAGCGTATCGCTGCCCCTGTTCTTCAGCGAGAAGGTGATCGTGATCTGGGTAGAGGACCGGGATTTGCTGACCGTCGTCACGGTAACCTGGGTGCTATAGATCAGGAAGGTTTTGGTGGTAGAGGTTCCTCCGCCGGGGCCGGGCGTTACCACCGTCACCGCAGCCGTGCCTGGGGTGGCGATCTGCGAGGCGGGCACGGCGGCCGTCAGCTTTGTGGCCGAGACGTAGGTCGTGGTTAACGGGGAGCCGTTCCAGCTCACGACCGAGCTGTTGAGGAAGCATTTGCCGTTCGCGGTCAGCGTGAAGGCGGCGCTGCCTGCCGTCTTCGAGGCGGGGCTGAGCGTGCCGAGGACCGGAACGGGATTGGTGATGGTAAAAGTGGCCGCATTGGAAGCAGCGCCGCTCGGCGTGACGACCGTGATGCTGGCCGTTCCGGGGCTGGCGATGTCTGCGGCGGGAACGATGGCGGTCAGTTGGCTGGAAGAGACGAAGGTGGTGGTCAGCGCCGACCCATTCCACACGACCTGCGATCCGCTGACAAAGCCGTTGCCGTTGACCGTCAGCTTGAATTTCGGACCGCAGGCGGGCGTCGAAGAGGGGCTGAGGCTGCTGATGGCCAGCGGCTCCATCCAGCGCGCCATGATGATGGAAGGATAGGTCGGATCGGTGACGCCGAACACGTCCACAAACCGGTTGCCGGACGCCTGCATGCTCACGTAGTCGCCGACCATGAGCCCCTGGTTCGAGTAGGGCGCCAGGTGGAAATCGAAGGAGCTGGCGGTCAGCCGCAATTCGTTGCCCCAACTGCCGGCGCTGCCGAAGGGCGTTGCAGGCGAAGGATGGCAGAAGACCGCCCAGCGATCGGTCAGCAACTGCGTGCTGCCGCTGGGCGTGTTGCGAAAATCGTAGTAGGCGACACAGATGGCGCCATCGTCCGCGACGGCGATGGAAGGAATGAGGGCCTGGCGGCTGCCGGTGGGAATGTTGGTAGGCGTCTGGTTGATCTTGATGGGCGTGGACCAGGTCTTGCCGCCATCGGTCGAGCCGGAGAAGGCGATCTCGTCGATGGCGCCCCCGCTGAACCGGGAGTCCATCCAGGCGATGTAGAGATTGCCGTTGGTGCGATCGACCGCGACCGGCGGCAGGCCAGCGCCATCGCGAATGGCGTCGTTGGCGGTCGGGTCGTAGATGCCGCGGTCCTGGAACGGCTGGGCCAGGGTAGCGGCGCTCCAGGTCGTGCCCCGGTCGCTGGAAGAGACGAAGGTAGCCGAGTCGCCGTTGGAGTAGTCGTTGTAGAAGTCGTAGAGGGTATCGTTGGGCGCCACGACCACCTGATGGTCGATCGTGTTGCCGGAGCCGTTCTGCGCGGCATGGGCCGACCAAGTTGCACCCGCATCCGTGGTGCGGGAGAACTGCGGCAGGTTGTTTACATCCCAGACGATGTAGATATAGTGGTAATCAAAGGGATCGGCGGTGACGCTCTCTTTATCGTTGAAGCCGCCGTTAGCGGCGACGGTGATCGGTGAAGACCAGGTCTGTCCGCCATCGGTGGATTTGCTGACCAGGACGGCATTGCCGGAGGTCGTGTCGTTGAAGGCCAGGCTGACGTGGTAGAGGTCGCCATTGGGCGCAAAAGAGTTCCACGCATCGGAGTCCCGCTCATAAAAGCCTCCAGAGGTCAGCCCGATGCCGGGCACCACGACCGGGTTCCAGGTCAGGCCGCCATCGTCACTCCAGGCTTCCATCAGACCCCGTGAGCCGCCGTCACTGCCGGTCCAGCGGTCCTGCTGATAGGTGGCGACCATATTGAGCGGGTTAGACGGATCAATCGTTACCCACGGCTCGACCGTACTATTCCCGGAAGGCGTGCCGTTCTGCTGGCCGGGGTGGTCCAGCGTGCTGCCGGCGAAGGGATCGCTGCCGGAGATGCGGGCGAGCTTTCCGAGCGAATATTGGGCCTGGCAGCGAGCGGCCGATATGGCGAGCAGGGTTATCATGGCCGCCAGCCAGGGAAGCGCGCGGCGGTGGAACGCGGTGACAGGGAAGCGTGCGCAGGTCATGGTCTTCCTTTTCTTGCTCAGACGACGCGCAACTGCCGGGGCGCTTCGGCGTTGAGCGAGCGGGATCCGTCGGCGGTGACGGTGACGATGTTCTCGATCCGGATGCCGAACCGGTCCGGCAGGTAGATGCCCGGCTCGACGGAGAAGCACATGCCGGGCTGTAAGGGGGCTTTGTTGCCGCCGACAATGTAGGGCGGCTCGTGGGTGGAGAGACCGATGCCGTGGCCGGTGCGATGGATAAACTGCGGCCCGAAGCCGGCCTCGGTGATGACCCGCCGCGCCGCCGCGTCCACTTCTTCCCCGCTCACGCCCGGCCGGGCGGCCTCCCGCGCGGCATGGTGGGCCTGACTGACGATCTCGTAGACGCGGGCGGCTTCCGGATCGCGCGGCTCTCCGAACGCGACGGTGCGCGTGATGTCGGAGGCATAGTGGTCCGAGATGCAGCCGATGTCGATGACGACCACGTCGCCGCGCCGCAGGGGCGTGTTGCCGGTATGGTGGTGAGGCATCGCGCCGTTCGCGCCGAAGCAGATCAGAGGCGGGAAGGAGGGGGCGGTGCCTTCGCGCTTCATCCTGTCGAGGAGAATTTCGGCGAATTCGATTTCGGTCATGCCTTCGGCGAGCGTGCCGAGCGCCTCCTCGTAAAGGGCATCGATCATTGCGGCGGCGCGCTCCAGCGCGGCCAGCTCTTCGGGCGTCTTGATCTCGCGCAGGCGCGCCATCGTCTCCCCGGCAGGCACGTAGGTCAGGCGGGGGAACAGAGTCTGCAGGCCGAGCAGATGCACGCTCATCAACTCGTCATCGATGAGGGCTTCGCCGCCGCTTCGGCTGCCGCTCCACGCCTGCAGGATCGGCTGCACGCTTGCCTGCCAGCCGCTGTCGTCGTTCCAGCCGACCACGCGGGCGATGCCCGCCGGATTGGTCTTTGCCTGCTGTGCGTTCATGGCGGGCACGACGAAGACCGGCTCGCCCGTGGCCGGGACGAACAGGGCGATCAGCCGCTCGTGGCCGCCCGCGACCCAGCCGGCCAGGTAGCGCATGGAGTCGCTGGGGGCCATGACAGCCCATACAGCGCCCTGCGCGCGCATCGCCTCTTGCAGCCGACTTATGCGCCCTGCATAATCACTCATTCTCTCTACCCTCCTGTACGTGCTGCCAGCTTGCCGGAAATTTCACCACCCGCTTCGCTACGCTCTACTCCAAGCGTGTACTTGCTGTCAGGTTGCAGAGATTACACCACCCGCTCGCTACGCTCGCTAGAGCCACAGAGCACACAGAGGAAAAGCCAATGCGAGAAAAGCAAAGAGAAAAGAGAGCAGGCTATACCAACATTAGGAAGCCACTGCCTCTTCCTCAGGACGAGCGAGAGCACAGAGAAAAGCTAATCCTCGCTATAGCCGGGTCGTTTTTCTCTGTGTACTCCTTGTGTGGATAGCAGAGGTACAGACTATTCTATTTGCACCCGCCTCTTTCTTCTCTTTTGCTTTTCTCGCATTGGCTTTTCCTCTGTGTGCTCTGTGGCTCTAGCGAGCGTAGCGAGCGGGTGGTGAAAATCTATGCAGCCTGACAGCACGTACCGGCTTGGGTAAGGGTGGTTTATTTTAAAGGGCGCGGCGTTTGACGGTCGTGCCCTGCGGGCTGTCGCCGACATCGTAGCCGAGCTCGATCAGTTGGGCGCGGAGCGCGTCGGAGCGTGCCCAGTCCTTCGCTTTGCGGGCGGCATCACGCTCCTGCACCAGCGCCACGACTTCGGCGGGCAGCGCCTCCTCGCCCTGGCAGGAGCGTTTGGCGATGTCCAGGCCGAGGATCGCGTCGAACTCCACCCAAAGCCGGTAGCTGCCGTAGGAGTTGAGCAGCCCGACCGCCTGCGGCATGCCCAGGTCGTCCTCGATGGCTTCCAGGACACGCTGCCGGGCGGCCTGATAGGCGGCTTCGTCATCGCGCAAGGGATCGCTGTCCGGGCAGAGCGCGTAGACCTTACGCAGGCCGGCCGTCGCCGCATCCAGCGCCTCCGTCGAGAAGTTCAGCTCGGAGCGGTAGTGCGCCTGCAGGCAGAAGTAGCGATAGGCCAGAGGATCGTAACCGGCGTCGATCAAGGACTGCAGGGTGTTGATCGAGCCGCCTTTCGACTTGGAGATCTTCTGGTTGTTCATCTGCAGGAACTCGCCGTGCAGCCAGGTGCGCACGAACGGGTGATGGGTGGCGCACTCGCTCTGGGCGATCTCGTTGGTGTGGTGGACCGGGATATGGTCCACGCCGCCGCAGTGAATGTCGAAGGTCTCGCCCAGGTACTTCATGGACATGGCCGAGCACTCGATGTGCCAGCCCGGATAGCCGCGTCCCCACGGGCTTTCCCACTGCATGATGTGGGTGGGCTTGTTCAGGAACCAGAGGACGAAGTCGGACGGGTTGCGCTTGGTCTCGTCCGTAATGACCTCCTCGCGGGCGCCCTGGCGCTGTTGGGCGAGGTTGAGGCGGGCGAGCTTGCCGTAGTCGGGGTCTTTGGACGTGTCGAAGTAGACGCCTTCGCTGGTCACATAGGTCATGCCGTTGGCTTCCAGGCGCTGGATGAGGGCGATCATCTCGGCGATATGCTCGGTGGCGCGGGGCATGATCTCCGGGCGCTGGATGTTGAGCCGCTCGAAGTCGAAGAGGGCGGCCTGCTCGTAGAAGCGGGCGATCTCCCAGGGGGATTTGTTCTCGCGCTGGGCCGCCGTCTGCATTTTATCCTCGCCCGTATCGGCATCGCTGGTCATGTGGCCGACGTCGGTGATGTTCTGGACGTGCAGCAGGGCGTAGCCCTCGAACTTGAGCGCGCGGCGGAGCACGTCTTCGAAGATATAGGTGCGCAGGTTGCCGATATGGGCGTAGTTATAGACCGTCAGGCCGCAGCAGTACATTCCGACCTTGCCGGGCTCCTGGGGAACGAACTCCTGCTTGCTGCGCGTCATGGTGTTATACAGCGTCAGTGTCATAAGGAAAACCTTTCCTGCACGTTATCGCGTGGGTTTTCCATTATACCTCAGCTTTTGTAGGCGCGCAGGGCGGCGGCATAGACGGTTTTGAGGGGAACGTTCGCGGCGAGGGCGGCGGCTTTGACGTCTTCGTACTCCGGGGCGGCGGCTGTCTCCTGGCCGCGCCAGACGCCGACCTTGATCCGAATCGTGCCATAGGCGGTCTCGACCGGAATCCAGCGGCGTTCAAGGACCAGCCGCTGCATGGCCGTGTAGCGAATACCGAAAGTTGACGTTTCGGCGAAGAGCACGCCGGCTACCGCCTCCGTGCGCTCCGGCGGCACGAGGACCGTCAGGAGGGTGGCGGGGCGGTTCTTTTTCATCTGGATGGGCGAGAAGAATACGTCCAAAGCGCCTGCCGCGAACAGCCGCTCCAGTGTTGTCTCGTAGAACTCCGGGGAAAGGTCGTCCAGGTTCGTTTCCAGGACCGTGACGGTGGTCGGCGGCATCGGGGGTGTTGCGAATTCCGGGACCGCTTTTCCGGCGGGCGACGGGGTGTGGTCTACCGGTTCCTCGCGCAGGAGCGCGAGGGCGTGGGGCAGGAGCGGCAGAAGCGCCTCCAGGCCGTCGCGCACGCCGCCGGGGCTGCCGGGAAGGTTGATGAGAAGCGTTCTGCCACAGATGCCGGCTACTCCGCGCGACAGCACGGCGCGCGGAAACTTCTGGTAGCCGGTCCAGCGCAGCAGTTCCGCCAGGCCGGGCGCCTCGCGCTCGATGACGCGGCGGGTCGCTTCGGGGGTGATGTCGCGTGGAGAGAAGCCGGTGCCGCCGGTGGTCACGATCAGGTCGCAGCGCTCGTCGCACCAGCCGGCCAGGGTATCGGCGAGGGTCTGTATCTCGTCCGGAACGACGGCGCGCACGACGACCTGGAAGCCGCCTGCTTCCAGCCCCTCGGCCAGGACGCGCCCGGAGATGTCCTCGCGCTCGCCCCGCGCGCAGCCATCGCTGACGGTCAGCACGCCCGCCCGCAAAGCTGCCTTTTTCGCTTCTCCGGCTCTGCTCATGTTCGCTTCATCCTCAAACGCGATCCGCCGCGCTAGATTTCCGCACGGAGGACACTTTTCCTTCCCGTTCCAGCCCGGAAAAGAAGAGCAGGATTCTCCGAAGCGGAGAGGGAATTAATGGTTACTCGCATTGCGATGAAAGAAAGGAGTGTCCGGATGCATTCTCGAATGCAAGGTGGCCTCGTTCTCATTCTCGGCGCCTTCCTGTTCCTGGCGGGCTTGTTTCCCGCCACGGCGCAATCCCCTTCGTTCGTCACTCTCTATGCCTTTAGCTCCGATGCTTCGGGAGTAAATAACGATGGCGCCTACCCAAGAGCCGGTTTGATCCTGGGCAGTGACGGCTATTTCTACGGGGCGACGGCCAATGGCGGCGCGCACGGCAACGGCACGATTTTTAAGATATCCGCGAACGGCGCCTTTACCCCTCTCTACTCATTTTCGGCGACGACCGGCTCGCCCGGAACCAATACGAATGGCGCCAACCCTTACGCGGAACTGTACCAGGGCAGCGGCGGCAACTTCTACGGGACGACCCGGAACGGCGGCGCGAACGGCTACGGCGTCGTTTTCCAGATGACCCCGGCGGGAACGGTGACGACGCTGCACGCTTTCTCCGCCACCGGCTCGGATGGAGGCAACCCGTATGCCGGCCTGATCGAAGGGCCGGACGGCAACTTCTACGGCACGACGACCTATCATGGCAACGGCGGCGCGGGAACCGTTTTCGTCATCACTCCGGGCGGGACCTTAACGCACATTCACTCCTTCCCGCCTTCCAGCACGACCGACGGCGCCAATCCGGAATCGGCACTCGTGTTGGGCAGCGACGGCGATTTCTACGGGACGACCTTCAATGGCGGCGCGGACGCGTACGGAACGATCTACAAGATCAGCTCGACCGGCACGGAGACGCTGCTCTATTCCTTCGACGATACCACCGGCGCCTTTCCGAGAGCGCCTCTCTTGCCGGGCAGCGACGGCAACTTTTATGGAGCGGCGTTTAACGGCGGCACGAATGCGCTGGGCACGCTGTTTCGGATGACCACAGCCGGTGTCGTGACCGTTCTGCATGATTTTGCGGGATCCGAAGGCGCCTATCCGAATGGGCTGATCGAGGGCAAAGACGGCAACTTCTACGGCACCACCTACGGCGGCGGCGCCAACAACTACGGCACGATCTTCGAGCTTACGCCGGCCGGCGCGTATACGACCCTACACTCCTTCGACAATACCAACGGATCGTATCCCCGCGCCGGCCTGGCGCAGGATGCGAGCGGCAACTTCTACGGAACCACCTATAGCGGCGGAGCGAACGGGGACGGAATCATCTTCGGCCTCGTGACCGGCAGCCCGGTCCCGATCCTCACCGGAATCAGTCCTACCTCCGCCAATGCCGGCGGTCCCGCTTTCACGCTGACGGCGAAGGGCAGCGCCTTTACGACGAGCTCGACGGTAAACTGGAAGATGGGGACCAATACCACGGCTCTTACGACCACCTATGTATCCGCGACGCAGCTCAAGGCAGCCGTTCCCGCCGCGCTGATCGCCAATGCGGGCAAGGCGGCTATCACCGTGGTCACGCCGGCTCCCGGCGGCGGCACGTCGGCGGCGAAGACCTTCACCGTTCTGGTGACGACGGTGAAGCTCGCCTCGGCGACGCTCAGCCGCGACAGCTCCACCGGGGTCATCACCGCCAACATCACGCTCAAGAACGTCGGCTACAATGCGGCTTCCAATACCAACATTACGAAAGCCACTTTAGGGGCGGCCAGTACGACGACCACCCTGCCTGCCAGCGTGGGGTCTATCGCAGCGGGCAGCACCGGCACGGCCTCGCTGACTTTCCCCGGCTCGGCAGGGACTTCGGGGCAGGTGGTCACTCTCAAAGTCTCCGGCGCCTTCACCGGCGGTAAGTTCAGCGGCTCGCTCAAAGTCACGCTGCCCTGAAAAACAGAGGGGGCAAACGCCACCACGCGGCCTGGGTGAGAGGGGGTGAAAAAACAAAAGCCCCCTCTCCTTCACAAGGAGAGGGGACGAGGTCTAGGCGAGGAGACCTGCGGCTTAGTGAGATTTCCCGGCAGGCATGACCTTTCCGCGTTGCATCCCCATCGCCCGGTGCGACTCGAACGCCTGTATGGCCGCCGCCTTCTGTTCCGGGGACAGGTTGGGATTGTTCTTAATTCGATCGATCATCGCAGAGGGCGGTGGCGGCGTGTGGTTCTCTGGCGCTGCCGGGTTGCAACCCAACAAGGGAAGGCCCAGGCTGAGAAGCGTCGTTATGGCCATCGAGAAGCGAATGGAGCGCCTTGACATGATCTCGTATCCTGAATCGTTCTCACGAACATTCGTTTGGCGAAGCCATCAGGGAGTGGGCACTGGCATCAGGCCGGGAATGTAGATGTTTTTATACCAGGTCAACTGCCCCCGATGAATCGCCTTCACATGGCCCTCCGCGAAGATCATATTCGTATTGCGGCTATGGCGATAACGCGGATACATGCCACAGGTGTCCCATCCATTGATGCCGTTATCACCGTAGGTAGAGGGGGGCCAGTCACAGTCACCGTTCTTGAGGTCGTTATGCGTATCGAGAGTGCCGGCCGGAGTGCCTACCCCATCGGTCCAGGCGTACTCGCTCCAGTCGATCTGGCCGTATCCCCATGGCGCGTCGTTCTCGCCCAGCTCGCAGACGAGCATCGTGTCCGCGGGCGTGGGGAGATTGGCTAATGTTGCCGGAGCTAGCAGGCTGTCCGGGGGATCCCAGATGTCCCAGCCGTCCGGGCAGAGGCGCCAGTGGACTCCGTAGGTGCCGCTCTGGGTCGGATCGGGGAAGGAGGGACAGGTCCAGATCCCGCCCAGGCCCCAGCTTGCCGTTCCATAAGCGTCCGTTGTCAGGGTCCCGTTCTTGACATAGGGATAGATGAAGTCGGTCCAGAAGCGCAGGCTGGCGGCCGTCGTATCGATGGTAGGAACGACCAGTTGATACTGCAGCAGCGGGAAGGTCTCATCGTAGTCCTGGACGTACATCATGAAACCGAGTCCGATCTGCTTCTCGTCGCTGAGGCAGGTCGCCTGGCGCGCTTTCTCGCGGGCCTGGGCGAAGACGGGGAAGAGAATGGCTGCTAGAATCGCGATAATGGCGATCACCACGAGCAGCTCGATCAGCGTAAATCCGTTCCTTCGTCGCATTCCAATGCTCCTTTCCTGAGGTCGCCAGGTCGTTCTGGCGGAAGCACATCGTCGCCGTACACGGAAGAGCCGAAAAACACGCTGAAGAGGTCGCTGTTGTTAAACAGCGAGGAATGCTCCTAGTCTATCACTGCTTTGACCGCTTGTCAATAACATATTTCGTCGGATTATTCCCAATATCGGCCTTTGGAAACAGAACGACGATCCGGTGCACGAGGCAGGAACCACCGCTACTTATGGCTAATCGGTAAGCTGTCCGTCAATTAACGCAGAAAGGGCATGCGCATGTGGGTATATACCTCTGTTGGAGATCGGGGTCCGGGCACGCTGGTCAATCTCGACGATGCGGAATCGATCCGGGTCGTCCCTTCCGAAGACACGGCCGATGAGTGGTGGGTGGCGGCCTATTATCCGATCCGTGAGGATCTTCCCCGGCCTGTCCTGCTCGCCCGGCGCGCTTCGTTGCAGGAGGCGATGGCGACTCAGGATCAGATCTACAAGGCCCTGCAAGAGGACAAGTCCACGCTCGACCTGCGCTGAATGTACTATGGTACAGCAACCGAAAGAGGGTTATCCGGCTTCGTCACTGGCAAAGCTACTCTTCTGCGGTATTCCTGTAATACTTATCGCTCTGATGGTTTGGGTGACGTTATCTGACATCCGAAGGTCGTCAGAGAGTCGGCCTTCCTCATTATGTCTGTCCAACATCAAGCAATTGGATCTCATAGTGCTGATGTATATCGAGGACTACGATGAGCGCTTGCCCCCATCGGCGTCCTGGAACGAGGATTTGCGACCCTGTCTCGCAGGGCACAACGAATCGATCTATCGATGCCCCCAGGAACCAGATCAAAAGGTTCCCTCTTATGCTCTCAACGGCCGGCTGCAGAAGCTAAACGTGGAGAAAGTGGCTTCTCCTGAGAAGACCGTGCTGGTGTTCGATTCCATTCCTGGAAGAGACCTGGCCGGAGGTCGTGAGCTTCTTCCTTCCCCACCACGACACAACGGCTATGATAACGTGGGATTCCTTGATGGGCACGTGAAGACATATAGAGGGGATAACCTTGCCTCTCTGATCTGGCAACCCAGGATAAGCCGCAAAAAGTCCGGTTCCGGCAAGCATGACAAAACAAAACATTAAGCGAGCAAAAAGGCTATTCAGGGCGATAACATCCTGGCTGCTCCTGGCGACCGTCCTTGCGGGTCCGCAGGTCAGTGCGGAATACATCTCTCCTCAGCAGGCCGGTTTTCACCACTGCGCCCTCATTTATTATAAGTCTGTGCGGGGCGTCAAGGAACTGATGCCCTTCGTCGCCCGGTCAGAGAACGGCAAGGCGAAGGCGTGGCTGTTCGATGCCTTCCTGTTTTTGGACTACTCGGCCCCACGCGCTATGGATACTCTCACCGGAGCGACCATCCGCTCGGACTGGCAGTTCCAGCTCGACCGCTGGTTTGCGCCGGGCCGAGATTTGGCCGCGCTGGATGCCGCCATCGACGCTGCCGGCGCGGACCTGGGCGCGCCGCCGTCGAAACGCGAGATCATCCTGGCGATGCCCTATTTGAACCCGAGCGTCAAAGATTTTGGCGACGTGGATGGCACGGGAAAGAGCGCGGACCTGTCCACGTCCGGAGGACGGGAGGCGGTGCTGCGGTGGTATCTGGGAGAGGCACAGCGGCGGTTTGCGGCGGCCCATTTCAAGCGCCTGCATCTCTGGGGCTTCTACTGGATGCGGGAGGACATGCCCTCCGGGGATGAGCCGATCATCCGGCAGGCCGCGCGCCTGGTCCATGCCGGCGGCGACAAATTCCTCTGGATTCCCTACTTTACCGCGCCAGGCTGGGACCACTGGCGCGCCGTGGGTTTCGACGTGGCCCTCATGCAGTCGGTGTACGCCTTTACCTTCGCGCATCACGGTCAAATCCGGCGCAACCGCCTGGCCGTGACGGCGATGCTCGCCCGGCGGTTGGGGATGGGCGCGGAGATCGAGTGCGGAAACATCGTTCGGGAGCCGAAGGACCGCTATTACTTCCGCTGCTATCTGGCCGATGGCGCGGCCGACCGGCTCGGCTATCAGCAGGCGGCGACCGCCTACTATCTGGGAGACGATCTGGTCGAGCAGATGCTCGCTTCGCCGGTCCCGGCGGTCCGCAGCCTGTACGAGGCGCTGGCCGACTATGTGCTGGGCCGCACCGTGTCCGACCCCGATCCGCCGCTGCACTGGAGCGCGACGCCGCCAGCAGCGGCCCTTACGAACGATCTGCTTGCGCCCGGCCGCCCGGTCCGGACCGCCGAGACTCGCTTTGCCGCGCCGACGCCGGTACGCAGCGTGGACGTATTCCTGGATGAGCCGGACCCATCCCAGGCCTGGACGGGCGCCGTTCAGGTAGAAGTGATGCTGCCGGGAAAGGCGGAGTGGTCGCCGGGCGGGTGGGTCGTGGGGACGAGCGCCGATCCGGTGGCAGAGCGATGGCAGGCGCTGACGGCGCCGGTCGGGCAGACGGTCGTGGGGTTGCGGGTCACCTGCCGGCCCTTCGGCAGCGGGGATCTGCCGCTCGTTCGCGCCCTCGCCCCCGAAATAGGCGCCTCCTCCGCGAAGGTGCGGTTTCACAAGGCGCAGTTTTGTCCCTACCAGTTTCTGCCGGCGCCGCCGGCGACCTATCCGGACGACGGGCACAAGCTGACCGACGGCATCCTTCCGCAAAATGGTTTTCTGGAAGGGAAGAGCGTCGGCTGGCTGTGGACGGACGCGACCCTCCACTTCGACCTGGGCCGGGTCCGCAACGTCTCCCGCATCGAAGTCTATTGCCAGGGAGGCGGCTTCGGCGCGGTCAACTGGCCGGCTTTCGCCAGCGCCGTGTTGAGTGTCGCGCCGGCAGCGCCGTCCGGTCTCGCCGTTCGCGGTCCGTTCCCATTGACAACACAGTGGGCGCTGCCCGGTCCGGTGGTGATCGACCGGGTCCGCAAGCCGGACGATAGGGACGGTCACCTGCCGTTCGTGCTGAGCCGCCCGGTACGCGCCCGATACGTGACGCTGTTTTTGAAAGCCAACGCCTGGCTGATGCTCACCGAGGTTCGGATCATCGCGGATGGGGTCAATATCGCTTCGGAAGGGACGTATACGCTCTCGCCACCGCCTACGCCGAATACAGACCCCAAAGCCTGGGCCGACGACGGACGCCGGCTTACCGACGGCGCGATCACCGACCAGATGGACCCGGAGGGCCTGACGGGGTGGGACACGGGCGACTGGAGAGACGTGGTCGTCGATCTGGGCTATCCCCAGCCGATTCGCGCCGTCACCGCGTGGAGCCTGTATGGGGGCTTTGCGGCCATCTACGCTCCCGCAGAGGCCACGGTCGAGACCTCCGCCGACGGCCAGACCTGGCAGCCGATGGGCCGGGCGAGCCGGCCGGCGGTCAATGAAGACGGCAAGACCTGTCACCCTATCGCCTACCGGGTAGAAGCGCCTGCCGGCACGACGGCCCGCTACGTCCGCGTTCGCGTGAAGCGCGCCCAGGGCTGGGCGATGCTCAGCGAAATCGAAGTCGAGTGATGGCACGAAATAAACCCCGCCTGCGTACTGTTGAAAGCGCCAGAATTACAAAGGAGAGGCACTATGCATACCCGACGGGAGTTCAGCTATAACGGCCACGATGTCATTCTGAGTGTCCGGCAGGCCGAGGACGCGACCGGCGACATGCCGGCGCACGAGGTTCCGGTGGTGATCGTCGACGGCGAGGAGATGGACCTGCCGGTCGTCGTGGTGGACGGCCGCGAGGTCGATTGGGCGACGGCTCTCCAGGAGCCAGGCTGGGAAGACCGGCTCGAATATGCCGTGCGCGAGTATATCGACGAGCACTGCCCAGCTCCTTGAGCGCCTGCACAGGCCTCTTCTTTTGTCGTCTTCTTCTCTCAGCAGCGGAAACATCCGCCCCGATCACTTCGTCTCATTTCTGTTTCGACCGCCCGCGAAAGCGCCTGGCAGGCGCCGGGCCTTACAAACATTCGGAGAGGAAGCGAGGACAAACGAAGATGACCCAGCAAGGACAGGATCGGGGCGCCGATACCTTCGAGCAGGACCTGCATCCGCACAACCGCGCCGGCGAGAGCGATCTTCCCGGTCCCTTTACCAACCGTACCGCCTACGACATCAAAGAGCTGCACGACCGGCTTTGCCAGGTGCCGGACGATATATTGAAGCAGATCCCCGTTCTCGAACCCGGAACCCGGCTGCAGGAGGGCGCGGTCTATTTCGATTTAAAGCGCCCGGAGGCCGGCGAGTTCAAAGGGATGAACAACATCGTCGTCGATTCCGGGGAGTGGATCGTTCCTAAAGAATCGGTGGATTACGAGCTGTGGAACTGGCTCATCGGGGTGGACGATGCCTATCGGCTAGGCCGGTTTGCCACAGAGCCGTCTCTCAAGGATGCCGGAGAAGGAACACGGATTCCACCGGGCTAAAACCCGGCGCTGAAACACAAAGCTCGCGTTCGCGGGCTACACCTTTCAAGACAGTCCCCTCCCCTGTTGTTGGGGAGGGGATCAAGGGGTTCGGGCCTTAAGGGCGCCTAAAGCTCGGTTTTGTTTATCGGGTTGCCGGCCTCGTCCATATCGTAGACGATGGGAACGCCGGTCGGGATCTCGACGGCGACGATCTGTTCGGGGGTCAGGCTGTCCAGACGCATGACGATCGAGCGCAGGCTGTTGCCGTGCGCGCAGACGAGCACATTTTTGCCGGCCTGGACCGCGGGAATGATGTGGGCTTCAAAATAGGGCAGCGTGCGGGCGGCGGTATCTTTGAGGCTCTCGCCGTTCGGAGGCGCTACGTCGTAGCTGCGCCGCCAGAGATGGACCTGTTCCGCGCCGAACTTCTCGGCCGTCTCGGCCTTGTTGAGCCCCTGCAGGTCGCCGTAGTGACGCTCGTTGAGGGCCTGGTCGTAGGTGGTCGGGATGCCGGTCTGCTCCGCCGCCCGCAGGCAAATCTCCAGCGTCTGAATGGCGCGCGTCAACACGGAAGTGAATGCCTCATCCAGATGGATTCCGGCCAGCTCGATCTTCTTGCCGGCCTCCTCCGCTTCTTTCATCCCGACTTCGGTCAGGGGAACGTCTACCCAGCCGGTGAAGCGGTTCTCCAGGTTCCACTGCGACTGTCCGTGCCGCAGCAAAATCAGTTTCGACATTTATCCTCTTTCTATCCCAGGTTTTCGAGGGCGATCTGAAAGTCCGCCTGCGTCAGGGTCCGGGCGGCGGCCATGTCGCCGTTGTCGGCGATGCGGATCAGAGCCTGCAGGCCCGCCTCATTGACGAGCGCTTTGATGTCCGCGCCGCTGTAGCCTTCGGTCCTCTTCGCCAGCGCCTCCAGGTCCACGTCCGGGGCCAGGTTGGCGTGGTGCGTGCAGAGGGCGAACAACTGCTTGCGGGCCTCCAGATCGGGCATCGGGATCTCGATCTCGCGCGAGAGCCGCCCGCCGCGCCGCAGGGCCGGATCGAGCATGTCGGGCCGGTTGGTAGCGCCGACGATGAAGACGCGGTTGTTGATCTTGAGGCCGTCCATCTCCTGCAGGAACTGGTTGACGACTTTATCGGAGTGGATGGCGATGCCGCCCTGCCGGATCGGCAGCAACGCGTCGATCTCGTCGATGAAGATGATCGCCGGTGGATTGGCGCGGGCTCTGGCGAAGAGGTCGCGGACCCGCTTCTCGCTCTCGCCCACGTACATCTGATGGATGTCGGCGGGCGTGATGGAGTAGAAGCTGCATTTGGCTTCGTTGGCCAGGATGCGGGCGATGGTGGTCTTGCCGGTGCCGGGCGCGCCTTTGAGCAGGATACCGGTCGGCGGCTGCACGCCCAGCTCCTGCGCCAGATCGGGCTTTTCGAGCATGAGCTGCATCTGCCGCAGCTCCCGCTTGGTCTTAGGATTCAGAACGAGGTCGTCCCAGGTCAGCTCCGCGCCCGCGCCGTCGCGCTGCGCGCGTGCGGCCGGCTGCTCGAAAGACTGCGCGAAGCCGGTATAGGCCGAGTTGGCCGGGTCCAGCGCCGCCGCCTTGCGCGCCGCCTGCTCCGCCTCGTCGCGCCGGTCCAGCGCCTGCAGCGTCTTGGCGAGATAGTGGTAGGCGCGGGCATGATTCTCGTCGCGCTCGATGACCGAGCGCAGATAGTGGGCGGCGTCGTTGAGCAACTGGCGGTAGCTCTGAAACTTGCGCTTGCCGTCGCGCGCGGTCTGCTCGAAGCCGAGCACCTGCGCGCCGTAGGCGACCGCCATGTCCGCCAGGGTCGGCTTGTCCGCTTCGGCTTCGTTCCACAGGCTCCAGCCCAGGCGGAAGCGGGCCTCCGTGTTCTCGGGATCTAGCGCGACGGCCTTGCGGAAAGCTTCCACCGCGCCGGGCCAATCGTAGACGCGGGCGCGCTGCATGCCGCGATGCAGCGCCTCTTCGGTTGTTTCTGTCGGTACGTTTGTCATAGATGTTTCATCGCAAGTCAGGAATAGAGACCACGCAACGTCTCGCGCCAGCCGGGATCGGAAAGCAGGTCCGTGCTGTCGCTGAACTGGTCGATACTGCCGATAAGCCGCTTCCTTGCCATATGCTGCACGTCCGGGTCCTCGATGTGCGCGCAAATCGCCTCGGCAAAGCCGCCGGAGAGCTCGATCACCCGGAAGGGCCGGTCGAAAAACACGGCGGCCTTTTCAGGCCGCGGCTCGGTGATGCCGAGCCGGTTATGCCATGCCGCTATAGTCTCATACGCAGCGACGAGGTGATTTTCACGCTCCTGCCACGTGGACGCCTGGAGCACCCTTTTCAGGACCGGCAGCAAATCCGGACCGCAGGGCAGTCTTGCAAAGGCGGTCCCGAACCATTTGGGATAGGGCGCGTACTGCCTTGCCATCAAGAAGCCGAGGCGCATCAGATCCCGCGCCAGCCGCGCGCCGATGATGGCGGAGCCGACCTCATCGCCGACGAAGCCCGCCCGGCCCATGAGATGCTCTTCCTGGCCGATGCGCGTCCAGCCCGCCGCCAGGAGATAGAGCCACACGTCGCGCGGGTAGTAGGCGAACCGCTCCCGGACCGCCTGCAAGCCGACCTCATCGTGGAAGACGGCTCCGGATGTGATGGCCCGCAGCTTCTGCTCCGGAAAGGTCAGCCAGTCGGCGGGCGCGATCTCCCGCTCGATCTCGAAGGCGAGATAGTCCCGGAAGAAGCCGCGCAGGGTAAAAATCTGGACCGTGTACTGGGCGGCAGCAGACTGTTCGGGCGGCGCGATCCGGGTCGCGTAGCCGCAAAAGGTAGGCGGCAGCGCGGCAAGCAGCCGCGCGGTAAGGTCTTCCCGCAGGCCGGCATCCGCGTCTTCCCCAAGAAACAGCAGCACGCGCGGCCCCCAGCAGTGGTCGGCGGACATCTCCGTGTCGAAGCCGAGCACTTCCGAGCCGTCCCCGATCAGAGCCGCGCTGTATGGCAGGCCAGGCCCTTTTTGCGCCAGGATCGGAGCGATGACTTCCGCATAGAAGCGGCGGCTCAATTCCAGGCCCGGCATAAAGGAGGACATACGCGGCGCTTACTCCACGAATTCGACCTGCTGTATGGGCGGGATCAGGCCGCGCTCGACGCCCCGGCTCAAGAAGAGCTGGATACTGCGCTTGCCGGCCTCGCCCATGTTCAGGGTCCAGTCGTTGACGTACATGCCCACGAAAGTATCGGCCGTCTGCGTATCCATATCCCGCGCGAACTGCAGGGCGTGCTCCAGCCCTTCCTGGCGGTGCTCCAGGCCGTAGGCGATGCTGGCGCGCAGGGCACGGCTGACGCGCGCCTGCACGTCGGGCGGCAGGTCTTTGCGGATAGCGTTGACGCCCAGCGGGAGCGGCAGGCCGGTCTCGTCTTTCCACCATTTGCCCAGATCGACGATGTTGTAGAGGCCGTGGGACATGTGCGTCAACTGCCCCTCATGGATGATCAGGCCGGCATCCGCCTCCCCGGCGGAAACGGTCTGCATGATCTTATCGAAGGGGACGACGACGAAATCGAAATTCCGCTGCAGGTAGAGCGCCAGCGCCAGGAAGGCGCTGGTCAGCCGGCCCGGCACGGCGATCTTCTTGCCGGACAGATCTCTGGGGATCATCGGGTCGGGAGCGACGACCATCGGGCCGTAGCCGTCTCCCATGCTGGCGCCATGCGTCAGGATGGCGTATTTGTCGTGGACGTAGGCGTAGGCATGGACCGAGATGGCTGTGCATTCCAGACGGCCTTCGCGCGCCCACTCGTTGAGCGTCTGGATATCCTGAAGGATATGCTCGAACTGCAGTCCTTCGGTGTCCACCTGGTGGGTCGCCAGGCCATAGAACATGAAGGCATCGTCGGAGTCGGGGCTATGGCCGAGCCGGATAGGAACGGTCTCGGCAGGAAGAGCCGTTTCGGTGGACATCGCGAATCCTCTCTTTCTGAAGTCAATACGATGAATAAGAGCGCGCGGTTTTCCCTCGCATAGAGGGCCGTGAGCATTGTACCGCAAATCGGGATAAGGCGGGAATGCGTTCGCGATGGGTTCGCGATGGAATGCATTCCATCGCAGACACGATGGACTAAAGTCCTTCGCTGTGAGGCGCGTTCGCGCCGGGTGTCCTTCGGACATGTATTGATGAGAGGCCCACGTTTTGGCCGGGCCGTGAAAGGCCAAAACGTGGGCAGAGGCACAAGCGAGCAATAGAGTTCACCTCCCCTAGAATTGGGAGGGGTCGGGGGTGGGGGCCTTATAACGTGACCAACTGGGCGGTCTCCAGGCCGGGGATGGCGCGGATCTGCCGCATGAGATCGGCGGGAATAGGCTCGTCGATCATAAGGGCCATGATCGCCCGGCCGCCTATCTGCTCGCGCCCAACATGCATGCCGGCGATGTTGATGGCGTTGTCGCCCAGGATCGTGCCGACCTTGCCGATGATGCCCGGCTGGTCCGTATGCCAGGCGAACAGCAGGTGGCCCTCCGGGATGATCTCCACGCGATAGCCGTCGATGTGGACGATGCGCGCGTCGCGGTCGTAGACCGTGCCGCAGATGGTCCGCTCGCCACCCGGAAGGTGGGCGCGCACGGAGAGCAGGCAGCTATGCTCGGGCACGCTGCGGCTGAAGGACTCGGTGACCTGCAGGCCCCGCTCCTGCGCCAGAATGGGCGCGTTGACCAGATTGACCGGGCCGGAGAGCATCGGGGTGAGAAGGCCCTGCAGCACGGCCCGCGAGACGGCCTCGGTCGGCACGCTGCCGAAGTCGCCCCGGAAGACGACCTCCACGGCCGAGATAGGCCGGCCCTTTCCGGCAGCTTCGCGCGCCAACTGGGTGTGCAGGCTGCCGATCTTGGAGGCCAGGAACAGGTAGGGGGCGACGCGGGCCATCTCCTCGGCGGAGAGGGCAGGCAGGTTGACGGCGCTGCGGGCCGGACGGCCCTGCAGGACATCGGCGATCTGCTCGGCCACGTCGATGGCGACGTTGATCTGCGCCTCCTCCGTCGAAGCGCCCAGGTGGGGCGTGAGAACGTTCTCCGGCAGGGAGAGCAGCGGATTGTCGGGTTCCGGCGGCTCTTTGGAGAAGACGTCCAGGGCCGCGCCGGCCACTTTCCCGCTCTGGATCGCCTCGGCCAGCGCCGGCTCGTCGATGATGCCGCCACGCGCGCAGTTGATGATCCGCACGCCGTCCTTCATCTTCGCCAACTGCTCGGCGCCGATCATGCCCCGCGTCTCGCTGCTCAAGGGGACGTGGATAGTCAGAAAGTCGCTGTGCTTGTAGAGGTCGTCCAGGGAGACCAACTCCACGCCGATCCGCCGCGCGCTCTCGGCGGTGGCGAAGGGATCGTAGGCGATCACTTCGGCCTCGAAGCTCTTCATGCGCTCGGCGACACTGCGCCCGATCTTGCCGAGCCCCAGCACGCCCACGGTCTTGCCGTAGACCTGGGTCCCCACGAACCTCTTGCGCTCCCACTTGCCGGCGCGCAGGCTCGCGTCGGCCTGGGGGATCTTGCGGGCGAGCGCCAGGAGGAGCGCCACGGCCAGTTCGGCGGCGGCCAGCGTGTTGCCCTCCGGCGAATTGACGACCACGATGCCCTTGTGGGTGGCCACCGGTACGTCGATATTATCCACGCCCACGCCCGCGCGCCCGATGATCTTGAGCTTCTGCGCGGCCTCCAGGATGTCGGCGGTGACTTTGGTCTCACTGCGGACGACGAGGGCATCGTAATCGCCGATGAGGGCTTTGAGGTCTGCCGGCGGCAGGCCGGTCCTGACATCGACGGCAACATCGGGCACATTACGCAGTACAGCGATCCCCGCCTCGGCAATGGGATCGCTGACAAGGACTTTCGGCATCTAGTTATCGTACTCCTTTGGCTTCGTCTGGAAGGTCAGGGCGCGAGCCGTCGCGGGCTCGCAATATTAATGTACCCGCAAAGGATCAGGAATACATATCTGCCATCTCGCGGGCCGTGCGGGCAAAGTCGGACCGCAGCTCCGGAGGACCCAGGACCTCTGCGGCGCTGCCGTACGAGAGGACCCACCAGGCGATCTCGCTGGCGTTGTTGACGGTAGTGGTGCAGATCAGGGAGCCGTCGGGCTGCTTTTCCATCTTGTCGAACTGGCGCTGACAGTTCTCGGTGACCACGTCCGCCACGGAAGGCTTGAAGCGGACGCGCACGGTGACCTCATCGTCGCTCTTGCCGGTGGCCTCCCAGGCTTTGGCGAAGCAGTCGTCGGCGGAGAAACGGCGCGGGAAGCGGAACCGGTCGTTGAGGATCTCCACGGCGCGGACCCGATTGATCTTGAAGGTGCGGATCATGCCGTGGTCGGGCGAGTTGGCCAGCAGATACCAACTGCCGTTCTGCTGACGCACGTCGTAAGGGGCGATGGTGAGGGTCTGCTCGCGGTCGTTGGCCGGGGGCATATAGCGAATGCGGATCTTGCGATTGGAGCGCATAGCCCGGCGAATCATCTCCAGAGTCGGACGGTGGATGCTGTCGCGTGTCGACACCGCCGCCCCGTCAGTGCGCTCCTCGCCGCTTTTGGGCGGGGTCGGCGCGAGTGCGGTCTCGATCTTGCGCAGCCCGGAGCGCAGATCGCCGGCATAGAAGTTGTGGTGCGCCAGCGCGGGATTCGAGCCGGCGGTGGTGAGCGCCAGGGCCTCCGAGGGAGTCAGCGTGATGGGGGGCAGGTTCAGCTCAGTCTCGAGAAGATAGCGTCCTTCCCGACGGCTATAGCGCTTGCGCAGCGCCTGTCCCTTTTCCAGAAAACGCAGATCCCGATAGATAGTCCTCTCCGAAACGTGCAGCTCTTCGGCGAGCTTGCTGGGGGTGATGTCCTGACGGACGCGCATTCGGTTGACGATGTAGTTCAACCGGTCGGATTTGTAGAGACGATCTGGATGTTTGATGTTCATGGTCGTTTGTTCTTTTCGCGGCGAAGGTAGGGAGCCACAGCGCGGATGGAAGACAGTTTCCGGCCGGCGCGAGGGCGGCGGCGAAAACGCCGCTTATCGACACCGCCTGAAAGCGCCAAAGCCGACACTGGATGGTGCCAACACAAGGTACTATTCGACAAAAGTTTGACGGTTCCTACCCGTTCTACACTTTTTTGTAAAAAAATGTCCGCAAATCCTCTGTCGAGAAGGAGTCATGCCGAAAGGAGGGAATAGAGTGCAGACTCTTTTCTGCAAAAACCCAGGAATCGGGCAACGAACACCATGCGCTCCACCGAAACGCCCTCCCCGTATCGTATCCTGATCTGCCCGAACGCCTTCAAGGGCAGCCTGACCGCCTCCGAGGCAGCGAGAGCGATTTCCGAGGGAATCGGCCGGGCGGCCTCCGAAGCTGGCCGGACCATCGAGACGCGCTGTCTGCCGCTGGCCGACGGCGGCGACGGCACCCTCGAAACGCTGGTAGAGGCGACGGGCGGAACGATACTCCATCAGACGGTGCGCGGGCCGCTCGGCCGGCCGGTGGAGGCGGCGTGGGGTCGGCTGGGCGGGGAGCGGCAGGACACCGCTGTCATCGAGATGGCGCAGGCGTCCGGACTGCGGCTGCTCTCTTCCGAGGAGCGCGATCCCCGGCGCGCCTCGACCTACGGGACCGGGGAGCTGATGCGGGCGGCCTTCGAGGCGGGCTGCCGCACGGTCCTGGCCGGCATTGGGGGCAGCGCCACCAACGACGGCGGGGCGGGCATGGCGCAGGCGCTGGGAGCGCGGCTGCTGGACGCGCAGGGACGCGACCTGCCGCCCGGCGGCGCGGCCCTCCGGCATCTGGCGCGCATCGACCTTACCGGCTTCCGGATGCCGCCGGAGGCGCGCGTGATGGTCTTGAGCGACGTCGACAATCCGCTCACCGGCCCCGAAGGCGCCTCGGCGATCTATGGACCGCAGAAAGGCGCCACGCCGGAGATGGTGCGGGAACTGGACGAGGCGCTTGCCCACTACGCGCAGGTCCTACGAGATCTATTGGGCGCAGATGTTGCTGCTCTCCCCGGCGCGGGAGCGGCGGGCGGCCTGGGCGCGGGCCTGATGGCCTTCTGCAAGGCGACACTGCGTCCCGGAATCGAGGTCGTGCTGGAGGTGACCGGCTTCGAGGCTCAATTGCGCGCGTGCGATCTGGTGGTGACGGGAGAAGGGCGGCTGGACGCGCAGACGGCGCGCGGCAAGGTCGTGGCGGGTGTGGCGCGGCAGGCGAGCGCGGCGGGCATTCCGGTGGTGGCGCTGGCGGGTGCGATCGAGAAGGGGACGGATGCGCGCCTGCAGGCGGAGGGACTGAGCGCCGCCCTCTGCATCCTGGAGAGACCGCTCACTCTGGAAGAGGCGATGAGCGACACGTACTGGCTGCTCGCCGATACGGCCGCACGCATGATTCGGGTCGTCAGGGCCTTCGGTCCTGGGGAGGCCGGCGCTGAAAGCGGCGACATCCCCGGCCCGTAGGGCTGAGACCCCGTTAGATTCCGAACCGGCTGCCCATATAGGGAACGCCGTGGATTGTGCTGGTCGCCACGGGCGTTACCGTCGGAGTGGAGAGGGGACTTTTGGCCGCCGAGGCCAGCGGAGACAGGACGACCGTAATTCCCCAGCAGCCGACCAGGCAGAAGGCAATGGCGTGCTGGGCAATAGCCAGACTCTTGCGCTTGCCGCGGTCGAATTCGGCGATGACTTCCCGACGGCACAGCCACAGGCCGGTCGTCATGGACAGGGCCAGGACGATCAGGGCCAGATTCGGATTGTTGGTGAAGATGTGGAGCGCGAGGCGGACATCGTAGGCGATGCTGCTCGGCGAAGGATGAATGCGGACGCCGAAAGAGGCCAGGTACGCCACGACCACGGCAAAGATGCCCAGCGTGGTGGCGCTCAGTCCTAATAGCGCCAGGCGGCCCCAGCGTTTGCGCTCCAGGGTGGCCCACACGACCACCAGCGGTAATAATCCCACGCAGCACAGGCGGGTATCGTGGGTGATGAGCAGGGACTGGAAGAACAGGTAGGCGGAAAAAAGTCCCCAGCCGCTCGCCAACAGGGTTGTCAACCGGCGCGTGTTCGGTGAAGTAGCAAGCAGGGGACTGTCTAGTTCTGACATTGCGAATGCAACTCCTATAAGTTCCGGCGCCCGGTATCGAGCGCAAGATAATTATAACGCAGGAATCTCGACTCTGACGAACTATTTTTGGCTAATTCTGCTGATTCCTGTAAATTTCTTTACGCACTTTCCAAAGCCGAACATTCCCCTCCTGCCGATTCACCCTGTCTTGCTGCGGGAGAATGGGAGGTAAGAGGGGAATCAAGCTGTCTTTATGAGGGAGGAATGCCCGGCTGGAACGATCAGATCACTTTGCGGACGAAGTTGATCACCCGCGCAGCGACCAGCAAGCCGGTGAGGGCCGCGCCGATCATCCGGGCCTGTTTGGTGACCAGGCTGCCCGCCGACTGGGCGTTGCCCAGCAGGTTCTGGGTCTGCGCGTGGACGATCTCGGCGGTATTGGAGGCTTTGGCCGCGATGCTCTTCGCCTGGCCGCTCACGCGCCGCACCTGCACCTGCGTCTCCTTGATCAGCGGCATGATCTTCTTATAGAGCTGCCAGCCTGCGATGCCAAGTAGAATGTTCCACGCGAGAAACAGAATGAAAAAGATGAACGATGCCCAGAACCACCATTCCGGGACCGAAATATTGACCATGAGAGCCTCCTGGGCTTGCCGCAACGTTGCCGGCGTAGAATGGCTTGCCAACTTTGCCACGCCACTGGCGCGCAATGCTTTTCCGGCCTCTCTCCTCCCGGCAATGCCGCTACGGAGAGAGGGCGTTATCCGTGTGAGGGCCCCTTCTGACCTCCGGCCGGGGGAGCCGTATCGTTAGGATTGGGCTTGACGTTGACCTCCGGCAGGACTTTGCGCAGATGGGTGGTCCATGCCTGCGCCAGGGCGAGCGGGGTGGTCGTGTTGAACTTCGCCGTCTGCTTATCCACGGTCACCAGCAGCCTGTCCTTGACCGTGATCTTGGCCTCGCCGTTGCCGAGCGGAACCGCGACGATATCCTCCGGCTTGAGGCTCGGATCGGAAAGGATGGTGGCCAGCCGCTCCGTGATGGTATCGGCGCGCTGTTTGATGGTCATGCCGGCGGCGGGAAAGCGCACGGTCAGGATATGCTCGCCGCCGACGGAGACGTCTCCGTCGCCCGATGCCGCGGCCGGCCGGCCCGGCGCGAGCAGTAGAGCGGCCATCAGGCCGCAGGCGGGAAGCGCGGCAAACGATCTCCAGCCGGACGCGCGGCGCCGCCGGGACTCACCTATGGATCGAAAAGACACCTTTAGAACTCCCTCGTGAGGACAGAGTGGCGCGTGGCTGGCCCGACAGCAAAACGAGAAACGGTTCCTCGTTCGTAGGACGCGCGCCCGAAAGGGGATGTTCCCCTTAAATTAAGACGTGCCGGGCGGCGAATTGGTTGCGTAGGGAGCAATAGCCGGGCCGCTAAAGCGCGCAAAGGCGCGCGGAGACCTCTCGCGTCCCCGCGCGCCCTCTGCCTGCGTATCAGGTCTCTCTTCGGATGGGGCGATCTCACCAGCCCTACGGGGGCTGGTTTACGAGATGCTGTTGGCCGCGGTGCGCGCCTTATCGGTCGCCGTGTCCATGCTCTCGTCAGCCATCTGCTGGCCCCGGTTCATCATATCCTGCATCTTGTCCGAGATCATGCCGGCTTTCTCTTTGGCGGCCTGAGTCAGGTTAGTGGTCACCTCGGTGGCCTTGTCCTTGTACTCATTGGCCTTCTGGCCGATAATGCGGCGAGTCTCCTCGCCCTCTTGAGGCGCGTAGAGCAGCGCCACCGCCGCTCCGCACGCCGCGCCCAGCAGGAAGAACACCAGATTGCTTCCCCAATTGTCCCGGTTCATCGTTGGCTCCTTTTCGATCGCCATGCGCTCCCGAAAGCGGGCGCTCTGCGCCGTTCCGGCGAGGTTTCGGCAGAGATGTATGCTTTGACGGTGACGGCGGCAACGCAAGCATGAGAAAAGCGGCGCTCTACGTACCTCTGTCGCCGTCCCACTGCGGACACAAACCTTTCAGGGCCATGCCTTCCCGTGTCGGCGGCCCCGGTCTGTGGTAATGACGCACGGTAGAGCCGCAATGTTCCGAAAAAGGCTGACCGGGTGAGACCTCATCCCATAGACCTCACCCCTATCACCACGGGCCTTGCGGCCCTGCCTCTCCTTCGTAAGGAGAGGGGAGAGAAAGGGCGAAGCAAGCAGCGCCTCTACAAAAACTCTCCCGGTCAATCCGGAAGAAGGGTCTCGCTGATCTTACGCTTGATGCGCTGCAGGGCATTGTCCACCGATTTGAGCGGGCAGCGCAGCTCAGCGGAGATTTCGTGGTAGGATTTGCCCTGCAGGTAGAGGTCGAGCACGCGCGCTTCCAGAGGCGAAAGCGTGTGGCGCACGGCATCGAGCCGCCCAGCGGAGTCGTGACGCTGGAAGAGGCAGTCCTCCGGATCGCTGAGGCGGGAGTCGCGCAGGCAGTCGAGCAGCGTCCCGCTGATTTCGAAGTCATTGGTGAACGCGTGGTCGAGCGAGATGCAGGCGTTGAGGGGCAGATGTTTCTGGCGCGTGGCGGTCTTGACGGCCGTGATGATCTGGCGGGTGACGCACAGATCGGCGAAAGCGCGGAAGCGGCCGATATGGCCGACGCGGTCGTCGCGGAAGTCGCGGATAGCCTTGTATAAGCCGATCATGCCTTCCTGCACGACGTCGTCGTGGTCGGCGCCCAGTAGAAAATAGGTGCGCGCCTTGCTCTCTACCAGGGGACGGTAGCGGGCCAGCAACTGTTCCGTCGCGCGGGCGCTGCCCGTGTGGGCCTGACGTAAGAGGTCCTCCTCATTGGAGGCGTAGGATAGAGGCAAATCCCGGCAAAGCAATCCCATTGGCGAGCCCTCCCTGGGCCTGAATACAGGATGCAGTACCCTCTTTTTGTTATTGAGATCCGACCGAATCGCGGTTAATACAACCTTATTTCAATATAGTCTAACTGTTCGCTATTGTCAAGGGGATTTTGCATATTATTTTCAGACAGAAAACGGCTGCTTGACACGGTCTTTCGGGATGTGTTACGCTTGCGTTGACCGGCCTCATCCAGACCTCACCCCTATCACCACGGGCCTTGCGGCCCTGCCTCTCCTTCGTAAGGAGAGGGGGAATATAAGGAGAAGATGACGTGCGTTTTCGCCTGTTTTTCCTGCTGGCGCTCTGTGGATTCCCCGGCCTGGCGGCCTGGGGACAGGAGCCTACCGCGCCCCCGCCGGACTTTCCGCACTTTAGCGTGCCCGGCGAGGAGAAGGCGCTCGATAGCCTGCGCGCGCTTTACTGGCTCACCTATCCGGGAGCGGGGCCGAAGGCGACCCTCTGGGACAAGTGGCTCTGCGGCCCGGCGCTGTGGCCTGCCTACACGACGGACAACTTCCTGCAGCGGATGCGTGCAGACTGGGCGCAGGCTTTGAGCGACCGTATTGAGGACCCGGAAGGCTATGTGGCGACCATGCAGCATCCCTCCATCGCCCATCCGCTGGGCTGGCCGTTTCCTTTCTGGAACCAGGGGGCCGGCGGCGCGGGCTGGCACTTCTCCTTCAAGAACACGGCCGGGCCGCCCTGGCGGACCACCAGGCTGAGCACGCCGGAGGGCTGGAGCCTGGACGGCGCTGAGAGCGCCGGCGTGGACGAGTGGGGATGGAATCTCAAGCTCACTCAGCCGCAGGCGACCGTGACGACGCCGGAGCAGAAGATCGATACATTCCAGGCGCCGTTTCTCCAACTGCGCTGGCGCGCCGCCGGCCTGGGAAACGCGCGTCCGTTTGTCGAGTGGGCTACTACGGAGAACCCTGCCTTTGGGCCGGACCGCCGCTTCTACTTCGCGCCGGTCGAGGGCAGCGACATGGTCTATACGGCCCTTCCGCTCTTCAAGCATCCGAAGTGGACCGGGGAGATCACGCGCCTGCGGATCGGCTTCGGCAACGCTCAGCCGGGCGCGCAGGTGACGATCCAGGCGCTGTTCACGCAGTACGATACGCGCCACGATGTCAATAACCAGAGCTTCCTGCTGGGCTGCGCCGCCTATTTCGACTGGACGGGCGACATCAACTTCCTGCGCCGCAACATCGACCGGATGCGCCTCGCGCTGCGCTACGTCATGACGGACCTGCACGCGGAGAAGGAGCACTACGTGCTCACGCTCTGGCCCGGCCACGACGCGATTTCCGGGCTGCAGCGGGACGCGCAGGGCCATAAGCGGCTGCGCTATGGGCACGGCATCGGCAGCAACTATTGGGACTTGCTGCCCTTCGGCTATAAAGACGCCTACGCGACGGTCCAGTACTACGCGGCGTTGCAGGCCATGATCGACATCGAGCGCGCCATCTTAAGGCATCCGGAATGGAACGTGCCCGGCGGGGCGCTGGCGCTGGATCCGGACCGGCTGGAGCGCGATGCCGCCGAGGTCAAGCAGACCGGCAACCGCCTCTTCTGGAATCCCAGGACCGGCCGCTTCGTTTCCGGGATCGACGCCGAGGGGCAGAGCCACGACTATGGGTTTACCTTCCTGAATGAGGAGGCCATCGCCTGCGATTTCGCCTCGCCGCCGCATGCGAAGGCTATTCTGGACTGGATCGACGGGAAGCGGACCGTGCCGGGAGACACGTCACAGGGCGCGGACATCTATCACTGGCGGTTTGCGCCGCGCTCGACCACCCGGCGCAATATCGACTACTATGGGTGGTTCTGGAGCAACCCGGAAGGGATTCCGTGGGGCGGGCAGGTGCAGGATGGGGGCGCGGTGCTGGGCTTTTCCTACTACGACCTGATGGCGCGTCTGAAAGTCCTGGGTCCGGAGGACGCCTGGCAGCGGCTTGGGGAGATCGCGACGTGGTTTGCGGAGGTCCAGGCGGCGGGCGGCTATCGGGCGTACTACAACGGCACGCACGCGGGAACGCTGCAGGGCGGCGGCAAGGCCGGCGGGCTGGGGGTGGATAAGGAGTTTTTCGAAAGCGTGCTCGTGCCGCAGGCGCTCCTGGATGGATTCCTCGGCTTTACGCCTCTCGCCGACGGCTTCTCCCTTTCGCCCCGGCTGCCCGTGCGCTGGCCGTCGCTCACCATCGACCGCATTGCCTGGCACGACCTGACCCTCTCCATTCGGGCCACACAAAATAGCATCGAAATCCACAAAGAAGGGCAGACGGACGAGCCGGCCTTCGTCCGTCTGCCTCAGGGCCACTGGCAGGTTACCTACCTGGCTGCGGATGGCACCACGCTCTTCTCCGAGACGCCGGTGGGCCGTCCGGAAGACGGCGCTTTCCCGCTTCACTGGACCGGCGCTACCGCCGTCCGCTTCGATCTCAGTGGGAAGTAATGATTAAGAGCACCTAACAAAACCCTGTCAGCCAAGCGTTCCAGCAGAGGAGCACACAGCCCAACAGCAGGAACGCTTCGTGGATGTCGTCTCGGCGCTCGTAGCGGATACGCAAGCGGCGCATCCGGTGCAGCCAGGAGA
>DASRCN010000102.1:0-15480 GCA_035653075.1 Chthonomonadaceae bacterium | reverse complement strand
AGATGGTGCTGGCCGGGAAGACCAACAAGGGCATCGTGGCCCTCTTGAACCAGCAGGGCGCCCGCGCCGTCGGTCTGAGCGGCAAGGATGCCAATCTGATCGTCGCGACAAAGATGGAATCGGAGCAGGGCGATCTGGGCTATGTCGGCGACATCGCGCAGGTGAATACCGATATTCTGAACCTGCTGGGGGAGAAAAACTACATTCCGGTCATCTCGTCGGTGGCGATCGGGACGGACGGCGAGAGCTACAACGTCAACGCGGACCACGTCGCCGGGCATATCGCCGCGGCGGTCCATGCCGCCAAGCTGATTATCCTGACGGACGTGGAGGGCCTCTACGCCGACTATGCCGACAAGTCCTCGCTCATCAGCGAGATGAGCGTGCAGCGTGCCGAAGAGATGATCGCCAGCGGCGCGGCGGATCGTGGCATGATACCCAAGCTGGAAGCCTGCATCACGGCCATTCGGGGTGGCGTGCCGCGCGCCCACCTGATTGACGGGCGGGTGCCGCACTCGCTGCTGATCGAAATCTTTACCAATACCGGCATCGGCACAATGGTCTCCGCCTAGGAGGCTTAACGTCGGGGATTGATATAACGAGGAAGGAGGAAAGAGAACGATGATCGATTTACAGCAGCCAACGGATGCTGCCGGAACGGTAGACGCGCACCAGATCATGGCGCTGGACCGCGAGTACGTGATGGGCACGTATGCGCGGCAGCCGGTCGTGTTCGTGCGGGGCGAGGGCGCAAGGCTCTGGGATGCCGAGGGACGCGAGTACCTGGATTTCCTGGCCGGCATCGCCGTAGTGGGAGTCGGGCATTGCCATCCCCGCGTCGTCCAGGCCATTTCGGAGCAGGCCCATACCCTGATGCACGTCAGCAACCTGTTCCACAATGCGCTGCAGGCCCGGCTGGCCGAACGGCTCTGCCATCTGACGGGCATGGAGAAAGTATTCTTCTGCAATACCGGCACGGAGGCGACCGAAACAGCCCTCAAGATCGCGCGCAAGTGGGGTAAGCGCAAGCGCGGCCAGGACTGCTACGAGATCATCACGTTCGAGGGCTCCTTCCACGGGCGCACGATGGGCGCCGTCACAGCCACGGCGCAGCCCAAGTACCAGGCGCCGTTCCTGCCGCTGGTGCCAGGCTTCAAATACACGCCGCTGAACGATCTAAGGGCACTGGACGATCTGATTACCGAGCGTACCTGCGCCGTGATGGTCGAGCCGATCCAGGGTGAGAGCGGGGTCAAAGTCGCTACACCGGAGTTTCTAGCGGCCGTCCGCGCCCTCTGCGACGAGGCCGAGGTGCTGTTGATTCTGGATGAGGTGCAGAGCGGCATCGGACGCACAGGCCGGTTCCTCGCCAGCCAGGGCGCAGGTGTCTCCGGCGACATCGTGACCCTCGCCAAGAGTCTGGCCAACGGCTTCCCGATGGGCGCCTGCCTGGCGCGGGGCGAGGCCGCCGAAACCCTGGTTCCCGGCGACCACGGCTCGACGTTCGCCGGCCAGCCGCTGGCCTGCGCTGCCGCTCTGGCAACTCTCGACGCGCTGGAGGAAGAGCATCTCATGGAGAATGCGGCCTCGACCGGCGCTTACCTTCTCGATCTCCTGCGGCGGCTCCAGCGAGAGTTTCCCGACCGGATTCGCGAAGTGCGCGGGCTTGGCCTGATGATCGGGATAGAATTAGCCCGGCCGGAAGCCAAGGCCCTTCAGAGCCGGCTGCTGCAATCCGGTCTGATCGTCAATGCGGTCGGCGACCTGATCCTGCGTCTTCTGCCGCCGCTGGTCGTCACCCGCGCCGACTGCGACCGGGCCGTCGAGGCGGTTCGGGGAGCGCTGAAATAGGCCCCCACCCCCTTCCCCTCCCCCAATTCTAGGGGAGGGGGGACTAGGGTGTTCTCTTGTACCTGTACTTAAAGCTTCTCTGGCCTAAAAGCAGGGACAGAAGTCAGGGCAGTAGCTCCCCTCCCCCCTTGTGGGCGATGGAGGTTAAGAGGATGGAGGGGCACAAGAGAGCAATAGAATCTCCCCTCCCCTAGAATTGGGGGAGGGGAAGGGGGTGGGGGCCTGAAGGGGGCCAAAATGTGGCAGCGATTTACAGAACGCTCAAGAAGAGCTGTCTTCTTCGCCCAGGAAGTAGCCGGGCGGTTGGAAACGAACGGGGTTTCCCCGGAACACTTATTTATGGGCTTAATTCAGGAGGATGACACGGTAGCGGCCCGCATCCTCGTTCGATTGGGCGTGTCTCTGGATGTCGTTTGGAAGGCGGTGGAGGAGAAGGCCCCGCGTGGAGGCGGCCGGTATACAATGGATATGCAGTTGACGCCTCGCTGTAAGCTGGTCATCGATCTAGCGTATGATGAAGCTCGTCGCTTGAAGAACAACTACATCGGTACGGAGCACCTGCTGCTAGGCTTGCTTCGTGAAGAGGTGAACCAGGCAACGCGTATTCTGATTCAATATGGAGCCGATCTGGAGCGCACCCGCCAGGAAGTGCGGCTTCTTCAGGACAATCCAGAGGCGGCAACTCCGCCACCGACCGACGCCGCGCCTACGGAAAAGCCGTCCTCTGAAACGCCCATGCTGGCTGGAAGCTGGACGCGCTTCACGGAGCGAGCCAGGCGAGCCGTCTATTATGCCCAGGAAGAAGCGCTCAGACTGGGAGGCAATTATGTCTCGACCGAGCATCTGTTGCTGGGACTGATCCGGGAAAACGATAATGTAGCCGCATGTATTCTCGGTCGGATGGAGATCCCATTGGGCCGAATCCGTTCTGAGATCGAGGGCCAGGTCACCCGTGGAGACGGCCCGCTCGGTAGCGACACAATGCTCACTCCCCGAGCCAAGAGGGTGATCGACCTGGCCTTTGATGAAGCCCGTCAGCTCGGAAACAACTACATAGGAACCGAGCATCTGCTGCTGGGACTGATAAGAGAAGGCGAAGGAATGGCGGGCAGAGTGCTGGCTAAGCTGGGAGTGCAACTGGAAAGAACGCGCAGGGAGGTGATGGCACTGCAAGACAACGATTCGGGCCGGCCGGAAAGCCGGGAAGCAGCGGCGACGGGAAGCGAAGCGACTCCGGAGCCGCTTCTGATGCAGACGACAAGCACGGCGGAGTCGTGGCGGGGAAAATCGCTGCTCACGTTGCAGGACGTCTCCTCCGAGCAGTTCCGTCTGGTACTGGCGACGGCGGCCATGCTGAAGAAGCTAAAGAAGCAGGGGCATTCCGGCGGACTGACGCCCGGACGCACGCTGGCGCTCGTGTTCGAGAAGCCTTCATTGCGCACGCGGGTCAGCTTCGAGGTCGGCATGGGAGAGCTGGGTGGGCGCGCGGTCTACCTGGCGCCCGGCGACATCGGCCTGGGTACGCGCGAGGCTGTGCCCGACGTTGCCGCTGTGCTCTCTCGCTGGGTGGACTGCATCGCGGCGCGGGTCTTCAAGCATGAGACCGTGGAGGAGTTAGCAGCCCATGCGACCGTGCCGGTCATCAACGCGCTGAGCGACCGCGAGCATCCCTGCCAGGCGTTCGCCGATCTCCTGACGGTCCAGGAGCATAAAGGCACGCCCGGTCCCAGCCTGAAGATGGCCTATGTTGGGGACGGCTATAACGTGCTGAACGCGCTGCTGCTGGCTTGCGCGAAGGTCGGCATGAATCTGACGGCGGCCTGCCCGGAGACGTATCCGCCCGATCCGAATTACGTGGCCGAGGCGCAACGGATCGCGCAGGAAGGCAGCTACGGAGCGCAGATCGCTATCGTGACCGATCCTGCCGAGGCCGTGCAGAATGCAGATGTGATCTATACCGATGTCTGGACCAGCATGGGCCAGGAGGACGAGAAAGAGGCTCGCACGAAAATCTTCTCCCCGTACCAGGTCAACGCGGCGCTCTTGAGTAAGGCCAGGCCGGACGCCATCGTGCTGCACTGCCTGCCCGCGCACCGGGGCGAGGAGATCACCGACGAGGTATTCGAGGCCCATAAGACCGCCATTCTGGACCAAGCGGAGAATCGGCTGCACACGCAGAAAGCCCTGCTTGCGCTGATTCTGGGTACAGGGCCATCGTCCCCTAACTCCCCTCTCCCGTAGCGTGAGAGGGGGGATGAGGTCGTAAAGCCCATGCCGCCCACCGTCAGCGTCGTCATCGCCAGCTATAACCACGCGCCTTATCTGCGCGCCTGCATCGAGAGCGCGCTGAATCAGACGCAGCATCCGGACGAGGTGATCGTGGTGGACGACGGCAGTACGGACGGCTCGCGCGAGATCATCGAATCGTTCGGCTCCGCGCTCTGCCCGATCTTCCAGGCCAATCGCGGCACCTGCGGGGCTCTGAATGCGGGATTCGCGAAGAGTACCGGCGACTGGGTCGCCATCCATAACTCCGACGACGTCTGGGCGCCGGATAAGCTGGCACGGCAGTTGGAGGTCGCGCGCCTGGACCCGAAGATCGGCCTAGTGCATACGGGATACGTCTGCATCAATGAAAAAGGCGAGGTCTATCCAGAGCCGCCACCCGGCGCGAATATGCCCGATTTTCACGGCCCGCCGGTCGCCGACATGCTCACGGCGATGCTGCGCTCGATGCCCGTGGTGATCTCCTCGACGATGCTCTCCAGGCAGGCGTGGCAGCAAGCCGGCCCGTTCGACGAGCGGTTTCACGGCCTGGGTGACTGGGACCTGTGCCTGCGCGTCAGCAGGGACTTTTTGTTCGGATTCGTGGATGCTCCGCTGACTCTGGTGCGCAAACATTCTGCCAACGCCAGCACGGACGCCAGCCGCATCCCCGCCGATTGGACCCGCCACGACTGGGCGATCCTGGCGCGAGAGACCCTGTGGCCGGCAGCGCAGGAGGTGTTCGCGCGGGCGCAGCAGGGCCAGATGGACCGCAGGGAAGCGGCGCTCGCGCTCGCCAGCCTGGGCACGGCTTACAGCATGGGACGTCAGCCAGATTTCGCCCGCGCCGCCTATGGGCTGGCTGCGCGGCTCGATCCGCTGCGCGCCAAAACCTACCTGCGCTACCTGGTCACATTTCTGCCGCGCGCCCTGCGCCGCCGAATCACCTGATCCTCTCTCCGTAGCCGGGCCGATAAACGACCCGGCTGGAAAGACATACCGTCCTGCCGGACGGACCTCACCCCTCCCCTCTTCTTCGTAAGGAGAGGGGAATCATAAGGAAGCTGGTTGCGTCCGGAGGACGCCTGTTTTTAATGCCGGGTCGTTTATCGGCCCGGCAGAGAAGGAGCACAAGAACGATGCGAAAAGTGGTGCTGGTCTATTCGGGCGGATTGGATACCTCCGTCTGCATCCCGTTGATGCGCGAGGAGTATGGATTCGATCACGTCATCACCGTGACCGTTGACGTCGGGCAGCCTGCCGAGGACATCCGCCAGGCGGAAGAGCGCGCCCGCAGCCTGGGCACGGAGCACTATACGGTGGATGCGAAAGTGGAGTTTGTCACGGACTACTGCTGGCCCGCTGTGCAGGCCAACGGGGACTATCAGGGGTATCCGATCTCCACGAGCATCGCCCGGCCGCTCATCGCCCTCAAAGCGGTGCAGAAGGCGCAGGAGCTGGGCGCGAATGCCTTCGGGCACGGCTGCACCGGCAAAGGCAACGATCAGTTCCGGATTGAGTACGTCATGCGGACCCTGATGCCGGACGCCGAGATCGTGGCGCCGATGCGCGAAGGGCGCCGCCTGCCGGACGGACGGCGCGAGCCCTGGACGCGTAGCGAGGAGATCGACTACGCCAACGCGCACGGCCTCTGCATCCCGCAGACCAAAGAGAAGATCTGGAGCATCGACGAGAACCTGTGGGGACGCAGCATCGAGGGCGGCCGGCTGGAGGAGCCGGATTACGCTCCCCCGGAGGAGATTTTCCGCTGGACGCGCAGCCTGTCGGAATGCCCGGACGCGCCGCGCGTGCTGGAGATAGCCTTTGAAAACGGGGTCCCGGTGGCGCTGGACGGCAAGCGCCTCGCCCCGCTGGACCTGGTCCTCGCGGTAAATCGGATCGCAGGCGAGAATGGCGTGGGCCGGGTGGACATCATGGAGGACCGGATGCTCGGCCTGAAGGTGCGCGAGAACTACGAGTGCCCCGCCGCCGTGACGCTGCTGACGGCGCACCGGGCGCTGGAGGCGCTGGTCTGCACGCAGGGGGAGCTGAAGTTCAAGGCGATGGTGAACCGCGAGTGGGGCGAGATCGCTTACAAGGGTCTCTGGTTCGACCCGCTCAAGGAAGATTTGGAGGCGTTCACCGGCAAAATCCAGGAGCGCGTCACCGGAACGGTCACGCTGCGGCTGGCAAAAGGCAGCGCCGTCGTCATCGGCCGCAATAGCCCCTACGCCCTCTACAACGAAGACCTGGCCTCGTTCGACAGCAAGACCTTCGACCAGACCGACTCGTTGGGCATCGTCAAGACGCACGGGCTGCAGTCGCGGATGTACTGGCTGCTGAAAAACAGTCGCTAGTCGCTAGTTGCTAGCAGAGGAGTAGCTTCCGGAGAGCGGCTCATGCCGGAAGTAGGCACTTACCAACTAACAACTAGCAACTAGCGATTAGCAACTTGCAACTCCCGAAGGGGACTTTTATGCGTAAACTCTGGGGCGGGCGGTTTGAAGGAGAGACGGACGCGCTTATCGAGCGGCTGAACGACTCGCTGCAGTTCGATGCCCGGCTCTGGCGGCACGATATTCAGGGCAGCATCGCGCACGCGGCGATGCTGGGCGCCGCCGGCATCCTGCCCCAGGAGGAAGCCGATCAGATCGCTGCCGGGCTGCAGGCGCTGCAGAACGATCTGGAGAGTGGTTCCGTAACGCTGCCTTCCGATGCAGAGGACGTGCATACCGCCGTCGAAGGGCTGCTGCGCGAGCGGATCGGGCCGGTGGCGGGCAAGCTGCACACCGCGCGCAGCCGCAACGATCAGGTGGCGACCGATATACGGCTCTACCTGCGTGAAGAGTGCGATGCCATCCAGGCAGAGATCAAAGCCTTTCAAGAGACGCTGCTCGCCATCGCGGAGCGCGAGACGGAGACGGTTCTGCCGGGTTATACGCACCTCCAGCACGCCCAGCCGATCGTGCTGGCCCATCACCTCCTGGCCTATTTCTGGATGCTCGACCGTGACCGCGAGCGCCTGGCCGACGTCCGCAAGCGCGTCAATCGCCTGCCGCTCGGCGCGGGCGCGCTGGCGGGCACGAGCTTTCCCATCGACCGAGAGCAGGTCGCCGCCGCGCTCGGCTTCGACGGCCTGCTGGAAAACAGCCTGGACGCCGTCGCCGACCGCGATTTTGCCATCGAGTTCCTGGCGGCGGCGGGAATCCTGATGATGCATCTGTCCCGTCTGGCCGAAGAGATCATCCTCTGGAACAGCCCGGAGTTCGGCTTTGTCCTGCTCGACGACTCGGTGACAACGGGCAGCAGCATCATGCCGCAGAAGAAGAATCCGGACGTGGCGGAGCTGGCGCGGGGCAAGACCGGGCGCGTCTATGGGGACCTGATGGCGCTGCTGACGGTGATGAAGGGGCTGCCGCTGGCCTACAACAAGGACATGCAGGAGGACAAAGAGCCTCTGTTCGACGCTGTGGATACAGTGCGGCTGGTTCTGCCTGCGCTGGAGCGGACGCTCTCCACGGCGCGCTTCCGTACCGATCACATGGCTGCCGCCACGGAAGGCGACTTCTCCACCGCAACGGATCTGGCCGACTATCTGGTCCGGCGCGGCCTGCCTTTCCGGGATGCCCACGAGGTCGTCGGACGGGTGGTGCGACACTGTCTCGAACACAGTCTTACGCTGGAGAGCTTGAATGCGGAGACCCTGGCGTCGTTCTCTCCACTCCTCTCCTCCGAGCCGGAAGCCGCTCTGGCGGTCCTGCAGGTCCCGGCCAGCGCGCGTTCCCGTGCCTCACGCGGCGGCACCGCGCCGGAGGCGGTACGGTTCCAGCTGGATCTCGCCAAACGCAAGCTGGCAAAAAAATAAAAATATCACCACCCGCTCGCTTTGCTCGCTAGAGGCACAGAGACACAGAGGAAAAACCAAGAGGAGAAAAGCAAGAAGAAAGAAAGAGAGAAGGGGATTGCAGAAAGCTCACCCAACAACTCGGTCGCGAAGAGAGGACACAGAGAAAACGATCCTTCTGTACGCCTAATCCTGAAATCCAGGCTACTCTATGCCCTCACTTCGGAACCGACTATGCTCTTATCTTCGTTCTTGCTTTTCTCCTCTTGGTTTTTCCTCTGTGTCTCTGTGCCTCTAGCGAGCAAAGCGAGCGGGTGGTGATATTTTTATTTCGAGACCAGGATGGGAGACGGCCAGAGAGCCGTCAGCGCCGCGACCGCCTGCGGATCGAATTGGGTGCCGGAACACTCCTGGATGCCGCGCAGGGCCTCTTCGGCAGACATGCGCTTGCGGTAGACTCGGTCGGAGGTCATCACCTCATAGGCATCCGCTACGGAGATGATACGCGCCAGAAGCGGGATCGCTTCGCCCGCGAGTTTGTCCGGATACCCGTCACCATTATACCATTCATGGTGATGGCGCACGACCTCGGCCACGCAAGCCAACTGCTCCACGCGTCCCACGATCTCGGCCCCCTGGATCGGATGGTACCGGATGATCTGCCACTCCTCCTCGCTCAACCGCTCCGGCTTATTCAGAATATAGTCGGGCGTGCCGATCTTGCCCACGTCGTGGACCTGGGCGGCTAACTCCAGACACTGATGCTCGGATTCAGGCAACTCCAGAACCTGGGCCAGCGCGCAGGCGATGGCGGTAACGCGGCGGGAATGCTCGGCGGTGAAGGGCTCTTTGGCGTCGATGGCCGCGGCGAGCGCCTGCACGGTCGAGTACATGATCTTCTCGTCCTGCTGGCGGGTCCGCTTCTCTTCGAGGGCCTTGCGCTCCAGATTGCGCTCAATGATGAGCGGCACGGAGTGGACGTGGAACGGCTTGGGAACAAAGTCGCACGCGCCCCGCCGCAAGGCCAGACGCATGAGATCGGCGTCGCCGTGCGCCGTGATCAGGATGATGGGCAGGTCGGGATAGAGGGACTTGAGACGCGAGGTAAGCTCCAGGCCGCTCATGCCGCCGAGCATGACATCGCTCATGACCAGGTCGAAATCCGTGCAGCGCAGCAGCTCCATCGCCTCTTCGGCGCTGGCAACCGTGCGGACCTGATAGCGGCTGCGAACCAGGATACGCGCCAGAATGTCGCGTACCCGAGCGTCGTCGTCTACGATCAGTACGCGCGTGGTCTGCGGGACAGGCTTCGGCGCGCTGACCGTCTCGGATGGAGCAGCTACCGCTGGCGTTTCGGCCAGGATGGCGTCTGTTTGCGTACAGACGAGCGATAGCCGCACTTTCGGCCGGGACGCGGGAACGTCGTCCGGCACCGGGCTAATAGACATCATAGAAGATAGCTCCCTCGGGACATAAGGGAAAAACGTACCTGGGACAGAGGTACAATGTAGAGTATACAGACATATCGTCTGTCTGTCAAGTTTATTTATAAAATTAGTGCTAAAATACCGGACTTTTACGGAGGACCGTGCGTTCCTTGCTTGCTTGACAAGGTTTTTTCCGGCAAGTCATAATACCAGCAAGGAGGCACTCCTAATGGCCCTACGATTGACCACAACCCCCATTCAGGCGCACACCAAAGGCGAGGTCAAGCGCCTGCGCCGGGACGGCTACGTTCCCATCTCTATCCAGCATCGGGGACAAGAGCCCCTGCACCTGCAGACCGAATCCAAGCCGCTGGACGAGTTCATCCGCCAGCACGGGGAGTCGGCGCTGCTGGAGATGGTCCTGCCCAATAAGAAGCGGCAGACCACCATCGTCAAACAGGTACAGCGCGACCCGCTGTCCCACCGGCTGCTGCAGGTCACGTTTCAGAGCGTGTCCCGCGATGAGCCGATCAAGGTCCACATTCCTATCCTCTTCCACGGCGAGCCGGAAGCCGTGCGGCAACACACCGGCGTTGTGCTGCATCAGTTAGAACAGGTCGAGGTGCGCTGCCTGCCACAAAACCTGCCGGACCATCTCACCGTGGATATTTCTCACCTGTCTATCGGGGAGTCGATCCATGCTTCCGACCTGCCTCAGAGCGACAAGCACGAGATTCTGACGGCTCCGGATACGGTTCTGGCTTCTCTGACGAGCGTGGCGGTCGCGACCACCGAGGCGGAGGAAACCGTCGCAGAGACCGGTGAGGTACAGGCGACTTCACCTGCAGAAGAGACTCAACAAGAGTCCTGAGAGTAAGGAAATGGAGGCATTGCGCGTTGAAAGTCCAACCAATCGAAGTCCGTCTTATCGTCGAGGACCCCGATCAGCCCCGCAAACACCATAGCGAAGAGAGCCTGCAAGGCCTTGCCGACAGCATCCGCCAGCACGGGATGCTCAACCCGATCACCGTCGCCCCCCTGCACAACGTCAATCGGTATAAGATCATCACGGGCGAACGCCGCTGGCGCGCGGCCATGATGGCGAACCTGGATGCGATCCCCTGCATCGTCAAGGAGATCGAGCCGGAAGAGCGGCTGACGGAGCAGTTGATCGAAAATCTCCAGCGCGAGGATCTCCAACCGCTGGAGAAGGCCCGCGCCCTGCAGCAGGCCAAGACCGAGCTCAACCTGACCCATCGGGAGGTCGCCAGACGGCTGGGTCTGTCCGAGCGGACCGTCGGCTATCTGCTCGACCTGCTGGCGCTGCCGGAGGATATCGGCGAGGCCGTGGTCTCCAGCCCGAACCGTCCTGCCGACGGTAACCTTACCGAAAAACACGCCCGGTTTCTCAAGCAGTTGAACGAGGAGCCGGAGCTGCAGGCGGCGGTGGTCAACCGGATCCGGGAGGAGAAGCTCTCCAGCGAGGATACGAACAACCTGGTCCGGGCCCTCAAAACGCGCCCGGAAAAGGCGGACGAGATTTTGATCGCGCCGACGGACCATCTGGTGCGCTTCTTCCGGAACGATTCGGACCCGGCGGCGGAGTTTCTGGATTCCATCGAGGTATCGGAGACGCCCGAACGCCTGTCGCCGCACGCCCGGCGGATCATCGACCTGCTGCCGGCGCTTTCCGGTATCGAGCCGCAGCGGCTGACCCAGCCAGAGCTGCGCCAGGTGGAAGATGCGCTTACCTCGCTCAAGCTCGCCGTCGATGGGCTGCTCAAGAGCTGTAAGGAGGCGCTGGGAGAGAGGGTCTGAGTGCGCGGCGCCGGCGCCGTTTATGGTGCCGGCAAAAAATTTCATAAATGGCTTGACAGGTAAGCCGAAATTTGTTATGATTAGGTTAGTGAACCGGTTTACCGGCTCACGAAGCAGTGCTCTCCGGTCCCAAAAGCCGGCTAAAGGTCGAAACTCCCATGAAGCAGCGCGCGACGCTTGCGGATGTCGCCCGTTCGGCGGGTGTCTCCAAAACGACCGCGTCCCTGGTACTGAACGGCAAGGGCGAGGCCAATATCTCGGAAGAAACGCGCCAGCGAGTCGCTACGGCGGCGGCGGCGCTGCATTTTCGGCCGCACGGCGTCGCCAGAGCGTTGACCCGGCGGCGGGCAGATGTGCTGGGAATCGTCTGCGCCATCGATCCCTTCGTCGAGCAGGTCCACCATCATGAGTTCGAGCACACCCTGCTGTCGGCGATTTTCTCGCGCGCTATGGAGCGGGGATATAATCCCCTGATCTACAACTATCCCCCTCTGGACGCCGGTCCGGAGAGATTGCTGCGCTATGCGGATGGACGCAGCGACGCTTTTATCCTGATCTTCCCGCCGGCCGAGTGCATCTTGCTCAAGCGGCTGCACGCGCTGGCGATACCGGCCGTCGCCGTGATGAGCCGGGAGACGCATGCGGAAGCCCTCTGGGTAGACAGCGACCATGAAGCGGGCATTCAGGCCCTCGTGGGGCACCTGGCAGAGCTGGGACATCAAAAGATCGCCTATCTGACCGGCCCGCCGGAAGAGGAAGCGGTCGCCGCCCGTGTCGCCGCTTTCCGCAAAGCCCTGACCGAACGCGGCCTGCCCGTTCGCGAGGAGTGGATCGAGCCCTATCTCTGGGATACCGAGGAGACCCACAACACGCTGAAGCGCCTCCTCTGCCAGCCGGATCGGCCGACCGCCCTGCTCACCTGGTACGATTTTGCGGCCGGAGACGTGTATCTGGCCGCAAGGCAGCTAAATCTGCGTATCCCGGAGGACCTCTCGGTCGTCGGATTCGATGATACGCATTCTGCCACCATCCTGTCGCCGGCGCTCACTACGGTACGGCAAGACCCGGAAGGAATGGGCCGGGCGGCCGTGGATCTGGCGTTGAATGCCCTGTCCTGGGAGGTGACCACCTCGCACGCACGCACCGCGGTCTCGCCGATCCAGCTTGTCGTGCGCGATTCGACCTCTCCGCCCGGCCGGCCCGCAGAACCCGCCATGCCCACTTCTGTTGTGGTACAATGGACCGCCCGGCAGGAATCCGATCTTTCCTCCGGCGTCGAGGAACATTGATTGCCGGTACGATCTCTGACTCTTCTATCCCTTCCTGGGAAGGAGAGAAGGATAGAATGCGTTTTCTAATTCGCATAGCCACAAGGGGGTGAGAGCGTAGGCTTAATCGCTTGCTCGCGTACGCACGTATTCATTCACCGATCTTAACACGACCACAGATCTTACATGCATGGCATGCGCCCGGAGATCACTCAGGGGCTGCCCAACAAGGAGGGTTTCCATGTCTTACAGAACGCGAAATCGTCAAGCGTTCACCTTGATCGAGCTGCTCGTCGTCATCGCCATCATTGCGATCCTGGCAGCCATTCTCTTCCCCGTCTTCGCGCAAGCCCGCGAGAAGGCACGGTCGATCTCCTGTCTGTCCAACTGGAAGCAGCTCGATACAGCAGTCCAAATGTACGTTCAGGACTACGACGAGAGCTTCCCCTACTGGAACTGGACATTGAACGCCGATGGCTCCGGCGGCTCCTTCATGTGCAGTGGCCTTAACAGCGGCCCGACCGGAGGCTGCGGACACTTCGAGTCGTTCTGGGTCAACGCGATCTACCCGTACGTCAAGAACGGGCAGATCTTCTACTGCCCGGATGAGAAGAACACCTGGACGCTCAGGGGCCTCTTCAGCACCGTCGGATGGTCGGCGGAGAATCCGCCCGTTGGCATCGATCCGTCCCTGCTGGACTACAAGATCAGCGTCGGCATCAACGAGCCGCTCCTCTACGGCGAGCTGTTCAAGGACGGTCCGTGGAGCAGCCAGGGCGGCGGTTATACCGGGACCACACTGGCCTCGCTGGATAAGCCGGCCAATGTCATGCTGCTGGCGGACTCCCCGGCGTATACCACCGGCTCTCCGTGGGGTGGCGGCAATAACTGGAACAACGAAGCCATCCCGAATCCGAATGATCCGAACGATCCCTTCCATCACTGCATCATCGGTAAGGTCGCGATGGCCAATAACGCGGATGTGTTCTATCAGCAGGATTCGGCCAACAACCCGACCCAGTCCTGCACCTACTTCCCAGATGCATGGGAGTCATTCGTGCGGCATAGCCAGGGAGAGAACATCGCTCTCGCTGACGGCCACGCTAAGTGGTATCGGGACAAGAACATAACGAACGACCTGTATAGAGGCACTCAGCCTTAATCGGCGTTCGTGATCGCATTCAGGATGGAGGGCTTAAGCCCTCCATCCTGAACGGACGTCTGGCGTATCGATTTACAGCCAACGTCCTGGCAACCTTCTAGAAGAGGCGTACAACATGAATAAGCAAGTCAGCCCGCCTGTCATCGTGGGCGCTATCATCGTCCTGCTCGTGATCATCGTCGGCGTGTATTTCGCGCTATTTAAAGACCACGTAAGGTCGGAGAAGGACACCGCCGACGCATACAGGGCGGGCGTCCAGCGTCATATGCAAATGATGAAGCAGGCCGGCAATCAACAACGTCCGTAGAGCCTCTACGCATGACTACCGCCGAGCCGCAGGCCCGGCTCTTCGTTATCCGGTCGCCCATCACGTCTTTGCCCGGCGTATCCCAATTTTTGGGGAGGAGTGTCCCCCTCCCCAACCATAGTTTTTGTCAGCCCTCTCCCCACGCGCCTCCCGGCAATTCCCACGTTGAAAACATCTATCGCTACAAATAAAAACGTTCGCATCCTCGTCATCACTGTTGTTGTCCTGGCGGTAGCTCTCGCTATCCGATTATGGCACGATCTCGGAGCCAGCCAGAAGCCATCTTTCTCGGACCTTCAGCGGCGGGTCCAGGAACAGCCGAATGATTTCCAGGCGCAGCTCGATTGGGGCAACGCCCTGCATGCTTTGCACCGCGATACGGAAGCAGAGGCTGCCTACAAAACGGCGGCCAGCCTTGCGCCTACCGATGCTCAGCCTCTCGACTTGCTGGCGACATTGGCCATGGAACGCCAGCGTCCGGACCAGGCTCTCGAATATCTCCAGGCGTCGTTGAAATTGGATCCTAACGATGCGCATGCCTGGCATTCCTATGCGCAGTTGCTGGAGCGTATGGATCCGAGGGCTGCCATGCAAGCTTACGCGCGTGCCACGCAGCTCGATCCGAAAGATGCCTTTTCCTGGCGCCAGCTCGGGATTTTGGAACGCGGCCAGAATCGCGACCGTGCCCTCCAGGACCTGCAGCGAGCCGCAGCCCTGAACCCCAACGACCTGATTACTGAAGACATGATCGGCGATACGGCGCTCGCGTCCGGCAAAATTCCTCTCGCTCAACAAGCCTACGACAGAGCGCTGGCTATTCAGCCCAATGACCCGCAGGCGCTCCTTGGGACCGCCCACAGATTGCTTCTGCAGGACCCGTCCCCTGCCAATCTGGCGAAAGCCGGCCCGCTGATCGATCGGGCTTTCGCGGGGATGCCCCAGCCCAGCGGCTACGCCTATCTTGTCCGGGGCCAATGGAATCTGCTGCAGCGTCGTTATCCGCAGGCTGTCTCCGATCTAAAAGCCGCGCTCGACAGCGATCCAAGCATGTATACAGCCCATATCTCCCTCTCACAGGCGTATGCGGCGCTGGGAAAGCCCCAGCTTGCGCGCAGAGAATCGGATCTCTTTGTGACGGCGCATGACCGAGCGCCGGCGGCTCCGGGATCTGCTTCGACACAGGGGCAGTCCCGATGACAAAGCCCGCTGCCCGGACTCTTCGCAGCCTTCCGGCGATTCTCTTCCTTATCGTCCTTGCCGGATGCCATACAACTCCTTCTCAGGCGCCCTCCTCTCGCAGTGTAACATCCACGACGGCTGCCCCGCTTTTTCGCGATATGGCCCATGCCGCTGGCCTCGATTTCTCCTGGGGACCGCGCGATCCTGCCAACCTGACTATTCTCGACGAAATGGGTTTTGGGTGCGCCTTCCTGGATTATGATGGAGACGGCAAGCTGGACATTCTCTTGGTGGCTAAGGATCATTTAGAGCTTTACCGCAATAAGGGAGACGCCACCTTCGAGAATGTCACCGACAAA
>DASRCN010000101.1:0-26152 GCA_035653075.1 Chthonomonadaceae bacterium | reverse complement strand
GCCGCAGGACGAAAGCTCATGCGCTTCTGCCATGCGGATGGCTCCTATATGTCCTCTTCGGACAAGCGGGTGCATTTGGGCTTGGGGAGCGCAAAAAAGGTCGAGCGCCTGCAAATCCATTGGCCGGACGGACATGTGGATTCCTATCACAACGTACCGGTCGATCGGATTCTTCACATCGCCGAAGGCGCGAAGACACTTCGGACGTAAATTTCTACTTGACAAAACCCTGTCTATCCTTTATCCTTACCCTGACGCATCAAGACCCCATAAAAACCATCGGAGGAAGTTTTTTGGCTCATAGAAGTAGTCTTCGCAGCCATGGATACCCTCTCCCTTTTACGAGGCTCTAGGATTGAAATCCCCCCGAATTTTCCCTACTATCGTCTGGTTGCTGGGTGTTCTTCTCCTCAGTGGATGCCATAGGGGAATACGGTCCCTGCCGGATCGGTCAGGACAAAACGCCACGAACACGCTTTCTCCCCCACCGCCTCTTCCAGCCGATGACGCGGGCGCGCTGCGGGAACGGCAAAACGCGCTGGCGGAGCTGCGCTCCGCAACCCGCTCCCATCCCGCCGATCCGGTCGCCCTGTTGCGCTATGTTCGCGCGGCCCGCAGCGCCGGAGACTATCTTTCGGCCCTGGAGGCTATCCAGGCGGCTCCGCGTTTTGATGATCCTGCGGCACAGCCCGTTCTGATGGATGAGCAGGGCCGATGCTATCTGGGACTGGGGCTCTACAAGCAGGCACTCCTTCTGTACGGCCAGTTGCTGTCGCGCCAGCCGCAGGCCGCGCCTGTCTATGTGGGCCTCAGCCGCGCGCAGGCCCATCTTGGGCAGACCGCCGAGGCGATTCGTACCCTGAATAGAGGCATCCGCGTTGTTCCGGCGGATAGCGTGGACGATCAAGTCTCGCTGGCCTCTATCCTCAAGTCCGATCACGAATATCTGCCCGCTCTCGCCGCGGCCCAGGCTGCCTACGCCCATGCTCCCGATGACCCGCAAGTCGCCCTCATACTGGCCGACATTCTATCGCAGTTGCAACGCTATCCGGAGGAGCGTGCGCTGCTCGATACGCTGCTGGCCCGGCAACCCGGCAACGCCGCTGTCCACGCCTATCTGGCGTCGCTCCTGGAGAACCCCCTCAATCCCCAGCGCGATCTTCGCCAAGCCGAGCAGCAGTACCAGCAAGCTCTCCAGGACGGCGCCACGGATGCGCAGATTTATGCGCATTTAGGCGCGCTCTATAAGGAGCAGGAACGCTACCGCGAAGCTGCCGCTATTTTCATCCGCATGCTCCAGATCAACCCCGATTCGACGGCCGGGCGTTTGCAGTTGGCCGATGCCTACCTGCGAATGGGAGACCGCCGGCAGGGCCAGGCGCAGCAGGAGATCGCTCAGCGGCTGGTGGCGCGCGATCAAGCCGAAACGCATCTGCTCGCCCAGATCGATCGAAGCCCCTCCGATCCTCAGGCGCGTCTGGCTCTTGGCCGCCACTATCTGGATGCCGGCCAGTATAGTCATGCCCTACCTGTGCTTCAGGCCGCCTACCTCCTGGCTCCCAGCTCCGGCCAGACCCGCCGCATGCTGGCGTTGCTCTACCAAAAATTGGGCCTCACCCAACCCACCCTGGCGGAGAAATCTCCATGAACCGTACTCTTCTTCTCTTCGCCGGCCTTCTGCTGCTCGTAACGGGCTGTGGTCCTCATCCTTCGGCCCCTCCTGCATCGGCTGCGGGAGGCGCCGGCTCGCCGCCCCTCCAGTTTGAGGACGTGACGGCTAAGGCGGGCATTCACTGGCAGCGTACCAATGGCGCTTTTGGCAAGAAGTATATGCCCGAGACCATGGGAGGCGGAGGAGCTTTTATCGACTATGACAATGACGGCTATGCAGACATCCTGCTGGTCAACGGAGATTGGTGGCCCGGCCATCCGCTCTCCGGCAAGCGGCCTACCCTGGCTCTCTACCATAACAACCGAGACGGCACCTTTACCGAGGTGACCCATAAGATGGGGCTGGACATCTGGCTGCAAGGCATGGGTGTGGCTGTAGGAGACTATGACAACGACGGCTTTGACGACCTCTACCTTACCGGAGTAGGCGGTAACCGGCTCTTGCATAACGAGCAGGGCAAGCGCTTTGTGGATGTGACCGATCAGGCGGGGGTAAGAGACAGCGGCTGGAGCACGAGCGCGGCCTGGGTGGATGTAGACAACGATGGCAAGTTGGATCTGTTCGTCTGCCACTATGTTAAGTGGACACCACAGACCGACCGCTATTGTGGTATGGACAAAAAAGAATACTGTCGCCCGGACCACTATGAGAGCGATTACAGCCGGCTCTACCACAACGACGGCCACGGTCATTTCACAGACATCACCCGGCAGGCGGGACTGCTCCGCCCGAACATGAAGGGCCTGGGAATTTGCTATCTCGACATCGAGGGGCGCGGCTTCCCCGATCTCATCGTTGCCAACGATATGGAGCCGACCTGCCTCTTCCGCAATCAAGGCGGCGCCCGATTCAAGGAGACCGCCCTGGCCGATGGCCTGGCCGTCTCCGACACCGGCCAGCCACGCTCCGGCATGGGTATCGATGCGGCAGACTACCGGGAGAATGGCACTCAGGGACTTGCCATCGGCAATTTTGCCTTTGAAGGAATGGCCCTCCATGATCTGAGCGGCCCACCGCCCTACCAGGAGCGCGCCAGACAGGCCGGCCTCTATGTGCCAAGCTACCCGTACGTCACGTTTGGCCTGTTCTTCGCCGACTTCGATAACGACGGCTGGCCCGACCTGTTCGCTACCAACGGCAATGTGGTGGACACCCTTTCGCGCATTGTGCCCTCGCAAACCTACGCGCAGCCATGCCTGCTGTTCCAAAATCGGGGCGATGGCACCTTCGCTGATGTCAGCCAAACGGCTGGCTCTCCAATAACCGATCCCATCGTCGGACGAGGCGCCTGCCAGGCCGATTTCAATAATGACGGCAAAATCGATATTCTGCTTATTCCCAATACCGGCTCTGCACGCTTGCTGGAGAATGGGACGCCTACCCAGGCGCACTGGCTGACCCTCAAGCTGGTAGGCACCCAGAGTAATCGGGATGGCTATGGCGCTACCGTCACCGTGGAGGCGGGCGGGCGGAAGCTATCGGGCTACTGCCACAGCGGCTCCAGCTACCTGTCAGCCAGCGATGCTCGGCTGCATTTTGGCCTGGGGAGCGCAAAGACGATCGAGCGCCTGCACATTCATTGGCCGGACGGGCATGTCGATAGCTATTCCAGCCTGCCCATCGATCAAATTCTGCAGATCAAAGAGGGAGCGCCTGGCCCTGTTACCGGGCCGTAAGCCGGGCCGATAAACGACCCGGCATTAAAGACACGCCGCCCAGAGGACGGATCGCCCCCTACCCTGCCTCACCTGCTTCGTAAGCAGAGGGGACGAATCAATGCAAGGCGGGTTGCGTCCGCGAGGACGCTTGCTTTTTCCTGCCGGGTCGTTTATCGGCCCGGCACGGAGAGATCCGCCGTCTTCTCGTTCTGGGCAGTGGGCACCAGATGGACCACCGTAGGCAGGCCGACGATGCCGAAAGTGCTCAGGAATGGTTTGGCGTAAGCGCTATTGAAGTCTTCCAACTGGAAACGCATCGCCACGAAATTCGAGGTCGCCTTCGCCACTTCCGGATCGTGGAAGGTCTTCTCATCCAACTCCTTGCAGGCAGCACACCACGAAGCGGAAAAGTCGATCAAGACCTCTTTGTTCTCCTGCTGCGCCTGCTTGAGCCTCTGCTGCAGCGCCGCAAAATCCGCCGGGTTCTCAAAGTGGATGGCGGCCGGAGTCCCCTTTGCGCCTGCGGCGGGAGCGGCTTGGCCCCGCGGAATCGCAAGCCATATCCCGGCCAGGATGGCCGCAGCGCCGATAACTCGCTTGAACGTCTGGAACTTGACCGCGGCGCGCCCGGCTTTATCGAAGAAGAGCAGATAGATGCCGCTGCCGATCACATACAGGGTCATGAGAATAGGATAAGCATGGCCTAGCAGATCGCGCAGATAGTAGAGGCCCATGCCGAACATGAGCAGTCCGAAAATATGCTTGACGGCCACCATCCATTCGCCCGACCGCGGCAACCCCTTGACCAACCCGAAGCCCAGAAGCAGATACGGCGTCGCCAGCCCTATCCCCAGAATAAAGAAAGTCTCCAGCCCTAAAGCCACGTTACGCGTCCGGGCGATAAGCTCGATCAGCACCACCACGATCGGTCCGATGCACGGCGCCGCGACGATGCCGACCATCAGACCCATCAAAAACGCGCCCACGTATCCGGCGCGCGATTTGACCTGGCTGGTCAGGCTGGAAGGCAACTGCAGCTCCCAAATGGGCGTACCGTTCGGACGGTCGAACATCGTCAGCCCTAGAGCGAACATAATAATGGCGAACCCTACCAGCACATAAGGATTGCTAAGCTGCGATCCGAATACGTTTCCGAACAGCCCTGCGATGATACCCAGCGCCGAATACATGACGGCCATACCGAGCGCGTAGCAGATCGAGAGACCACCTGTCCGCGCGCCGCTGGCAGCCTGCCGCCCGAAATAACCGATGGTGATAGGAATCAGAGGATAGACACAGGGGGTCAAGTTCAGCGCCAATCCCAGCAGGTAGATCAGTCCCAGCGCGGCCAGCATATTCAACAGTCCGCCGCGCTGCAGCAAGCTCGTCACCACATCCGCCTGCCCGGCCTGGGATCCGCCCTGCTTCAACCACGCCAGGAAGGGCTTAGGCTCCATGAACTGCGTGATCGCCGTCGCCCGAAAGCCGGGGACCGCAAGCGAGCTGCCGCTCGCTCCGGTCCCCGTCCCTCCGGTCGTTGGCTGTACCTGGGCCGTCGTACCTCCCGTATCGGCATCGGCGCGATGCCCGGAAGCCGCCGGACGCAGCGTAGTCGTCGCCTGCGTGGTCTCGGTGCTCGGCGGATAGCACGACCGGTCATTGCAGCCCTGGTAACGCACGGAAATCGGCAGACGCAGGCTGCCCGGCCTGGCCATCCTGTCCGCCGTCAGAATCGCCTTGATCTGCACCCGGCCCTCATACACAGGCAGGACTTCTCCGGCGGTCGTCGCCTGTGTGGCGCGGGGGTAGACGACCTTATCGACCTTCACGCCCTTCACCGGCCCCACGGTCACCACGGTGGCGATGTACCCCTTCTTGGGCGGATTGGCCTGGATATGGTAGGGCTTATCGATGGTGAGGGTCACCACGACCGAGAAAGGCTTGCCGATGACGGCCGTTGGCGGCGCGGAGGCCGCCGCCTTGAGGAATTTCGGCGCGCCGAACAGCGCCCGCGCCATTCCTCCTATTCCCCCGACGCTCGCCAGGACGAGGATCGCCCCGATGCTCCACCAGCTTCGTCTCATGAACACAGTGCTCCTTGTATGCAATTAATAAAAATTTCGTGAGAGGTAGATCGGACTCCTGCCGTCGCGCCCCTTTTGGATACGCCTGCTTGCGTCTGCCAGGTTCCTGACGGAAGGAAGTCAGCGGGTAAATGAGTAAATGGGTAGATGGTTTTGTTCCTTAAGCATTCCCGTCCGATAGGGCGGTTGGCAGTGTCGCAAACTTCACGAACCGTTGAGCGTCCGAACGTTTGCAGAGCCTGCCAGACGGGTCAATCACGGCCCGGTTAAAGATGCGGGCCGAAGAGGAGATAAACGTGTCATCCGATCCGAAAGAAGAGACATCCCTGGAAGAGATCGCTGCCCGGCTGCGGGCGACTCTGGAGGCGACCAATCGGGCGCGGGAAGAGGCGTTGCGGGCCTCGCGGGAGATCATCCAGTTCTCCGCGCGCACGATCCGCGCCGTCCACCGCGAGGAGATGGAAGCCGCGCAGAATCTGGCGAGCGAAGCGCGGAGCCGCGTGGAGATGGTAAAGAAGACCCTGGCGGACCATCCGGAGCTGTTCTTCGCCGGCTACGTGCATGACTCGCAAAAGGAGTACGTCGAGGCGGAAGCCATGCTCGCCATTGTGGGCGGCAAGCCCCTGCCCTCGCCGGATGCGCTCGGGGTCGAGCCCGCCGCCTATCTCAACGGCATCGCGGAAGCCGCCAGTGAGAGCCGCCGCTTCGTCCTGGATCGCCTGCGGATCGGCGACATGGATCGCGCGGAGGCCGCCCTGCGAATTATGGACGACATCTATTACGAGCTGATTACTTTCGATTTCCCGGACGCCATCACCGGCGGCCTGCGGCGCACGACCGATGCCCTGCGCGCCGTCCTGGAGCGCACCCGCGGCGACCTGACCATCACCCTGGCCCAGCGCCGCCTCGAAAACGCGCTCTCCAACGCCCAAAAACTGACCGGGTGAAGCCCTCACCCCTAACCCCTCTCTCTTTGTGGGAGAGAGGAAATACGTTTTTTCACCCGTTCATCAGGTCAGTTTTTTAGCGGCCGGGAACAAAAATTTGCGAGCGGGCGTCAAACTATGTGTGATCTCCTTTCTGTGATTTGATGGCAACCCGCTGTCGCCTCGCGGTCTTGTGGCCCATGGCGACAGCGGTATTTTTTTGTGTTTTTCCTATTCTGGTGGCATAATAGGCTCTGAGCAATCTTTTTCGGCGGTTTTTCCGTACACAGACTAATGAACGATCGACCCAACAACCCTTCTTCAGAAGCCAGCCACTCTGCGGCTCCCGGCTTGGCCGTCCTCGCGCCGGAGGCCGCAGCATCGCAGGAGACCGGAACGCCGCCTTCGATGGTGCCCGGCCGGTTGAGTGTGCTCCTGCCCGTCTTCAACGAGCGCGCCACCCTACTCGATCTGCTTCGGCGCATCCGCGCGGTCCCTGTCGATAAAGAGATCGTGATCGTCGACGACGCCTCCACGGACGGCACGCAGGAGATCCTCAAAACCCAGGTCGAAGGCCGCTTCCCCGACGTGCGGGTCCTCTACCACGCCCACAACCAGGGCAAAGGCGCCTCCATCCGCACCGCCATTCCCTATGCGACCGGCGAGTACTGCATCATTCAGGATGGCGATCTGGAGTACGACCCCGCCGATTACGTTCCCATTCTGCGCGCCTTTCAGAAGCAGGGCGCGACCGTCGTCTATGGCTCGCGCTTCCAGCAGGGCTGGCCGAAGATGCGCCTGCCCAACAAAGTGGTCAACAAGCTCCTGGCCTGGATGGTGCGATCCTTCTTCCGCATGCCCCTGACCGACGAGGCCACCTGCTACAAGGCGTTCCGCACGGAGGTGCTGCAGAACCTGCCGCTGACCTGCCGCCGCTTCGAGTTCTGCCCGGAGGTGACCGCCAAGCTCATTCGACGCGGGCATCGCATCGTAGAAGTGCCCATCCACTACGCGGCGCGCAGCATGGCCGAAGGAAAGAAGATCCGCTGGACCGATGGAATCGCCGCTATCTGGACCCTGCTTAAGTTCCGCTTCGTCCGCTTTTAACACGTTTTCATCGTGGTGAGGAAAAGTATGAGCCAACTCTTGATGCGTCGTTCACGCCTGGACGATCTGCCGCCGATCCCTCCGCTTCCGCCCGGCTTCACGCTGCGCACCTTTCAGCCGGGGGATCTGGAGCCGCTGGCCGCGCTGCTGCAGCGAGCGTTCGAGGATTCCAGCTGGACGCCGGAGAAAGTACAGCAGGCCTTGGTGGATGCGCCGGACGTGATGAAGACCTATGTGATCGAGCATGAAGGCCGGCCGGTCGCGACCGCGTCGGCGCGGCTTGTGGCGGACCGATTCCCCAGCTCCGGCTACCTGCATTGGGTCGCCGTCGATCCGCAGTACCAGGGCCGGCGTCTGGGCGTTATCGTTTCTCTGGCCGTCCTGCACGAGTTCCGGCGCATGGGCTGCCAGGATGCTGTGCTGGAGACCGACGACCACCGGCTGGCAGCTATCAAGATTTACCAGGAGATGGGCTTCGAGCCCGTGCATCTGGATGAATCACATATTCTGCGGTGGGCTCAGATCGCCTCCGACCTGCTGGCCGCCGCGAATTTATAAACAACGGAATCGCTATGCCCTATACCTATGAAGAGCTCGCCGGGATGATCGATCACTCCCTGCTCCATCCGACAATGACGGATCAGGAGATGGAGGAGGGCTGCCGGCTGGCCGCGCGCTACAGAGTCGCCTCCGTCTGCATCAAGCCCTATGCGGTCAAACGGGCTTGCGAGCTGCTGCACGGGACGCCGGTCCGGGTCGGAACCGTCGTCGGATTCCCGCACGGGGGCAGCGCGACGGAAGTCAAAATCTACGAGACGGAAGTGGCCTGCCGGGACGGCGCGACGGAAATCGATATGGTCATCAACATCGGCAAGGCGCTCTCCGGCGACTGGGAGTACGTAGAGCAGGACATCCTCGCAGTGACGGAGGCGGCGCACGGCCATGGGGCCATCGTCAAGGTGATTTTTGAAAACGATTTTCTCACCGATGACACGCTCAAAGTGCGCCTCTGCCAGATCTGTGCCCATGTCAACGCGGACTTCGTGAAGACCTCGACCGGATATGGATTTGTCAAGGGCGCGGACGGGAAATATTCCTACCGCGGCGCCACCGAAGACGACTTGAGGCTGATGCGCGCCAACTGCCCGCCTCAAGTACAGATCAAGGCAGCAGGCGGCATCCGCGATCTGGACGCCCTCATCCGAGCGCGGCAATTAGGGGTTTCGCGCGTAGGCGCTACGGCGACTGCCGCCATGTTGGATGAGTACCGAAGACGCGCCGCCAGCGCCACGGCAGAGCCGCAACCCACTGCAATTCTGTCATCTCCCGAAGGGTATTAAGCACAGACCTCACCCCCTGTCTCACCACGGGCCTTCCTCCGCGTAGGACGGCGCTTCGGCATTGCGTGTCCACGCAACGTATCGCCTACGCTCCGTATCGGCCCTGCCTCTCCTTCGTAAGCAGAGGGGGAACATAAACCGTCCTGCGGACGGAAAAACCCTGGCAGCAAAACGTGTGCGAAGCACGCCCGGCGCGTAAGCGCCTCACAGCGAAGGACTTTAGTCCATCGCCATACATGCGAGAGGGGAAGGAGCGACATGAAAGGACTGCTGTTGCTGGCGTTCACAGCAGGCGCCGTGCTGGCGGTGCAGTCGGTCGTCAACGCGCGGCTCGGCGAGAAGTTGGGAAATCCCACGATGGCGGGCCTGGCTTCCTTCATCATCGGGCTGATTGGCTTGCTCTTCTATCTGCTCGCTACACGCACGCCCCTTCCTGCCTCCGCCACCTTACTCCGCGTTCCTCTCTGGGCCTGGACGGGCGGTCTTCTCGGCGCACTCTATGTGGTCGTCACCATCGTGACGGTGCCCAGGATCGGCGTCGGCGCGCTCACCGGGCTAGTCATCGGCGGGCAGATCACCCTCTCGATCGTTCTGGACCATTTCGGCCTGCTGGGGCTGGAACGCCATCCCATCAGCTTAGGGCGGCTCGCGGGAGCCGCCCTGCTGCTGATCGGTGTCTTTCTGGTCAAGCGCTTTTAAGGCAGCGTCACGGTCTGCGAGCCGCTGAACGTGCCCCCCGTGAAGCTGCCGGAGACCGTTAGCGTTACCGAGGTTCCCGACGCCCCTGCCGAGGCGGGGCAGGTGAGTTTGGCCTTGGCGGTGATGCCGGCCGGCCATATTGCCCAATTTGAGCGGCAGCGGCGTGGCCGTGACGCCGTAGAGACAGCCATCCTTTCCCTGGACGAGGCTATAGAATGGGAGGGATCCATCCGTGGGAGCGCCCTGGAAGGAATAGAGGATGCTCACCGCCCCCGTAGGCGTCATCTTGAAGACCGTGCCATAGCCACCGACATTGCTGCCGTAAGCGCCGCCATTGGCTGTCGTGCCGTAGAAGTTGCCGTCCGTTCCCTGGATAGGCGTTGTATAAGGATTGGCGCCGTCCTGATCAAAGCAGGAGTAGAGCGTGGAAAAGGTAAAGGACTGAGCCGAAGCAGGCGGGGACGCAAAGCCACACAGCAGCGCGCCTACGCCAAGAAGGTAAAAGAATGCCTTGACAGAGCCAATACGCCGGGTAAACATATCTTCTTTCCGCATGTATTGTTGCAATACAGCGTTAAGTGGATGTCCGCAGGATATAGAACCTGGCGTTTCACAATCCTTTCAACAGCCAGGCCAGGTTTCTGCCTCTCAGGGCGTGGTGGTCTGCTTGTAGGCGGTACCGTAGTAGTTGTAGAGACCGCCTTGCGGTGTGGTCCCATACAGCCATCCATCCGAACCCAGGATCGGAGCGTATTGGGGATATTGGCCATCCTGGTTACCACTGCCGGTAAAGGCATACAGAACCGTGTAAGCCCCGGAGGACAGATTTAACTTGAAGGTCGTTCCGTACTTGAAAACGCCGCCATAGGTGCAGGTGCCATAGAAGTTGCCACTGGCCGCATCGTAAGTAAGGCCACCTGTCGGAGAAAAGCCCTCTCCCAGGCTGTTGTTGAAAGTGTGCACGACACTGAGTGCATGGGTGCTGAGGTTACATGCGAAAACCACTCCCTGGTTGTTGGCTCCTCCATTGAGAGTGGTGCCGTACAGGCTGCCATTAACTATAGCCAGTTGTCCCGTAGCAATGGCGCCATGCGTGCCGTCGAAATCGGCCAGCGTGCTAAAACTGGCTCCATTGGTGCTGACTTTCCAGACCGTTCCCGCGAAATTCGCGCCGCCACCGCTGCAGGCGCCATACAGAAAGCCACTCCCATCCGGAACCGGTGTACACTCGGGACCGCTGCCATCCTGGCCGGTGAAGTACCAGATGACCTTAAAGTTTTTGCCGGCCGTGTCGGTGCTGAAGACAGTTCCATGCGGAGCATTGTAGAGGCCGCCATTGACTAAGGCGCCATAGAGGTTATTGTCCGGATAGACCCCCTGTACCAGGGCGCCGATGGGGGTGTTGCCGTCGCTGTTGCGAAAATGGTGGAGGACCGTGTAGGCGCCCTTAGCGCTGATCTTAAAGAGGGTGCCGTTATTGTACAATCCCCCGGAACTGGTCATGCCATACAGGTTGCCGTCTCGTGCCAGCAGCAAGCCCCCTTGTGGACCGTTGCCTTCCCAGGAGTATTTCTGATCGTCATGGAAATGGTGCAGGATCGTATAGTGCCCGCTCGAATCGATCTTGTAGATGGCTCCATTGCCGTACTCGCCACCCTCCAGACCTTCTCCATAGAAATAGCTGCCGTCTTGTACTAAGGAAGTGAACGGAAAATAGCTATCCTGCTGATGGAAGGACTGCACGACTTTGATGACGCCCGTAGAGTTGATGGATAGAGACGCTCCATAGCCATAGAAGCCAGGAGGATCAGAGAAGATGCCGCCATTAAAGCTGGTCATGTAGAAGCTGGTGCCGGACTGGATGAGGGGGTTGGGGCTTCCACAGGCATTGTTGTAGTTGAAGTCACTCAACACGCTGAAGGCACCAGAGAGGCTCAACTTAAAGGCCGTTCCGTAGCCATAGTAGCCGCCCTGATAGGTTACTCCATACAGATTGCCATCCGTACCCTGCAGCAGCCGATTCCCAAAGAAAATGGAATCCGGATAGGCGCCGGTATCGCCGTCGAACGCATAAAGAAGCGTGACGCTGCCGGTAGAAGGCACCAGCTTAAAGACCGTTCCCGCGTTATATATGCCTCCCTCCATGCAGGTGCCGTAGAGATTGCCGTCGCTGGCTTTGATGAGGTCCGAGTAGGGATAGAGGCCCGCCGGATCGCTGCCGTTTGTAGGGAAGGTATGCACGAGGGTGTAGCCGGTGCCGTTCTTGTTGATCTTGTAGATCGTGTCGTAATCGACGACGCTGCTGCTGTTAAAGTGTTGGATCATGCCATAGAGCGCGCCGTCCGGCCCTTCTGCCAGGGCGAATGCAGGGGAGCAGCCTCCGTCTGTGTTATTGTTGAAGAAATGGAGGACCGTATAGGTGCCGGTGGTTGGATCGTAGGAAAAGAGCGCTCCGTCTCCCGAAAAACCGGAGATTGTATTGTAGGCGCCTCCCCCGCTGGTAATGCCGTAGAGCTTGCCGTCGCTGGTAAGCGTCAGTTTCCCAAAGGGAAAGGCGCCATCACTGGCAGGGGGATTAGCGGAGTTGTAGCCGGTGAAGGTATGCACGACGGTAAAGCTGCCGTTGGGAGCGATCTTATAGAGCGTTCCAAGACCGTCGCCGTATTGGTCCGTGTAGCTCATAACACCATAGAAAGCGCCGTTAGCCAGCGTCAGGCCGGAATAGGGAGCGCTGCCTTCCGTGCCCGTCAGCTCGTGCAGCACAGTGATGGCTCCGGTTGCTGACATCTTGAAAATACCGGCGCTATTGAAGGTACCAGTAGTAGAGTTGAAACCGCCGTAGGTCACGCCATAGAAGGCGCCTCCATAGACGGCAAGCTGGCCTACCGGATAGGCATCGCTCAGGTAGTTGTTAGAGAAGCTGCGTAGAATGGTCTCGCTCGCTTGAGTCACCCTCTGCGGTAGACACACCAGGCCGAGGATGCAAAAGAATGCCTTGACAGAGCCAATACGTCGGGTAAACATGGCTTCTCCTTTCCGCATGTATCGTGGGGAAACAGGATTGAAGGTATGTCCGCAGGATACACAACCCGCCGTCTCAGAATCCTTTCAAACGGCGTAGCAGGGTTTCTGTCTCACTATACAGGATAGGCGTGGTAAGAAACGTGGTCAAAATAGAGGAAAATAGAAGCCAAGCCGAGAATTAAAACGTTATTCGCATTCAAGATATGCATAGATGATAGATGCAACGCAACACAATCCCTCTATATGCCCGCTGGTCATTCGGCTGTTCGGACCATTCGACGTGCGCTTGCACGGTAAGCTGCTTCCCTATCTGCGCACCCGCAAAGGCCAGTGGCTGCTGGCCCTGCTGGCGCTGCGCCATGACCGCCCGGTCGATCGGGACTGGCTGGCCGGAACGCTTTGGCCGGAAAGTCCTGCTAGCCAGGCGCTCTACAATCTGCGCCGCAGTCTAAGCGACCTGCGCCGCGCGCTGGGATCGGAAGGCGCGCGGCTGGCTTCGCCGACGGCACGCACGATCTGCCTATCCCTGACAGATGCCAGGACAGATGTGAGCCTCTTTGATGCGGCCATCGCCCGTGGCGACGCGGCCTCCCTGGAAGAGGCCGTTTCGCTGTATCGAGGTCCTCTGCTGGAGGGCTGTACGTTGGAGTGGGTCGTGGCGGAGCGCCGGGAGCGCGAGCTGGCTTATCTTGCCGCCCTGGAGACGCTGGCTGCCCAGGCGATGGCCCATCAGGAAGTCGCCACAGCCACGCATTATCTGCGCCTGGTCGTTGCTACCGATCCGCTTCGGGAGAGCGCCCAGCGTGCCCTGCTGGAGGCTCTGGCTGCCGATGGCGATCTGGCTGCGGCGACCCTGGCCTATCGGGAATTTCGCCTCTACCTGCATCGCGAACTGAATGCCGAGCCTGCTCCAGAGACCAGCGCCCTGTTCCAGCAGATCCGCAACCGGACACAGGATAGTTTGCAGAAAGAAACGCCCTCCGAATCTCTCCGTGCTCCCTCTTCCCTCCCCGGTCCGCTTCCCTTGCCTTTGACTGGATTTGTCGGTCGTGCGCAGGAGATCACCGATATCACAGGCTTGCTGGCGTCAACCCGATTGGTAACGCTTATGGGACCGGGCGGGGTCGGCAAGACCCGGCTGGCCATCCAGCTTGCCCGGCAGTTGGCCGGTAACTATCCGGCCGGCGTCGGGTTTGTGGACCTGGCGGGACTGACGGACGCCGCTCAGATTCCCCAGGCAATCGCCTCCGTGCTGGGAGTTCGGGAGAGGAAACCGCCTTTGTTCGAGGCGCTGATAGAGCATCTGCGCGGCAGGCAGTTGTTGCTTGTTTTGGACAACTTCGAGCCGTTGGTAGATGAAGGCGCGGTCTTTGTGCGTGGGCTGCTGGAGCGGACGTCAGGGCTTACTTGCCTGGTGACCTCCCGGCAGCGGCTCGGCGTGGAGGGCGAGCAGGAGTTTGTGGTGGCGCCGCTCTTGACCCCCAGCCTGCCCGGCACGCCGGAGCGGCTGCTAGAGTTCCCCAGCGTGCAGTTGTTCGTCGATCGGGCGCAGGCCGCACAGGCGGATTTCCGGCTAACGCATGCCAATGCGCCAATCATCGCGGCCATCTGTCATCGGCTGGAAGGTATTCCCCTGGCGATCGAGTTGGCAGCTGCCAGGATAGTGGTGATCACACCAGCACAGATGCTGGCGGAGCTGGAGCGTCGCCTGGACTTTTTGAGGAGCCGCCGCCGCGACATCACCGAGCGGCATCGGAGTTTGCGAGCGGCTCTCGAGGCGAGCTATCGTCAGCTTCCGTCATCTCTACAGCGTTTCTTTTCCCGGCTGTCTGTGTTTCGAGGCGGGTGGACGCTGGAAGCCGCCAGAACAGTGTGTGAAGAACCCCTGGCATTGGACTATCTGGAGGCGCTGCGGGAAGCCTCTTTCGTACTGGCGGAGGTGGAGACGGACAGCGCCGAGATCCGTTTTCGGATGCTGGAAACCTTGCGGGAATACGCCGAGGAGAAGTTGACGCCGGAGGACCGAACGGGCCTGAAAGAGCGACATAGAGATTACTTCCTCACCCTGGCGGAGGCGGCAGAGGAGGCGCTTGTAAGCACGGAACAGGCCCGATGGCTTCACCGGCTGGAGCAAGAGCATGACAACCTGCGCGCCGCCTTGCAGCACTGCCTGGAAGATGAGGACAGAGACGTGGTAAAAGGGTTGCGGTTGGTGGCCAGCCTTTTCCGGTTCTGGCATCATCGCGGCCACTGGAGCGAAGGGCATGCCTGGTGTGAGCGTGTGCTGGGGCAGAGGGACGCTCAGGAGGGTACGCAGTGGCGGGCGAAAGCGCTCTGTGTCGCGGCTTTTATCGAAATACACCAGGGCGATTACAACACCGCGCAGGCGCATTATGAGGAAGCCCTGGCGATCAGTCGGGAGATCGAAGACCGCTCCGGCATCGCCGGATCGCTCGGTGAGCTGGGAAGTATCGCCCATACGCAGGGGAACTTGGAGGAGGCGCAGGCGCTCTATACCCAGAGCCTGCAGCTTCATCGGGAGCTGGGGAATAGGTTTGGAGCAGCGCGGCCGCTGCTCCAGCTTGGCGTGATGCGGGCTAGCCAGGGAGAGTGGAAGGAAGCGCAAAGCCTCTATGAAGAGGCGCTGGCGCTTAACCGCGAGGCAGGCAATCGGGCCTGGGAAGCCATCTGCCTCAACTATCTCGGCAATCTGGTTTTGGACCAGGGCCGCTATGAGGAAGCCCGCTCGCTTTACGAACAGGCTCTGGTTCTTAATCGGGATCTGGAAGACAAGCGAGGGATTGCCGCCTCGCTGGTCAATCTGGGGAATGCGGCCGCTCACCTTCAGGAGGCGGCGGCAGCCCGCGCCTACTATGAGGAAAGCCTGTTTCTTAATCGGGAATTGGGCGCCCGGCATGGCGTGGCGATCGTCCTGGACAATCTAGGTCCTTTCCTCTGTGACCAGGGTGACTATGCTGCCGCGCGGGACTATCTGGTAGAGTGCCTGGAACTCTGCCAGGAACTTGGCACGAAATGGATCGCGGTGACGGCTTTGGAGGGCATGGCGGCTTGGGCCAGGGCACAAGGACAGGTGGAGCGGGCCGTGCGCCTGGTTGCGGCGACCGGGGCTTTGCGAGAAGCTTTCTCCTTTCCCCGCCCGCCCCAGGATCAAGAGAAAGTGGGGCGCCATCTGGCGGCCCTCCGCGCGGATGCGGGAGAGGAAGCCTTTTCCGCTGCATGGGAAGAGGGGCTTGCAATGACCCTCGATCAGGCCGTTGCTTCCGCATTGGCCGATGAGACCGGCTGCAACAGCGAATCCATCCGAGGGCTGAAATCACCCGTTCGTCGGGCGCGCAAATAGTGTTCCGAAGAGAGGCCCAGGTTCTGTCCAACTTCCTCAGCTTGGGCCGTCTCGCCGGAGCCGCCCTACGGCTCCCCGGAGTCTTTCTGGTGAAGCGGTTTTGATCCGGCGCGGCGCCTTCAAGACCATCTCATAGACCTCCAGGACGCCGCGTGCCATCGCCTCCGGGGAGTAGTCGCGGGCGCGCAGGCGGCCCTTCTCTCCCATCCGGCGGCGCGTCTCCGGATCGCGCATCAAGCTCTCCAGGGCATCGGCGAATAAAGCCGGATCGAAAGGAACGAGCAGGCCCGTCTCGCCGTGCGTGAGCGTCTCACGCGGGCCGCCGTCGTCCACAGCCACGCAGGGCAGTCCCGCTGCCATCGCCTCCACCAACACCAATCCCTGAGTCTCCACGGGCGAAGAGAGAGCAAAGACGTCTCCCGCTGCATACCAGTCCCCGATCGTCGCGTGCGGCTGCGCGCCGGTAAACAACACGCGGTCCTTGATGCCAAGCTCTGCCGTCAGGCTCTCCAGATCGGGGCGGCACTGCCCGTCTCCCACCAGCGCCAGCCGGAAGCCTGCCAGCGGAGCAGGCAGCGGGCGGTTCCGCAACAAGGCGACGGCCTCCAACAGCATCTCCAGATGTTTCTCCGGTCCCAGGCGGCCCACGTAGAGCAGAAGCGGCGTCTCCGCAGCGACGCCCAGCCGCGCGCGGACGGTTTCACGCGCTCCCGGCCGGATAAGGGGGCCAAGGACTCCGCTGGGAATGACGGCAAAACGGGCGCGGACGCCGTCGGCGATCAGCGCATCCATGGTCGCGTGAGACGGCGCGATCACGCAGTCGGCGCGGGCGCAGAAGCGGCGCACCACCCCGCGCGCCGCCTTCGGACCCATCGTGCGCAGGATCGGCGATTTGGCGTAGGCGGCCATGGTGGCATAGAGCGAATGCGCCGTGTAGACCATCGGCAGGCCGTACCGGCGTGCCGTATCCGCCCCCAGGCGGCCGACGGTGAACGGGTGCTGGCAGTGGATCACCTGCACGCCTAGCGTCTCGAAATCGACCGAGAGGCGAGGAAACGGACGCGCGAAGTGGTAGGGATGGCGGGGAAACGGAAGCTCTGGAAGGCGGAAGATGTCTGCGTCGTCGTCCGGCTGCTGCGTGCCCGGCGCAAACACATAGACGGTGTGGCCCCAGGAGCGCAAGGTCTCACGCAGGGTCAGCAGGGAGGTGACGACGCCATTGGTCACCGGAAGGTAACATTCCGAAAAAAGAGCGATTCGCATCAGGTTGGGACGGCCTCTGCCTGCTTCCTGCCGAGCAGCGACACGCGTAGGTATCACGCTCGGACACCGCAGACAACTCCATTATAGCCCGCAGTCCGCCCCCTGTCAATCTGAAGCGCCCTTCCGAGGTCCCGCTAGCGGGAACGAGCCGGTCAGCGGCCGTGCCCGGCTGACGTGGGCGATGCCCTCGAAAAATGGGTTGCCCTGATAGTGGCAGACCACGTTCGAGCGCTCCACCATCGGGTCCTCTTTGGCGCCTTGATGGGGAATGTGCGAGAAGAACAGGACACAATCGCCCGCTTTGGGATAGATCGTCTCGTGCTCCAGGGATTCGCACCAGGCATTGAAAGCCTCCTCCGAGCGCGACCAGCCGCTGGGATGGACGACCTCTTCGGGCGGCTGCAGGCGATGCCCGCCTTTGACATAGGTCAGGCGCGCGATGCCGGGGCCGTTGTCCTGAAAGTAGAAGGTCGTGTTGATGCCCGTGCCCCGCACGGCGTAGCGCGCCGCCAGCGGCTGCTGCCAGTAGCCGTAGAAGTCCATGTGCCACTCCTGGGTATAGGGGCCGGGGTTGATGTGGGCGCGCAGCGAGCGCAACTGGCACTGCGGTCCCAGCAGCGCCTCCAGATGCGGTCTTACGCTCGGATGGGCGACCAGAGGCGCGAACACCTCCGGCATCCGGTCCAGCAGCGAGTCGAACCACATATTGCCGACGCGATTGAGCCCCTCTTCCCAGCCGTTGGCGCGGGCCTGGTTGAGCGCGGCCCGGCACCGCTCCGTCTCCTCCGGCGAGAGCGCGCCGGGAATAAGCACATAACCCTTCTCTTCCAGATGGTCTAACTGCGCTTTGGTCGTGGCATCCATCTTCTTCCTCCTTTGCTAGGATAGATCGAACGGCATCCCGGCGTTGGGTGCGACCTGTGGTGGGACGGAGGCCTCTTCTTTATGCAGGACGTAACGGTCCCACAGGCAAGCCGCCTCCGGATCGGGCCGTATCCAGCGGGCACGGGAGAGATATAGCGCGGCCAGCGCCGTCACCACCAGGCCGACCACGCTGCCCTCCGGCCCGGCATTGCCGCCGGTCAGCCATGCCGGGCCGTGGATCTCCGTGCGCAGCAGCCCGCCGGGCAGTACCTGCCCGCTGTCGGGAACATTGTAGAGGAAGTTCTGGCTCCAGTCCCACGCGGCATGCAGTCCGACCGCCATCCAGAGCGCGCGGGTGCGCAACACGGGAACGAGGAGCAGGATGCCCGCACATAGCACTTCCAGGATTCCCAGCGGGTTCTCGCCAGGATTGCTCGTATGCACGGCGGCGAACACCAGGCAACTGATGATAGTAGCCGCCGGCAAGCCCAGGCCGTCCAGAAGGTTCTGCAGCAGATAGCCTCGAAAAGCGAACTCCTCGAACAGCCCCACGCCCAGGAACCCCAATCCCAGAATCACGCCCCACATCAACGCCGGGCCGGCGCCCTCGTTCAGCCCGTGGATACGATAGACCCCCAGGCCGACCAGCGTCAGCACGACGAGGCTCAACATCAGCACGCCCAGGCCAAATCCCAACCCGAAATCCTTGAGCCAACGATGGGTAAAAGCCAGTCCCAGACTGCGCACCTCGCGGCGCTCGATATAGACCGCGACGACAACGGCCGCCAGAAAGGCAGCCAGGAACAGGAACCACTCTGCGCCCAGCCCCACCAGCGTTTCAAAGTCTTTCCCCAGAGAAAGAAAAGGATTCCCGCCTCCCTTTCCCGTCACAGCCAGGAACACGCCGATGATAATTCCGATGAAGATAATAAGCGCGATCACGATTCCCAGCGTCAGACCCAGCCAGACCAGCAGCCGCCAGCCGGAGCGAATCCCGCGGCGATTATAGAAAATCCGGCTTCGCGGGCGCGGTGGAACGGGCATCGGGGGCGGATAACCGGAGATCATTGCAGCTTCCTCGAAAAAAGATGTATCCTGGCAGCGCGCCGTTCGTCTGTTAAGTTACCACACATGGGAGAGAATCCTTCTTTTGAATGTCGGGACGATAGCAAGGCCGATGGCCTCTACCGTCCCACTTTTTTCGTCCCCTGAGAGTACGCTCTGAAAGCGGCTCCCTTCGGCGGATACGGCGGGTTGAGTCGGTCGCTGGGAGTATGGATCTTTGGAAGGCTATTTGGAGGCCCTGGCGGCGGCAGGCGCTTTCGGAGGGGGTGGGGCCGTGGGCAGCTTCGCCGGTTCCAGCGCCGCGCCCTGCCAGGCTGCAATCACTTTGTCCGGCTGCCGCAGGGTCGGGAAGAAGGCAGCCAGGCGCGCAGCGGGTTTTGGATCGCCGGCCAGCGTGACGTGCAGATGGGCGGCCCAGGCCGGGGAGGAGGCGTAGTATCCCTCCGGCGTAATGGCGGCCCACTCCGTCGTCGCCACTTTCCCGGCGGGCGGCCAGGCGAGGAGCGTCAGGCGCAGACGGCCCGTGGCGGTCTCCCAGAGGCGGACCGCGCCGTCGGCTCCCGCGCCGGCCGTCAGCTTGCCGTCCGGGCTGAGCGCCACGGCATACAGCCAGTCGTCCGATCCGGACAGCGCCCGCTGCTGCCCGCCACTGCCGGCATCCCAAATGCGAACCGTATGGTCGGCGGAGGCGGAGGCCAGCAGCTTGCCGTCCCGGCTGAAGACGATGTCGTTGACCGTATCGGAATGACCGTCGCTATAGCGGGTCGTGTCTCCGCTGTCGGGATTCCACCAGCGCAGACGTGGCTCCGGTCCGGCGGTGACGAGTCCGCGCCCGTCCGGACTGACGGCCAGCGCCAATACGGCATCGTCATGGCCGCTGAAGAGGCGCAGGCTCTCTCCGTTGGCCGTATCGTAGCGACGGAGGCTGTGATCCTGGCCGGCGGTGTAGAGCGACTTGCCATCGGGCGCGAAGCAGACGCGGATGACGGCCTCGGAGTTTCCCTCCAGCACGCGCAGCGCCCTGCCGGAGGGCCACTCCCACAGCCGCGCGGTATGGTCCTGGCTGCCCGTCGCCAGACGCGACCCGTCCCGGCTCCAGGCCACGCTCAGAACCGTGTCCGTATGCCCACCCAGCGCCGGCCCGACCGGTCGGAACGTGTGCGTTTCGAAGACACGTACCTCTCCGGAAGCGCCCGGCGCGCCGCCCGCCACCGCAAGCTGTGTCCCATCCGGCCGGTAGGCAAGCGATTGGACCTGCCCGGCCAGACGGATCAGGCAGGTAAGCGGGCGCCCGGCGGTCGTGTCCCAGATCGTCACCGCCCGGTAGCCCCCGACCGCCAACTGCTTGCCGTCCGGACTGAAAGCCAGGGACGTGATGGCCGGCAGCGGCCCGATCTTGAGGGCATAGGTGAACGCGGAGTCTTTGGGGGCGGATTTGGGGAGCAGATCGGGAGTTGGCCGCAGGAGCGTGAGCACGCTCACCTCCTGCGTGCCGGGATCGGCAGGCATGGGCCGCAATTCGGGAGAAGGCGCATGGGCGCGCGTCTCCGTGGTCAGGTCCCCGGCAGGCGCGCCGGCATCGATCCACTTTTTAAACAGAGCGATCTGCGCGGGCGGCAGCGGCGGTCCGCCGCGCGGCATCATCTGCGTCGGGCTGGTAGCCATCAATCGCTTCAGCAATTCGCTTCCGGCGCTCTTGCCAGGCGTAAAAATCACGTGCCCCGCTTTTCCCCCAACGCCCTTACGCAACGCCGCATACGAGTCCAGCGCCAGCCCACCGGAGAGAGAAGCGTCCGAAACCGTCTTCGCGTTATGGCAGACGACGCACCGCGCCTGCAAAATAGGCCGTAGATCCCGCGCATAAGTCACAGCGGGAGTTTTGGATGCGCCGCCTTGCATCAGCGCCGCGCCGGCCAGGAACAGGTTAGGCCAACAGTTCATGGATCGGCGTGCCGTCGTAATTGATCTTGATCGGGCGCTCCTGTGGCGACATGTACTCTTTCTCGGCGTTGATGCCCATGACCTTATAGAGGGTCGCCGCCACGTCTTCGACGCGGATTGGGCGGTCTTTGGGATACTCGGCCCGCTCGTTGGAGCTGCCGACGACCGTGCCTGTCTTGAGGCCTCCGCCGCCCATGCAGACGCTGATAATGCCCGGCCAGTGGTCCCGGCCTGCCGAAGAGTTGACGCGCGGCGTGCGCCCGAACTCGCCCATCCAGACCACGAGGGTCGTTTCCAGCAGACCGCGCTGATGCAGGTCTTTGAGTAGGGTCGAGTAGCCCGCATCCAGCGGCGGGAGCAGCCCATTCTTGAGCGCGTTGAAGTTGTCCTGATGGGTGTCCCAGCCGCCGTAGTTGATGGTCACGCAGCGCACGCCCGCCTCGACCAGCCGCCGGGCAAGCAGGCAGGATTGGCCGAAATAGTTGCGTCCGTACTCTTCGCGCAGCTTGTCCGGCTCCTCCTTGAGGTTGAACGCCTTCTTGGCGACCGGCGAGGTGACCAGATCGTAGGCGCGGGCATAGAAGGCATCCATGGTCTGCGTGGCCTTGCTGGCCGTCTCCTTGTCGCGCTGCCAATCGTCCAGCGCCTGGCGCAGCAGGCGGCGCCGGTCCATGCGGATCGTATCCACGCCCGCCGGCGGGGAGACGTTCTGGACGCTGAAGTGCGCATCGTTGGGGTCACCGTTGATCTGGAACGGGTTGTAGACCGCCCCCATGTAGCCCCCGCCGCCATGCGCGAAGGGGAACCCTCCGAAGAGCGCATAGGGCGGCATCCCGTTCTGGAACCCCTTCTCCCGCGCGATCACGGAGCCGTAGGCCGGATACTCCAGCGCCGGGCTGAATGGATAGCCCGTAAGCAGGTAATGTGTGGCCGTCTCGTGATTGCCGTCCGGCGAGGTGACCGAGCGCAGGATCGAGAACTTGTCCATCTGCTTGGCCAGCCTGGGAAGATGCTCGCTGAGATAGATGCCTTTGACATTGGTCGGCACCGCGCCGAACGCGCCGCGTATCTCCTGGGGCGCATCGGGCTTGGGATCGAAGGTATCGATATGGCTCGGCCCGCCGCCCATCCAGAGCAGGATGCACGCCACATCACGCTTCCCCGGCGCCGCGCTCGCCTGCGCCTGGAACAGACCGGGCAGAGTGAGGCCGAACGCCGTCAGCGCGCCCACGCGCAGAAAGTCCCGGCGCGTCACGCCGTCGCAATCTTTGTATCTGCCTAGCTCTATCTCGAACATAGCTTTCCCCTCCGGCCCCCACCCCCGACCCCTCCCCCACTAACAGGGGAGGGGAGATTCTCTTGAAAGGTTTAGCCCGCTTATGCGGGCTTTGTGTCTTAGCACCGGGTTTCAACCCGGTGAAAAGGGGTTTTAACCCCGTGTTAATGATTGAACAGGAACTCCTTGCTGTTGAGCAGCGTGACCAGGACATCCTGGAAGATCGACGCCCGATCGGCGGCCGGGCTGAAGGCCAGGACACCGAGGATCTGGTTGCGCTCCCACGGACTGGGATCGCGGCCCAGAGTGACTGTATACAACTCGTTGATGATGCTGGCGTCGGACCTACCGGCAGCGATTAGCCTGGCGATGCGCCCATGCTCGTCGCTGGCCTTGTGATTGACCAGATCGCCGTTCATCAGGCTGAGCGCCTGCCCCAAATTTGGCTCGGAGACGCGCTCGCATTCGCAGTCGATGACGCGCTGAGGCCGCCCGAACATGTCCAGAAAGTCGGAGCCGACCTGCGGGTCCGGCAACTGAATGGCACGTGTGCCGAGCGGTAAGTCGGGATACTTCTCGCGCGTGCCGCAGGCGAAGTCGATGGCATCCAGAAGCGTCTCGGCGGGCAGGCGTCGCGGCAGGTAGTGCGTGAAGAAGAGATCGTCTCTGGCGTTTTGCGGCGTGGCCTCGGAGCTGCGCTGGTAAGTCTGCGAGGTGCAGATGACGCGCAACAGGTGCTTGAGGTCATAGTTGCCGCGAACCAGCTCGTCGGCGAGCGCATCGAGCAGCTCAGGATTGGAAGGCGGATTGGTGACGCGCTGATCGTCGATGGGATTCACGATTCCCTTGCCGAACAGGTAGCCCCAATAACGATTGGCGATGTTGCGGGCGAAGAGCCGGTTGTTCTTGCTCGTGAGCCAGTCCGCCAGGGCGCGTCGTCGGTCACCGCCGGCGTCCGGATCGGGCGCTTTGCCGCCGGGCAGGGAAGCCAACTGGACGCCGAGCGGGGTCGGATGCATCACCGCACCGGTCTTGGGATGGGTGACTTCGCCGCCGTCGTTAATGCGCACGACCTGCTCGTTGCCGAACAGGCCGAACTCGTCGCTGCCCTTGAGGCCAACGCGGGCAAAGAAGGCGGCGAACTGGTAGTAGTCCGCCTGGCTCCAGCGCTCGAAGGGATGATGATGGCAGCGGGCGCACTGCAGCCGCACGCCCAGAAAGACCTGACTGGTCGTCTCCGCCAGATCCTTCGGGTCGCTGACGACCCGATAGTAGTTGCTCGGCCCGTTGGTGAAGGTGCTGCCCTGCGCCAGGATCAGATCATGCACGAACTGATCGATGGGGCGGTTCTGCTGGAACTGGTCGTGGATCCAGTTGGTGAAACTCCACATGCCCTTGAGGCCAAGCGGACCGCGATTGCTGCGGAGCAGGTCGCCCCACTTGAGGCTCCAATAGTCGGCGTATTCGGGCCGGGTGAGCAGCCTATCGACGAGGTGGGCGCGCTTATCCGGCGCGTCCTCGGCGAGGAATCCGGCGATCTCTTGCGGCGTGGGTGCCGTGCCGATGAGATCGAAGAACACGCGGCGGATAAACGTCCGGTCGTCGCACAGCGGCGAAGGGATCAGGCCAAGCTGCCTCTGCTTCTTTGCCACCAGCGCGTCGATGCGGCCTGCCTGACCCCCTCCCCTAAAATTGGGGACCATCTTCCCAAATGGGATCAAGAAGGTGGCGACGGCGGCCCGTCCGGCGTAGCGGACCATGACGGCGGTCTGGCCTCTGCCGGCAGGCGTGGCTACTCCCTCTGGCGTGCAGGCGACGACGGCGTCGTTGAGCGTGTTGAACCGCGCCTGGTCGGTGACATCGCGGGTCGTGCCGTCGGTATAGGTGGCGACCACGACCAGCCGCTGCGGGCCGCCATCCGGCGATAACATGCGCTCGGAGGGGTACACGTCTATGCGATCTACCGTAGGGGATTTTGGGTCGGGAGCGGGCGCGCCATCCTGCAGCCACCGAACGATAGTGTCATAGGGCGCAGAGCCGGGTTCCAGCCGCCGCCCGCCGCCATGCCGCACGGCCATCGTCGGCTTCAAGAGGATCAAGCTATGCGTGGGATCGGCGAGAGAGATGCGCCGGCCTCGCGCCTGCCGTGCGATGGCGAGATAGTCGGCGGCCGGATCGAAGCCGAGCAGCGAGAGCTTGAACCCGCCTTTGCCGTACTGCGCGCCGTGGCAGGCGCCCTGGTTGCATCCGGCGCGTGTCAGGACGGGAACGACCTCATTGCTGAAACGGATGGGCGTAGGCGCTTTCGCGCCCCGGACCGTAACCTTTGCGGCTGCGGTCCTGTCTCCATAGGTAAATCGGAGCGTCGCCGCGCCATCCTGCGCCGGGCGCAAGGTCCCCTTCGCTTCCATCCGCACCCGAATCGACGGAGACGCCATCTCCGCTTTATCGGTCACATCCAAAAGACTGCCGTCCGAAAGACGGGCGGTCACGAGGTAGTGCGCCACGGCGCGCGGACCGTTGAGCTGCAGCGAAGACGGCTCGACGGTCAGGGTGACGACGGCCGGGCGTGGGGAAACGGCGGGACGATGGGGCGGGACCCCCGCTCCCGAAGGAAGGAGGCCGGAAAGCAGAATAAGAATAGCTGCCGACGCGATGACACCTGCGGCGGTAACATGACGTAGAGAGTAAGCCACGGTGGCCCCCGGTCGGTCAGAAACGCATCCGACGCGATAACAGACTGGCTGGTCCCTTCCGGAACCGGCCTGACTCTTACATTATATGGCAGTCTGACGATTCGGTCAAGATATTGTTTCGATAAATACAATAGGGACAGCGAGAAAGAAGGCTATCTTGCCTGCGAGGAGGAATGATGGCGGTCGAATACGATACGTTCGCGGAGATTTACGATGTCTGGGTCCAGGGAGCGCCGGTCACCGAGCGCGACCTGCCGTATTACGTCGAGGAGTATATAAAAACCGAAGGTCCAGTCGTCGAGCTAGGCGTCGGTACCGGCCGGATCGCGATCGAAGCAGCACGGCAGGGAAAGGCCATCATCGGCGTGGACTCTTCAGAAGAGATGCTGGCGCGCTGCCGAGAACGCGCCGAGGAGGCCGGGGCCCTGCCTCTACTGCATCTGATTCAGGCCGACTTCCGGGATTTCGTGCTGCCGCAACCGGCCGCGCTCATCGCCATTCCCTTCCATACCATCGGCCATCTCGTGAGCCTGGAGGACAAGCGCAACGCCCTCCGCCATATCTACGGCCAGCTCGCTCCCGGCGGACGTTTCCTCTTCGCCCACTTTGTCTTCAACGACGAGCTGGCTCGCCGTGTCAATGGAATGGCCCAACTGCACACCGAGTATACCGATCCGAATACCCACCGGGACGGACTGCTCTGGGCGTGTGCCCGCTATGACTTCAACGCACAGACCATACGCCTGATCACCTGGACGGATGAGTTGGATGAATGGGGCATCGTGTTGCGCCGGAAGTACCGGCGCCTTCGCCTCAGTTGGATCGAGCCGGGTCAGGCGCGGGATTTACTGGAAGAAGCCGGGTTTCAGATCGAGGCGCTCTATGGTGACTTCGACCGCCGCCCCTTCGATGCCAGCTCACCGGAGCAGGTGTGGGTCGCCCGTAAAAGCTGAGTGGGTGATTGCTCCTTAGGAGCCCGAAGCTTCGATGATCCGCCTGCGACGCGGTGAGGGGGGTGAAAAAGCCTCACCTCTGTGCCGGGCCGATAAACGACCCGGCATCAAAAACGAGCGTCCTTGTATGTTACACTCTTGGGTGAACACCACCCAAGACCAGCCAGCCGGATCAAGCACGTGAGCGTCCTGGAGACTTGGATCTCGTCGGTTAGAACGTGCT
>DASRCN010000100.1:0-31121 GCA_035653075.1 Chthonomonadaceae bacterium | reverse complement strand
GCCGTCCTCGCCGGTTAAGCAAGGATTATGAGTTCGATCCCGAAAGCAGCCAGGCGATGTTGCGATGGGCATCGCTCAGGCGCATGGTGCGCCATCTGACCAAGCCTGATACCTAATTTTCGGACAGGCTCTTAGAGAAAGGGACGGGGATGGGGGCCTAAAAAAAAGCAAAATTGCAGACAAAGGCCGGAAAAATAGGATATACTGGAAATCAAGAAAATCTTTTGACGCCGGTTGTGCGCCCCCCGCACGTAAGGTAAGTTCCACCGGATGAAATATCCCATCACGTATACCCGCCGCTCTCTTGCTGCTCTGCGCGTCAGACTTTCTGATTCGCTACCGAGCCTGTTCGCCACCCCGGTACGGAGGTCCGCTCTGTCCTCTGGTCGAGGGCACGAGGAGAGGAATAGTCCCATGAAGAACCGTTCGTTCCCTGCGCTGCGTTTCGCCGTCTCGGCATTGGCGCTGCTCGCCCTGGCAGCGCCCGTCCTGTGGATGTCCGCTGACAGCGCTGCTCAGAACGCTCCGGCAGCCCCGCCGAGCACCCCGCAGTCGGGTTCGCCGGCAGGCAAGCCGGCCGATCCGCCGCCTGCCAAGCCAGATCAAAAATCGGACGACCAAAAATCGGTGGATAAGACCACGCCGGTCAATCCGCTCATTATCGTCAATCCGCAGGATGGCTCCGGAAATGCCAGTGCCGATAAAAGCAAGCCGGCTTCGGCCAAGTTCGGTGACTACGTGCATTCTATGCATTCAAATGCCGATGCCCAGGACAAGACGCTGCCGCTTTACGGCTACGACTTCTTCCAGTCGGCGCGCGATATCATCAACGCGCGGCGCGCCTATCTGATCAACAAATACGAGATGGGCCAGAATCCGCTCGCTCCGCGCACGGCGTACCGTACGAACACGCAAAGAAGAAGCAGCCAGAACAATCGGACGGAAGAGAATCCGGATCAGTCTGTCTCAGGAACAGGGAACGGCATCAACGCAGGCACGCAGAGGCTTCGCAGGCGCAGGTCGAACACAGGCACGGATACGGGCAACACATCCGATTCGACCTACGGGACCTCGCGCGCCGGCTCGAAGAATTCCGACAACGGCGATCAGACGAACAACAGCAGCTCTATGGAAGATAATGGGGGATTCCCCAGCGATCAGGGAAATATGGAAAACTCCGACTCTTCCCAGGAAGAATCCGATCAGGCCGCCCCAACGCCTGCGAGCGCCTGGGATACGGTCGTCGATCCGGATACCCTGTCGGTACGCAACGTCAGCGCCGCCGCGCCCTCCACCTATCTATTGGGAGCGGGGGATAGCCTGACCATCCGCTACTGGTCGTCCACGATGCCGGCGAACACGATCACGAAAGAGATCATGGCCGACGGCACGATCACGCTCCATGCTACCGGCCCGGTAGTCGTGCGCGGGATGACCCTGGCGAAAGCGGAGAAGGAGCTGGCCTACCGGCTGGGGCGCTACTACCGCAACGCCCAGGTATCGCTTTCGCTCGGCAAGCTGCGCACCATGCCCGTGACCATTACCGGCAAGGCGTTCCTGCCGGGCACCTACATGGTCCCGGCGACCATGACGGCCTACAATATGCTTCGGGCGGCCGGCGGCCCCACCGATGACGGCACGCTGCGCAATATCCAGGTCCTCCGCGACGGTAAGCACGAGGCGCGTCTGGACATGTATAAGTTTCTGATCGACGGCTTGAGAACCGGCGACATTCAGCTTCAGCCGGGGGATGTCCTGTACATTCCTCCGCGTCTGTCGCGTGTCATGGTCACCGGGGAAGTGGCGGATCCGGCCATCTACGAGCTCATGCCGAGTGAGTCGATGCAAGATGCTTTGCGCTACGCGGGCGGCGTCAAGGCTTCGGGCGTCAATCAGCGCATCCAGGTCGATACGGTCGAGCCCGGCGTGCGGCGCATCGAGAAAGACGTGGATGCCAAGAACATCGCGGCGGCCGGCAAAGTCCAGCTCTACGATGGCGACAAGGTCGACGTCTTCTCCGTGCGCTCCCAGGTCGCCAACCAGGTGACTATTGAGGGTGCGGTAGACCAGCCCAGCGACTATGAGCTGATGCCGAACATGCGCGTCGCCGATCTCATAGAGCGGGCGCGCGGCCCGATCAAAGAGGCGTATCTGCCGCTGGCCTACCTGTACCGCTGGAACCCGGATAACACGACCACGCTCATCTCCGTCAACCTGGAGAAGGCGCTCGCCGGCGATCCGGCGAACAATATCGACCTCAAGCCCTGGGACCGCCTCAAGGTGTTCACGCGTGAGGAGGTGGCCTGGACAGGCGAGCGCTATGTGATCGTCGAGGGCGCGGTGCAGCGGCCCGGCAAATACCTGCGCAGCGACAATATGCGCGTCAAAGACCTGCTGACGATGGCCGGCGGTCCCCTCCCGGATGCCACGCAGGACCATCCGGCGTTCTTGCTGCACAAGCATCCCGATGGGACCTACTCTTACGAGAAGATCCGCCTGCCCGATCTCTTCCATGGCGACGATTCTCAAAACCCAATGCTGGAAGATAACGACGTGCTGGCCCTCTATCGCGTGAACCAGGCGCAGTACGAGCCGGACCACGTCGTCACGATCAGCGGCGAGGTCGTCGGACCCGGCATCTATCCGCGCGGCGACGGCATGCACCTCAAGGACCTGCTGGAGGTCGCGGGCGGCTTTAAGCCCGATGCCGGCTCGACGGTCACCGTGACGCACGCGGGCAAGATTACCGACGGGCCGAAGGGCACGCTGACGGCGGTCAACGTCCAGTTCGACTCGCATGGAAACTGCGCCGCAGACCAGGACGTGGTGCTGGAGGACGGCGACGTCGTCACCGTGCAGGGGACCGGCGGCTTCGTAGATCACGTGCCGGTTATCCAGGTGGCGGGCGCGGTCAATCACCCAGGCCCCATTCCACTGACCAGCAAGAGCATGCGCTTAAGCGACGCGATCAAGGCAGCGGGCGGGCTGCGGCCGGAAGCATTCCCCCAGGGCGCCGAGTTCAATCGCGATCCGAAGCTGATGACCACTGAAGAGCAGCGCGGCCTGACTCAAACCATCAGCAAGATGAACGACATTTTCAACATGAACGACCACGCGATCGAGAAGCAGAAAAAAATGCTGGATATGATCAAGGCCGCCAATAGCGCCGCGACGAGCGATCTGCCCATCGGAGGAACCACGCAGGCGGCGCAAAGCCCGGCCATGGATGCGGCCGCGGCGCAGATCGCCAATCCGAACGCGAAGATCGTTCCCGACCCGCGCCCCCTCACCAACGATCAGTTGGTGCCGAACGGCTTTGTGGCGGTCAATCTGCAGAGCGCGCTGCGTCATCCCGGCAGCAGCGACGACATCGTGCTCATGGACGGCGACACGATCTCAGTTCCGGAAACTCCGACGACGGTTCAGGTGGTCGGCGCGGTCTACAACCCGCGCGGCGTCCTGTATAAGCCGGGCGCGCGGCTGGAAGAGTACGTGGCGCAGGTGGGCGGCTTCACGCCCGATGCGGCCCGAGATCGCATCGAAGTCATTCATCTGGGCGGCGGCCTGATCCCGGCGAACAAGGTGCATGATCTGCAGCCCGGCGATATTATCGTCGTGCCGACGAAGGTGATGGCGGCCAAGATCAGCAGCAACCGCAGCGGGCTGGATAGTTTCTTCCACTCGATTCTCAACACGGCGCTGATCTTCCGCATCTTCGGACTGTGACCTCACTCCGAACCCCCTCTCCTTTCCAAAGGAGAGGGGAGATTCTTCTGTAGGGGCGCTGCTTGCTGCGCCCTAATACTCTCCCCTCCCCTAAAATGGGGAGGGGCCGGGGGTGGGGGCCAGGCGAGGTTTAGGAAAAAGTATGATTACGAGACAATCACCGGATGTCACTGTTCCGGATAATCAAGCTGTTGTTGTGGATCGCTCGGTATTCCGGGACATCCTGCGCCGGCGGCTGCGCCAGTGGATCGGCCTTGGCGTCATCCTCTACGCACTCTTTCTGTGCAGCGGCCTGTTTCTGATTCCGCAGTCCTACTCCGCCACTGTCTCTGTGTCTATAGATCAGTCGTCCTCCTCGACCAACTCGCCGCTCGCGGCCCTGACCGGTCTCGGCGCAGCGGGGGGGAAGAAGTATACGGGAGTCCTGCACAGCCGGATGTTTGCCCAGGAGGTGGAAAACCAGGTCCACCTGGCGGACATCTACGGGATTCCGCCAAGCAAGGCGATCGAGAAGATGATCCAGGGCGTCAAGGTCGATGACAACGTCCTGGATGGCCTGATGTATATCACCGTTACGCTGGACGCGCCGCCACGCATGGTGCCGGATACGGCAGGCCGCCGGGTGCGCATCCGGCAGGCGGCCGCGCAGATCGCCAATGCCTACGTCGTCGCCTTGCGGCATTACCTCAAGGATTCGGATACGGATAAGGACGCGGCGCTGCTGCGCGAGGCGGACACACAAAAAGCGCTCATCAAGCAAGGCTACCTGGACAAGCAGCAGCAACTGCAGGATTACATCCGCAGCCTCGGCGTGGGGTTTGCCGCCGCTCAGGATAGCCTGAAGGCAGGGCCGGAAACGCCGCTGGTCGTGAGCACTCTGGAAGGGCTGTACAAGGACCGGGCGGATGCTATGGCAAGGGTCACGGAGGATGAGACTCGCCGCGAAGGAACCGCACGCATGGTCCGAGGCGACCTGGATAAGCTGCGTTCTATTCCAGCGGAAGACCCGGTGCTTACGGATGCCCGCTCGCGCTACGATAGCGCCGTATACGAATGGGAAAACACGAAGGTGCGCTATGGTGACGACAATCCGTATGTGGTCACCGCCTATCAGAAAATGAAGCTGGCGGAGAAGTACCTGCGCGAACAGGCGAACAATCTGCTGAAGGGCCATAACTCCGACCAGGTGCGCTATCAGGCGGACCTAGCCACGCTGACCCTGATTAACGGACAGATCCGGCAGGCCCAGGGGAGCTTGCAGGTCAGCCGGGAGCAGGCGGCCCGGCTCAAGCAACTGGAGTCGGAAGCGGATGGCGCCGAGAAGGTGTGGGAGGAAGCCCAGACCCGCTACGCGCAGATACGACTGCAGACCGTGAGCGCCCAGAACCGGATGACCCTGGTCGATTCGGCGATGCCTCCGGAGCACAGCCGGCCGGGCCTGCTTACGATGCTGGTGACCAGCCTGGTCGGCGCGGTGGCGATCGTCGCCGTGTGGATGCTGTTGGAGTACCTGATCCGCTCCCAGACGAGCCTGCGTCTGATCCAGAGTACGTAGAGAGGTCCCGCCATGTGCGGTATCGCGGCCTTATCCACCGGGGAACCGTTTCCGTGTCTGGAGGAGATCGCCCTGGCGATGGCGCGCAAGCAGCGCCATCGCGGGCCGGACCTCCAGGCGGCCTATCTGGCGCCCAGCGGCTGCGCCGCGCTCGGCCACGCGCGCCTCTCCATCGTAGACCTTTCTCCGCTCGGCAACCAGCCGATGACTAACGAGACCGGCGACCTGTGGCTGGCGTGCAACGGCGAGATCTACAATCACCGGGCGCTGCGCCGGGAGCTGGAGGCCAAGGGCCACCGGTTCGCGTCCCAGTCCGATTGCGAGGTGATCCTGCATCTGTATGAGGAAGTCGGAACGGACCTGCCGGGGCGCCTACACGGCATGTTTGCCTTCGTCCTCTACGATGCGCAGCAGGACACGCTCTTCTGCGCGCGGGACCGGCTGGGCAAGAAGCCGCTCGTCTACGCGCAGACGCCGCGCGGCCTCGCGCTGGCCTCCGAAATCCCCGCCGTGCGGCTGTTCCCCGGCGTCGATACCTCTCCGGACCCGGTGGCGCTGGGCCTCTACCTGCTGCGCAATCTGCGCCATATCCCCGATCCCTGGACCTTTTACACGGGGATCCGCCGCCTGCCGCCCGGCCATGCCATGCAGATAAGCCGGGGCCAGATTCAGAAGCTCTGGCGCTACTGGCATCCCGATTTCACGATCCAACCTACCTCCACGCAGGCCCTCCTGGACGCCTTCGATCAGGCAGTCGCCTTGCGGCGCGTGGCGGACGTGGAAGTGGGCGCGCTGCTCTCCGGCGGCGTGGATTCGTCGGCGATCGTGCAGGCGATGACGGCGCAGGGCTCGAAAGGCGTGCGCACCTACGCCCTCGGCCGCGATAAGGACGATGAAGAATTGGCCCGCGCACGGCAGATGGCCGCGCTCCTGGGCACGCAGCACCGGGAGTTCATCTTCGATGCTAGCCGGCAGCATCAACAGCTCGAGCATCTGCTGGGCCTCTACGGCGAGCCGATCATGCTGCTGCCGCTGACCTACGCCTACGAGCTGTGCGAGCATATCAAAGAGGATGGGCTGCGCGTGGTGATGACCGGGCACGGCGCCGACGAGATCTACTACGGCTATCCGGGCGCGAACGGCATGGCCCTGCTCTCCACGCTGCTGCCGTTCCTGCCCACATTGTTACGCCCGGCCCTTGGCGGCCTCGCGCGCCGCTGCGCGCCCGGCTCCCGTCTGCAGGAGACTCTGCTGGTCGCCGCTTCGCCTGCGGGCCAGCGCAAAGCGGCGCTCTATAAAGACGAGGCCCGGCGGCTCTGGGCGGACCTGCTTCCCGGCCTGGAGGGTGAGGTCGAGGAGGCGATCGGGCAACTGCTGGGAGCCTGGCTCGAAGACGGCGCGCCTGCGGCCTATATCGACGAGGCCCACATGCTGGGCCTGATGCACGAGAACTGCCACTCCGTCACCATCGCCGGGGATTTGCCCGCGATGGCGGCCAGCGTGGAGGCGCGCTGTCCCTTCCTGGATCAAGATCTCGTGCAGCTCGCCTGGCAGACGCATTACCGGCAGAAGACGCGGGGCCTGCGGGACCGCGGGCAGAACAAGTGGATTCTTAAAAAGGCGCTCGAAGGCCGGGTTCCCCAGGACCTGCTCTATGCGCCCAAGCGGGGTTTCGGCTATCATATTCAGGAAGAGGCGGTGCTGCGCGGCCCCTGGAAGGCGCAGGTGGACCGGGCTTTCGACGGCATGGACGACCTGGACGGCATTCTGAATGTTGCCGCCGCGCGCAAGCTCAAGCGCGCCTTCGACGACCGGGCCGGCGTGCCGGCGATGCTGATCGCCAAGCTCTATGCGGTCGCCGTGTTCCAAAGCCTAACTTAATTTTGCGCCGGAGGTCCTGCGTGAAAGTAGTCATCCTGGCGGGCGGGCTGGGCAGCCGCCTGAGCGAAGAGACGACGGTGCGGCCCAAGCCGATGGTCGAGCTGGGCGGCAAGCCCGTGCTCTGGCACATCCTCAAAATCTACTCCCACTACGGCCTCAACGAATTCATCATCTGCCTGGGCTACAAGGGCTACATGATCAAGGAGTACTTCGCCAACTACTTCCTGCATACCTCGGACGTCACCTTCGATCTGCGCACCAATAAGATGAAAGTCCACCAGAACAGCGCCGAGCCCTGGACGGTCACCCTGGTCGATACCGGGGATAAGACGATGACTGGCGGGCGCCTCAAGCGCGTGCGGGAGCATCTGCCGGAGGAGACTTTCTGCCTGACGTATGGGGATGGCCTCTCCGATGTGAACGTCGCCGATCTCATCGCCTTTCACCGGGAGCAGCGCACGCAGGCGACCCTGACGGCGGTGCAGACGCCGGGCCGCTTCGGCGTTATCGACATCGACGAGTATAAAATCCGCGCCTTTCAGGAGAAGCCGCCCGGCGACGGCGGCTGGATCAACGGCGGCTTCTTCGTGCTGGAGCCGCCCGTGCTCGATTTGATCGAAGGCGATGAGACGGTCTGGGAGCGCGGGCCGCTGGAGACGCTGGCAAGCGTGGGGCAGCTCTCGGCGTTCAAGCACACCGGGTTCTGGCACCCGATGGACACCCTGCGGGATAAGATCCTTCTAGACGAGTTGTGGGCGTCCGGCAAAGCCCCCTGGAAGGTATGGGAATGACTCCGGGCTTCTGGAAGAACAAGCGGGTTCTGATCACGGGACATACCGGCTTCAAGGGAAGCTGGCTGTCGCTGTGGCTGCAGGAGCTGGGAGCGCAGGTCAGCGGGTACGCGCTGCCGCCGCCCACGCAGCCGAGCCTGTTTGAGCTGGCCCATGTTTCTGAAGGAATGACCTCCGTGATCGGCGACGTGCGCGATCTGGAGAGCCTGCAGCGCGTCTTCGCGCAGGAGCAGCCGGAGATCGTGATCCACATGGCGGCGCAGGCGCTGGTGCGCGCCTCTTACGAGGCGCCCGTCGAGACCTACGCCACCAACGTGATGGGCACGGTCCACGTGTTGGAGGCCGCGCATCAGACGGCGGGTATGCGGGTGGTCTTGATCGTGACCAGCGACAAGTGCTATGAGAATCGCGAGTGGCTCTGGGGCTACCGGGAGAACGAGCCGATGGGCGGCCACGATCCCTATTCCAGCAGCAAGGGCTGCGCCGAATTGGTGACGACCGCTTACCGGCGCTCCTTTTTGGAGGCGCAGGGCGTCGCGGTGGCAAGCGCGCGGGCCGGGAACGTCATCGGCGGGGGAGATTGGGCGCGCGACCGCCTGGTGCCGGACGTGATGCGCGCGTTCCTGGAGAGCCGCCCGGTCGTCATCCGCAACCCGAAGGCGCTCCGGCCCTGGCAGCACGTTCTCGACCCGCTGCACGGCTACCTGCTTTTGGCCGAGCGGCTTTATGAATCCGGACCGGAGTTTGCCGATGCCTGGAATTTCGGCCCGGCGCCCGAGGATACCCGCCCGGTCGGGGAGATCGTGGAGCAATTGGTCACGCTCTGGGGCGATAGGGCTTGCTGGGAGCAGGACCGTTCCGTGCAGCCGCATGAGGCGCATACCCTGAAGCTGGACGCATCGAAAGCGCGGACGCTGCTCGGCTGGCAGCCGAAAGTGCCGCTTAACATGGCGCTGGAATGGATTTCCGCCTGGTACAAAGGCTATCAGGCCGGCGAACCGGTGAGCGATCTCACGCGTGCCGAGATCGCGCGCTTTTCGGATCTATTATCATGTTGACGCAATCTCCCCTATATGGGCAGGCGGCTAAAGTTGCTGCAACCCCTCACCCACAAGGGGCGAGGGGGAGAGTTCTGGCAAGAGAGTCCCCGAAGGGGACTTCGTGCCTTTGTTGCTGCAGTTTTAACTGCCCGAATCTCTATGTCCGGTGGAGAGCGTGATGGAGAATAGGCTCTTCTGTCGGTTCTGTGGCGCGGCGCTGGAGCAGGTGTTTGCGGATCTGGGAATGTCGCCGCTGTCGAATGCGTACGTGTGCCCGGAGAATCTGCAGCAGATGGAGCCGTTCTATCCGCTCACGGCCTACGTGTGCGGCGAGTGCTTTCTGGTCCAGCTACCGGCGATGGAGACGCCGGAGAACATCTTCGGGGATTACGCCTACTTCTCGTCTTATTCGGAGAGCTGGCTGCGCCACAGCCAGGCGTATGTGGAGCAGATGCAGGCGCGGTTCGGCCTGGATGCGCACCGTCTGGCCGTGGAGATCGCCAGCAACGACGGCTACCTGCTCCAGTACTTCCAGCAGAAGGGCGTGCCGATCCTGGGCATCGAGCCGGCGGCCAACGTCGCAAAGGTGGCCCAGGAGAAGGGGATTCCGACGGTCGTGCGGTTCTTCGGAACGCAGGCGGCAAGGGAGTTGGCAGCGGAGGGCAAGAAGGCCGACTTGCTCCTGGGCAATAACGTCCTGGCGCACGTTCCGGACCTGAATGATTTCGTGGCCGGGATGACGCTGCTGCTCAAGCCGGAAGGCGTCATCACGATGGAGTTTCCCCACCTGATGCGCCTGATGGCCGAGAACCAGTTCGATACGATCTACCACGAGCACTTCTCCTACTTCTCCTTCCGGACCGCCGAACGGGTCTTCGCCCGGCACGGTTTGACTCTCTTCGACGTGGAGGAGCTGCCCACGCATGGTGGCTCGCTGCGCATCTACGCCTGTCACCGCGAGAAGGGGAGCGTGCCGGTGACGGCGCGGGTCCAGGAACTGAGCGAGCGGGAGAAGAGGGCGGGCTTCGACCGGCTGGAAACCTACTCGAATTTTGCCGCCCAGGTCGCCGAAACGAAGCGCCGCCTGCTGGCCTTTCTGATCGAGGCGAAGCGGCAGGGGAAGATGGTCGCCGGCTACGGCGCGCCCGCCAAAGGCAACACGCTGCTCAACTACTGCGGCATCCGCACGGATCTCCTGGACTATACGGTGGACCGCAGCCCGCACAAGCAGGGTCTCTACCTGCCCGGCACGCATATCCCGATCTATGCGCCGGAGAAGGTGCGCGAGACGAAGCCGGACTACCTGCTGCTTCTGCCCTGGAACCTCAAGCAGGAGATCATGGAGCAGATGGCTTATATACGGGAATGGGGCGGCCGGTTCGTGGTCCCCATTCCGCAGGTGGAGGTTCTGGCGTGAAGTTCACCGAGACACGCCTGCCCGGCGTCTTCACGATCGAGATCGAGCCGATCGAGGACGAGCGCGGCTTCTTTGCCCGCAGTTGGTGCGCCCGCGAGTTTGCAGCGCGCGGCCTCAACTCCTGTCTGGCGCAGTGCAATATCTCGTTCAATACGCGCAAGGGGATCTTGCGGGGCATGCACTTTCAGGCGCAGCCGCATGAAGAGGCGAAGCTGGTGCGCTGCACGCGCGGCGCGCTCTATGACGTGGCGCTCGATCTGCGGCCCGGCTCGCCGGCCTATAAAAGCTGGGTGGGCGTCGAGCTGACCGCCGAGAACCATAAGATGCTCTACATTCCGGAAGGCTGCGCGCACGGCTTCCAGACATTGGAGCCGAACACCGAGGTGTTCTATCAGATGTCGGCCTTTTATGCGCCCGAATCGGCGCGCGGCGTGCGCTGGGACGATCCCGCGTTCGGCATCGAATGGCCGTTCGCAGAGCGCATTCTGTCCGACAAAGACGCCTCTTATCCACCGTTCAGCGCGCAGGAGGCCGATCTAACGGCGCTGGCGCAGAGACCAATAACGCGCGCCATCTTGTGGGGCGCCGCCGGTCACGCGAAAGTGCTGCGGGAATGCCTGCGCTACGCCGCCATCGAGGTGGTCGCCCTCTTCGATAATAACGAAAGCGTGCCGTCGCCGTTTGCGGACGTGCCCGTCTACTACGGCAAGCCGGGATTCGAGGCGTGGCTGGCGGAAACGGAGGAGAACCGCGAGGTGGGCTTTCTCGTGGCGATCGGCGGGGATCGCGGCAGGGACCGGCTGGAGATTCAGGACTATCTCGAAGCGCACGGGCTGACGCCGCTGGTGGCCCGGCATCCGACTGCGTTCGTGGCGGCAGACGCGCAGATCGGGGCCGGATCGCACGTCCTGGCGCACACTTCAGTGTGCTCCGATACGGTCGTCGGGCGCGGCTGCCTCATCAACACCGGCGCCATCGCCGACCACGAATGCCGGATCGGGAACGGGGTGCATCTCTGCCCCGGCGCGCACCTGGCAGGCTGCATCGAAGTGGGCGACTGCGCCATGATCGGCACGGGGGCGGTCGTGCTGCCGCGCAAGCGGATCGGCGAGGGGGCGATTGTCGGCGCGGGCGCGGTCGTGACCAAAGACGTGGCACCCTATACGGTGGTGGTCGGCAACCCGGCCCACGTGCTGCGGACCCTCACCCCATAGACCTCACCCCCTAACCCCCTCTCCTTACAAAGGAGAGGGGGAACTTAAGGTGTTAGGAGAACCGCCCTCGCGGGCGGACCTATCCCTTATTCGAGCTTTAACCGGGCCGTTCACGGCCCGTCTGGCAGGCCGCTACGCGGCCAACCACCCTGGCGGGCGGATCTTAAGCGGATGGACAGTTGTGTCTTCTATACTCATTCTGGGGAAGAGAAGCTTTAGGGAGAGGCAAAAGAGAGCAGTAGAATCTCCCCTCCCCTAGAATCGGGGGAGGGGAAGGGAGTGGGGGCCAAGTGGGGTGAACAGGGTTCTCGTTACCGGGGCGACGGGTTTCATCGGGCGGCATGCGCTGGCGCCGCTGGTGGCGGGCGGGGACGAGGTCCATGCCGTCACCATCGATGCGCCGGTCGAGGCAGCGCCGGAGGTGGCGTGGCATCAGGCTGACCTGCTGGATCCCGGCTGTGTGGCGGACTTGCTGGCTAAAGTGCGCCCGACCCATCTGCTGCACTTCGCCTGGTACGTGGCGCCCGGCCAGTACGTGACCTCGCCGGAGAATTTTCGCTGGGTGCAGGCCAGCCTGGAGCTGCTGCGCCGGTTCGCGGAGTGCGGCGGGCAGCGAGTCGTGATGAGTGGAAGCTGCTTCGAGTACGATCTGCGCTACGGCTACTGCTCGGAGCGCGTGACGCCGCTTGCGCCGGACACGCTTTACGGAACGTGCAAGCACGCTCTGCATACCATGCTGGTGGTCTTTGCCGATCAGGCGGGCTTGAGCCAGGCCTGGGGCCGTATCTTCTATCTCTACGGCCCGCACGAGTACCCGCAGCGGCTGGTGCCTTCGGTCATTCGGGCGCTGCTCGATGGCGAGACGGCGCGCTGCTCGCACGGCAGGCAAATCCGCGACTTTCTGCACGTTCAGGATGTCGCCGGGGCCTTCGTGGCGCTGCTGCGCTCGGACGTGGCGGGACCGGTCAACATCGCCTCCGGGCAGCCGGTGGCCCTGCAGGAGGTCATCGGGAAGATCGCGGCGCGTCTGAATGCCGAAGATCGGGTGCAGCTAGGAGTCTTGCCTGCGCCTCCGAGCGAGCCGCCTCTGATCGTAGCGGACACGCGCCGCCTGCGCGAGGAGGTCGGCTGGCGCCCTCATTATGACCTGGACAGCGGCCTGGAGCAGACGATCTCGTGGCATCGTAGGAGTTCAGGATGAATCTGGCCTATACGGTCGAGGAGGTTGCCGGCTATACGGCCCATCAACTGAATGCGTTCTTTCCGGATGGGCGCGCGGTGAGCGCAAATGTCCTGAAGGAATATGCGCAGCAGGCGCTCGACCGGACCGAGTTCTGCTTCCGGCGCGTCGCCCTGCGCTCTTACTGCGAGGACGGTCAGGCCAAATTCGATCTTCTGCATTCCGACCAGTACTGCAGCTATCTCTATCTGCTGGCGAACAGCATCTACCGCAGCGAGGGCGATCCGGGGCTGGCCTCCAAAGTATTCTATCTGAACAAGGCCCTGCACGCCTTCAATTGCATGTACGATGCCATGCTGCCGGATATCTTCCTGCTGCTGCACGTCGTGGGGACTGTGCTGGGCAAGGCGACCTACGCGAACTACCTGGTCGTGCGGCAGAACTGCACCATCGGGGCGCTCGGCTATGCGTATCCGGTCCTGGGCGAGAAGCTGATCCTGAGCGCGGGCGCCTCTGTCATCGGCGGCTGCCGCATCGGAGCGAATGTGATGATCGGGCCGGGCTGCACGGTGATGAAGGAAGATATACCCGATAACTCCCTGGTCACCCGGACGGAGAGCAACACCCTCAAATCGAACTCGGACCGGCCGATCAAGGTCCATTTTAACGTAGAGTAGGCAGTCGTGTCCCTCGTCAAGCGTAATGTCGCGGCCAATTTTGCGGGCAAGGGCTGGTCCGCCCTGATGAGCCTGGCCTTCATTCCGGTGTATACCCGGCTGATGGGCATGGAGGCTTACGGGCTGGTCGGGTTCAGCGCCGTGCTGAACGCCACGTTCTCGCTGCTGGACATGGGCCTGACCCCGGCCACGAATCGGGAGATGGCCCGGCTGTCCGCGCATCCGGAGCAGGCGCAGGAGGCCCGCGACACGATGCGGACCCTGGAGCTGATCTACTGGCCTATCGGGCTGGTGATCGCCGGAGTGGTCCTTGTCGCGGTGCCGCTGTTCGCCCGCTACTGGCTGCACGCGGAGCGCCTGCCTCCGGCGACCGTGCAGCAGGCCGTAGTGATGATGGGCCTCTCGATCGCTCTCCAGTGGCCTTACTCGCTCTATGAGGGGGGCTTGCTTGGTTTGCAGAGGCAGGTGCTGCTCAACGGCATCAGCATCACGGCCAATACAGCGCGGGGCGTCGGCTCCGTGCTGGCGCTGCTCTGGATCCGGCCTACGATCCAGGTCTTTTTTGCCTGGCAGATCCTGGTCAGCGCGGGAATGACCTTTGCCGTCTCGTTTTTCCTGTGGCGCAGTCTGCCGCCGACCGGCAAAAGAGCCGTCTTCGATCCGGCGGCCCTCCGAAAGATCTGGCGCTTCGCGGCGGGAATGACCGGAATCGCGCTGGTCTCCGTGGCGCTGATGCAGATGGACAAGCTGGTCCTGAGCCGGCTGGTCTCGCTGCGCATGCTCGGCTACTATACGATGGCGGCCAATCTGGCCGCCGGCCTGATCTATGGCGTCACACCCTTTTATGCCGCGCTCTTTCCGCGCTTCGTGCAGTTGCTGACCCTGCGGGAGGAAGAGGCGCTGGCCCGGCTTTACCATCGGGGCTGCCAGATCGTCTCGGTGGTCATCCTGCCCGTGGCGGTCGTCATGATCCTGTTTTCACGAGAGCTGATGCAGGTCTGGACCCACAATCCGGATACGGTCGCCCATACCTATCAGATCGTCTCGCTGCTGGTGGCGGGATACGCCTGCAACGCGATGGTCACTCTGCCCTACGCGCTGCAATTGGCCTCCGGCTGGACCCGGCTTACGTTTACGCAGAATCTGATCTCGCTGATCGTGATGCTGCCGCTGCTGGTCTGGATGACCCGGAACTATGGGCCGGTCGGCGCGGCGGTGGTCTGGGTGCTCTTGAACAGCGCCTACGTGCTGATCAACGTTCCCATCATGCACCGCCGTCTGCTGCCTGGAGAGCAGTGGCGCTGGTATGGAAGCGACCTCAGCCTGCCGCTGCTGGCGGCGCTGGGCGTGGCCGTGCTGGCGCGCTGGTGGATGAGCGTGACCCCCTCCACGCCGCGCTTCCTGATGCTGCTGCATCTGATCCTGATCTGGGCTGCCGCCGCCATCGCATCGGCTCTGGCAGCCCCGCAGGTGCGGGCGCTCCTGGAGCGCGCTGGCCTATCGCCCGTTCGTCCGGGGAGAAGCCTGATGCCGCTGGAAGCGGCCGCGCCGCCAGGGATTCCTGCCGTATCGATCGGACTGCCGGTCTATAATGGCGAGAAGTATCTATGCGGCGCGCTGGATGCGCTTCTGAATCAGACGTTCTCGGACTTCGAGATCATTCTCTCGGACAACGCCTCCACCGACGCCACGGAGGCGATCTGCCGGAAAGCTGCTGCGCAGGACCCGCGCATCCGCTATATCCGCCAGCCCGAAAACCGAGGCGGCCTCTGGAACTTCGATTTCGTGCTCCATGAGGCGCGCGGAGCCTACTTCATGTGGGCCGCCGTGGACGATCTGTGGAGTCTCAACTTCCTTGAAGTTTTGCGGGAATGCCTGGAAGCCGATCCCCAGGCCGTGGGCGCGCAGGGAGAATATGATAGAATAGATGCGGAGGGGAAGCCATTCTCCGACGTGACGGCGAGCTACGAGATGGAAAATCCGAGCCGTTTCGGACGTGTCCTTACGCTGGCCCGGCAGCGGGCTACCAATATCTACATCTACGGGCTCTTCCGAACGTCGGTGCTGCAGCAAATCCATCTCAGGCCACTGCCGTTCACCAAGAAATACGCCCAGTCCGCCGAATTTCCGGTCCTGTACTATCTGGGCGCGGCAGGGACGCTGCGCACGGATCGGCGGGCGCGCTTCTCCTATCGGCATCATCCGTCGCAGGAAAGCAACCGCAAGCAGTCTGTATGGGTTGCGTGTCTGCTCCGGCTCGGCCTCATGGTCGTCCTGCCGGGATCCGTGTGGAAAGGCAGCCGGTCCCTGGCGACGACCGTGCCGACGTCTTTTGCCATCTACTTCTATCAGTTGCGCGCTATGCTCTGGTTCTTGATACGAAGAGCCTTGCGTATCCGGTTGGCGGATAAGACGCCTTAGAAGAGAAACACGATGAACGAAGAACGGAATCCGACCGGGAGGACCGGAAGGACAGACAGTGTGGAATCCGGCGAGACGGGCGCGCAGCCGCCTCCCATGCGCTGGCGCCTGGCGCTGCATATGTTTTTGGCGCTCTTTATACTCTGCTTCTTTATTAAAGGGGTCTATTTCCTGGTGGCTGCGGACCCGCTCTTCTCCCTGCGCCAGTATCCCCAGGGCAGTGATCTGACGCTCTATACGCTGCTGGCGATGATTACGGCGGGTGTCTATGGCGCCATCGTCTACTGGAGCTATCAGATCGTCTTCCGGAAACTGGAACGCCGCTCCCGGCTGGAGGCCGGGCCGGCTTTTGGCCGCCGGGAGGGGTGGATCGCCGTGGCCGGCATCGTGCTGCTGATCGCCTATTTTCGCGCCAACTTCGCCCAGGCGGTCTATCTGGGCGCCACCGGCGCCTTTCTGTTCCGCCACTTCTACCTCGACCCCTCCAAGTTCTACTCCGGCGAGGTGGGCGTCCAGGCGTTTTTCCTGCAGATACAACAAGGGCTTCTGTTCATTTTTGCCGTCTACGCCGTCATGAAGGGCAATCGCCTGCTGATCTTCCTGGCGATCCTCTACTGCCTCTTTCAGGTAGTTCTGGCCAACGGCAGCCGTTTTACGCTGCTCAGCGCATTGTTGCTCGTTCCGACGACGGCCTATCTTATCCATTGGCGGCGTCCCCACCACTATCGCTGGTGCCTTGCGGGCATGTATGGCACGGTGCTCTGCTTGCCGTTTATCGCCGCCCTGCTGCTGGGCGCGCGCAACACCGGCAGCATCGCCCTGAGCAGTCAGCCGGCCGAAGCGGTCTTATCGGAGGCGCTGGTCACCTTCGACTCGATCGACCACCTGATCAACTATCTCTATCTCATGCCGGTCGACTGGACGGGCGAGCGCCCGCTAGAGGACTTCTGGCAGATCGTACCCCGCGCGCTCTATCCCGGTAAACCCATCTTATATGGCCAGGGCGTGCTCCAGGAACAGATGTATCCTGGCACCAAGGGCGCCGGCACCGGCACCTATGTCTATGGGGACTATCCCCTTTCCTGCGTGGTCATGGCCCTGGATCTGTATCTGCCGGTCGGCCTGCTGCTGCATGGGATTCTGATGGGCGCTTTCCTGGCAGGGATGGATATCGGCCTGGCAAGGCGGTCTTTATTGGGCGTCTCCTTCTTCGCATTGAGCTTCTTTTTTATTTTAGGTCTGATTCGCTCCGGAATCGTCAGCTTTGTGCTGGGAGAGATACCGTCTACCTATATCCCGCTTCTGTTTACTGCGGGACTGCTCAAGCTCGGCGGCTATAAGATCCGGATACGGCCGCAAGCATCCCAGGATTCCCCGCCGCCGATTCCAGGGAATATGCCCGCGTGAGGAATGTATTGCGGAGAGCGTCGAATCCTTAAGAGAAGCCTCTTGCATCGAATGCAAGGGGCGCTTTTTTCTACGCCCGGCCTTTTTCCGCGCTTCCGGGCGTTTCTCCGACGCACTTTAGCAAGATTCAAGAAAATATCCGCGGGCGAAGCGGTTATAATCGGGAAATCTCCAGCAAGAAAGGGGTTTCCCACATGGTCACGTTTATTAGAACTAGCCTGGCGATGACGTTCCTGGGCGGCTTGCTTCTGCTTGCCGGTGTCGCCGCCTTCGGGCAGGCGACCTTTACGAATATCCATAATTTCGCGAGCAGCGAAGGCGCCGCGCCTTACGATGCCTTCATCATCGGCAGCGACGGCAACTTCTACGGCGCGGCTAGCAGTAACGGCGCGCACGGCTCCGGAGCGATCATCAAGGCGACGCTCAGCGGCGCGGTTACTACCCTTTACTCGTTCTCCACGGCGACCGTGCAGGGTCCGCTCCTCATCAATTCGGATGGCGACTTACCCTGGGGCGCCCTGGTGGAAGGCAGTGACGGCGATTTCTACGGAACGTGCTATGTTGGGGGCGCCAACGGCACCGGCACCATCTTCAAGGTAACGCCCTCCGGCACGCTGACCGTTCTGCATACCTTCTCCGCTCTGGACTCGAGTAACCACAACGCCGACGGAGCCAGGCCCGTGGCCGGACTGGCCATCGGCGCGGACGGCAACTTCTATGGGATCACGACAGCGGGCGGCACGAACGGTTTTGGCGCTTTCTATAAGATCACTTCTGGCGGCCAGTTCACCACCCTGCACTCCCTTCTCGGCACGGAAGGCGTGGAGGCCTCCGGCATCATCACCGGCAGCGACGGTAATTTCTATGTCACCTGCCCGAATGGCGGGGCCAACGTCACCCTGGGCTCGGTGCTCCAAATCACGCCGGCAGGCGCAGTGACCGTCCTTCATTCGTTCGCCGGCGCTCCATCGGATGCGTCTGGTCCCGAAAATGCGCTTATCGAAGGCAGCGACGGCAACTTCTACGATACCTCGGTTTCCGGAGGCGTGAACAATAAGGGCACGGTCTTCAAGATCACTCCGGGAGGGACCGTCACCATCCTCCACGCCTTCAATGGTACCGATGGCTATTGGCCTAACTCCAGCCTCGTCCAGGCGACGGATGGCAACTTTTATGGCACGGTCGAGTATGGAGGTACGAGCGGCAACGGGACGCTGTTTAAGATCACGCCCGGCGGCACGTTCACGCTGCTTTACAACTTCAGCGCCTTCGCCAGCGGGCAAAAGAACTCCGATGGAGCCTATCCCTTTGCCGGCATGGTCGAGGGATCGGATTACAACCTCTATGGCACAACCTCAGCGGGTGGGCAAAACGGTCTCGGAACCCTATTCCAACTGAACGTCCATTTGATACCGCCTCCCACGCTCAGCGGCCTGCATCCCGGCTCGGTCAATGCCGCCGGTCCCGCCTTCACCTTGATCGTCAAAGGCGCTGCCTTCCTGGATACCTCCTCCGTCAACTGGATCGAAGGCGCCTCCACCACCCCGCTGAGCACTACCTTTGTCTCGGCTACCCAACTCAAAGCCGCTGTGCCGGCTTCCCTGATCGCTTCACCTAAAAAAGTCCAGATCAGCGTCACCACGCCCAGCGCCGGCACCTCCAACCTCAAGCCTTTCAAGGTCAAGCTGACCACCTTGAAGCTGACGGGCGTGCAGCTTAGCCGAGACAGCACCACCGGAGACATCAGCGCCACCCTGAGCATCAAGAACGTGGGCTACCTGAGCGCTGCCAATGCCAGCCTGACCAAGTCCACGCTGGGTCCCAAGCTCTCGCCGGTGGCGACCACAACCTCTTTGCCTATCAGCCTGGGCAGCATAGCGGCGGGGGCGACAGTCACCGTTACCTTGACCTATCCCGGCTCGGCGGGAACCTCTGGAGAAGTGGCTTACCTCAAAGCCAACACCAGGTTCACCGGCGGCGCGAGTGGGCTTTCTTTTAAGGTCACTCTGCCCTAAAAGGAGCGCGCCGAACGGGCTTGGCTCACGCTGGCTCGGAAGGCGGGAGCGCACAGATGTTTTCTCTCACTCCTCGGATCACATCAAATGGCCCCTTGCAGCTTTGGCTGCAAGGGGCATTTTTTCGCATCCGTCGAGATGCGAGAGCAGGCCCAAACCGGAGTGGGCGTCGTTCTGCGCCGAAATGGCGCAGAAAACGGGATCGATCATCGTGGCAGGAGATCAGTCGTTATCGCCAGAGCTTTCGGCGCCAGACGGTACCGATGTGCCGCCGGCGCCCGATCCTCCCGTATTCGGCGCACTGCCGGGACCACTTCCATTCTCCGGGGCGCCTGCGCCAACGCCTTGCTGACTTGGGACGGCCCCTGCGCCGTTGGTGCTTCCCGCCGTGCCATCATAACCGCTGCCGGTATAGGTGTTGCCGGCACCGCTGTTGTCCGTCGCGCCGCCCAGACGCGTCCGGTCCTCCAGTACGGGAGGCGGCGGGCTGCCGGTCGCATTGGCGTTGGCAGCGTCGCTATTTGCCGTTTGCGGAGTCTGGCCGGTGTCCTGGCGCGGCGGGAGGCTGCTGCCTGTCGACGCAGCATTCTCGGATCCGTTTTGCCCGGAGGTCGTGCTGCTTTGCGGCTCTACCCCGCCGCCCAGCTTGACGTTCTGCCACCCTGGCGTCCCGATGTTCGTGGCGGAAATGTCGAAATGATAGTTGAGGGCCACAAGGCCCCCGATTCCCTGCGGGTCGTCGGCGACTTTCCAGATCCCTCGGATCTTTTTCATCTGCATGGCATAAGTGTTGGTAGCGCTCTGGTAGTACTCTTTGCCTTCGATCTGCATCGACAGGGTCCGCGTCCAGGTGACGGGGACCGTAGCTTCGTTGCCATGAATGACCGGCTGGCCCACCTCGGGTTGCGCCTTGCCGATGAGGCCGGAAAAGAAGACGTTGACGAGCGGATTGCCGATCGTCTCCCTCATCTTGCTCTCGTAGGCTGCCTCCGAGATGAAGTTCCGTTCCGCGCCCTCGCTCAGCGCATACACCGTCTTCCAATCCTGGGCTTTCAGGGCGTCGAAAAAGCGGATCGCCTGCTGGCGGGGATCGGCGTTGGACGCGCGCAAGCGCAGCAAAGCCCAGCTCCCACCGCCAATGAGAAGCAGCAGCAGGATGACCACGCCACCGATGAGTATGCCACGGCTCGTTTTGGCCGGAGCAGCCGCCTGGACCATCTCCGTTCTCCTTACTTATCGAAACCCACCGTCCGTAGAGAGTTCGCGGGAAACCTCTCTCCTCCTGGCAAAGAGAGAGCCTGTCGAGGAATCAATTCGCCAGGATGATCGCCACTTCCTACCTGACTTCCAGAGAGCGAGCCACTGTGTTTGGTATGATTGCTGTTTTTACAAAAGAGTTCCCACAAAGGATCGCGGTCGATCTAAATACCGTTGCAATTCAGGCATCGAAATTGCGCTCCAGGAACTCTTTGAGCACCACGGCGGCGCGATCTGGAGGGTCGTAAGCCCGCTTCAGTCGAATCATCGTTTCGCTCCCGCCTATCTCTCGGCGCGATCCACTCAGGCTAACGGATACTACCTGGATACGACAGATGCGGGAAGTTGTCAGCGGAGCGTTAGATAACTCCATCCGTTCTCTCGACGGGGCTTGCTATTCGGGCTGGCTTTTCGCCTTCGGCGATGCCGGCAGCAGGAACACGCCGGAACGATAGCGAATAGGCTGGCGAGAAATGCCCCTGCATGTCCGGCAGGGGATATTTTGTGGGGGAGTGGCATGCGATTGATGTTTCTGCTGACGATGGCTCTCTTGTTGTCCGTGGTGTTCTCCGCGCAGGCGCAAGGGACGCGGGAGGACTACGCGCGGGCGAATTCGCTGCGGGAGCGGGTAGCGGGCAAAGTGTTTCGGGCTTCCGTCACCCCCAACTGGATCGGGGAGAGCGACCGTTTCTGGTATCGCAACGACCTGCCGGAAGGCCGCCGCGAGTTTATCCTCGTCGATCCCGATAAGCCGTCAAAGGGGCCGGCGTTCGATTCGGCCCGCATGGCGGCGGCGCTGTCGAAGGCGCTCGGCAAAAAGATCGAGGCGGACCGGCTGCCCATCGAAACGCTGGCCTTCGAACCCGACAAGCCCATCCTGCGCGTGCAGGTGGAAGACAGGACGTTTGCCTGCGACCTGAACACTTATGCGCTTACCGAGCAGGAAGGGCCTCTGTCGCGGGCGAAAGCGTACGCGCCCGAAGACGCGCCGGAAGGCTCTCCCTTCAGCCAGGAGCCGACCGCCATCACCTTCCTAAACCGCACGGACGCCGACGTTCTGCTCTATTGGCTGGACGCGGAGGGCCGGCGCCGCAGCCGGGGCGCGATCCATCCGGGAGAAAAGAACCATCAGGACACCTTCGTCGGGCACGTCTTCCTCGTGACCGACCGGGACGACAGGCCGCTCGTTGCCTTCGAGGCAATCGCCGCGCCTTCCTGGGCCATCATCGACAAGAATCCGCCGAAGCCCACCCATGAGCCGAAGACGGACCGTGCCGTCTCTCCGGACGGGAAGTGGAAGGCCGTCCTGCGCGACCACAACGTCTTTCTGGAAGGGATCAAGACGGGCCAGACGACCCCTCTTAGCTGGGACGGCTCGGAAGGCGACAGCTACGGCGGCGACGTGACCTGGTCGCCCGATTCGACGAAGTTTATCGTGCTCAAGACCGTTCCCACCCAGGAGCACAAGGTCACGTTCGTCGAGTCCTCGCCGCCGGACCAGTTGCAGCCGAAAGTCCACAGCATCGACTATCTCAAGCCCGGCGACCGGATCGAGCATCCCCGCCCGCATCTCTTCGATGCGATCGCCCGGCGCGAGATTCCCGTTTCGGACGCGCTCTTCCCCAACCCCTGGGAGTTGTCCGAATTCGCCTGGGACCCTGACTCGAAGCGGTTCATCTTCCTCTACAACCAGCGCGGGCATCAGGTGATGCGCCTGATCGCCGTAGATGCCGAGACCGGCGCCACGCGCATTCTCATCGACGAGACCTCTCTTACCTTCATCGACTGGACGAACAAGGTCTATCTCCATCGCCTGGACAGGACCCACGAAGCGATCTGGATGTCCGAGCGGGACGGCTGGTGCCATCTCTATCTTTATGACACCGCGACGGGCCGCGTGAAGAACCAGATCACGAAGGGCGAGTGGGTGGTGCGGGGCGTGGACCGGGTGGACGACGAGAAGCGGCAGATCACGTTCGAGGCGGGCGGGATGGTGCCCGGCCAGGACCCCTACTATCTCCAGCACTGCCGGGTCAACTTCGATGGGACGGGACTGACCGTGCTTACCGCAGGCGACGGCACGCATCGAGCGGTCTTCTCTCCGGATAGAAAGTTTCTTGTGGACACCTGGTCCCGCGTCGATCAGCCGCCGGTGACGGCGCTGCGCCGCGCGGACACCGGCGCGCAGGTCCTCGATCTGGAGCGCGCGGACGCCTCGGCGCTCTTGAAAACCGGCTGGAAGTATCCGGAGCGGTTCGTGGCGAAAGGCCGCGACGGCAGGACCGACATCTACGGCGTCATTTTCCGGCCCTCGCATTTCGACGCGCGCCGCAAATACCCGGTCCTGGAAAATATCTACGCCGGCCCGCAGGGCGCCTTCGTCCCGAAGGCGTTTGCGCCCTTCTACGGCTCGCAGCAGATGGCGGAGCTGGGGTTCATCGTTGTGCAGATCGACGGCATGGGGACCAATTTCCGCTCCCGCGCCTTCCACGACGTCTGCTTTAAGAATCTGTCGGACGCCGGCCTGCCGGACCGGATTCTCTGGATCCAGGCTGCCGCCGCAAAGTACCCGTATATGGACCTGAGCCGGGTCGGCATCTACGGCACGTCGGCCGGCGGGCAGAGCGCCCTGGCCGCCATGCTCCTGCACGGCGATTTCTACAAGGCCGCCGTCGCCGACTGCGGCTGCCACGACAACCGCATGGACAAAGTCTGGTGGAACGAGCAGTGGATGGGCTGGCCGGTCGGGCCGGAATACGCCGCCAACTCCAACGTGACCCTGGCCCCGAAGCTGCAGGGCAAGCTGCTGCTCATGGTGGGGGAGATGGACACGAACGTGGACCCGGCCAGCACCCTGCAGGTCGTCAACGCGCTCATCAAGGCGGATAAGGACTTCGACCTCCTGGTCGTGCCGGGCGCCGGACACGGTGTCGCCGGCACGCCCTACGGTCACCGCCGCCTGGAAGACTTCTTTGTTCGCAACCTGCTCGGCGTCGAGCCGCGCGCGAAATAGTCACGCCTATGCCCACTTCGATCTCTCTTTCCGAGTTTACGCCGACGACGGACCGGGTGCCGGCGCTGCTGGCGCGCTTCCATGCCGACCGCGAGAGTTTGAAAAAGCTCTTTGATAGGCCCTATTCCCCGCAGCGCCGGGAGCGGCTGCGCGCCTTCTATGCCGAATGGCAGGAAATGCTGGAGGCACTGCCGTTCGCCGAGCTTACCCGGAGCGACCGGGCCGACGCGATCCTCTTCGAGGACCTGCTGCACCGGGAGCGGCGGCATCTGGAGCAGGAGGAAGCGCGATTCGCGGAGATGGAACCGCTGCTGCCGTTCGCCCTGGATCTGATCGCGATGGAAGAAGCGCGCCGCCGTCTGGAGGACATCGACGCCGCCATCGCGGAGCGGCTGGACCGTGCGGACCGGCAGCTCAAAGATACCCGCAAAGCGCTGGAAGCCAAAAAGAAGAAAGAGAAGGCGCTGCCGAAGCCGGCGGTGGCGCATCGCGCGGCGCAGACCATTGATGGACTGCTCAAGACCCTGGAAAAGTGGCACGCCTTCTACGAGGGCTACGACCCCCTGTATACCTGGTGGGTCGAGCGGCCGTACCGGGCACTGGAAACTTCCTTAAAAGATTACAACGCCTTCCTGCGCAAGGAATTGGCCGGCGCGGAGGATCAGGACGCCATCATCGGCGATCCGGTCGGGCGCGAGGCCATTGAGGCGGAGCTAGAGGAAGCCTTCCTGGCCTACTCTCCGGAAGAGCTGATCCTCCTCGCGCAGCGTGAGATGGACTGGTGCCGGGGGCAGATGCGCGCGGCCTCCCAGGAGATGGGATTGGGTGACGACTGGCGCGCGGCGGTGGAGCGGATCAAGTCCCTGCACGTCCCGCCCGGCCGGCAGCCGGCTCTCGTGCGTGACCTCGCCCTGGAGGCGATCCGTTACGTACAGGATCACGACCTGCTCACCGTGCCGCCGCTGGCCGCCGAGTGCTGGCGGATGGAGATGCTCTCGCCGGAGCGGCAGAAAGTCAGTCCTTTCTTCCTGGGCGGCGAAACGATTATGGTCTCTTATCCGGCCCAGAGCATGGAGCATCCGCAGAAGCAGATGAGCCTGCGCGGCAACAACCGGCACTTCTCCCGCGCGACCGTTCAGCACGAGCTGATTCCCGGCCACCGCATGCAGGCGTTCTTCCAGGAGCGCTATCGCCCCTACCGGCGAATCTTCACCACGCCCTTCTGGACGGAAGGTTGGACGCTCTACTGGGAGATGCTGCTCTGGGACCTGGGCTTCGCGCAGTCGCCGGAGGACCGGATCGGGATGCTCTTCTGGCGGACGCACCGCTGCGCCCGCGTGGTCTTCTCGCTGCGCTTTCACCTGGAGCAGATGACGGCGCAGGAGTGCGTGGAGATGCTGGTGAACGAGGTCGGCCACGAGCCGGACAACGCGGAGGCGGAGGTGCGCCGCTCCGTCAACGGCGACTACCATCCGCTCTATCAGTGCGCCTATCTGATCGGCGGCATGCAGGTGTATGCGCTGCAGAAAGAGCTGACCGGGTCGGGCCGCCTGTCCCTGAAGGCGTTCCACGATGCGATGATGAAGGAGAACTGCATGCCCATTGCGGTCCTGCGCGCCCTGCTGGCCGACCTGCCGCTGGAGCGTCCCTTCCCGAACGACTGGCGCTTCGCCGGGCCACCACCTGCCTGAGTCGCAAAAGCATAGCTCTTCGAGAAAGTCGAATCCTTTATGTTAAGGAGGGAAGGAACCGATGGCTTCTGTCTGTCCGAACTGTTCTGCGGAGATGCGCGTCGAGACGATGTATGGCGTGCCCCTGAACGTCTGCCCACACTGCGAAGGGATCTGGTTCCATGCCGATTCGCTGCGAACCTTGCTGGCGATGGATCCCGAAGCGCTGGCCGAGTTGGAGCAGCCCCCCGTTCCGCCTGTCGAGCAAAAGCTGGTAGGGCCTTCCACGCGCCTCTGCCCCGATTGCAAGCTGCCGCTGCAGCAGTATCACTATCTCTATAACTCGACCATCGTGCTGGAAGCCTGTATGAACTGCGGCGGCTTCTTTGTCGAAAACGAGCAGTTGGGCAAGATGCAGCAGTGGCTCGATCAAGCCCATCAGCCGATGACCAAGGACGAGGAGGCGAAGGTCGTCCTTGCCGAGGCTACCATCGCGCATGACGACGAGATGCGCCGGCAGCAGAACCTGCTGCGCTTCTTTAACACGCTGCGGCGGTATCAACCGGGGTGGATCGGCCTGATTCCCTGACCCCGGCGCCAAGCGCCTCTGAAAGCCATCAGGCAGGAAATTTTGCTCGGGGCGGCTAACCGAGAGCGGACCGCGTTCTCGCCAGGAACCGGTGGAGACGGCGCGACGGGCACCGGCAGCAACGCCCGGAGCCTTGCCGAAGAGGGAGACGATGGCGCAGAGAAGAGCATTGATCGTCGGGGCAGGAGGCATGGGCCGCTCCTGGGGCCGCAACCTGAAGGAGCATCCGGACGTGGAGATCGCCGGCTGGGTCGATATTCGCCCGGACGCGGCGGCCCAGGCGGCGGAAGAGCTGCAGCTTTCCGGCCTTCACACCGGCCCGGATTTGAATAAGGCGCTGGCCGAAACGCGGCCGGACTTCGTGGTGGACGTGACGGTGCCGGAGGCGCATCACGACGTGACTCTCACGGCGCTGGCGGCGGGCGTTCCGGTCCTCGGCGAGAAGCCGATGGCCTCTTCCATGCAGGAGGCGCGGGAGATGGTGGCGGCTTCGGAGAAGGCAGGCAAGCTCTACATGGTCAGCCAGAGCCGCCGCTACGACGGCCGCCTGCACGCCTATCGCAAGCTCATCGAGCAGCACGTCGGCCCGCTCGGCATCCTCAAGTCCGACTTCTACCTCGGCGCGCATTTCGGCGGCTTCCGGGACGAGATGGCGCACGTGCTGATCCTGGACATGGCGATCCATACGTTCGACGCGGCTCGGTATCTGAGCGGCGCGGACGCCGTCGCGGTCTATTGTGAAGAGTTCAATCCTGCGTGGAGCTGGTACCGGGGCGACGCCTGCGCGACCGCGCTCTTCGAGATGACGGGCGGCCTGCGCTACCTCTACTCCGGAAGCTGGTGCGCTGAAGGCCGGATGACCTCCTGGGAGTCGGAGTGGCGCGCGGTCGGTCCGCGCGGCACGGCGACCTGGGATGGGCACGACCAGATCGTGGCCGACGAGGTGGTGGAGACGGGCGGCTTCCATTCCAAGACCGAGCGGCGGACGAGCGTGGTGGATCCGAGCGTGCCGGGCGGGATCGCCGGCTCCCTGCGCGACTTTCTGAACGCCCTGCAGACGGGCCGTACGCCGATGGGCGAATGTCACGACAATATCAAGAGCCTTGCGATGGTCTTCGGGGCCATCGAGTCGGCTACGACCGGCCGCCGCGTTCCGATTTCAGTGACCGGGTCGTTTTAGCCGGGCCATGAATGACCCGTATAGCCGGGCATTGAAATACCCGTCTGGAGGGCCTTCGGCCAGCCGTCCTGCGGACGGATCTAAGCGGATTTAGTGACCTCATCCCCTAGCCCCTTTCCTTGCGGAGGGGAATATAAAATAAAATCCCTTTTGCTGTCACGCTACGACGTGCCGTTCGTTGTAAGAGAGTTGATGTTCCTGCGTCTGCCCGCTGTGTCGTGGGGCAGAGTGCGCTCCTGTGTTTCCGTTGGCATTTGTGGCAGCGTCCCAGCCAGATCTTTCGGCGGGACGGCACAAGGAGATCGACGCATGCAAAGCAAGGGCTTCCTTCTTGCGCTCGCCGCCCTCGTTCTGTTCGCCCTCGTCGGCTGTGGCGGCGGCTCTTCTTCCTCGTCCGGCAGCAGCAAAGCCTCCACCCGGCAGCGGCTTATTGCCACGACGCGCGTCTTCCGGGATGTCTACGCCATGGCCGGGCTGGCCCGGCGCGGTACCAGCACGTCCTCATCGAAGGCTACTTCACGCGCCTCTTCCCGGACGGTAAGCCGGCGTGTCGCGTTCCTGCTCTCCGCCCTGCACGGAACGCGCGGCGTCCAGCAGGGTTTGGACCCCGATACCAGCCTCACCTATCGCCTGACCGTCAACAGCGACGGCTCCGGTCGCGAGGACTTGTTCACCGATTCGACCTATCGCACCCCGGCGGGCGCCTTTATCTGGGGACCGCCGCAGTGGTCTAACGGCAAGCCGAACACCTATCCGGCCGTCTTTCACGTCACCTACAACATCACGGCGGGCAATTTTGCCGGAACGTCCGGCACTATGGACGTGACGCTCAAGGACGCCTCCGGCCTGAACTGCCTGATCCACCTGGCCCTCAAGGATTTGCAGAACGATACGGCGACCTGCGTCTTCACCATTGTGGCCGGGGTTGCCGACTGCACCGATACCTGCACGCTCGGCGATGGCGCCACCTATACGGAACAGGACCAGACCGACGATAACGGCGATATCCAGTCGAACGTCGATTTCTCCGACGGCTGGCAGGAAGACATGTCCACCAATACGGACGGCACCACCGACGAGACGCTGACCGATTCCAGCGGCGACACCGAGGCTTCGGGAGACTGCCAGTCGGACGGCAGCGATACCATCGACTACTCGGACGGCTCTTCCGAGGACGTGAACGTGGACACCTCCTCCGAAAACTGATGGAGAACATCCTACCGATTCGCGTGGTATTGTCTTAACAGAGGAAGAGGATGTTTTACGATCTGGACAATCCGCGGCGGGGAGGGGACTGCCCCCGGTGCAAGTTCCCGATGGAGAGCCTGCGCGAACATAACAAGTTGTGCCGGGACGGCGGCTACCTGCTGGATACCGGGATCGGCTGGGACCCGGACGACCACCTCCTGACCTCGCTGCTCATCGGCAGCCTCCAGCGGTTCTTCTGGCGCAATATCGGGGAGCCGCTGTTCTTCCGCTATGCCATCCGCCTCCAGCAGCGCTGGCACGCCCGCATCCTCCAGCGCTTCCCCTCCAGCCTCATCTGCACCCACTGCGGCTACATCCTCAAAAGCTTGCCCACCCCTGGCTCACCACGGGCCTAGCGGCCCTGCCTCCCTGATTCGTTCGCTCCGCTCACAGGGAGGAGGGACTGGGTTGTCTTCATGTACCTCTGCTTAGAGGAACGAGCTTCTTCAGGCAGAGGAAAAACAGTTTCCTGAACGGTTCCCCCTCCCTAGCGAGAACAGGCTTTATCGTTCGAGCGGCCAGGGAATGGGGAGCGCGTCGGCGATTGGAGGGGGCAGAGGGGGTGGGCTTCAGTTTTTCAGCGTGGCCGCGGCGGCTCTGGCGTCGGGGTCGTTGGGATCGTAGCGCAGAGCTAATTCGAGCGCCTGCCGGGCCTCCTGGGGATCGCCGGCCTTCACGTAGGCGGAGCCGAGGTGATAATAGTAGACGGCCCGTTCCTCGTCCGTAGTCTCCTCCGGAGTGTCGTTGATAGCCTGCTGGAGCACTTCGATGGCCGTCTTATAGTCCCCCTGCTTGTAGAGGACCCAGCCGTAGCTGTCCTCGACGGCGCTGAGCATGTGGCCCTCATCCGACTGGCGCAGGTCTTGCAGCGCCTTCGCGATGTCTTTCTTCGCCAGGTCGAGATCCTGGTCGTTGTCGGCAAGCAGATAGCCGGCGAGGTTGAGCGTGACGGGGTTGTCGGGGTCGTGGCGAAGCGCCTCCTGTGCCGCCTGGATCGCCTGCGTCTGCGGATGCGCCGGCTCCGCGTCCGCGTCGCCGAGGGCGAGCATCGTATCCAGCGCCGCGATATCCGGGTCCGAGGCATGGGGACAGTCGCGCAGGCCGCGCTCGGCATAATCGGCCATCACCTGGCCGCGATGCTCTTTGGAATCCCACGGCTCCTCGCTGCAGATCTGGCCGAGGTCCACGTAGACCGCCGGATCGTGGGGCTGCTTTCGGATGGCGGCGTCGAAGAGCGCCGTCGCTTTCGCGACGTTGCGGGCGTGCAGGGCGCTTTTCGCCTCGTCCAGCTCCTGGGGCAGGGCGTGCGCGTAGCGCAAGTAGGTGGTTACGGCTATCCATCCGAGCGCGCTGAAGATCAGGATCGGAAGGAGCGGGATCGCCACGACCCGCCTGGGCGGGGTCTCCGGCGGCAGCATATGTTCGGTTCTCCAGGGGCGCCGGGGCGGTCAGAGGATCTCCAGGCGCTTGCCGACCTTCTCGAAAGCGGCCAGGGCGTCGTCGAGGTCCTGGCGAGAGAGCATGGCGCTGGGCATGGTGCGCAGGCGCGCTTTGCCCCGCGGCACCGTCGGGAAGACGATCGCCAGGGCCATCACGCCCTCGTCGAACAGCCCGCGCTGCAGCGACTGCGCCTTGCCCTCGTCGCCGACCATGACCGGCGTGATCGGGGTTTGCGAGATGCCGGTGTCGAAGCCGAGCCGCTGCAGGCCCGCCTTCCAGTAGCGGGCGTTCTCCCAGAGGCGCTCCACCAAAGCCGGCTCGTTCTCCATCAGGTCGATGGCGGCCAGGATCGCGCCCACGACCGCCGGCGGTTGCGCCGTGCTGAACAGGAAGGGACGCCCGCGCTGGATCAGCCAGTCGATCAGCCGGCCGCTGCCGGCGATGTAGCCGCCCATCACGCCCACCGCTTTGGAGAGCGTGCCGAGCTGGATGTCGATCTTGTCGTGGACGTTGTAGTGGAAGGCGGTGCCGCGCCCGCCGCCCAGCACGCCGGAGCCGTGCGCGTCGTCCACCATGACCGCCGCGTCGTAGCGCTCCGCCAGCGCGGCGATGTCCGGTAGGGGCGCGATGTCGCCGTCCATGCTGAAGACGCCGTCCGTGATGATGAGCCGCTTCCTGGCGTCCTGACTCTGCTGCAGCGCCTCTTCCAGCGAGTTCATGTCGCAGTGCTTGTAGATCTTGCGGGTCGCTTTGGAGAGGCGCACGCCGTCGATGATGCTGGCGTGGTTCAGCTCGTCCGTCAGGATGATGTCGCCCTCTTCGGTGACGGTGGGGATGGTGCCGGCGTTGGCGGTGAACCCGCTCTGGAAGACCAGCGCCGACTCGACGTGCTTGAAGGCGGCCAGCCGCTTTTCCAGCTCCATGTGAATGCGCATCGTGCCGATGATGGGACGCACGGCGCCCGCCCCCGCGCCCCACTCCTGCACCGCTTTGATGGCGGCCTCTTTCACCTTCGGATGGTCCGCCAATCCCAGATAGTTGTTGCTGGACAGGTTGATGACGTTGGGCTTGCCGTTGACTGTGATGCGCGCCTCGGACGGCGTATCCATGACGACGAGCGGCTTATAGAGATGCTGGTCCTTGAGCGCCTGAATCTGCGCGTCCAGCCAGTTCTGCAGCGTGGAGTTCATAGCGTCTATCCTTTAAGCCTTGATGATGGCCTATCTTACCCTCACATCCGAACAAATTTCCAGCCATCTTAGCCGGGCATTGAAACGCTTGCTGTGAAATAGCCGGCCCTTCACCAGTCGATCAGGTCGGCAAACGCCAAGTTCGGCCGACCTAGCTTTCGATTAAGCCAGATACAGAAGTTATGCAGTGCCGCCTTAGCCAGAAGACGG
>DASRCN010000099.1:0-3726 GCA_035653075.1 Chthonomonadaceae bacterium | reverse complement strand
ACGAACAAGGGTGAGGCGGCCAAGAAGGGCGGTCCTGCGTACGCAACGCAGGCGTCGCCGAGTCCGGGCGGCGCCTCGGGCATGCAGGGAGCTCCTTCGTACGGTATGACCCCCGGTGGGGCGCCCACCGGTGCAACGCCGACGGGCGGCTCCGCGCCTGGGCGATGAGGTGGATGCGGGCACAGGAGGGAGAGTATGCAGTATACTAACCTGGGCCGAACGGCCTTGAAGGTGAGCCGGCTCTGCCTGGGCACCATGAACTTCGGACCCGAGACCAGCGAGCCGGACAGCTATGCCATTATGGACCGGGCGCTGGAATTGGGCATCAACTTCTTCGATACCGCCAATGTCTACGGCTGGAAGAAGGGCGAAGGCGTCACGGAGCAGATCATCGGACGCTGGTTCGCTCAGGGCGGCGGACGCCGGGAGAAGGTGGTCCTCGCGACCAAAGTATATGGCGACATGGGCGATTGGCCCAACCAGTCTCGCCTCTCCGCTCTGCACATCCGCCAGGCATGCGAGGCCAGCCTGCGCCGGCTCAAGACCGACTACATCGATCTCTATCAAATGCACCACGTCTACCGGGAAGCCACCTGGGACGAGATCTGGCAGGCGATGGAGCTATTAGTGCAGCAGGGCAAAGTGCTCTATGTCGGTTCGTCCAACTTCGGCGGCTGGCACATCGTTCAGGCCAACGAAGCGGCGAAGCGGCGCCACTTCCTGGGGTTGGTCTCTGAGCAGTCCACCTATCATCTGCTTAACCGCAACATCGAGATGGAAGTGATCCCGGCCTGTGAAGCCTATGGTCTGGGCGTGATCCCCTGGAGCCCGCTGGCCGGTGGTCTGCTGGGCGGCGTGTTGGAGAAGATCGAGAAAGGCCGGCGCGCTTCCGAAGGCGTGCAGAAGCAGCTTGAGACCAACCGGGAGAAGATCCAATCCTGGGAGAGCCTGTGCCGGGAGATCGGTGAGCAGCCTGCCGACGTGGCCCTGGCGTGGATGCTGCAGAACCCGGCCATCACCGCGCCCATCATCGGTCCCCGCACCATCGAGCAGTTGGACGGCTCCCTGCGCGCCCTGGAGATCAAGCTCACCGACGAGAACAATCAGAAGCTCAACGAAATCTTCCCCGGCCACAAGACCGCCCCCGAAGACTACGCCTGGTAGCAGAGTTCTTATTATCGTGCGGCAGGCATAAAACCGCCGCACTTCTTTCACTATACGAAAGTGCGTCGGTTCAGCTTCGGCACGTATATTTACGGAAGTGGACTCGCAGGACGGCAAAAGACGGGAACCACCTGACTCCCCTGGAGGAACCGAGGAGAACGATCGATGATGAATGCGATGCTGGGAGCGATGATGATTCTCATGATGGCGACGGCGGCAGATAGCCTGCCTACATACGACCGCTACGGCGGCTGGACGGGCATCCACGGCACTAAGACGGGGTTCTTCCATGCGGAGAAGGTGGGAGAAAAGTGGTGGCTCATCGATCCGGATGGAAACGGCTTCTTCAGCAAAGGTGTCTGCCATGTCTCCTTCGCGGGCGACAACTGCCCCGCGCTTGGCTACTCCCCGTATGAGCGAGCCGTGACAGCCAAGTACGGAGATCGCGAAGGTTGGGCAAGCGCGACCGTTCACAGGATGAAAGGGTGGGGGCTAAACACGGCCGGTGCCTGGTCCGATGACGACCTCCACAAGCACGGCCTCGTCTACGCGCCGATCGCCGACCTTGCCGCGGCAAGCGTGCCGAACCTTTGGCTGCACGGCGGCTTTCCGGACGTCTTCTCCGACTCGTTTCGTGAAGGCGTGAACAAGCAGGCGGAGACGTTCTGCGGCCCCAGGAAGAACGACCGCTGGCTTCTCGGCTACTTCACCGATAACGAGCTGCGGTGGGGACCGGACTGGCGCAGTAAGCAGAGCCTGCTGGAGACCTTCCTGCACCTGCCGGACGGCTCGCCTGGTCGGAAGCGGGCAGAGGCCTTCATGGCCGAGCACGGCAACGCGAGCGGCCCGCCGACCGACGAACAGAAGGCCGAGTTCCTGGAGCTTGCGGCAGGCGAGTACTTCCGGATCTGCGCTGCGGCAATCCGAAGGTCGGATCCCAACCACCTCATCCTAGGCTGCCGATTCGCCGGCTATGCGCCGGACCCGGTCGTCCGCGGCATTCGCGACTCGGTGGATGTCGTCTCGTACAACAACTATAGCCACCAGGCGCCGATGGAGATGCTCCGGCACTTATCCGAGCTGACCGGCAAGCCGCTGATGGTGACCGAGTTCTCGTTCAAAGCCATGGATAGCGGTCTGCCGAACAGCAAGGGCGGTGGCCGGCCCGTCGGAACTCAGCAGGAACGGGCGGACCTATTCCAGGGCTATGTTGAGGCGATCGCCGCTCTACCAAGCTGCGTCGGCTACCACTGGTTCGAGTGGTCAGACGAGCCCAAACAGGGCCGCTTCGACGGCGAAGACTGTAACTACGGCCTCATCAAGATCGACGATTCGCCATGGGAGCTTCTCACAACCCGCCTGCGCGAGGTGAACGCCCGCCTCGAATCTCTCCACGCCCCCTAGCGTTCGTGGCACTGCAAGCCACGGAGGTAGCTTTCGCTATGCAGACCGGGACTTGTCGTTTCTTCCAAAGTAGTGCTGCTACCCAGTATGCGCGTTTCTCACTGCCATTACTTGCTTGCGGTCTGGCTCTGTCCGGAAGCACGACAGGCTGTTGGAGCCGGGTCGCCAGCCCGCACTCCCGAAGGAGCGAGTCGCGCCCGCTAGCCCCTGTGCAGGTTCGTCAATCCACCAATCGCGCCGGGCCAGTGCTTGCGGGCCCGGAGGATCCTTCTCAGGCGGAGCGGATGGTGCGCGCGTCCCCACGGGACGCGCGCGCGCATTATGAACTCTCGCGGGCCTACATCGGACGCGGCCGGATGCGCGAAGGCGCTGCCGAGTTAGAGATCGCTATCCGCCTTGATCCCCGCTTCCTGCCGGCGTACCACGCCCTCCAGAAGTACTATCGCCTGACCGGTCGGCTCGATCTCGAGCTGGACATACTGCGCCGCCTCGCGGCGCTGCACACGCGGGACCCGCAGAGCTACGTCCGGCTTGGGCAGATCAATCTTGGGCTGTATTGGCTCGACGATTCGAACCAAGCGTTCCAGCAGGCGCTCCTCCTAGCGCCGAATGATCCGTCTGTACTTCGGGAGACGGCGAAGTGCGACTGGGCGAGCGGGCGATCCGAGGAGGCGGTCCGGCGGCTGCAAGAAGCGCGCCGCCTCGCGCCGGACGACGCCGAGACGACGAGCTTTCTGGCGCAGTACCTGCTGGCGACGGGTCGTGCTCCGGAAGCAGAGGTAGTCCTGCGTGAGGCTCTGAAGCAGCGCCCTGATGACCGCCTCCTCACCCCAGTTCTGATCTTCAACCTCGTCCATCAGGGCGGTAAGCACCGATTCCAGGAAGCGGTCGGCCTGAGCCAAGGGTATCTGCGGACAAATCCTCCTACCGCGGCGGTCTACTGCTGGCTGGGCCGCGCCTATGATGGGCTGGACATGCCCGCCGAGGCGGAGGCCGCCTACCAGAACTCCGTGCGCCTCGATCCGAGCTTTGAGAACGCCACCTACCTGTTGGGGCGCTCCTACCTCCGGCAAGGGAGGACTAAGCAGGGCCAGCGGCTAATTAGCTTTTATGCGCAGATCAGCAGTCATCTTCAAACCTACGTTCACGCCGAAGAGA
>DASRCN010000098.1:0-22415 GCA_035653075.1 Chthonomonadaceae bacterium | reverse complement strand
TTAGCCGTCCTCGCCGGTTAAGCAAGGATTATGAGTTCGATCCCGAAAGCAGCCAGGCGATGTTGCGATGGGCATCGCTCAGGCGCATGGTGCGCCATCTGACCAAGCCTGATACCTAATTTTCGGACAGGCTCTTAGATTTGCTGCGTCATTCTATTGCCGCTTGTCTTTATCAGGCGATCTTCAGTGCGGGCCGACGACTTGCCAGCCGGACGGAGCGGAACTGGCAAGGTAGGCGCCGCCGGTCGCATTCACTCCGTTCATAAACCAGAGGGCCAGTTGCCCCGTGCTCGTATTCTGGAACAGGATATCCGGATGGCCGTCCGCATTGTAGTCCGCGATGGCTGCCGCCCGCCAGGCCGGAGATTGATTGGGCGAAACGTAGGCGCCGCCGGTCGCCGTGACGCTATTCATGAACCATACGGCCATCTGGCCGGTGTTAGCGTTCTGAAAGAGGATGTCGGGCTTGCCGTCTCCATTGAAATCGCCCGTCCCCACAACGGTCCAGTGCGGATCTTGTGCTGGCGTGACGTAAGACGCTCCGGTGGCGGTGGCGCCGTTCATAAACCAGACGGCCATGCGACCGGTAGAGGGATTCTGAAAGAGAATGTCCGGATGGCCGTCCCCGTTGAAATCGGCGACGGCCACGGCTCGCCAGCGCGGGTCCTGGCCGGGAGAGACGCTTGCGCCCGAAACGGCATCGATACCATTCATGAACCAGACAGCCAGGCGCCCGGTAGACGGATTCTGGAAGAGGATGTCCGGCCAACCGTCGCCGTTGAAGTCGCCAATGCCCACCGCTGTCCAGGCGGGATTCTGGGAGGGCGTCACGGCGCCGTTGCCAAGAATCTGCGCGCCATCCATGAACCAGACGGCCAACTGGCCGGTGGAAGGGTTCTGGAAGAGCAGATCCGGATGGCCGTCTCCATTAAAGTCGTAGGGGCTGGTGTGTATGGGAGTAGGGGAGAAGGTAATAAACGTTGCGTAGTTTAGCCCGTTGCTGCCGCCAGGGATAAAGGTACTGAGAAAGGCGCCGGTCGTGCCGTTATAGCGATCGACTTCGCCGGTAAAGACGCTGGAGACGTAGAGATTGCCATCCGGTCCGAATGCAAGGCCGTAGGGACCGTTCAGATTCTGCGAAGCGAAGACGTCGATAAACGCTCCTGTCGTGCCGTTATAACGCAGGATCTCATTGTTGTTGTGGCTGACGACATAGAGATTGCCATCGGGGCCAAAGGTCAGGCCGTTGGGCCGGCTGAGGCCGCCTCCGGATGCGAACACATCCATGAAGGCGCCCGTCGTGCCGTTGTAGCGCAGAACCTGGTCCGAGTAGTCGCTGGCGACGTAGAGATTGCCATCCGGGCCGAAGATAAGGCCGACCGGCGTGTCCAGCCCGCCACTGCCGGAAGGGACGAACGTATCCATGAAGGCGCCGGTCGTGCCGTTATAGCGCAAGACCGCGCTCGTGCCGGAACTGGCGACGTAGAGGTTACCGTCCGGGCCAAAGCGCATCCCGTTGGCGTTGTTCATGCCCCCGCCGGAGGCGAAAATGTTTAAAAACGCTCCGGTCGTCCCGCTGTAGCGCAGGACGTTGTTGTCTTCGCCGGAGACGTAGAGATTGCCGTCCAGCCCGAACACAACGTCATGGGTTCCGCTGAGGCCACCGGACCCGGAGGCGACGAAATTGTCGATGAAGGCACCGGTGGTGGCATCGAAGCGCTTCACGCTGCCGTCGCCATAGCTGGCGACATAAAGGTACTGCGCCAGCGCCGCCGGGCAGATACTCAGGACTAACAAGGTGGCAAGCAGCAGATAGAGACCGAATCGTCGCATGAAACTCCCCTTTCCGGAAACAGGAACAACCTCAGCAAGTAGCAGGGATAGGTTATTTTGCCGCCGGGTATCGGAATGCCATCGATGGCGTTAAGAGCTCTACCGGAAATTATACCGTAACCTGGCTCACATACCGTTACACCAACGTTACACGCAATAGTCTCCTTTCGGAACAAGCTTTTTCTTCCATTTGGCGGAAGGGACTATCTGTCTGAGAAGGCAAGCAGGGACGGTATACGAAGACGGCGAATCAGAGGGCGCAAAAGCAGCAGAGAGGAAAAGAGCGGATGCAGATCAGAGTGAAGCGCTTCACGCTCACGAAGCGGTACGCGCTGACGATCAGCCGGGGCACGAGCGCCGGATCGGAGAACCTGCTGGTCGAGGCCGAGGACGAGGGTATAACCGGGGTTGGGGAGATGGCGCCCTATTCGGGCGGGGCGGCGCCGGAGACGGCGGAAGAGGCGGAAGCAGATATCCTTCGCTGGAGCGGGCTTTTGACCGATTGTTCGCCCTGGGAGGTGCAGCGGATCGAGCGGCGGCTGGACTCGGCAGACGGCGGGAGGGGCGCGCGTGCTGCGCTGGACTGCGCCCTCCACGATTGGCAGGGCAAGCGGGTGGGCCTGCCGGTCTGGCAACTGCTGGGCCTGGACCGGGATTCTATTCCGCCGACCTCGCTGACGGTCGGCATCAACCCGCCGGAGGTGATCCGCGAGATCGTGCCGGAGATCCTGGCGCGGACGGGCGCGCGTATCCTCAAGGTAAAGCTGGGACAGCCCGGCGGCATCGAGGCGGATCAGGCTGCCTTTACCGCGGCGCAGGAAGCGGCGGGACAGAAGCCGGTGCTCTGGCGCGTGGATGCCAATGGCGGCTGGAGCGTGGAGACGGCGCGGGTGATGCTGCCCTGGCTGGCGGCGCGCGGCGTGGAGTTCGTGGAGCAGCCGCTGGCGCGGGGACAGGAGTCCGATCTGCCTGCCGTCCACACCAGCAGCCCGCTGCCGATCTTCGTGGACGAGAGCGTGAGCCTGGCCGCCGACATCCCGCCGCTGGCCGCGCACGTGGATGGCGTGAACCTGAAGCTGATGAAGTGCGGCGGGCTGCGCGAGGCCCTGCGTATCATTCACACGGCGCGGGCGCACGGCCTGAAGGTGATGATGGGCTGCATGTCCGAGTCGTCGCTGGCGATCACGGCCGCGGCGCATCTCTCTCCGCTGGCGGACGCCCTGGACCTGGACAGCCACCTCAACCTGCTCTCCGACCCGTTCCTGGGCGCGGTGTTGCAGGAGGGCCGCATCGTTCCCGGCGACGCGCCCGGATTAGGCGTAAAGAAGGCGGAGGGGTAGGGCGCATGGGCAACATAAACATTACCCCCTCGCACCAAATCGCCCCACAGAACCGGCTTGCGCTACTCATGCACGGCTACTTGACGAGCGGCTACGGCAAGATGGGATTCGGCCTGCTCCGCTACAGCGAGGCCCAGATCGCCGCCGTGGTAGATCGAGAGCATGCGGGCGAGGACCTGGTAGCGATTACCGGAATCCCGCGCCCGGCGCCCATCGTGGCGACGGTGGCGGAGGCCGCCGCGCTCGGCGCCGATATGCTCGTTCCGGGCGTGGCGACGGCGGGCGGCGTGCTGCCTCCGGATTTCTGGGAGGAGATGAAGACCGGCTTGTCGCTGGGAATGTCGCTGGTGAACGGCCTGCACGCGCCCTTAGAGCAGAATCCCGAGCTGGCGCCGCTGGTGCAGCCCGGCCGGTTTATCTGGGACGTGCGCCGCGAGCCGGAAGGGCTTAAAAACGGCATGGCCGAAGCGCGGCTGCTGCCTGCTAAAAGGGTCCTCACGGTCGGCACGGACATGGCTATCGGCAAGATGACCGCCGCGATCGAGATGGACCGCGCGGCCCGGAGGCGCGATCTGCGCTCGAAATTTCTGGCGTCGGGGCAGATCGGCATCTGCATCAGCGGGGACGGAGTCGCGCTGGATGCCGTGCGCGTGGATTTCGCCACCGGGGCGGTCGAGGCGCTGGTCCTGCGCTATGGGCACGACCACGACATTCTGTTTATCGAGGGGCAGGGTTCTCTGCTGCACCCAGCCTCGACGGCCTGGCTGGCATTGATGCGCGGTAGCTGCCCCACGCATCTCATTCTGGCACACCGGGCCGGCCAGGAAACCATCGCCCGCGCTCCCTGGGCGAAAATCCCGCCCCTGCGCGAGGTCGCGGCCCTCTACGAGGCGGTCTGCGCGGCGGGCGGCGCGCTCCCTGCCGCGAAGGTGGCCGGCATCGCCCTTCACTGCCGCGATATGGACGACGAGGCGGCGCGAGACGCCATCGCCCGCACCACCGACGAGACCGGCCTGCCCGTCACCGACGTCGTCCGCTTCGGCGCCGATCCCTTGGTGGACACGATTACCTCTCGATGAACGCCTGTTCGTTCACGGATTCTCCCAATGCCCGAGCAGGTCGGAGGGCAGCTTCGAGCCTTCCGGGTAGATCAGGTAGACCGTGTTATGGGAGCGGCGCCAGGCACGGATGAAATGATCGCGGGGAAAGACCTTGCGCCCGCTCTCGCCGCGCTCCGGATGAAACGCCGGATCGTTCAAGACGATGTCGCCGTCTTGTGTAAACCCGTCGCAGACCATCAGGTGACCGGGGTCCTCGTCTTTGGGCTTGCCCTTGAGCAGGTCGTAGGAGACGGAGACGATGGGCGGGATTCCGGCGGCGACCCACTCCTCCAGATCGCGCACGTCCGCAAACCGGGTCACGTAGGCGCGGATGCCGGGGAACGAGCCGGCAAAGGCGGTGTTGAACGGCCAGTTGCCCGTTCCATCGTAGACCTTATCGTAGATCGCCGCCGCGGCGTCCGGGACGGGAATGTCCAGCTCCGGCCGGTCCAGCAGTTTGGACCAGAACGCGAGCACCATCGACGCGCTCGTCGGGCTGCACCATCCCGAGCCTTTCGGCCAGCCTAGCTGAGTGCGCTGCGGGACAACGATCTCCTTGCCCCAGACGCGCCGATCCGGCTCCCGCTGGCCGGGCTCGACGCGCGTGTCCGTCAGAGAGATACCGAGAAACTTCAGCCGGGGTAGACGGGACGCCACCTGCGCGCCATGCAGCGTGATCCGAAGCTGCAGCGCCTGCGCGGGCTGGTTGAGTACCAGCGTATCGGTCTGTACGTCGCCGTCCGCGTCTTTCTGGCCGTTGACGCTCTCGCGGGGGTAGGGGCTGCCCGTTGGCGACCAGAGGCCGAGCGTGTAGTACTTCGTCTGGTGGTCATCGGCGTCGAAGGCCTGCGCCTCGACTTTCAGGCCGGCCCCGGCAGGCGCTTCTGCATTCCACGAGACGATCACCTCATCGGCGGGCAGGCCGGTCGGAATCTTCGGCGAGACGAGCGTCACTTCGCCCGGCGCAGCCCCGCCAGCGCGCTGGAAGTCCGCGAAGTCGGTAATGCCGATGAAGGCGCGGCCCCGCCGATCTGTCTGCTGACGTTCCACAGAATCTCTCTCTTTCAGGGTTGCGAGTAACCGGTCAGGATAGTCCGTCTGGATTCCATCCACGCCCATCGCCAGGGCTTTGCGGAATCCTTCCGGATCGTCGTTCGGGCCCAGGTTGTCGACATAGACTTTGACACCGGCGGCGTGCGCCTGCGCGACCAGTTCCGGCGTCCATTCTTCCAGGCCGCCGTCCAGCACCTCGGCGGGCAGAGCCTTCTCGAATTCTGCGATACCGCCGGGACGACGATAGTTATCGGGTAGGCTCGGCATGACCGGGAGATCGGGGGCCAACCGCTTCCACTCCTGGAGATCCTCGACATCGTTATAGATGACGACCTGCCGCTCCATTCCATGCCGGCGGAGCGCTTCCAAGACCTGCGCGGTCGGCGCCTCCTTATGATCTAGATAGACGTGGACCTTGCCCCGGCAGAGGTCCAGGACCTCGTCGAGCGTCGGCACTTTCTCTCCGGCGTACTGTGCCGCAAATTTGCTTCCGGCGTCGAGGCCGCGAATTGTCGCAAAGTCCAGGTCTTGGACCGCCCCGCTGCCGTTCGTCGTTCGGTCCACCGTGCGATCGTGCATGATGACCAGCCGGCCATCCCGCGTAGCCCGCACATCTACCTCGACATAATCCGCGCCAAGCCGAATGGCATTGCGGAGGGCCGCCAGTGTGTTCTCCGGCGCTAATGCCCGCCCCCCACGATGCGCGATCACGGCGATCCGATGCTTGACGTAGGGAAGAGGGGCGAAGCCGTCCGCCATAGGGCTTAGAGTCATGGGTACCAGTCCCATAAGGATAAGAAGGATCGTAAGAACTTTCATCGTCGAGATCCTCCGATAAACCGTTACGATGGATTCGCCCGCATAGTTAGGCGCCCTGTCTACCCGTTTCCTCCTGCTTTCTCGCGGCAGAACAGGGTGTTATGCTTGTCTCTACCTGGAGGGGGGGCAAATCGTTGAGCAGCCGCTGCATGGTGATCACGTCCAGCCAGCGGCCGAACTTGCAGAACACCTCTCGGAGCCGGCCCGCATACTCGAAGCCGCAGGAGGCATGCAGGCGGAGGCTCGCCTCATTGCTGGAGTCGATGCTGGCGATGATTACGTGCAGGCCCAGTTGCTGCCCGGCTTCGATCAGGGGCGGCAACAGGAGCTTGCCGATACCCCGGCCGCGCAGGTCTGCCGCCACGTAGACCGAATTCTCCACGGAGAAGCGATACCCGACGCGGCCATGATACGCGCTCAGCGAGCTCCATCCGACCACGCGGCCGGCCGTATCCCCGGCGACGAAAATAGGAAGATTCGTGCGGGCATGGTCGTCAAACCAGCGCGCACGCTTCTCCAGAGTGTGCGGCTCGTAGTCGGCGGTCGCGGTGGTATTCAGGACCGCGTCGTTGTAGATCGCCAGGATGCCGGGCAGATCGTCGCGCGTCGCCGGGCGGATGACCATATCCGAACTTCCTTTCCTTCAGTCCCCCACCTCTAAAATAGGGAGGGTTCGGGGGTGGGAGGTCTACTCCAGTACAGAGATCGGGGCGAGCGCCTCCGGCCCACTGTAGCCGGCTTCGCCGTGCTGGGTGAGGTCCAGGCCGGCCTCCTCTTCGTCGGGCTCCGCCCGCAGTCCCATCACCGCCTTGATGCCCGTCGCGATCATGAAGGTAGCCAGCGGCGCGTAGAGCATGACGATCACGATAGCGAGCAACTGCTTGCCGAGCAGCGCGAAGCCCCCGCCCACGAACAGCCCATTCGCGCCGGAAGCGTTGATCGCCAGCGACGCGAACAGACCGGTCGCGATGGCGCCCCAGGTCCCACCGATGCCATGCACGCCGAACACGTCCAGGGTGTCGTCGTAGCCGAAGCGGTGCTTGAGGCGAATGGCGTAGAAGCAGATGCAGGAGACGAGCGCGCCGAGGGCCATGGCCGCGAGCGGGCTTACAAAGCCGGAGGCCGGGGTGATGGCTACCAGTCCGGCGACGGCCCCGGTCGCCAGGCCGAGCGCCGTCGGCTTCTTATAGACCACCCACTCCAGCAGCACCCAGGCCAGCGCCGCCGTGGCGCAGGCGATGTGCGTGCCGATGAAGGCCCAGCCCGCCAGACTGCCGGAGGCGACCGCCGAGCCGGCGTTGAAGCCGAACCAGCCGAACCACAGTAGCGCGGTCCCGATCAGGGTCATGGGCAGGTTGTGCGGGCGCAGGTCTTCGGCAGCCTCCGTGCGCCGCTTGCCCAACATCAGCGCCAGCACCAGAGCCGAGTAGCCCGACGACATATGCACGACCGTGCCCCCGGCGAAATCCAGCGCCCCCAGCCTGTGCAGAAACCCATCCGCGCCCCAGACCATGTGCGCGAGCGGGCAGTAGACCAGCAGGCTCCAGAGGACCATGAAGACGACGTAGCTGCCGAACTTCATCCGCTCCGCGATGGCGCCGCTGATGAGAGCCGGGGTGATGATGGCGAACATCATCTGATAGACCATGTAGACCGTGTGCGGAATGGTCGCGCCGTAGTCCGGGTTGGGCGCGGCGCCGACGCCGTTCAGGCCCAGCCAGGCCAGACTGCCGATAAACGGCGTCCCATGCGCGAAGCTGAGGCTATAGCCGCAGAGCACCCAGAGTACCGTCACGATAGTCAGCGCGATGAAGCTCTGCATGAGCATGTTGAGCACGTTCTTGGCGCGCACCATGCCGCCATAAAAAAGCGCGAGGCCGGGGGTCATCAACATGACGAACGCGCTGGAGACCAGCATCCAGGCGGTATCGCCGCTATCGATCTTAGGGGCCGCAGAGGGCGCGGCGCCCTGCGCCAGGGCCGCCGTTCCGCAGGCCAGCAGCCCCGCCGCCAGACCGAATCCCAACATCCCGGACCACCTGGTCCGGACGAGCTTACCCATTTATCTCGGTTCCTCCTCGATGGTTTTGTCCGTGCATGGACGGAGCGTCGTCGCTGACGACATCTGCTTTCCGCCGCCGTTGGCGGGCTGCTTCCAGAAAATGCCGATCTCCTCGCGCCATCGAGAGGAAGCCGGTTCCTGCTTAATGCATTCCTGCGAACGTGTCAGGTTACGGCGACATCGCCCTCCTCGCCCGTGCGGATGCGGATCGCCTCCGCGACCGGGACCAGAAAGATCTTGCCATCGCCGATCTCGCCGGTAGCGGCGGATTTGGCGATCGTCTCCGCCACCAGGCGGGCCTCGTTGTCCGGAACGACGATCTCCAGCTTGATCTTCTGGATCAGGTTCACCGTGTACTCGGCGCCCCGATAGTGCTGTGTAAAGCCTTTCTGTTTGCCGGCTCCCCGCACTTCGGTCACGGTCATGCCTTTGATCCCGATCTCGGAGAGCGCCGCTTTGACATCATCCAGCTTTTGCGGCCGGATCAACGCTTCGACTTTCATCATCCTTCCTGTCCTCCCATTGTATAAGGTTTGACGCATAGGGCTTTTATGGTGACGCCCAGCGCCTGTTGCCCAATGCCCTTTCCCAACAGAAAAGGGGCGCGCGGCCCGGATAGAATCCGAGGCGGCTCGCCCCAACAGTTAAGAGAAAGGAATAGACCCGATCGACCCAGACGTTCCCAGGCTACTGACGGAGCGAATAGATACTGCGGACATCTCCGTCCACAGCACATACCGTTAAGCCCAACACCGGGTCGCTTCTATTGTAACTAACGAGCGCCCGATTGTCAATAGTTTGGAGAAATCGCGTTGACGTCTCCTTCGTCCCGGTGCTATACTCGCGTGAAAAAGATGTGATCGAGGAGGAAAGAGGAGTTTTCATGGAACGGACGTTTGTCATGGTCAAGCCGGACGGCGTGCAGCGCCGCCTGGTCGGAGAGATCATCCGCCGCTTCGAGACGCGCGGCCTGAGACTGGTAGGATTGAAGCTGCTGCAGCCGGGGCAACAGCTTGCCGAGCAACACTACGCCGTCCACCGGGAAAAACCGTTCTTCGGTGAGCTGGTCGACTTTATCACCTCCGGGCCGGTCGTGGCGATGGTCTGGGAAGGCAACGAGGCGATCCGCCTGTGCCGCAACATGATCGGGGCGCTCAAGCCGGCGGAGGCGCAGCCCGGAACCATTCGCGGCGACTTCACCACGGAAGTGCAGACGAACCTCGTGCACGGCTCCGATGCGCTGGAGACGGCCCAGTCGGAGATCGCTCTCTGGTTCCAGCCGGGAGAGCTCCTGTCGTAACCCCGGAGAGGAGACCGTTATGCCGTACGAGCCGCAGCCCATCGTCGAGCATCCGAACCTGCGCGCGCCTATCGCGCTCATCGTGGACGACCCGGCGCCCTGCATCAATCCGGTCTGGTACTTCCGGCATCAGGTGGACAAGCAGGCCGAGCCGGCCCACGAGCGCACGATTCCGCTGGATTTCATGCAGGCGTGGTCCACGTTCGCGCGGGAGGCCGGCCTTCGCGGGGACTTTACCGTGCTTCCTTATCCGGCGGGGCTGGGGCGTATCGACGTGGGGCTGGAGGGGTACGATCGCGGCGAACTGCGGGACTGGATCGGGCTGGCGAAGGAGTTTATTGCTCCGCAGTTCGACATCCACTGCGAGATTCTAACGCACACCAACGCGCTGGACCTTTCGACATGGAAGCTTCTACCGCCCAGCGAGCACGACTGGATGGCCGAGCAGGACGAGGCGACGCTGGCAAACTACTTCGCGACGGCCATGCAGATCCTCGGCGAGGCGGGTCTGCCCAACCACGGTCTGACCCAGCCCTGCTATTACCACGGCGACGAATCGATGTACGCCCGCGCCATTCTGACGGCCGAAAAGCAGGTCAACCATCGCAAAGTCACCCATAACTTCCTGCACATGGACGGCGTCGCGCCCTTCGTTCCACCGCGCATCACCCATCTGGACGCGGCGGCCGGCGAGGCGGTGGTGAGCGTCTGGTGCGCCATCGACGACTTCATCTGGAACACCCAGGAGCGCCAGGCGCCGGAAGCGACCATGTCTCCGGAAGCCCTGGCAGACCGGTTCGTAACGGCGGATGGGCAGGCGGGCCGCCTGGTCGAGCTTATTAACGGCGGCGGGCCGCTGGTGCTGGTGACGCACTGGCAGTCGCTCTACTCTAACGGCTCGCGACTGGGCCTGCGGACCTATCAGGAGGTCGTCGCCCGCGTGCGCGCACTCTGGTCCGACCGGCTCGCCTGGCGCAAGCTCTCCGAGATCGCCTCTCAGTTCCTGGCCGCCCGCACCGTCACCTTCGAGATAAAAGCGACGCGCCATTCCGTTCGCGTCCGCGCCACCAGCCCCTTTGCGACCGACATCCTCACCGTCTCCATCCCCACGCCCTGGCCGCTCTATCGCGGCCCGGCGGTCCAGATCGACGGCCAGCCCGTCCCGCAGGTCCTGCAGGCATCCGATCTGGAGGCCGGCAAATGGCTCATGCGCGGCTCCATCGTTACCGCCAGCCTGACGCTGGAAGCCAATCAGCCCCGCGAGATCACGATCCGACCCATCGAAGCGTAAACAGGATTTTTTCCTATCGAATACTCTGGGAAGACCCGAACAAAGAAACGGATTCTCATGGAGAAATCGACGTGGGAGCGGCGAGGAGGCCATAGTAGCGGCCCATCCAGTAGGCCAGCAGCCAGTCGGTGGTCTTTTCCTCGCGCTCGCCGTTCCTGCCGATGACTGCGCGGCGGGGCTCTCCATCCCACATGCACAGGCCCATCTCGCTGCGCGGCAAAATGCGCGTCAGCAGGCCCTCGTCCGCTCCGGGCGTTCGATCCCAGACCACATCCTCCCGCTTGCTGTTGTCCACCATCCACTCGATCATGTCCAGCGGCCAGTCACGCAGGGTCTCCACGGCACGCTCCAGTGGGACCTGCCGGCCCGAGAAGCGATTGTAGACAAAGTCGTAGAAGGGGATGCCGTCCGGCTCCGCCGTGCGATGCCAGAGCCGCATGCTGGTCTCGGCGGTCGGTTTGAGGGAGGGGAAGATGAGGTGGCTCATCAGGTCCGGATAGACCATCGAGAGAAGCTCGTCCTCGATGTGCGTGCGCTCGGAGGGAGTGTCGAAGCTCGTCAGGAGCATATTCTTGTCGTAGCCGTGCCGGTCGATGAGATCGCGGGCCGCCTGCCGGTAACGCTCCTTGCCCGTCATGGCGTAGGCCACGCCCAGATAGGAGAGGATTTCGACCGAGTTGCCGGGGCGTTCCTCGTACCAGTTCGGATCGTCGTTGAGGCTTTGCGGCGACCAGTGCGCCCATTGAGTCGGCTGGCCGTCGATGTCCACTAGATTGTAGCCGTGATCGAGAATGCCCCCGATAAGCCGATCCACCTGCTGCGCCACGAGCTTCTTTTCCGCGTCGTCGACCGCCAGGTCGTAGTAGGTAGTGTAGCCGAACATATGGCCGTCCACCTCGTCGGAGCTGGCGTCCCGCTTCCAGACCCACTTCCCGTCCGGACTGGGGACCCACCGCTTCTCGATGATCCTGGCACGCGGGTCCGTGCGATGCGATTCGGCGATCTCCTGCGGCGTGTAGACGTAATCGACCTCGTGGCGGGGCGGCGTGTCGATGGGCAGGACCGAGCGCGCGATGAAATGCGGCGTGCCGGTAGCCTGCTGGAGGACGAGCAGGGCGTGAAAAGCGGCTTTCGCGTTCTCGCGGGCGTCGGGCGCTTTCGTCACCGCGTAGCGGAACGACTCCATCGCGCAGTACATGCCCGTGTGCTCGCCATCGTTGTCGTCGTCTTCGATGAAGGAGCGGGAAAGATCGCCGGGCGTCAGAAGGACCGCCGGGCCGACGAGGCCGGGCGGGCGGATATGGCGGGCGCGCAGGATTTGCAGGAAATAGGCGGCTTTGTCCGCGAGCGTCATCTTTTTGCGGCGGATGGCGTCCACGCCGGCCGCCGTGGCGATCCAGGCCGTGCCATCGGCGGCGATCACGACGTCGCGCGTGTCGTCGCTTTGCAGCCAGCGGCGGCTGTGACGCAGGCTCCATTTGCTCTCATCCCAGCGCGCGACTCCCAATTCTGTTGCCACCCAGAGCCGACCGTACGGGTCCTGGGCGATGGCGCGGGCGTTGGGGTTGGGCATTCCTTCCTTCGCGGAGAGCGAGCGGATGCGCTGCGGGCCGCGATAGAAGTCGAGGCCGCCCGTCGAGCCGATGCCGACCGTGCCGTCGGGCAGCAGGGTCAGCGCGTTGATATTGCTGCTGAGGAGCACGTTGGGCCTGGAGTAGCGGACCGAGGTGGGATGCGGGCCGGTCAGATCGAGCCGGTAGAGGCCGCTGGCCGATCCGATCCAGAGGTGGCTATCGGCGGTGGGCAGAATGGCCCGGATGGCCGTGTTCCATCGTCCGGGCAGTGGCGTCCAGCGCTCTCCGTCCTTGCGCCAGATGCCGGCCGGCCCGGCGACGAAGAGGGTTTCCGGCCCGCCGCCAGAACGCAGTGCCCGTATGGCTTCAATAGGCGTGCCTTCGATTCCCACCGGGCGGACCGCTTCCTTCGTAGCGCGGTAAAGACCGTTCCAGGCTCCGATCCAGATGGTTCTCTGCATGTCCGCATAGAGAGCGTAGGCCGGCCCGATCTCTTTACCGCCTGCAGGAGTGTTCCACCGGCCACTCTCCAGATAGCGCACGCCATCGCCGGTCGCCGCCCACAGCCGCCCCTGGTCATCGAGCGCGAGGGCGCGGACATCGTTCTCGGCGGGCGTGGAGAGCGGATAAGCCTCATGCACATCCTGGAAGAAAGGGGTATCGGGGATAGGAGCCACGCCCTGCGCATGCACGAGCGAGCATAGAAGGATCAGGAGGAAGAGAGGGAGCCAACGTTTCACGGAATGGGTTTCCTTCAGGCTGCGAATAGTGCCCGTCTATTCGCCAGAAGAGGTGGGCTGTCCTCTGTGATATACTAAAACCGATCCGACATAAGGAGGCGCACGATGAACCTGATCATTGATTTTACCCCGGAACAGGAGGCTCGGCTCAACGCTGCCGCGCAGCACGAAGGTATTGCCCCGGCAGAAGTGGTAAAGAAGCTGGTGGACGAGCATCTGCCTGCTATAGCGAAGGTGGAGAAAGAGCAGGACCCGCTTCTGGCCCTTTTCGATCAATGGGAGAAGGAAGACGCCGACATGACGCCGGACGAGATCGCCGCAGAGAATCGGCAATGGGAGGAGTTTAAAGCCAACATCAATGCGGAGCGAGACCGCGCTGGGGCGAGGCGCATCTTCTAATGCCATAGTTAGCGCTTCAAAACGAGCCTTTTACCTATGAAGGCAAGCTTTTCGACAGGGAATTACCTATCGGCTAAGCGGGAGGTCAGAGCCGCTCGATAGTCCGCTGGTCGAGCTCATTACCAAAGTAAATGTGTAACGCATCCTTGAATTCCTGATTTTCTGATGTAACACAGTAGAATAGAGTCATCGACGACTTAAACTTAAGTACATCTGGATACCCAAAGATCTCAGCGGCCGAGCGACCTTTCAATAGGGTTAGCACTCGGGTACACTCTCGTAGCCTCCTACCAAGAATTGGGTGCTGTAAGTATGCCTGAGCCTCCTCTTTCGAATTTATCGCGAACTTCTCGGCTAGAGCACTTCGGCCTAAGCCTCGAATTTGAGGGAAAATAAACCACATCCAATGTCCGCTCTTATAGCCCGCCCGGAGTTCTGAAAGGACTTCATCGTAGACCAGATCCTGGGCGTCTACAAAGCGCTGCAGATTGTAGGGATCATCCATTTTTCCGTCTCTCCTCGTAGGTGGTGGCCCACAATCAATTTACCTACGTAATGGGTACAGCCCTGATCAACCTTGCGATCCTATGAGCGCTAGGGCTCGGCGGACAATAACTTTATCTACCTCTGGCAGAACTTCCACACTTGGCCGATAGACAACGATGGTCACTCTTTTTAGGCGTCTTCCGTCCTGCCTGTAGCGAGCGGCCTCAGCGATAGCCAGAAGAAGACCAACGAATGCAAGAGTCGGGTGAATCCCGCCATGACCACCTGCCAATACTGGCATTACGACCTCATTCAGTCGCGCGTCCGCTAGTTTCGCAACCAATTCGTTCATCCCTTTAAACAGGTAGGACAGTCGGGCAGCCAAGCCATGACCAGCCAGTTGAGTTGTCGTAGACACCAAAGCAATAGGAGATGAGCGGCCCAGAGGCCGAGGTATCAGCAGACATCGGCCGGGGCCGTAGCTCGTTGCAAGTTCCTCATTAGTTTTCTGCTGGACGTTTCCTGGGCTAAGCTTGTTTTGAGCTTCGGTTTCTATTAGTGTGGCGAATTCATCAAGCTGACCTCCAAAGACCCGGTTAGCATACGCGCCGAGCGCACTCCGCTTGTCCTTCACACAACTGGCGTCGAAATACTCATTACAAGGGAGGGCGATTGCGCCTCCCTCTTCTACCTGTTGGTTCTCTATCTGCCCCTCGACAACACGAATTTCGCAGTCACCGACTGTTGTCCAGAGTGCATCCTTCTCTTCTTTAACACATGTGAGATCAAGGCCAGTTCCGGCTTCATCCCTTGATGGCTTTGTTAGCAATGTGAACCAGTAGCTAGCCATTGATAGAATTAGCAGGAGAACGCCGATGACCACAAGTAGATACGTTTTTGGCGAATGAGATGTCCAATGGTTATTTTTGTCAATTGTTATACAAGGTAATGCTACTAATCCAGCACCAAGTAGCAGCGTGATGACCCAATAGGGCTGTTTCAGCATTTCCTTGATAGTATCGTACATGTCAATTACCGCCTGACCTTATGGCTTGTCGATCTTGGCCGATCCTGGACCTGATGTCTTGCAGGGCTGCAGTACGGTTGAAGACAGGCTTTCCGAGCATTAGAGAGGCAGGGCTTTTTGATCGAAGAGCATAAAAAACTGTCGGCCTAGGGCTTGAACCTAGAACCTTCTAATCCAGAGTCAGCCGCTCTGCCAGTTAAGCTATCAGGCAACCTGTCATTATACTACCGTGCCGCGATGCAAATGTCAATGCCTGGAACGGTGGAAACCTCGGCCCGCTTTTTCCAGGGCCGGGCCTTGAAATACCCGTCTGGGGGTCCTTCGGACAACCGTCCTGCGGACGGACCTCACCCCTTTAATCCCCCTCTCCCGGTTTTCCCGCTTCGCGGCGGGAAAGAGGGAATTGTGTTGCCCTCTTGTGCCTCTGCCTGAAGCCGCTCTAGTCTACAGGCAGAGGCACAAGTTATTGGATTAGCTCCCCCTCTCCCACAAGGGGCGAGGGAGATTAAGGGGTGAGGGGATGTTCTTCAGGCCGGAAAATTTGGAACATTTGAAAAGTGAAACCTTGAAAATTAGATGGTTGTCTAATTAGATAGAGATGGAATTTTGATGTGGGAGAGCGAGCATGGTACAGATCGATGACCAGGAGATGGAGAAGATCGTCCAGTTGCTGAAGGCGCTGGCGGACAAGCGGCGTTTCCGGCTGCTGGCGATGCTTTCGGAGCGGGAGTACACGGTCAAGGAGCTGGCGGCAGAGCTGGGCATTACAGAGCCGACGGTGTCATGGCATATCATGATGCTGCGCAGCCTCAATATGGTCGCCATGCGGCAGGAGGGGACGGCGCACTACTATCGGCTGCAGCAGGCGGGGATTCACGAGCTGCTCAAGGACCTCAAGACGCGCGTGATGCCCAGCGAGGCGGATGAGGACAGCAGCGAGTTCGAGCGACACGTCCTCAATCACTTCTTCCAGCGGGAGGGGGAGCGGGAGATCGTGACGCCGACGGAGACGTTTCGCGTCCACATGAACCGGCTCAAGGAGATTCCCACCCAGCGCAAGAAGCAGTTGGTCGTGCTGCGGCGGCTGGTGAAGGAGTTCGAGCCGGGCCAGCGCTACACGGAGAAAGAGGTCAATGAGATTCTGAAGCGATTCCATCCGGACTGCGCGACATTGCGACGGCTGTTGGTGGATAACGGGCTGATGGCGCGCGAGCGTAGTATCTATTGGAGGACCGACTGAGCAAAAAGGCCCTGGAGGTGACTGCCTCCAGGGCTTTACAGAGCCATAAACGCCCGTTGCCTCGTCTATGGCTCCGTAAACGAATACACCGTGGAAGAAGCGGTGGCGAAGCCATCGTTGGACGCCACCGAGAAATAATACGTGACTCCGGAAGTCAGGCCGGACAGCGAGATGCTGTGGGAAACGACCTGGGAGCTGTTCGACTGCGACTGCGAGAGCCGTTTTTTGGCGGTCCCGTAGTGAACGGTCGAGTTCGAGACGACATTCGTGCTCCAGGTGATGGTGGCCTGGCCGCCCGCCTGGGTGCTGACATAGGGACCGCCGGTGAGGGCGACGACGGCGGGCGTCGCGGCAGACGGACCGGCCAGGGCCGAGCTGCCCCCGGTGTAGACGGCCTGCACGTAGTAGCTGTAGGCCGTGCCATTGATGAGGCCGAGGTCCGTGTAGGACGTGCCGGTGGTGGTGGCGATCTGCGCGGCGGCGCCCGATCCGGTCGCGCGGTAGACGTTGTAGCCGACCACCTGGGAAGCCGCCGACCAGCTCAGGACGTTCTTCTGGTCGCCCGCGAGCGCCTGGAAGCCCGTCGGGGCGGGCGAGGCGAGGTCGGTGAGCAGGTTCGTGCCTTTGAAGCTGCCCCAGCCGGTCGCGCAGTCGTAGCCGGCGACGGCCGGATAGTAGAGGTTGGTGCTGCCATCGGCGATGTCGTGGAAGTCTTTATGGTAGCTCGTGCTTTTGCCGAGGGCGTAGAGCGCCGGGTTGGCGAAACCGAGCGTTGAGAGGCCGTTGGCGGCGCGCAGCTCGTTGACCCGTGCGGCGAATCCGGCCCAGATCGGTGCGCAGCAACTCGTGCCGCCGAAGATCAGCAGCTTATCGGTGCCGCCGAAGACGATGTCGTAGCCGGTGTTCGGGTCGGCGTCGAAGGCGACATCGGGGACGTTGCGCATCGTCGTCGAGCCGAGCGAGGCCGACGAGACGACGCCCTGCTGATACCAGGGGATCGACCAGATCCGGCTGACGCCTCCGCCTCCGCCCTGCCCGGATGATGGATTCCCCCAGGTAGTCTCTGAGAGATAGTGCGTGTCCACGCCGGGCGTGACCACGGAGAGCGTGGTGCCGCCGGTGCCGCACATATAGGGCTGCGAGGCCGGATCGTCCACGAGTAGATCGGTCGTGTCGCCGCCCGCCAGCGCATTGCTGCCATCGTAGGCGCCGCTGTCGCCGGAGGCGGCGAAGATCGTCTGGCCCTGGGCGGCCATCTGCGTGAAGGCGTTGTTCTCTCCGTTGAGTGTGGGGCCGTCCTCATCCACCTCGGTCAGACCCCAGGAAGTACTGATCTCTTTGGCCAGGTTGTCGTCGGCGATCTGCTGGTACTGCTGGACGACCTCGGGGCTATTATTGGCGCCTGTGTAGACCAGGATCTGGCTGGCGAGCGGCGCCACGGCCAACTGCAGCTCGATGTCCAGGGTCACTTCATCCTCACCGCCCGTCGGCGTTGGCGGCGTGACGACCTCATTGGTGGGAATGAGCTGCGGAAGGTTGAATTCCTGTTCGTAGAGCAGGATGTCGGAAGGCGCATACGTGTCCAGCTCGAAGAGGCCCAGCACCTGGCCGGCGCCATATCCCCTGGTATCCGTCGGATCGGACGGCGGATAGACCTTCAAGTTATAGGCGGTCTCGATATCCTGGGGCGACAGGGCGCCGTTGGGACCCGTTCCGATCTCATTGGGCTGTGGGGCTTGCAGGGTAATGACGTTCTTCAGGTTGGTGTGCGTGTGCCAGACCTCGGCGCTGCTCAATCCGACGATGCCGGAGATACGCGCGGCGAGGTCTGTGGGGACCTGTGGCTCGGCGTCCGGAGCGTGGAATGTACGGCCGTCGGGAGCCTGGTAGGTGAGCAGGTGGATATTGAAGGCCTGCTCGACGGCGCCGGCGGGGCCGGAGACCGTGAGCAGATTGCGCGTGCGGTTGGTGCGCGTGACGGTCAGGCCGTGGGCCTTAGCAAAGGCCGCGACGGCCGCATAGTCGGTCAGCATGGGCGCAAAGCGCTCGACGAATTCGCCGCTGGTCAGGTAGTGACCGTAGGCCGGATCGCCTGGAGTATAGAGGCGCTGGATCAGGTCCTGCAGCGCGGCCTGGTTGCGGAAGGGCAGCACGAAGGCCAGGCTGAGGGTCTCGTTCGCGTTGACACGACCGGTTACGCGGGAAGTCTTGACGACGGCAGGAATGTGTCCGGTAAGCCGGACAGAAGCGGTCTGATCGGCGGCACGGCAGGGAAGCGTGGCCGACACACAGAGAAAAAGCGCAACGCCGGCGGCCAGAAGCGTTGAGCCGCGTAGAGAATGGCGAGGCGTTCGGGTGGGCATCGAGGCACCGTCCTTTCTGAGTGAAAGTTCTTGTGCCCGCGTTGTGCAACGGGCGAAAAAAGACGAGAGCACGGAGGAATTTCATCCGTTCGCTTAATAAAAGAATCGACGGTGGCAAAAAATACAGATCGGGCAGAAATTTTCTTTTAAACATCCGGCAACGAAGGAGACTCCAGGATGTCAGCCGCGGATACGCAAAACAACCACGACACAACGGGTGAGCCTACGCTGGTGGGCCAGGCCGGGCCGCCTGCGGAGGCGATGGCGCTCTGGTATCGTCAGCCCGCCCGTGACTGGATCGAGGCGCTGCCTATTGGGAACGGAAGGCTGGGCGGGATGGTGTTCGGCCGGGTCTGCCACGAGCGGCTGCAGCTCAACGAGAATACGCTCTGGGACGGCCACCGGCAGGACACGACCCATCCGGACGCATTGTCCTATCTGCCGGAGGTACGCCGCCTGTTGTTCACGGGCCACAACGCGGAGGCAGAAGAGATCGCCCGGCAGCACCTCATGGGAAATCCGGCGGGCGTGAAGTCGTACCAGTCGCTCGGCGATCTGTGGCTGGACATGGCCGCGGCCGCGACGGTCTCCGATTACCGGCGCGAGCTGGACCTGGATGGCGGGGTGGTCCGGGTTTCCTATACCCTCGACGACGCGCATTTCACGCGGGAAATCTTTGCTTCCGCGCCCGATCAAGCGATCGTGGTCCGGCTTGCCTGTGACCGGCCCGGCCGCATCGACGTCCGCCTTCGTCTCACGCGGCAGCAGGATGCCCGGTGCCGGGCGGGAGGCAGGCGGCTGCTCCTGTCCGGGCAGATCGAGGACCGGCCGGAAGGCGCGGCGCAGAGCCTCGGCCTGACGTTTGCGGCCTGTCTGCAGGCGATCCCGGAGGGTGGGACCGTGACGGCAGAAGGAGAGGTTTTGCAGGTACGCGGCGCCGACGCCCTTACGCTGCTTCTGGCCACCGCCACGCGCTATTATGGGGACGATCCCGAAGCCCACTGCCGCGCGCATAGCGACCACCTCCAGAGGCAGCCGTACGATCGGCTTCTGAGCCGGCATCTCGAAGACCACCGGCGCCTGTTCCGGCGGGTAACGCTGGACCTGGGCGACAGCCCGAACGCCGCCTTGCCGACCGACGCGCGGCTGGCGGCGGTGCAGCAGGGCGGGGACGATCCGGGTCTGGTCGCGCTCTATTTCCAGTTCGGGCGCTACTTGCTCCTGAGCAGTTCCCGGCCCGGCGGCCTGCCCGCCAATCTCCAGGGCCTCTGGAACGAGGAGATGCACGCGCCCTGGAACTCGGACTACCACACCAACATCAACCTCCAGATGAACTACTGGCCCGCCGAGGTGACCCACCTTTCCGAGTGCCATCTGCCGCTGCTGGCCTATACGGCGGGCCTGATCCCTTCCGGGCAGAGGACGGCGCGCGTCCACTATGGCTGCCGGGGATTTGTGGTGCATCATTTATCGGATGTATGGGGATTTACGACGCCTGCGGATGGTATCTGGGGCATCTGGCCGATGGGCGCGGCCTGGCTGGCGACGCACGCCTGGGAGCACTACGCCTTCACCGGCGACCGCGCGTTCCTCGCCCGGCACTGCTATTCGCTCATGAAGGAGGCGGCGCTGTTCCTGCTCGACTTCCTGGTCGAGGACCCGCAGGGCCGGCTGGTCACCTGCCCGTCCCATTCTCCGGAGAATATCTTCCGCCTGCCGGACGGCTCGACCTCCAGCTTCACTTACGGGGCGACGATGGACCTGGAAATCCTCACCGCGCTGTTTCGCCACTGCATAGCGGCGGCCACACTTCTTAAAAAGGATGCGGCGTTTCGCGGGCAGTTGGAGGACGCCTTGCGGCGGTTAGCGCCGCTGCAGATCAGCCAGAAGACCGGGCGGCTGCAGGAGTGGATCGCGGACTACGACGAGCCGGAGCCGGGGCACCGGCACATGTCGCACCTGTTCGGCTTGCATCCCGGCTCGCAGATCACGCTGCGCGGCACGCCGGAACTGGCGCAAGCGGCCCGGCGGTCGCTGGAATACCGGCTGGCGCACGGCGGCGGGCATACGGGCTGGAGTCGCGCCTGGATCGTCAATTTCTGGGCGCGGCTGGAAGAGGGCGAGCAGGCGTATGCCAATTTAAAAGCGCTGCTGCAGCATAGCACCGCGCTCAATCTGTTCGATCTGCATCCGCCCTTCCAGATCGACGGGAATTTCGGCGGCACGGCGGGCATCGCCGAGATGCTGCTGCAGAGTCATGCCGGCGAGATCAGCCTGCTGCCGGCGCTGCCTTCCGCCTGGCCGGCCGGCTCCTTTACGGGTCTGCGGGCGCGCGGCGGCTATTTCGTTTCCGCCAGGTGGAAAGCGGGAAAGCTTGAGAGCGCCGAATTGCAGGCGACACAGACGCAGACCTGCGCGCTGCGCGTTCCGAAGGGATCGACCGTGGAAGGGGTGGAGCTGGCGGGCACGGCGGTTCCCTTCGAGCGGGATGCTGACCCGGCCCTCGTGCGTTTCAAGACGCAGGCAGGGAAGGTCTACCGGGCCGTGAACGGCCCGTCTGGCAGGCCTTCGGCCAACCGCCCTCACGGGCGGACTTTAAGCGGAGGTTAGAAACCTCACGCCCGACCCCTCTCCTTCGTAAGGAGATGGGGAGATTTGGGTTAGAGGGAATAGCTAGCTCCACCCCCGTTCCAAGCAAACGTTCGGTCGCTCAACGGTTCGTACCCTAAACTTTGCATCCCTTTAGGAAAGTGGGGATGGGGGTGAGGTAGCAGGAATCGCGGCGAGTCTGGCGAAAAGGGAAGCGTATGCCCGCACGGTGCAAAGGAGGGGCCTGGTGGCTCTTACGCAGGAACAGATCGATTTCTTCTTTCAAAACGGGTACCTGGCTTATGGCCGGATTTTGGAAGACAGCCAGATCGAATGCCTCCGGCAGGAGTACGATCGGGAGTTTGCGCAAGCGCGGCAGGAGGGCAGTTACCGGAACCTGAGCGTTCCCGATGATACCGATTTGCAGGGAAAGCAGCAAGCGCCGGAGCAAATGCTGCAGATCATGCAGATGTGCGACCGCAACATTCACTTCCGTCGCCACCTCTACGACCGCCGTATTCTCGACATCGTGCAAGACCTGATCGGCCCCAACATCATGCTCTTCCACGATCAGGCTCTCTACAAACCTGCGCATACCGGCGGCCCGGTCTACTGGCATCAGGACAATGCCTACTGGAAGTGCTCTCCTGCCAACCTGGTCTCCTGCTGGCTTACCCTGGACGACGTGGATAAAGATAACGGGGCGATGCAGGTCCTTCCCGGCAGCCACCTGCGTCCGCTGCGGCCCGATCCTGCGGACAGCAAAGGGCCTCTCCTGGATTTTGGGCGGGACCTGGACACTTCGCGGGCCGTGGTGATTCCACTGCCCGCCGGCGGCTGCATGTTTCACCACTGCCAGACCTTACACTACACCGGCCCTAACCTGACCTCCCGGCAGCGACGGGCTATTGTAGTGCATTATATGGTCCCCGGCACGCGCGGCGGGGATGGACAGGTGCTGCGGGTCGATTTCTCGCGGCCCCTGCTGTGCATCAACATGCAGTGAGGGGCTATACCTGTAAGAGCTGGCTTCTTAGCCGAGCCATGAATTACCCATATAGCCGGGCATTGAAACGCTTGCTGTGAAATAGCCGGCCCTTCACCAGTCGATCAGGTCGGCAAACGCCAAGTTCGGCCGACCTAGCTTTCGATTAAGCCAGATACAGAAGTTATGCAGTGCCGCCTTAGCCAGAAGACGG
>DASRCN010000097.1:0-18592 GCA_035653075.1 Chthonomonadaceae bacterium | reverse complement strand
GTCTCTATGGAGACGGCACGGTCTTCAAGATCGCGCCGTCCGGCGCCTATACGCTGCTCCATACGTTTAGCGGTCCCGATGGAAGCAGCCCGGTGGCCGCGTTAATACAGGGCAGCGACGGCAACTTCTACAGCACCACAGAATTCGGTGGCGCCAACAACACCGGCACGATTTTTAAGATGACGCCCACCGGCGCCTTGACCACCCTCTACTCCTTCTCCGCATATAATAACGCCAAAAACACCGATGGCGCAAGTCCGATAGCGCCTTTGATCCAGGGCAGTGACGGCAGCTTCTACGGCGTCGCCTACGGAGGCGGGACCTACGGCGGAGGCACCTTTTTCAAGATCACGTCTGCCGGCGCCTTAACGACCCTCTATTCGTTTTACTTTCCCGTAGCCGGCGGGCCGGCCGGGGGGCTGGTGCAGGGCAGCGATGGTAACTTCTATGGCACGACCCGATTCGTCGCCACCAACTTCACGGGTACGGTCTTTAAGATCACACCCACCGGCGCCTTTACCCTCCTGCACACCTTTTCCGGGGCCGATGGCACGCAGCCGGAGGCGGCATTGGTCCAGGGACCGGACGGCAACTTCTACGGCGCCACAACAGAAGGAGGGGCCGCTAACGCGGGCACGGTCTTCCAGATCACCCCGTCCGGTACACTGACGACACTGCACGTCTTTGACGGCGTCGACGGAGTGTCTCCGCAAGGCAATCTGATCCTGGGTCCGGATGGGAATTTCTACAGCACCACGACCTGGGGGGGTTGGGATTACGGAGCCGCGTATGGCGGCGCGGGCGCCGGCACGGTCTATAAGATCAGCGCTGCCGGCGCTTTCGCCTCGCTGTACTCTTTCAGCATCGGTATCAATGCGGAGGGAGCCAATCCCTCGGGCAAGCTGATCCAGGGCAGCGACGGCGATTTCTATGGGGTCACCCAGATCGGCGGAGATTTGGGCTTTGGCGTCCTCTTTAAGATCCGTCCCGGCGGGACGCTGACTACTCTGCACGCCTTCGACGGCGCGGACGGAAACGATCCCAATGCCGCCCTGGTGCAGGGCAGCGATGGCAACTTCTACGGGACGACAGGGGCGGGAGGCGCGAATGGCCAGGGCACGATCTTCAGGATCAGCCCCTCCGGCGTGCTGGTCACCCTGCACGCCTTTGCCCCGGCCACGACATCGAGTTTACTTGCGGTCACCAACGCGGACGGCGCCAGGCTGGGCGCGCCGCTCGTGCAGGGCAGCGATGGCAGCTTTTATGGCGTCGCCGCGAGCGGGGGCGTAAACAGCACCGGTACGGTCTTTAAGATCACACCGAACGGGGCCTTTACCCTTCTGCACACCTTCTCTGCCTATGGGATGGGCCAGGCGAATTCCGATGGCGCCAACCCGGTCGGATTGGCCCTCGGCAGCGACGGCAATCTGTACGGCGTCACCGAAATTGGAGGGACAAACGGGGACGGCACGATCTTTAAGATCACGCCGGCAGGCGCCTTCACGACCCTGCATCTATTCAATGGCCCCGACGGGGCTTATCCCAGCGCGGCGCTGACGTTGGGACCGGATGGCGATTTCTACGGCGTCACCCTGGGAGGTGGGGCTACCGGCTCCGGTACTGTCTTTAAGATCACGCCGGCAGGCGCGCTGACCACCCTCTGCTCCTTTCCGGGCATCGGCATGAACGGCACCGAGCCCAACAGCGCGCTGGCGCTGGGACCCGACGGCAACTTTTACGGCACCACCGTCTATGGCAATGCTCCCTATACCGGGGGCACGGTCTTTAAGGTCACGCCCTCCGGCATCCTGTCCACCCTCTATGCTTTTCCGGGTCCGCCGCCCGGCGGCGCCAATAACCCTCTTTCGCTCCAATATCCCCAGCCGGTTCCCCAAGGCGTGACTTTCGGCAGCGATGGCTACCTGTACGGCCTCACGTATTCCGGCGGAGAATCGCCAGGCGATAACGGTTACGGCACCGTCTTCCGGCTGAGCCGGGCGATGCTGCTGCTCCAGAATCCCACGACCGGCCATCTCGCCACCTGGTTCTGGAACGTCAATTACCAGGTGGGCGGAAGTTTTCTCTATCCCGGCCAGAACCCGGCCTGGAATGCGGTTGCGACCGGCGACTTCAATACAGACGGCCAGCCCGACATTCTCTTCCAGAACCCTTCTACCGGCCAGTTGGCGATCTGGTATATGGGCAACAACTATCAGATGCGCGGCGCGTTCGTCTACCCGACCCAGAACCCCGCCTGGAAAGCCGTAGGCGTGGCCGACTTCAATACAGACGGCCAGCTCGACATCCTGTTCCAAAACCCCAAGACCGGGCAGTTGGCCCTCTGGTACATGAACAGCAACTATCAGGCGAGCGCGGCTTTCGTCTACCCGATCCAGAATCCGGCCTGGAAAGTGGTCGGCGTGGCCGACTTCAACATGGACGGCCATCCCGACGTCCTGTTTCAGAACCTTTCCACCGGCCAGCTCGCCATCTGGTACATGAATAACAACTACCAGGCCAGCGCCGCTTTCGTCTATCCCAGCCAGAACCCGGCCTGGCAGGCCATCGGCATTGCCGACGTGAACTGGGACGGAAAACCGGACATCCTCTTCCAAAACACCCGCACCGGCAAGTTAGCCGTCTGGGACATGGACAACAACTATGCCATCGGAGGCGCCTTCCTCAGTCCGCAGTTGCCGTCCGGCTGGAAGGTCGTGACCACTCACTGACGCCGTTTCCCTTTGGAAGGGAACAGTAGCGTTGCAGGAGCGCGAGATACCGGGTACGATAAGATCATGTAAATCTGTCGCCCGCTCGCGCTCTTTTTCCTGCCAACCCTGCTATCGAAGGAGAAGTAATGTTTCCACGCCGTCTATTCTGCTGCCTGGGCCTCCTGGCCACTCTCTCTGCTGTCCCTGCCCTCCTGCGCGCCGACGAGCCCAAGACCGTCCGCCCGGTAACCACCATCTCGCTCATGGGCCGTGAAGACCATCCGTTCGCCGACTACGTCGTCCTCGACGGATCGACGCTCTACGTCGGATTCACCTCCATCGACACTCTGACCATCGTAGATACGGACCTCAACACGTTTCTCGCCGCCGTTCCCGATCTCCCGCGTATCCACAGCGTCGCGATCGTTCCTGGCCTGGGTCTGGGCTTTACCAGCAACGGCGGGGACGACACGGTCGGCGTCATCGATCTCGGCGGCAGGCAGATCGTGCATAAGATCCCCGGCGGAGTCGGGCCGGACGCCATCATCTATGATTCCAAAGCCGGTCTGCTCTACGTCGCCGATCATCGCGGCAAGACAGCCACGCTCATTGACCCCAAAACGGAGAAGACCGTCGCCACGATACCGCTGGGCGGGACCGCCGAGTATCCCCAGGCCGATCCCAAAACGGGCATGGTCTATCAAAATCTGGAGGACACCAGCGAAGTCGTGGTCGTCGATCCCAAAAAGCAGGCGGTCGTGCAGCGGTTCAAGACCGCGCCTGGCGAGGGGCCGACGGGGCTGGCGCTGGACGCCGCGCATCATCGCCTCTTCTGCGCCTGCGGCAACCAGAAACTGGTCGTCCTCGATGCCCATGACGGCCGCGTCGTCGCCACCCTGCCCATCGGCGCGGGCGTGGACTTTGCCGCCTACGATTCCAGGCTGCGCCGCATCTATACCGCCAACGGCGATTCCGGCACCATGACCGTCATTCAGCAGGAGACACCCGATAAGTACACCGTTCTGGAAGACGTGCCCACCCATCCCGGCGGCCATGCCCTCGCCATAGACCCCAACACCCACCGAATCTACCTGGTCTACGGCGGCGACGTCGCCGTTTATGATGCCGTCCTTCCGGGGAAAACCCCTGCTTCGCAGGAGGGAATAGGGGATTAGCAGATGGTATAATGGGCGATATGGCCACGACAATGGAACCACCGCCCAAAAACCCACCGGGCGCGACCACAGACCCGCACGGCGATGGAGGGCGCCACAGTGCGCGCCGGGCCATCGCCGGCGGCGCCGGCATTATGATGGCCGCCATCCTCGGCAGCCGGCTCCTCGGCCTCATTCGCGAGCGGGTCATCGCGCACCAGTTCGGCCAGGGCTTCAATACCGATGTCTACAACGGGGCGTTCACGATCCCCGATCTGCTCTTCTTCCTGATCGCGGGCGGCGCGCTCTCCGGCGCTTTCCTCCCCGTCTTCACCGATTACATCTCCACCATGCGCGAAAAAGAAGCCTGGCGCATCTTCAGCGTCGTCGCTTCCGTCATGACCATCGTCGTGACGTGCTTTATTATCCTGGGCGAAATCTTCACGCCGCAGTTGGTGCGTATCACCAACCCCGGCTTCTCCGACATCCCTGGCAAGGTCGAAGCGACCGTCGCTTTAACGCGCATCCTGCTGCCCGCCCAGCTCTGCTTCTTCCTCGGCGGTCTGATGATGGGCACGCAGACGGCCCGCAACTTCTTCTGGGGCCAGGCCCTCGGCCCCATGATCTATAACCTGGGCATCATCCTGGGCGGAGTCTTTCTAGCGAAGACCTACGGCGTAGCGGGGCTGTGCTACGGCGCGGTGAGCGGCGCCGTGCTCGGCAACCTGCTCCTGCAGTGGTTTCTCGTGCGGCGCATGGGCGGCAGGTTCGTGTTCGCCAGCCTGCGCGAGAACTTTCGCCATCCTGGCGTTATGAAGGTCTGGGGCCTCATGCTGCCGGTCATCCTGGGACTGGCGCTGCCCCAGGTCAGCACCATCATCGGCAAGGCGTTCGCCTCGGTTCTGGGCAACGGGCCGCAGTCGGCCTTGATGAACGCCAACAAGCTGATGCAGGTGCCGCTGGGCGTCTTCGCGCAGGCGATCGCCATCGCCAGCCTGCCGACCATGTCCGCGCAGGCCGCGCGCCGGGAGTTCTCGGCGCTGCGCCACACCGTCAGCTTCAGCCTGCGCTCCATCCTATTCCTCACCATTCCCTCTTCGATGGTGATGTTCGTGCTGGCGCTGCCCATCGTGCAGTTGCTGCTGCAGTCGGGCAAATTCAGCAGCATCGACGCCGCTATGGCCGCCGCCGCCCTGCGCTACTTCGCCATCGGCATCTTCGCCTGGTCGGCCCACTCCATCCTCACGCGCGGCTTTTACGCGCTGCAGGAGTCGCGCACGCCCATCATCGTCGGCACGATCGTCACCTTCATCTTCATTCCGCTTAATCTGGTCGCGCTCCGGATGACCGGCAAGAGCGATCCGTCGGCCGCCATTGCGGGGCTGGCCTGCGTGACCTCCATCGCCGCCACCATCCATATGCTCTCCATGCTGATTCTGCTGCGGCTGCGGCTGCGCGGCCTGGACGGCGGGCGCCTGCTCATCTCGGTCAGCCGCATCACCCTGGCCTCTCTCATCACGGCCTTCATCTGCCGCATCGTGCGCGACCGGCTGGTCGCCCACTTCGTCGCCAGATACGGCGCGCTGGCCGCTAAACACGTCATCCGCGAGTCGGCCTTCGTCCTGCTGGGCTGCCTGGCAGTCAGCACCGTCGTCTACACCGGCCTGGCGCTGCTTCTGCACATGGAAGAGGTCAACGTGGTGCGCCGCCTCGCCCGCCGCTTCGTGCCCTCCGCCTCTTAGCTGGACCAATAAACGACCCGGCATTAAAGACAGCCGTCCTGCCGGACGGAATGGCGCAAAGGCAGTCAGAATGTTAGCTTTTCCGTCCGGCAGGACGGTTGGCCGCAGGCCCCACAGACGGGTAATTCATTGCCCGGCTAATATGCCCGGCGAAAACGGTCGTTTACGGCCCGGCTCATAGCATCTGCCGCACATCAAGGAGAAACCATCATGCCTCGAATCACTATCATCGGCGCGGGCGGATACGTCTTCCCGCTGCGCCTGATCGAGGACATCCTTTCCTTCGAGGAGCTGCGCGACAGCACGCTCGCGCTTCAGGATATCGACGCCGACCGGCTCGAACGGGTCGCCACGGTCGCTAAAAAGCTGGTTCAGATGCATAACCTGCCCACCCGCGTCGAGGCCACGACCGACCAGCGCGCCGCCATCGCGGGCGCGGACTTCGTCATCGTCACCTTCCAGGTCGGCGGTCTGGAAGCCTACCGACTCGACGTGGAGATCCCCCGCAAGTACGGCGTGGACCAGACGGTAGGAGATACGCTGGGGCCGGGCGGCGTCTTTCGCGGCCTGCGCTCCATGGCCGTTTTCGACGAGATTTGCGCCAACATCCACGCGGTCGCCAAGCCGGACACGTTGCTCATCAACTACGCCAACCCGATGGCGATCAACTGCTGGGACGTGGCCCTCAACGGCGTGAAGCACGTCGGCCTCTGCCACAGCATCCAGGGCACCAGCCACATGATGGCCCGCACTATCGGCGTTCCGTACAAGGATGTGGTCTTCCAGGCCGCCGGCATCAACCACCAGTGCTGGTTCACGAAGTTCCGACGCCGCAGCATCGGCGAGGACCTTCTGCCCCTCGTCCGGGAGACGATGGCGCGGGAGTGCCTGGGGATCGGCGGAGAACCCACCAGACCCCGCGAAGGAATCTACGAGGGACCGCACAACGACCGCACGCGCACGGCCGTGCTGGAGTACGTGTTCGGCCAGGGCTACAAGCATCCCGAACAGGGCGTCGGCGGCCAGGCCGCCTTCATCAGCGAGTCACCCCACCACACCAGCGAGTACTTTCCCTACTTCCGCCGCACGCCCGCCGACGCGCAGAAATGGGTCCTGGATCGCTGGGATTATTATGAATGCTGCTGCGCCCACGACGAAGCCGGGCAGGTCGAGCACGTGCTGGAGCGCACGAAAGAAGGCTTCCATCCCTCGCACGAGTACGGCGCCTGGATCCTCCACTCGATGGTCACCAACACGCCGCGCGTCATCTACGGCAACGTCCCCAACACCGGCCTCATCACCAATCTGCCGGAGGGCTGCTGCGTAGAGGTGCCCTGCCTCGTGGACGGCAACGGCATCCAGCCCACCTACGTCGGCGATCTGCCGCCCACCTGCGCCGCCATCAACCGCACCAACATCAACGTCCAGGAGTTAGCCGTCAAAGGCCACCGGACGCGCGACCGCTACCTGGTCCAGTCCGCTATCGCCCTCGACCCGCTGACCGCCGCGACCTGCCCCATCGAGCGCATTCCGGAGATGGTAGACGAGCTCTTCACGGCCCAGAAACCGTGGCTGCCCCAATTCTCCCTTTGATGCTTGGCGACAGATTTATGCCGCTAATGCGTTCCGGGGGACGACAGTCTCAAATGGTAGGCCGGATCATCAGGCTGCAGCTCGTCCTGCAGCCTGAAAGGCTGGTTGACACCCGGTAGACCGGTGGGAAACGGTTTTCGCTACGGAGCGTCCGGAGCGCCGGGAGGCGCTTCTTGCTGCCGCTGGCTTGCTCGCGGCATGGGCAGATCGACCTGCCCCACGAACGAGAGGTCGTTGGCCCGCAGCGCCATGATCGTATTGCCGCGCAGGACATAAACATAGTTGTTGTTGGCGGTCATCGCGGTCGCGCCGGAGAACATCGGCGGCATCATCGGACGGCCAGGTGGAACGGATTGACCGAGTTGGGGAAGGGCGCGCGGCGGGGAAATCTGCTCTTGTTGCGCGGAAGCGGGAACGGAATGGAACCAGGCCAGGAAAGACAGGCCCAGTAAGCCCGCTGCCGCCAATCCATAAGGCCAGGCACGTTGCGTACGCATCGGGACATCTCCTTTGTCGTGAAAGGCTGCCTCGCAGCCCGTGTTGCCACCGGCCCTTGCGAGCCGGCGATCCCATCAGATAAAGAGACGACGGGAAGATGTCTCTCAAAGTTCCGGACGCTGCCCGGCCTTGCCTGAGAGTAAAGGTCAGGGTGTCTGCTTGAGGACTTCGGTCAAAACCTGATGGAAGGTGGCCTGCCCGTTGTCCTCGAAACGGTCCAGCTCTACGGCATAGCAGACATGCTCGTACGTTTCGCCAAAGTTGTATTCTTTTGAGGGAGAGAGTTCTTCTCGTAAGATATGGCCGCTGCAACGGATCGAGCAGCCAGGACCGATCTGTATCTGCATCTCCAAGGGCTCCCCCATAGGCAAGCGCTGGGGAGATCGGACGAGCAGGCCGCGCGGGCTGGCATTGACCACTCGTGCCTTGAGGCTCTGTTGGGCCTTATCGGTGATGTGCAGGGGCCAGAAAATGGGCGTACGCGCCGTCTGTCGCTTATCGCTTAATAGTCTCATGTCTGATCCTCGGTCAGGGCTTTTCCCAGGAATGGGTCCGTTAACGAGTTATGCCCTATCCGAGCGGGTATATAAAATCTCCTTGCGATACAATCCCGTCTGTAGAGACGATATTCTTGCGCGGCGCCTTCCTCCTGCCGCCGTCACGTTGCCGTTACTTCGGCATAGCGTCCTGAGTCAGATCGTTTACTCGGCGTGAATGTCGATAGAGCCCATGTTGGTGTGAAGACGCACCGTGCCTTTGCCGGAGCCCAGGTCGGCGGTCATCTGCGTGTGCGCCTCATTGGTGAAGTGCGCGCTCGTGGAGGGTTGCATGTCGATGGACCCCATCATCACGCCGGCATCCAGATGGGCGGAAGCATTGGCGGGCAGGTGAAGATGGATGGTACCGTTATCGGAGGTGATCTCCACCGGGGCGGTATCCTGCTTCTGCGCCATCTCGATCGTGATGGAGCCGTTCTCCGTCTTCACCGAGCCGAGATGCTGGACGCCGCGCAGGGTGATCTGTCCGTTCTGCGTCTCCGCCTGCGGCACGTCGGCACAGTCTTCTGTCTCGATCGAGCCATTCGACGAATGCGCGTCTAAGACTCCAGAGATATGATCGGCCTGGATGCTGCCGTTCTCCGTCTGCAGATGAGCGTCCGCCATGCCGGAAGCGTTCAGAGAGCCGTTCTCGCTCTGCGCGGTCAGATGCATGGAGGCCGGGGCGTGGACTTCCAGCGAGACGCTCACCGAATGGACATTATCCGGAGTGGGCTGCGGCCAGTCTGCTTTGACGATCCAGCGGCCGTTCTCTTGCTGCGTGACGATCTTGATCTGCTTCAGAAAAGCCTTCGCCGCCTCCACGCTATCGGCATGGACCTCTTTGGTGGCCTGGATCTCGATCTTTTCGCCATCGCCCGGCAAAACATGGATGTCGCCGTTGGGCGTGCTCACCTCCAGAGAACCGGCGTTCTGTCGATTCAACGTGAGCTGCTCTGTCGATCTCTCTGACGGCCCCGAGTCGGCTCCTGAGGAGATAGCAAAGCGGGTCCGCTCCGACCGGCACGAGAGAACCAGGATACTCAGCAGACTAAGTAGCGCCAGGGGAAGGCGTTTTCTCAGGATGGACATGCCCGCTCTCCTTTCTTTCCTCGCGACGCCTCCGCTTCTCTCACCAGAGGCGATGGAAATCTAACCTTAAGCTCTACCTTTCCTTTACGAAGGAAGCACGATTTTGTCATGGACGCAGCAAGCAGCGTACCTACGCGCTGTGTCCTCTTCGCAGACAGTCAAACAAATTCAGTTCTTTGTTAGTTTACTTCTCTCACGAAAAAATAATTCACAAGAATCGAAATAAAGCATTGACAGCAATTTCCTTGCTTGATATAATTCAACTGCCTAGCCGTCTCTAGCGGCCAGGGTGCCAATGGTTGCAAGGTAGTTTGTACCGTCCCTACACCTCAGGCAAGGCTGTCCCTGTGCCCCGCACACTCCACTCGCGCCAGCCCCACCGGCGCCGGATCGAGCCGACGCGTCCCCTCTCAGGATGCCCCGTCTCGGTCTTTGCAGTAAACCCGCAGTTCAAACGATAAGTGGTTTCTTTCAAAAGGAGGGCGATATCATGTTTCGCGCCTGTACTTTCCCATTGGGAAACAAGGCAGCAAGCCTTGGGCGTTCTCTTCTCCTGCTGTGTAGCTTCGGCCTGGCGCTGGGCCTGGCTTCGATTCGTCCGGCACAGGCACAGTTGACCGCCAGCATCCTGCACAACTTCGGCGTTGCCGATGGCGATGAGCCCTACGCCGGCCTCATTCAGGGAAGTGATGGCAACTACTACGGCACCACCGAGTACGGTGGAGGAGCGGGCTACGGCACCGTCTTCAAGCTCACGCCTTCGGGAACGCTGACCACGATTCACACATTCAACTATTCCGATGGCTCCTGGCCGCAGGGCGAGCTGGCGCAGGGCAGCGATGGTACGCTTTACGGCACGACCGACGGCGGCGGACCCTCCGGCGCCGGCAACGTCTTCAAGATGCAGACGGATGGCTCCGGTTTCTCCAACATCCATAGCTTCAGCTATAGCGACGGCGCCTATCCCTTTGGAGACGTCATCGTCGGCAGCGACGGCAATGTCTACGGCACCACCTACGAATACGGTCCCAGCAGCTATGGCACCCTCTTCCAGGTGAGCCCGGACGGTTCCGTCTTCAACATCGTCCACGGCTTCGGCTACTCCGATGGCGGCTACCTGGCCGGCCATATCACCCAGGGCCGGGACGGCATGCTCTACGGTTCCACCATCGCAGGCGGTTCCAACGGCTGGGGCGTGGTCTACCAGGCCAGCACGGACGGCAGCGTCTTCAACGTCATTCGTAACTTCAGCTACGGTGACGGCGGCGAGGCTTATGGCGGCGTCGTTCAGGGCGCCGGCAGCGACAACAACCTCTACGGCACCACCTATACGGGCGGCGCCAACGGCTACGGCAACGTCTACAAGATCAGCACGGACGGAAGCGTCTTCGCCGACATTCACGATTTCAGCTACAGCGACGGCGGCTACCCCAACGCGAACGTGAACCTGGGTAGCGACGGCAAGCTCTACGGCACGACCCTCTACGGAGGCTCGGTCGGCTACGGCACCGTCTTCCAGCTCAGCACGGATGGGACCATCTTCAATAGCCTGCATAGCTTTGCCGGCAACCCGGATGGGGCCTATCCTCTCGCCGCCGTTTTGATGGGCAGCGATGGACTGCTGCATGGAGCCAGCTACTATAGCTCCTACACCAACCCCAACAATCCCTTTGCCGGCATTCTCTTCACCGTGGATACCTCCGGCAACTACAACAGCGTCTTCGACCTCGCCAACGGCTTCCACGACGGCTCCAATCCTGCCTTTGGCAGCCTGGTGCTCGGCAAGGACGGCAACTACTACGGCACCACCTACTCCGGCGGCGCCGGTGGCTACGGAACGCTCTTCAAGATGACCCCGAGCGGAAATGTGACCGTTCTGGTGGCCTTCAACTTCTATGATGGCGCCGGTCCCTACAACGCGATCACCTTCGATAAGAGCGGCAACATCTACGGCACCACCAGCTATGGCGGTATCTACGGCAGCGGCAACGTCTGGAAGTATTCGCCCACTACCAATACCGTTACCGATCTCTTCGACCTCGGTGGAGCGGCGGGCTTCTTCTTGACCAGCAACGTGGTCGTCAGCGGTACCAAGCTGTTTGGGACCGCGGTCTACGGCGGCAGCCACGACTATGGCGCCCTCTTCGAGATGACTCTGGGTACGTTGACGACACTCACGATCCTCCACTCCTTCAACTACTCCGATGGCGCTTTCCCCTTCGGTCAGTTGATCCTGGGATCGGATAAGGCCCTCTACGCCTGCTGCAACGGCGGCGGCGCCTACGGTTATGGCACGATCTTCAAGGCCACGACCAAGGGCGTGGTCACCACGCTGCATTCGCTGGATGGCAGCACGGAAGGGGCCTATCCCAACTCCGGCGTCATCGAAGGCAAGGACGGCATGCTCTACGCCGGTACCTACCTGGGCGGCGCGAATGGCGTTGGCACGGCCTACCAGGTGAGCCGGGACGGCAGCGTCTTCAACGTCCTGCACACCTTCGACTACTCGGACGGCTCCGGCGCGGTCGGCGAGTTCCTGTGGGGCTCGGATAACATGCTCTACGGCACCACCTACTCCGGCGGCGCCAACGGCAACGGCACGGCCTTCCAGCTCAGCCCCGATGGCAGCGTCTTCAACAGCCTCTACAGCTTCGGCGCTTCCAGCTCGGACGGCTCCACGCCGTTTGCGGGCGTGACGGAAGGACCGGATGGCAACATGTACGGCGTGACGGATGCCGGCGGCACGTTCTCCGCAGGCACGGCCTATATGCTGCCCACCCAACTGCCGCTCATCAAGAGCGTCAGCCCCACTTCCGGCAGCGTCTCGGCCGGCACCACGGAGAGCATCAAGGGCACCAACCTGGCCTTTGCCGCTGTCTACGTCGGCGGCGTCTCCCAGACCGTGCTGAGCAGCTCGGCCACTCAGATCAAGTTCACGCTGACGGCGGGCACGCCCACCGGCAGCCAGACCGTCGTGGTGGTCACCCCGCATGGCACGGGCTACAGTCCCAAGCCGATCACGGTCGGTCCGTAACATCCAACCCAATCAGGCTAGGCTTCCGCCCCCGATCCGTACGGATCGGGGGCTTTTTTCTCTCCCTCTCCTCGCTCGAGCCGGGAATGCCTGGTATCTACCCGCCCGGTTGCTGCCGGGGTCCCTTTTAAGGTATTCTCTGCCTACTAACAGCGGCCCGCAAGGGCGCTGATTCGCTGGGGAGCAGGCAGGTATTGACACGGCTAACGGAAACATTTGCGGCGCTGCGCGCGCGAGGAGAGAAAGCGCTGATCGGCTTTGTGACGGCGGGCGATCCCTCTGCCGAGCGTACGGTCGAGATCGTGGCCGCGCTTGCGGAAGCGGGCGCGGATGCCGTGGAGATCGGCCTTCCCTTCAGCGATCCGTTGGCCGACGGCCCCAGCATCCAGGCCTCCTCGCAGCGCGCGCTGGACGGCGGCATGACCACGGTCCAGGCGCTCTCCGTCCTTCAGGCGGCGCGGCAGCGCGCCCCGGAGCTGCCCCTCATCGTGATGACCTACTATAACCCGATCCGCCGCTATGGGCTGGAACGCTATGCCAGAGACGCCCGCGCGGCCGGCGTGGACGCCCATATCGTTACGGACCTGACCCCGGAGGAGGCGGGAGAGTGGAAGCGCCTCTCCATGGCCAATGGGCTGGATACCATCTTCCTGCTGGCGCCTACCAGCACCGAGTCGCGTATCGAGATCGTCGCCCGTCTTTCCACCGGGTTCATCTACTGTGTCTCGCGCACCGGCGTCACGGGCGCGCGCCAGGACGTGCCGGCGGAGCTGACAGAAGTCGTCGCGCGGATCAAGGCGCATACCTCCGAGCCGGTCTGCGTCGGCTTCGGCATCTCGGAGCCGGCGCATGTGCGCCGCATCTGCGCCTTCGCGGACGGCGCCGTCGTGGGCAGCAAGCTGGTGGACCTCATCCACGAGCATCGCGAGGATCCCGGCCTGCTCGATCGGGTGCGCGACTTTACAGCCGCTCTCAAGCAAGCCACCCTCCCGGAAATCTGACCTCACCCCGACCCCGCTCCTTCTCAAGGAGGGGGAGGAAGCATTCCATGCTCTATTCTCCTCGCGAGCTCGCGCAGCGAATCGACCACACCCTCCTCAAGCCGGACGCGCCGGAGGCGGCGGTCCGGCAGCTCTGCGGGGAGGCACGGACGCACGGCTTTATCTCCGTGTGCATCCTGCCCTGCTGGGTCTCCGTGGCCCAGGCGGAGCTGGAAGACAGTGGCGTGCGCGTCGGGACCGTCGTCGGCTTTCCGCTGGGCGCCAATGCCACAGCCGTCAAAGGCTTCGAGGCCGAGGAGGCCATGCGAGATGGGGCGGACGAGCTGGACATGGTCCTCAATATCTCCGCCGTCAAATCGGCGGCCTGGCAGGCGGTGGAAGCGGATATCGCCGCGGTCGTGGCCATAGCGGAGGCGGGCGGCGCGGAGGTCAAGGCAATCCTTGAATGCGCCTACCTGACGGAGGCCGAAAAACGGCACGCGGCGGAGATCGTCGCCGGCTCCGGAGCCGCTTTCGTCAAGACGTCCACCGGCTTCGGCCCCGGTGGCGCCACCGTTGACGACGTGCGTCTGCTCCGCGAGGTCGCCCATGGGCGCTGCGGCGTGAAAGCCGCCGGCGGCATCCGCGACCTGAAGACCGCTCTGGCGATGCTCGACGCGGGCGCTACTCGCCTCGGAACCAGCGCCGGCCTTGCCATCCTTCAGGAAGCCGCTTCCCTCTCCACGCCTCCCTCCGAGCGCCCCTGATTCTCGATCTCTTCACTCTGCATCTCCCACGGATGTTAGAAATTTCACAATCACACTGTTACAAATTACACTTGCCATCGGCTAACAGGCATGTTATAATCGGGTCACCCCAAACTCTGGAGGTGCGGTCATGGCACACTTCCTCCTCGCCTACGTGGTCTGTGTGGCCGTCATCTATTCGGCTTGGAACTGGGTTCTTATCCCCTATCTCGACCGGCGTCCCCCGCCTGCCGGCAAACCCTGGCCGGTAGGACAACTGCCGTCTGCCTTTGCTCTGACCGGGGTGAGGCTCGAAGACCGGCCGGTGGACCTGCTGATCGTCTGTGCCAAGCATGGAGGCGAGGACAAAAAGGGTTATATCCGCCTCTTCCGATGCGATACCCGGCAGTTGCTGGTCGAGTTTCCGGTCCCCGGCCTGGGGAACAACATGCTGGCCACGAGCCGGAACGGAAGATACCTGGGGGTTACCATCGCCTATGGGGAAAGCAATGTCCGGCTTTACAGCCTCGCGGAGCTGCTCAAGCTGCGCAAGGGCCAGCAGCCGCACTATCGCGCGATCGCAGTCGATAAACAGCCCACGTCGCTTGCCTTTAGTCCGGATGGCCGCACGCTGGCGATAGGGACGATCGAAGGCACGATCTCCGTTTATAACCTGGAGAGCCAGAGAGGGGATACGAGCGCGGAGTACGTGCGTTTGTGGCACGATCAAGAGATCACTGCGTTAGCATTTTCTCCCAAAGACCCCGCCCTCCTGGTATCCGCCAGTGCGGAAGGCGTTACGCTCTGGCGCAGCCCCGATGCATGGAGCCACTCCAAAAACGCTGGCCAGTCCGAAACGAACGTCACCGGCCAGATGCTCTGGCGGCCCTCAGCGCCGGTAACCGCGCTGGCATTCAATGAAGACGGCATTCTCGCCGCTGCCTGGCAAAGCACGATCCGCCTGATGGGGCCGGCTTCTACAGAGGATATTCTCGACCTGTCGCATCCCGGCGTGCAAGCCCTCGCCTTCCAGGGACCGCTTCTCGCGTCCGCCGGAAAGGAGGGCAAGCTGTGGGATCTGCGTCCGGAGGAGGCCGGAAAGTCGTCGGCTCTGACTCTCAAAAAGACTCCGCAAGCCCTGTCTATCTATCAGGGTGGCGCCCGATTTGTGGCGTGGACGAAGCACTACTCCGCCCTGCTGCAGATCGGCCTGGACGATATGGCGCAGGAGCGGCCCCTGAGCGCCCTGACGCAGGAGCCGGTGCCGCAGGCGACCTTCGAGCCGGTCAGTACGGTCGAGAGCTGGTCCCCGGTCACCACGCCGATCCCCTCCCTTGCGCCTGCAGCACCGGCGCTGCCCGTCCCGCAAGGCGCCACAAAGGCTTCCCAGGCGGCGCCACGACCTGCTCGCGAGCGCAGGCCGATGTCGCCGCTCCAAAAACTGGGGGTTCCGGTGGCGCTGTGCAGCGCGTTGCTGCCGAGCTTCGGCGTCTACCTGCTCAACCACCTGCTTCCTCCCGCCGCCGAGAACCCGCCTGCCGCTGCGAAGATAGACTTTCCCGGCCTCAGCTCTCTCGTCCAGGATACACGCAATATGGTCCAAAAGGCACAGAGCAGCGAAAAGACGGGACATAAGGCGCTGGCGAAGACCCAGTGGACGCAGGTTCAGGCGCTCATGAGTACCGTCAACGCCGACGATCATCCAGACTGGTTCCAAAAAGCCCGGCAGGAGCAGCAGGCAATAGCCGCCATGCCCTCCCCTCAACCCGGCCCGCAAAATGAGGCGCTCAACGACATCGCCGAAAGCCAGCTCGACCTGGCGAAGGCGGATGCGCATCTCAACTCTCTGGTGTCTGCCCGCAAGGCCATGGCGGAGATTGAGCGCAGCTACTCTCAGGCCTTCATCACCGAACCGGATGGCAAGGCCCTGCCGGCGCCGCAAGCCGTGCAAAAGGACCTGCCCGCTCTGGCGAAGAAAGCGGCTGCCGAAAGCAGCGCAAATCCCGCAAGCCGCCGTCATAGACCTCTAACCCGCAGTCGCAAGACCTCGCCCACGAAGAGAACCTCCTGATCGCTGCTCGCTCTCTCCCTGCTGCAAGCCTTCCCGACGCATGTTGACTTCCGTTGACAGGAGGCGTATAATCGGAACAGCAGGGATTGGGGTGGGAGCTGACCTGTCCCCAATCGTTAACCCCTGGCTCTTTTTGAGAGAGCCAGGGCCGTAGTTGGCCGGACAGGAGGTATAGGATGGCTGACGGAGCGGAGGAGAATCGGGCGGACAACGCGATCCGCCTGGGTGTGATCGGCGCCGGGTGGTTTGCGTCTCGCCGCCATTTGCCGGACGCGGTCGCGCACCCGCAGATCGTTCTGACGGCGCTCTGCCGTCGTGACCCGGATGCCCGCGCCAGGCTGGCCGATCACTTCGGCGTGGCCCCGGAAAACACCTTCGGCGACTGGCGGCAGATGCTCGATACGGTCGCCCTCGACGCCGTCCTCATCACTACCCCCAACTACCTGCATTTCGAGCCGGCGCGGGAAGCTCTGGAGCGCGGCCTGCACGTTCTGATCGAGAAGCCCATGACCATCCGCAGCGCCGATGCGCGCGCCCTGGTCGCCCTGGCGCAAGCGCGGAACCGCCGGCTGGCCGTGGCGCTCAATCCGCCGTTCTGGGCGCACTGCCATCGCATCCGCCGGGCGCTCGGCAGCGTTGCGATGGGCGGCCTGGAGAGCGCGTCGATGTACTGGACCGGCTCGGCGGCGTACCTGTTTGGCCGAGCCGCTCCTCCGGAGGCGTTGCCCGGCCTTGTGCCCCCCACCCCGTTTCGCGCCGATCCCGCGCAGAACGGCGGCGGCTACCTGATCGACGGCGGCTCTCACTTGATCTCGGAGCTGTTGTGGGTCACCGGCCTGCGCGCCCGGCGGGTCACCGCCTTGCTGGATGCTATCCCGACGGATATGCGCGCCAGCCTCAGCATCGAGTTGTCCAATGGCGCGGTCGCGTCTCTCACCACGATCGGAGACAGCCAGTTGCCCGTCCGGCGCGTCCGCCATGTGTTCGGCGCTGAGCACGGCACCGTGATCGTGATAGGGTTCGAGTTCGAGACCTCCATCAACCTGCACGGCCAGGAGACACAGAAGTTTCGAGAGAGCGACCTGGCGCCCGTCGCCTCCCCTATCGCCAACTTCGCGGAGGCCATTCAAGGACAGGCGGAGCTTGCTTCGCCCGGCGAACACGGCTCGCACGTGGTGGAGGTCGTCGAGGCCGCCTACGAATCGGCCACGACCGGACGTACGGTATCTATCCCGGAACCGAGCGCCGGGAACGCAGCCATCGTCGCCTCGGAAGGAAGCCGGTTAGAGATGAAACAGGTATCATAGCGGCGTGGAGATACTGGTATTGGGGAGTGGCACTTCGCATGGCGTGCCGATGATCGGCTGCGACTGCGCGGTGTGCTGCTCCGACAACCCCAAAAATAAGCGCTTTCGCCCATCCATTCTCGTACGGACCGCAGAGGGGGCGATCCTCGTAGACACCACCCCGGAGCTGCGCCTGCAGGCGCTGGCTAACGACGTCCGCCGCGTGGACGCCGTGCTGTTCACGCACACGCACGCCGACCATATCTTCGGCCTGGACGACCTGCGCCGCTACAACGATCTTTCCGGCGCTGAGATCCCCGTCTACGGTGACGAAGGCATCCTCGCGGACATCCGCCGCATCTATCCTTATATCTTCACCGAAACGCAAGCAGGCGGGGGCAAGCCCCGCCTGACATTACATTTGATCCCTCCTGACTTCGAGTTGTATGGGCTTCGAATCCGTTCCTTCTATGTCCTGCACGGCCGGCTGCCGGTGTTGGCCTATCGCTTCGACCAGCCCGCCACGGCGGCCGGCCCGGCCCGCAGCGCCGCCTACGTCACCGACGTCAGCTCCATCCCCCCGGAAGCGATGGAGCGCCTGCACGGCTTAGATCTACTTCTGCTCGACGCCGTGCGGTACGATCCTCACCCCACCCATTTTGGTCTCTACCAGGCGCTCGACGTCATCGCCGAGCTTCAGCCGCGTTGCGCGCTGCTGACCCACCTTTCCCATCGCCTCGACCACGATACCGTCAACGCCCAGATTCCCGCCAACGTCGAGCTCGCCTACGACGGCCAAACCATCCTGCTCTGAAAAACCAAATTCCCCCTCTCCTTCTGTAGGAGAGGGGGATTAAGGGGGTGAGGTTTTACGCGGCCGCCAGGACTGGCGCCGGTGGCGCGACGCCGGTGTCCGGGGCGGAAGCGGGCTCTCGACGATAAGCAGTATGCCGGCGCGAATGCGAGGAAGGATTTTCCACTTCCAGGCGCTTACGCAGCATGACCCGGGCGCGATGGATTCGGGAGCGCACCGTACCGATGGCGCAATGCATGGCCTCGGCGATCTCCTGGTAGGAGCGCTGCTCCAGATCGCATAGCAGGATAGCGGTCCGGTAGTCGGCAGGCAGCGCTTTCAGCGCCTGCTGCAGC
>DASRCN010000096.1:0-18574 GCA_035653075.1 Chthonomonadaceae bacterium | reverse complement strand
GGAGGCGGCGGCATGGGCGGCTTCGGCGGCGGTGGTGGTGGTATGGGCGGCGGCGGCATGGGCGGCATGCGCTAGACTCCGCTCCACACCCCAGTGAATGGCCGGGTGGGCGCTTCTCTGCGCCCACCTCACGCCCGACGTTTGCAATATCTTGTTCGACCTTCCAGCGTTTCCCGTGGACACGCTTTCCTTCTCTTTGCTAGCCTCCTCGACTTTACCAGGCGATCTCTGAAGGGCAGGCGTGTATCCTCTTCAGGCAGTACAAACCACAGCTTTAGAAGCATCCGTGCGGTTGCGCCTGAGCGCGCTGCGCACTAGGGGGGACATAAGGGTATGGGCTTGCAACGCAAGATCAGACGCGTCCCGGCCATTTTTGCCGCTTCGGCGCTGGGCGCAACGCTGCTGGCCGGCGGCGCGCCGCTTGCGCGCGCCGTGGGCGGGCAGACAGGCCAGGAATCACACGCGCACCTGAACTCACGGGTGGACATGGAGATGGCCGACACGCCGCTCCCGATCGCGATCAAGCTGATCGAGCAGCACAGCGGCATCAATATCGTCTTTCTCCATCCGGACTCTCCCTATGGCACTGTCACCCTCTCGGTCAAGGACAAACCGGTCAGTGAGGTGTTGCACCTGATCGCGCAATCTGCAGGCGCCGACCTTTGGGAAGAGGATGGGATCTACTATATTGGGCCGAAAGGCAGCGCGCCCAAGCCTCAGCCTGCCCCAGTGCCGGTGACCTCTCGCGGGGCCGATCTGCCCTCAGCGCCGGTGCGCTGGGAAAAGATCAAGCTCATGTACGTAGCGCCCCACACCATGCTGCGTTACTTGGGCCTCGATGGCGGTCCGATTGCCGATCTGGAAGACCAGATGACGGTCCGGGCGATGAACACGCTGCTCAATAGCTCGGGTAGATTGCAACAGCCGATACAGTCGAACTACCAGATCGCGCCCTGGACCGGAGGCGGCCCGGTAGCGGCGCCCTCGGTGCCTACGGAACCGGTGCCGAACGGTACGTCCGTGCCGTCTGTGGGAGGCAGCCAGAGCGGTACAAACACGAATGGGAGCGCTCCCCTGCAGATCACCCCGAGCAACAGCCCTGACCAGGGCGCCAACCGGGGTGGCGGCGACGATCAGGAATTCGGTCGCGGCGGCCAGGGCATGGGCATTGGCGGCAGAGGCGGCTTCGGTGGCGGCCAGGGTGGCTTCGGCGGCGGTCAGGGCGGTTTCGGCGGCCAGGGTGGTGGTGGTTTGGGCGGCCAGGGTGGCGGCCAGGGTTCGGCTTCTGGCCTGCTTCCTCCGGGAATGACCACGCAGGATATCTTCGCCTACGATGCCGATAACTCCATCATCATCCGCTATACCGATCCGGCAGTGCTCCAGCAACTGCGCGCCCTGATCCGGCTCTTCGACGTTAAGCCCCGACAGATCATGGTCCGGGCCGAATTCGTCGCCGTCTCGCAAAACGATGTCAACGCGATCGGCATCAACTGGTCGTTCCAGAAAGTCAATCTGGTCGGTGGGACCAGTCTGGGTGGCCTGACCCCCACAACGGCGACAGCCTTCATTCAGTATGCAGCCGGCAACCTGCAGACGCAGTTGTCCTGGGTTCTCACGACCGGCCACGGCAAACTGGTCGACTCGGCGATGGCGACGACCCTCAACAACGTGCCGGTGACCTTTAACACCACCATCAACGAGGCGGCGTTCGTCTCTACACCTGTCGTGGCCGGAACGGGTACCGTGATCCTGGCATCTCAGATCTTCCCGATCCCGGTAACGACGGGTATCGCCATCCTGCCGCGGATCAACGGCGATGATTCGATCACCGTGTTCGGTGTGGCGTTGAACTCCGATCTTGGCGGGACGATAACCGGCCCCAACGGCGCCAGCTTCCCGATCACGATCGTGCAGACGGCTCCGATCCAGAGAATCATCCGCAATGGCGATACCATCGTCATCGCCGGGTCGGTCCGTAAGAACGACGTGGTCTCCACGGCCAAAGTGCCGCTGCTGGGCGATCTGCCGCTGATCGGTCAGTTCTTCCGCTCCCACAATATCAGCACGAACGACTCCGAGCTGCTGGTCTTTGTGACGCCGACCATCATTCCGGAGCGTCCGTCTCTGGCGGCGCCCTCCGGCGGTGTCGGCCCTGGCGGACTGGCGCCCGGCGGCGCCGGACCCGGTGAGACTGGCGGCGGGGTTATTCCCTAATCGTCCCCGGACGCTTCCGGCACAGGGCAGCGTCTTTTGTCAGGCAAGAACATGCGGGCGTTCAGCCGCCTATAGCTTTCCCTTTCACGCCGTTGCTGGCGAGAAGGCAGGCTATGGGAAGCTGAACGCTTTGCTTTCAGCCTTACTTGCTTATGAGAAATCTTGTTCTCATCGGTTTTATGGGCACAGGCAAGTCCACCGTAGGAAAGATATGCGCGGACCGCCTGGGTTATGATTATGTCGACAGCGACGCCGTCGTCGAGGCGCGCGCCGGCTGCTCGGTAGCGCAGTTGTTCGCCAGCCAGGGAGAAGCGGCCTTTCGCTCCCTGGAGCGGCAGGTCTTGGCGGAGCTATCGGGACGGCCCGACGTGGTGATCGCAACGGGCGGCGGAGCCGTCCTGAATGCCGAGAACGTGGCCGTTCTGCGCGCCAACGGCCGGATCGTCTTGCTCACGGCGACGCCGGAGTGTATCCTGTCCCGCGTATGCGATGCCTCCACGCGCCCTCTGCTGGCGAACGCTCCGGATCCCAGGTCCCGAATCGAGGCGCTGCTGGCCGAGCGCGAAGCCGCCTATCGGCAGGCCGCCCACCACTATATCGATACTTCGTGCCGGACGCCGGAGGCCGTGGCACAGGACGTTCTGGAATGGTATCGGAAGGGTAAATAGACCTCACCCCCTCAATCGCCATCGGTGCTTGAACCTTCGGAACGGTTCGGCACCCCTCTCTTTGAGAAGGAGAGGGGGAACAGAGTAGAGGAAGTCTTTGACGCTTTTATCGGTGCCGGTCGCGCTCGGCGACCGGAGCTATTCTATCTCTATCGCCTCCGGCATGATCGCCTCCGGCCAGGCCGCCGATCTCATCGCCGCCCTCGCGCCAGACTCGCGCGCCTGCGTGGTCACGCATCCTGGGCTGCGCGCGGCTTATGCGCAGCCGCTTGAGGGAGGCTTGCGGGCGCGTGGTATCACGGCGACCGTGGTGACCGTTCCGCCGGGCGAGCGCACGAAGAACCTGCGCGCGGTCGCCCGGCTCTATGCGCGCTTTCTCGCGGCCGGCCTGGATCGGAGGGGATTGGTCGTAGCGGTCGGCGGGGGCGTGCTGGGCGATCTGGCCGGCTTCGCCGCCGCCACCTACCTGCGCGGCGTGCGCTTCGTTCAGGTCCCCACGACCCTGCTGGCGCAGGTGGATGCCAGCATCGGCGGCAAGACCGGCGTGGACCTGCCGGAGGGAAAGAACCTGGTGGGCGCTTTTCATCAGCCGGCAGCGGTGCTCATAGATCCGTATACGCTGCGGAGCCTGCCCGCGCGGGAGATGCGGGCCGGCCTGGCCGAGGTGATCAAGTATGGTATAATTTACGATAGGGTCTTTTTCGACGAAATCGTGTCGGATTTACCCGCCTTGAGAGGCCGCCAGGAGGCCGCCCTGACGCGGATCATCGCCCGCTCCTGCCAGATCAAAGCGGAAATCGTCGCACAGGATGAGACGGAGCAAGGGCTGCGCGCTATTCTGAATTTCGGCCATACCATCGGTCACGCGCTAGAGGCCGTGACCGCCTATCGGCGTTACAAGCATGGGGAGGCGGTCGCGATCGGCATGGTCTCGGCCGCCCTGATCGGGGAGGAGATCGGTCTCACGCCGCCCTCGGTGACGGAAGCGATCGCGACGGCGCTGCGCGCAGCGAAGCTTCCGGTCGCCTTCCCGGCGGACGTATCCCAGGAGGCGATCCTGGAGGCCGCGCAGCGCGACAAGAAAGTCCTGGCCGGCCGGCTGCGTTTTGTCCTGGCACGGCGGGTCGGCGAGGTCGTGGTGACCGGGGACGTTCCGTCCCAGGCCGTCTGTGCCGCGCTCGCCCGCCAGAAGGCCGCTTAAACCGATATGCAACAGCCCGCCAACACTGACTCGGATGTCCTGCCGCCGCCAGTCAACCGGATCCTGGCTTTACTGTGGATCCTGCTGTTCGGAGGGCGCTGGATCATCGTCACCTGGCTGCTGGCGGCGGGTGTGCTGAAGCGGGAACAGGTCGCCGCCTGGGACGACGGCATTCTATTGCGATGCTATCTGATTCTGCTGGTGATAACGCTGGTCGTCGCGGCCCTGCGGGCCGTACGCGCAACCCGTCCCGCCGTTCCGGCCGCACAGCCGGGGTCGCCCTCTTCGCAGGCCGGGCTATCGGAGCCCGCCTCCCAGGTCGGCGCGACGGCGGTCGGGAATGCGGATTCCCGGCGCTCCGCCAAGTCCGGCGCGGGCCGGCGGAGAGTCCAAGGCCGTGATTAATCCTCTGGTCAATCCACGGTACGAAACGCTGGAGAGGGTCGGAGAAAGCGCCCTCTTTACCGTGTATAAGGCGCGCGATAAGAACACCAGTCGCGTCGTCGCCATCAAGATGCTTCAGCCGCCTTATGATGGCGATCCCGTCTTTGTCGAGGCTCTGCGGGCGGGGCTGACGGCCTCGGCGGCGCTCAACCATCCCAACATCGCCACCTTCTACGAGCTGGGCGAAGAGAACGGCGTCCCCTATGCCGTTACGGAATTTGTGCGCGGCATCAACCTGAAGGAGCGCATCCGCCGCGTCGCCCCGTTCGCGCTTTCCATTGCCATCGACTTCGCCTGCGCCATCGCCGAAGCGCTTCGATACGCCCATGGCATCGGGCAGGCGCATGGCGACCTGCGTCCTCACAACGTCATCATCAGTCCGGAAGGCGCGGTCAAAGTCATCAACTTCGGGGTGCAGCCGGCCGTGGCGCGCTCGGTACAGGCCCAGCACGAAACGCTGCGCCGCTCGGCTCCCTATCACGCTCCCGAGCTCTCCACGACCCAATCCGGCACCGCCGTGGGCGACATCTACGCGCTGGGAGCGATCCTTTATGAGATGCTGACCGGCGCGCCGCCGTATGCCGGCGATACCCCGGAGGCCGTGGCCGACCAGCATGCCTTCGCCGACATCCCTTCCCCGCAGGTGGCGAACCCCGGCGTGCCGCGCTCGGTCGAAGGGATCATCCTCAAGTGCCTGCAGAAGCAGCCCGGCGTGCGCTATCCGTCCGCCGCCGAGCTGCTCAACGACCTCAAGGCCGTCCGAGACGCGCTGCGTTTCGGCAAATCGCTCTCCTGGTCGCCTATCGATCTCGATAAGGCGACCGTTGCCAGCCCCGCGCCTGCGGTGGCTGCCGCAACCGCTCCGGTCGCCCGGCCCGCTGCCGAATCCCCGGCTCCCCGCCCCCGCGTGCCGGAGCCGGTGGCAGAGGCGCCGGCCGCCAGACAGTCTATCGCCATGCCTACCCAAACGCGTAGTCGCCCCCGTAACGAGGGGGTTTCCATCTTTATCAAGATCGCCATGGGCGCCGTCACCTTTGTCATTATCGTCTGCCTGATCGCCCTGGCCGGAATCTGGAGCTCCAACTGGGTCGTGCCTTCTCCGCAGGCCGTGCCGCAGCTCGTCGGCAAGACATACGATCAGGTGCAGCAGATCGCCGCCAGCATGAAGCTGCGCATCATCCCGCATCCGACCTATACCGACAAGCCGCGCGGCCTCGTCTACAAGACGGATCTGGATCCGGGAACGCCCATCCATCCCAACCACTATGTCAACATCTGGTATAGCAAAGGGCCGGAGTACGTCTCCGTTCCTGATGTCACCCGTCTCTCGCAAGACGCGGCGGAGCAGAAGCTCAAAGAAGCCGGTTTGATCGTGGGCAGGGTCGATACCCGCTACGACTCAAAAGTGCCGGAAGACGCGGTCATCAGCCAGAGCATCTCGCATAAGAAGCGCGTGTTTCACGACACGCCGGTCGATCTGGTAACCAGCCTGGGGCCCAAACCAGACTATGCCGATACCAACGGCGATACGAGTAATCCCAATTCGCCCGACCAGACCAATAACACCGGACAGGATAATGGCGCCGGCAACCCCACGATCGGCAACGATACCGGCAACGGGGATAACAACACGGCCAACGCCACGACCAATCCGGGTCAGAACACGGATAACACCAACGCCGACGATCAGCCGGAACACGAATTCAACCGCACCATCAGTATTCCCAACGACGGCAGAGGCATACGGCGAGTCCGTATCGAGTATACCGATGCCAAGAGTCCGTCGCCGATCCTGGCGATCGACGAGGACCATGACGCGGGCGATAAGATCCCCGTCTCGTTCCTCTACTACGGCAAAAAGATCTCGCTGAGTATCTATTACGATAATCAGCTCGTCTGGCATCGCACCTTCGACCCACAGGCTACCAGGCATCAGAGAATCCAGTGAGCTGCGTTGACGCGTTACGGATCGCCCCATCGCTGCTGGCCTCAGACTTCGGCCGGTTGGCGGAGGCTGCCCGGCAGGCCGAGCAGGCGGGTGCGGAATTCCTTCATTTCGACGTCATGGACGGCCAGTTCGTGCCCAACATTACGATGGGGCCGGCGGCCGTGAAGGCCCTGCGTCCTGTCTCCCGCGCCTTTTTCGACATCCACCTGATGATCGTGCAGCCGGAGCGTTACCTCGAGGACTTCGTGCGCGCCGGGGCCGATGGCCTGACGGTACAGGTGGAGGCCTGCATCCACCTGCAGCGCACGCTCGCCATGATCCGCGAGGCGGGGGCGAAGGCCGGAGTCGCCCTGAACCCGGCTACGCCGCCCGATGTTTTAGAGTATGTGCTGGGCGACCTCGACCTGATCCTCGTGATGACCGTCAATCCCGGCTTTGGGGGTCAGAAGTTTCTTCCTGCCGTGATTCCTAAGATCGCCCGGGTGCGCGAGATGATCGCTTCTGCTCCCCATCCGATTCACCTGGAGGTGGATGGAGGCATCAGCCCGGAGACCACGCCGGCCGTTACCGCCGCGGGCGCGAACGTGCTGGTGGCCGGAACCGCCATCTACCACGATCCGGAAGGTGTTGCCGCCGGGGTGCGCGCCCTGCGCGCGGCGGCGAGAAAGGCGGCGTAAGGATGGGACCGCCGGCCTATCAAAGCATGGTCTCTCCGCGCTCCCGGCGGCTGCGCACGATCGGCCTGCTTTTGCTGGTCGCCATCATCGGGATGAGCCTCTACGGATTCTCTTCCCTGATGCCGGCCATACGCCGCCAGGCGGTAGCGTATCATCAGCAGACCGTATCCACGCAGCCATCGCGGACGGAAAGCCCGCAAGCCTCGCGGCAGGGCAGCCGGGCCAAAAAGATCATGCTGCTTCAGATCACGATCGCCTACCTCTATTGGGGCACGTGCGGGCTGCTGATCATCGCTCTGCTGTTCGTGGCCTGGCTCGATCTGCGCGAGGTGACGCGCAACTACATCAACCAGCGGCGGTCGGTCTGGATGGAGACGGCTGGGCGTCTCCAGGATCGTGACTCGGAAGAGTGAAGGAAGATGCCCGCTGGATGCGCCGGGCGTTGCGATTGGCGGCCAGGGGATTGACCCATCCCAACCCGATGGTCGGCTGCGTGATCGTCCGGGAAGGCGCGGTCGTGGGGGAGGGGTATCATCCGGCGGCGGGCCAGCCTCACGCCGAGGTCTTTGCGCTGGAGCAGGCGGGAGAACGGGCGCGCGGCGCAACGGCCTATGTGACGCTGGAGCCTTGCTGCCATTGGGGACGCACACCGCCCTGCACGGACGCTCTGATACACGCGGGAGTGGGCCGCGTGGTCGCGGCCACCTCCGATCCCGATCCGCGGGTGCAGGGACGGGGACTGGCCGCCCTGCGCGCGGCGGGCATCGAGACTTCCATCGGGCTTGAAGAGGGACCGGCGCGGCAGCTTAACGAGGCGTTCTTCCATTTCCATACGACCGGGACGCCGTTTGTCACGCTCAAAGCCGCCATGACGCTGGACGGTAAGATCGCCACACGCACCGGCGATTCCCGGTGGATCACCGGCGAAGCCGCCCGCCGCTACGTCCATCGCCTGCGGGCACAAAGCGGGGCCGTGCTGGTAGGAATCGGAACGCTTCTGGCCGATGACCCGCAGTTGACGGCGCGCTTGCCCGGTCGAAAACCGGCGCGCCAGCCGCTAAGGATCGTGGTCGATAGCCAGCTGCGCACGCCGCCGGAGGCCCAGGCCGTTCGCCTGGCCGCCGAAGCTCCCACCGAGGCGCCGCTGCTCATTGCAGCCACCGAGGAGGCTCCGGCGGAGCGTGCCAGGGCGCTGGAGCGCGCGGGCGTGGAGATCGCGCGCTTGCCCGCCACGGCGGACGGGCGGGTCGATCTGGCGGCGCTGTGCGCCCTTCTGGCCCGGCAGCAGATTCAGAGCGTGCTGGTGGAGGGCGGTGGCGAGCTTCACGCGGCGCTGCTGGCGGCGAATCTGGCGCAAAAGGTCCTCTTTTTCATCGCGCCCAAGCTCGTAGGCGGACGGGAAGCGCCGACGCCGGTCGAGGGCGACGGCTGCGCCGCGATCTCTCAGGCCCTCCCGCTCGATAGGCTGCGTGTGCGCCGCTTCGGAGCGGATTTGGCGGTGGAAGGATATGTGCGCCTGACCGAGTCTTCCAGCCAGGCTGCCGGCTTTAAGTCGGGCAGTTAAAACTGCGGCAACAAAGGCACAAAGTCCCCTCCGGGGACTACTCCTGCAGGCTTTTGCCTTCGTCCTTCAGTCGAATCATAGCCGAGGGGATATAAACGGACATCCCCTTCAAAGGAAGAATACAAGGCGAATGTTTACCGGCATCGTCGAAGAGAGTGGGAAGGTCCTGGAGAGTATTCCCGGTGAGCGGGCGGGGCGGCTGGCTGTGAGCGCCCCCACGACTTCCGCAGATATACAGATTGGCGACAGCATCGCCATCAACGGATGCTGCCTGACGGTAGTGGCGCGAGAGGGCGACCGCTTAAGCTTCGACGTCGTTCGGGAGACGCTGGCACGCACGAACCTGGGCCGGCTTAAGCCGGGGGATGCCGTAAACCTGGAGCGTCCGCTGGCGGTGGGGGCACGGTTGGGCGGCCACTTCGTTCAGGGTCATATCGACGGGATCGGGACGGTCCTGGCGCTCACGCCGCAGGAGAACGCGGTCATCATGGAGATCGGGGTGCCGCCGGAGTTGAGCCGCTACATCGTGCCCAAAGGGTCCATTGCTGTGGATGGGGTGAGTCTGACGGTGGCGGAAGCGCGCCCGGATGCGTTCACGGTCTGGTTGATACCGCACACGCGGGAGGTCACCACGCTGGGCCGGCGGCAGGCCGGCGACCCGGTCAATCTGGAGTGCGATCTGCTAGGCAAGTACATAGAGCGTCTGATGGCGGAACGTTAGGGGACGTTGTCTTCGATCTCAAAATGGTGCTTTTTGATACACCTCGTTTTGGATAGTCCCCTTTTTGGAGCGGACGGGCGGTCTTATGTAGAAGGGAATGCTACATGGCTGGCGAGGATCTGGCGCGGCTGGAGACGGAAGGGCGCAATCCGCGCACGATGGAGCTGGACCGGCTTCCGACCGGGGAGCTGGTGCGGGCGCTGCACGCGGAGAATGCGGCGGTCCTGGCGGCCGTCGAGGCGGCGCTGCCGCAGGTGGCGCAGGTGGTCGATCTGCTGGCGGACCGGCTGGGCCGGGGCGGCCATCTGTTCTATGTAGGCGCCGGCACGAGCGGGCGATTTGGCGTGCTGGATGCCAGCGAATGCCCGCCGACGTTCGGAGTCGAACCGGATCTGGTGCAGGGGATCATCGCGGGAGGGCCGGTCGCGCTGACGACCTCCGTGGAGGGCGCGGAAGACGATCCGGCTATTGGAGCGCGCGACCTTCTGGCGCGCGGCGTGAGTGAGAACGACGTGATCGTCGGGATCGCGTCCAGCGGCCGCACGCCCTACGTGGTAGGCGCCCTGGAGGCGGCGCGGCGCGCCGGCGCGGTGACGGTGGCCGTCGTCAATGTGACGGGCGCGGCGCTTTCACCTCATGCGGACATCACGCTGGCTGCGATTACGGGGCCGGAGCCGCTGACCGGATCGACGCGGATGAAGGCGGGCACGGCGCAAAAGCTGATCCTCAACCTGCTGACCACGGCGACGATGGTGCGGCTGGGCAAGGTCTATCAGAACCTGATGGTCGATCTGCGCGCGACGAACTCGAAGCTGCGCGATCGGGCGGCGCGTATCGTCATGGCCGCCGCGGACGTGGATCGGGCGGCTGCTGAAGAGGCTCTCCGCGAGGCGGATGGGCACGCCAAGACCGCTATCGTCATGCTGCGTCTTGGCGTTCCGGCTGCCGAGGCGTCGCGCCGCCTTGAAGCCGCTAATGGCTGGGTTCGCGAGGCTCTGTCCTCTCCGCCGGGCCGATAAACGACCCGGCCGCCTCAGCCGGGCATTGAAATACCCGTCTGTGGGGCCTTCGGACAACCGTCCTGCGGACGGAAAAACCTCTCCACTCCCTCTCTGGTTCACGTTCACAGGGAGGGGAACGCAAGAGAAGACTAAATGCTTCCGCGAGGGCTTTGTGATATAATTCACAAAGTTTGTGTGATGAAATTCCCTTCTCAAGGGTGGTCAAATCTGATAGAATCTCTATAGAGGTGTTGCCCATGCAGCCTTCGAGGGGTTTCTGGCTGATGGGAAGAGGGAGGGCGATATGGATCTCGATATTATGGGACAGGTCGCAGAGCGGAAGATTCAGGAGGCGATCGAGGAGGGCCAGTTCGATAACCTGCCGGGCAAGGGCCAGCCGATCGTCTTTACGGACGATCCGATGACGCCCCCTCACTTGCGTCTGGCGAACCGGATCCTCAAAAACGCGGGCGTGCTTCCGGAATGGATGCAATTGCAGAAAGAGATCGAGGAGGAGCGCAAGGCAGTGACGGCGCAGCGCGGCCGTCTGGCCCGCGAGTACCCGGTCCGCAAAAATCGCGTGGCCGCTCTGCCCTCCGACCATGTCGCCGTGCGCCAGTTCGCCGAGTGGCATGTCAAGTCGCGCGCCGCCTATCATCGCCGGCTGAAAGAGGTGAACACCATGATCTTGAAGTTCACCATGATGGTGCCGACGAGCGCCACCCCGTTTATTCCCTATAAGATGGCCGAGGAGATGGCGGCCTTCGACGCCGAGTTTCCGCCGCTGGAGCATCAGCCGGAGGTTGCGCTGCCGGAGGAGCCGAAAGAGCGCGCGGGGGTCCGGTCGCTGGCCTATGCCGCCTACCTGCGCAAGCAGCGTGACTGAGGTTTCCCATGCCTGCACTGCCCTTTGGACTTCGCTATCCCATCGCGCAGGCGCCGACCGGCAGCGTCGCCGGGCCGGAATTGGCAGCGGCGGTCTCTGCAGCCGGGGCGCTGGGCGCTATGGCGCTCACCTGGACCCCGCCAGAGACGGCCGCCGAATATGTGCGCCAGGTCCGCGCCGCGACCGATCATCCTTTCCTCGTCAACTTCGCGCTGGCCTTTCCTCCCACGTCGCTGACCGCCGTGCTGGAAGCGGGCGCGCCCATCGTCTCCTTCTCCTGGGGCGACCCGGCGCCTTATCTCTCCCCGGTGCGCGCGGCGGGGGCCGCGATCGGGATGCAGGTGGCGAGTGTGGCCGGGGCACGCCATGCCGTGACGCTTGGGGTGGATTTTCTGGTCTGCCAGGGGATCGAGGCGGGCGGGCACGTCCAGTCCACTACACCCTTAGAGGAGCTGCTGCCGCGCGTGGTCGCGGCGGCGGAAGGAAGGCCTGTCTTCGCGGCGGGCGGCATCGCGGACGGGGCCGGGATCGCGCGGGCGCTTTCCCTGGGGGCGGCTGCGGCCATGCTCGGCACGCGCTTCGTGGCCACGCAGGAGAGCCGCGCCCACCCGGAGTACAAGCGCCGCCTGATGGAGGCGGCCGGCAGCGACACGGCCCTGACGGTCTGCTTCGACGGCGGCTGGCCTTATGCGGCCCACCGCGTGCTGCGCAACAATACGCTGGAGCGATGGGAGGCGCTGGGCTGCCCGCCGCCGGGCCAGCGCCCCGGCGAGGGCGAGACCGTCGCCACCGCTGCTTCGGGCGAGCCGATCCTGCGTTATGAAGACACCGCGCCCCGCGCCGGCATGACCGGGCAGGTCCTGGATATGGCCCTCTACGCCGGGACGGGCTGCGGCGTCATCACCGACGTTCCCCCGGCTGCCGCCCTCGTCGAGCGCCTCGTACGCGAATACGAGCAGGCGCTTATCGCTTCCGCACGCCTGGGCCGCAGATAGTGAAAAGCCCTTCCTCCTGGGGGCTTCCGCTTATTTGTTTGCTTTTACCCACTTTTCCGCAAACTCTTTGATAGTGACCGCGATGGACCCCTGGATGTCCGCTTTCAATTGGCCGGGATCGTTTTCGGCCCCCAAAACGCCGGTATGCCAGAACGTAGCGGTGACACAATCTCCGATGACCGTGATCGCATCCCTGTTGAAGTGCAGGTCTACATCGTAGACGTGCGTTTTCGCATCGGTATCATAAATCGTGCTGACGATGATAAATAAGATCGGGCGGTCGTATTTATGCAGCCACTCGAAAATATCGGTCGGATCGGGCGCACTGGCGATCTTCGTTTCCAGCGCGTCATCCGTGATCAGATGCAGATGAGGCGCTGCCGCGGCCATTTCCGTGGTCGCCCATTGAAGGATGTCCGACTTGCTGACTCGCCCGGAGAGGTCCTTGGGTAGATCGACGACGTCCAACTCAAGCTCGGGCACATCGCGCAACTGGAACGGAATATTGCTGTCCACATCGGCGCGCAGTTTGTCCGTTCGAGAGAGCATGGCTTGTAGGTCCGGGCTGAGCGCGACATCTTTATCGGAGCGAGCGAGCATCGTAATCGGTATTCCACCTTTCAGCCGGCCTTGAATGGCATGCATACTCACCGCGAAATTCAACTGCTGGCCCTCTTCAAGCGACAAAGCGACCATGCCGATCACATCCCCATATTGATTGAACACAGGACTGCCGCTGCTGCCATGCGAGACGGCAGCCGACATCTGCAGGTATTCGATGCCGCCTTCGGTACGCCGTCCGGAGAGAATGCCTTCCGTGAGCGTTTGGTCCAGCCCTTCCGGGCTGCCGATCACATAGAGGGGATCACCCACCTTGATCTCGCTCGGGTCGAAATGGGTCGGCTCCGCAGCCTCTTTTGACGCCGCTAGCAGCGCGAAATCGAGGTCTTTATCCAGCGCGATCACGTTCGTCAGGGGGACAGGTGGCTTACCCGGCAGATTGGCCGTGATCGTTTTGGCGCCGGCGATGACATGGTAACAGGTCAGAATGCCCTGCTCGGTTTGGAAGCCGGTCCCCTGGCCTGAATCGGTCTTGATAGTGAAGACGGACGACTTCCACTTCTCGAAGACTTGCTGGGCATCGAGCGGCTTCCGATCGCCCGAATCCGATGGGGCCGCCGTCTGCCCGGGCGTTGAAGATTGACCGTACAGCGCGGGCGCAGGAAGGCTAAGACAGGCAAGAATAAAGAATAGGGGCGTGAGCGTTCCGGCGATGCAAGGCTTCTTTTGGAGTTTCATCTCTATCTCCTGTTCTCGTTCGGAAAGACGATCCGTATAGGCGGCTGTGTACAGCAGAGACATTGCCCTGCCGAATTCCCGTAAGGCGAGCGGATATTTTCCATAATTCGCTTTCGAGGAGAATCTTCCTGCCAGTCTTTCGCTGGAATGTTTTTCTCTTCGTTGGCGCGAATACCGGCAACTGGTCAGAGATAGGAGCGCAAGTGAGCGGGAAGGTGGTTTATCTCATCGTAGGAAACCAATGTCATCCGGCCTTTGGGGGAGATGATGACCTGGCTGATGCTGCATTCATGGATGTCGGTTCTATTCCAGGATGGGGGCGGCAGGCCTTTGGCGCGGCAGATAAAATAGCGCAGGAGGTTGCCGTGGGAGACGATGATCTCGTGCCGGTCTGCGTCGCGGACGGGCTGAAAGAAGGTTTTAAAGGCCTGGCGGGCCTGCCGCTCATGCTGGCGAAGCACGTCTTTGGAGATGTGGGAGAAGATCTCGGGTAAGAGAGAGGGCAGGCAGGGGACGCATTCCCAGAGGAGCGGGGAAGGATGCTTCTCGACGCCGGGAAAGCGGGCGGCCAGGATGTCGGCTGTTTCTGCGGCGCGGCGCAAGGTGCTGTAGTGGATGGCCTGGATGGGAAGCGCGGACAACCGCCGGGCGGTCAAGAGCGCCTGCGTCCGGCCAATGCCGGTCAGGCTGCCCCCTAGCTCATCCTCTGCATAGGCCGTGTCGTACCGGCCATGCCGGATGAGATAGAGGACGCGGTCTGCCATGCGTGCTGTCTACTGTCTAGCTCCTGCAGGAAGACGATCGGAGGCCGTTCGTGGCTCACTGCATGCGGGTGGTGAGATAGCGCTCCAGGGCGCGGTCGTAGGGCATCGTGGTCGTCATGCGCGCATATTGGATGCGGCGGGCGCGGGCTTCGGTCTGGAGCGTGTCGAGCCAGGCTTGAATCTCCGCCTGATAGGCCGGGCGCAGAGCGTCCGGATCGGCATCGGCCATGCCGGGACCCTCGGTGTCCCGATAGCGCAGGGTGACGCCCGTTCCCGGCAGCTCCATCTCGGCATCCGTCAGCACGTGCAACAAGAGGACCTGCCAGCCCCGGTGGGTATACATGGAGAGCACACTGAACAGCGTCTCCGGATCCTCCAGCAGGTCGGAGATGACGATGAGCAGACCGCGCCGCTGCGCCGCGACAAAGAGCGTGCGCAGGGCGCTGTCGAGATGAGTGGGGCCGTCGGGCTGCGTGCGCTCCAGCATCTGCAGCAGGCCGTAGAGGTGCGTGATGGTGCCGCCGGGCGGCAGGAACGTCTGCAAATCCGCCCCGCCAAGCGCCAGGCCGGCCTTGTCGCCCTGGTGGATGATGAGATAGCAGAGCGCTGCCGCCAGGTACGCGCCGTACTCGAACTTGGAGAGCAGGTCCGCCTCCGGCCTTCGCTCCGGGTCGGGATTCGGAAAGAGGCGATGGAGCAGGCGGGTTATCCCGTTTTCCGACCGCTTTACGGGCCGTATTCCCCGGCTCACCAGATAGTCCGGCCCGCCGCGAAAGGCCATGGAGCGGCTGGTATCGAGGAGGATATGGCAGCGCATATCCGTCTCTTTGCGGAACAGCTTGATGTAGTCGCGGTCGGTGCGGGCATAGGCGCGCCAGTCGAGGGCGCGGATCTCGTCGCCGGGGACGTAGGGGCGGTAGTCGGCGAACTCGGCGGAGGCGTCGTAGTAGGGGGAGCGGTGGCGGCCCGAAAAGAATCCCTCGACCACGAGCCTGGCGGCCAACTGAAAGTTCTGCAGGCGGCGCAGATCCTGGGGGCGCAGGTAGCGGGCGGCTGAGAGGGGCAGCGGAGGCGGCAGAGGCGGCTCGGCGGTCGGGTGGGTCATCGCGGGCGCTCTTCGGAGGCGTAGTCCGGCTCGCGGACGTGCTGCAGCAACTCCTGCACCAGCCGCTCGGAGGAGACGCCATCGGCGACGGCGGCGTAGTTGCGGATGATGCGGTGGCCGAGGACCGCCGGCGCGACGGCGCGCACGTCGTTGGCGGTGGGGGTGGGCTTGCCGGTGAGGAGGGCGCGGGCTTTGGCGCCCAGGATCAGGTATTGGGAAGCGCGCGGCCCGGCGCCCCATTCCACGTATTTGCGGAGCGTAAGGGGCGCTTCCTGCTCCAGCGGGCGGGTGGCGCGGGCGAGGGAGACGGCGTAGGCGATGACGTGCGGCGAGGCGGGCACCTGCCGGACGAAGTGCTGCAGGGCGATCAACTCCTCTTTCGTAAAGACCGGCTCGATCTGCGGCTCTTCGTCGCGCGTGGTCGCGTAGGCGATACGCTCCTCCTGCTCGCGGTTGGGATAGCCCAGGTTCAGGCTGAACATAAAGCGGTCGAGCTGGGCTTCCGGCAGCGGATAGGTGCCTTCCTGCTCGATGGGGTTCTGGGTGGCGACCACGAAGAAGGGCCGCTCCAGCGGCAGGGTGCGCCCGGCGACCGTGACGCTGGTCTCCTGCATGGCTTCCAGGAGGGCGGCCTGGGTCTTGGGCGGGGTGCGGTTGATCTCGTCGGCGAGGACGACGTTGGCGAAGATGGGGCCGGGCACGAAGCGCATCTTGCGGGCGCCGGTGGCGGGATCGGTCTCCAGGATCTCGGTGCCGAGGATGTCGCCGGGCATGAGGTCGGGGGTGAACTGAATGCGGCGGAACTCCCAGGAGAGCGCCTGCGCCAGGGTGCGGACGAGCAGGGTCTTGGCGAGGCCCGGCACGCCGATGAGCAGGCAGTGGCCGCGGGCGAACAGGGCGGTAAGCAGGCCCTGGACGATGGCGTCCTGTCCGACGATGACTTTCTGGATCTGGGCGAGCAGCCGTTCGCTCTGAAGACGCACGAACTCCGGATCGGCGGAGACTTCGGGGGCACGGGCCGGCGTTTGGCGGGGCATTTGTACTCCTCATTTGCGCCTGTTGCACGTCCGATTATACAGCCTCCTCCGTGCAGGCGTCAAGCCACATTTGTCCTCGATGATTTTCGTTGAGGCGATAGGAGGCGCGATGGAATGTTTATCGGCCCAAAGATACAGGATTTTGTCGCGAGGAAATGACGTGATGGAATAGTTTGCGATGGAATTTATTCCGTTCGCGCCGGGCCGATGGAATTTATTCCGTTCGCGTTGGCGATGGATTAAAGCGAGGCAGGCGCAAGCGCCGCTCGCTCGTGTCGCGCCGGGCCGATGGAATGCCTGCACGACGGACTAAAGTCCTTCGCTGTGAGGCGCTTCGCGCCGGGTGTCCTTCGGACATGGTTTACTGCCAGGTGTTTCCGTCCTCGAAGTGTTCGCAGTCCTCCTCGGCATTCTTCCAGATGGACCCGTGGGCATGATGCTGCTTCTGATTGAGAATATAGCCGATGACCTTCTCTTTGTCCGCAGGCGAAACGCTAAAGGCGCCATAGTTAGGCTGCCAGGCAAACCAGCCCTCCGGATGCAGTTGCTCGCTGACGAAGCGGCTGGAACTGCCTTTGATCTCTTTCATCAACTCGCTAAGCGAAATTGTGTTCGATAGGGACACCAGCAGATGGATATGATCGGGCATTCCGCCCACAGCAATAGCTGGACAACCGTGCTGTTGGCAGACAGAGGTGATGTAGCGGTACAGCCGCCGCTCAATATTAGGTGTAATAAGGGGTATGCGGTCCTGGGTAGCCCAGACAAAATGCACTAACACAAGCAGCTTGTTGCGCCGCATCCTCGGCTCCTGGCAACAGGGCTTAATTGACGATAACTCAATATCGAGTATACCCCCGTCCGGTCGCTTTGTCTATGTCAGCAAAGAGGCACAGTCAGCGCGTAGTGTCCGAAGGACACCCGGCGCGACACGAGCGAGCGGCGCTTGCGCCTGCCTCGCTCGTGTCGCGCCTCACAGCGAAGGAATTTATTCCATCGCCAACTCGCTTTTCCCAACAATCTCAAGTTTCGCGGGTGCCGGTCGCCCGGTGGATGGAGAGGATGTCTCCCAGCCCCCGCACCTTCTGCATGATCTGCGCCAGGTGCTCCGTATTGCGCACCTCCACGGCCAGCTCCAGCGTGGCCGTCTTGTCCCGATGGGACTGGGTCTTGACGGCGGTGATATTGGTCTTGTTCTCCGCAAAGACGTTGCCCACGTCCGCCAGCAAGCCGGTCCGATCCAGGCACTCGATACTCAAAAACACCTGGTAGACCTGGCCGTCGCTGCCGACATATTCGACCGAGGTGCAGCGGTCCGACTCGACTTCGAGATAGTGCTGGGCATTGGGGCACTCGCGCCGGTGCAGGGCCATGCCGCGCCCGCGGGTGACGTAGCCGATGACATCGTCGCCGGGGATGGGCAGGCAGCAGCGCGAGCGGCGGAACAGCACGTTCTCGGCGTCCAGCCCGCCGGCGATCACCTGCAGCTTGCGGTCGTCGGCGCGCTTGCCGCCGACCTGGATGCCCGGCTCCGGCGGGGGCGCATTGGGCTTGAGCTTGTTGAGCACGGTCAACGGCGCGACGGTGCCGTAGCCGATGGCGGCCAGCAGCTCGGTCTCGGTGCGCATGTTGAACAGGGGCGCCACCAGCCGCAGGGATTCGTCTTTGACCAGCGAGCGCGGGTCTTCGCCCCAGGCTTTGGCGTCGCGCTCCAACTGATGCGCCAATTCCTTCTCCAGCAGGTTCCGTCCCGTCTCCACGTTCTCGGCGTAGTGCAGGCGCTTGAAGTAGCTGCGGATGCGGCTTTTGGCGTGCGAGGTCTTGACGAAGGCCAGCCAGTCCCGGCTGGGATTGGCGCTCGGGCGCGTGATAATATCGACCACGTCGCCGTTCTTGAGCTGATGGGAGAGCGGCACCAGGCGCGTATTGACCCGCGCGCCCACGCAGTGCTGGCCCACGTCGCTATGGACCCGGTACGCAAAATCGACCGGGGTGCTGCCCGCCGGCAGATCGATCACGTCGCCTCGGGGAGTCAAAACGAAGACCTGAT